>JBOGNE010000030.1:0-212631 GCA_050747005.1 Candidatus Acidiferrales bacterium
GAACCAGGTGGAGATCTGGCTGGGAATGATCACCCGCGACTGCATCCGCCGCGGCGTCTTCCATTCGGTCCCGGACTTGGTGCACAAAATCGTCACCTACATTCGCCAATACAACCGCACCGCCCAGCCCTTTCGCTGGACTTACACCAACCCGAGGAAACGCATCCCTGTGTCACTTTCTTCGGTTACGCGACACTAGTCGTCGTCACCGAGAAGAATCGCCGCGGCCAGCACCGTGGTCCACAATCCGCGCTTATCGCCCACCGCCGATTGCGTGATGTTCATCGTGCGCACGATTTTGTTCGAGATCCGGTAAACCTCTTTTTTCTCGTCCCACGACAAATCCGGATCGAATTCCACGTTCAGCGTCGTCGCGAGCATTTCTGCCGCCAACTCTTCGGTATACTCGCCCGCAATCTCTTCGCTCTCGCCGAACGAGTGGTGCTCCGATAAATATCCGAACATGGACTTGTCGCCTGGAAGCGCTAATCCCACGCCGGCGGCGATCAAGCGGTGCGGCTCGCGAGTTTGATTTTCGCTGATCACGGTGAACGCAACTTGTCCGGGCTTCAAATGCTTCAGCCCTTCGCTGCGCGAGATCAGTTTGCAATGAGGAGGAAAGATCGAGGAGACGCGAACGATATTGCACGCGGCGATTCCCGCATTCCGCAGGGCGAGCTCGAAGCTCGACAGGCGCTCGCGGTGTTTTCCGACTCCCTTGGTGAGGAAAATTTTCTTCGCGACGAACGCCATGGTGCCGGGTTGCGGTGCCTCCAATTTTTCGTGCGGGAAAATTACTTCCCGCAAAAATTAGCAAGCACTCGCAGTGATGTCAATCATTATTCGCTCGTGTCGCTCTCAAAGATTAAGATTTTGTTACACCTTCTGTCCCGCACACCGTCTCACTGCCTGCTCCGCGATCGCCGTTGAATCGGACGTCATGATGTAACAAAGTTCTTCACGCTATACTCGTGGTAGAACTCAAATGATTATCCGGCGCCTCGCGCGGTCCGATATCGACGCTGTGCTCGCAATTCAATCCTCGTGCCTTGAAATCGCACAGTGGACTTCCCAGGATTACGCACGGGCCGACGGCAGCGAAATGTCTGCGTGGGTAGCCGAAGAAGCTTCAGAGGTCGCGGGCTTCCTGGTTGCGCGTCCGGTCGCGAGCGATCTGGAGATTCTAAATTTTGCCGTGTTGCCGGCCGCGCGCAGCCGTGGCATCGGCACATCGCTCCTGTCCGAAGTTTTCAATTGGGGAAAGTCGTTTAATGCCGGAAACGTTTTTATCGAGGTTCGCGCTTCAAACTCGATTGCTCTCCGCTTTTATGATCGCCACAATTTCCAGATCGCTGGCCGGCGGCCTAGTTATTACGCCTCGCCGGTGGAAGACGCCGTCCTGCTCGCCGCACGCCTTGGTTAACGCTCTATTGGTTTTCACACCCGCTTTGTGATAATGCTTACAATCACGTGACCGCTGCTCCAACCCAGGAGGGAACGTATGCCGATTACGGCAGACGATGTCCGGCAGTCCCTATTGGCCAACGACCCGGAATACCGGCACCTCGAAGATGAACACTCCCGCTGCGCATCCCAGCTAGAAGAAATTCTGAGAACTCCTTACCACAATTCGGAAGATATGGCGCTCGAAGTCGATCTCAAGAAAATGAAACTCCGCTTGAGAGACCGAATGGAATTGATCGTCGCGCGTCACCAGCATAGTCTGGCGCGCCGTTAGCCGCCAGCTAGCGCCAAGGTTTCTGTCGTACAATGCTGGTGTATCCAGGCACGCCGCCCCCAACAATGATTTCATCGGCGTCGCAAGGGCAGCAAACAAGCTGTAAGCTGTGCGAACCACCTTTAGTTGTCGCGTCGGACAATCTAGCAGGCTGCGGGGGTCATGTAGCGCCATCCTTGAGGGCGGCATGCCGGTCTCGTGCGAGAAACGCATTCTCGGTCATTTTCCGCTTGCTAGACAGGGAACCTAGTAATGGTTAAAGAAGCGTACAAATTTTCCATCCCGCCCCTTGTTCTCGGCCTCGCGGCGCTGATCCCCGGATGGAAATGGGCCGGCGGCATCCTGATTTTCCTCGGCCTTTTCGTGCTTTACTTCTTCCGGGATCCAGACCGCGTCATCCCGTCCGAGCCCGGGGCGGTCGTCTCGCCTGCGGATGGCCACGTCATGGAGATCATCGACGAATTGCTCGACGGAAAAATGGGCCAACGAATCACCATTTTTCTCGCGGTTTGGGACGTTCACGTCCAGCGCGCCCCGGTGGCCGGTCGCGTAACGAGTGTCGTATATCGCCCCGGAAAATTTTATGCGGCTTTCCGGTCTTCTGCCTCGCGCGAGAACGAACAGAACGTCATTTCCATCGACTCGTCCCAGGGCGCCATGGTCTTCAAACAAATCGCCGGGGCGATTGCGCGCCGCGTGCTATGCTGGAAGCGAGAGGGAGAAATCGTTTCTCTCGGCGAGCGCGTCGGCATGATCCGCTTCGGCTCCCGCGTTGACGTTTGGCTGCCGATGGAAGCCCAGGTCACCGCGCGGCGCGGGCAGAAAGTGAAAGGCGGCGAAAGCATCCTGGCGAAATGGATTTCAATCCCATAGAACCTCCCATCGCTCCCGAAGAAGACCGTCGGCGTCCGCTCCGAAACCATCGTCTCCGCCGCGGCGTGTACATTCTCCCCAGCATCTTCACGGTTGCAAATCTTCTTTGCGGCTACTACGCCGTTCTCGCCACTCATGAAGGACAAATCACTGATTTCGACCGCGCTGCGGGAGCCATCGGACTAGCTATCGTCTTCGATAGCCTGGATGGCCGCGTCGCGCGCCTCATGGGAACGAATAGCGAGTTTGGAAAAGAGTTTGATTCGCTCGCCGATATCGTCAGCTTCGGCCTTGCGCCGGCGTTTCTCGCTTACGCGTGGGGCGTTCGAGCCATGGCCGCCGCGCGCGCGCCGGAATCTCTCCACTTGGTGCAGCTCGGTTGGCTGATCGGATTTTTCTTCGTCGGCTGCTGCGCGTGGCGGCTGGCGCGCTTCAACATCCACGGAATGGCGCCGGGCAGCAGCCGGTATTTCGTGGGCATGCCAACGCCGGCTGGGGCCGGGATGGTAGCTGCAGTCGTGCACGCGTTTAACTGGCCAGTGCAGAGCTCCGTCATGTCGGTCCTGTGGCTTTTGCTAATCGTTGCTCTCGGCATCCTGATGTCGAGCAGCGTGCGTTATTTCAGTTTCAAGGATATTCAGTGGACCCGCCGCCGTCCATCCCTCGCCGTGGTCCTTCTGGCGGCCCTTCTTGGCGCGATCGTTTATTTTTCGCAGATCACATTGCTTCTGATAGCCAGCGCGTACGTCGCCCACGGCGCCGTCTTCTACGTCGTGCGCGTGGTGCGGCATCGTCTCGCGGCGCGTCCTGCCTGAACCATGCCAGCCGCTCCCCACGATCTGAATCGCGTAGCCATCGTCGGTGCTGCGTCGCTTCGCGGAAAAGAATTGAAAGAGGTCCTCGAGGACCGCAACTTTCCGGCGGACGAAATCATTCTTCTGGATGAAGGCGAGCTGGCAGGCACGCTAACGGAGGCAGCTGGCGAGCCGACGTTCATCCGCGCGCTCCAGGAAGAGAGTTTCGAACACGCGCGCTACGTCTTTTTCGCTGGCAGCGTGGCGGATGCGGAACGGAACATGGCTTCCGCGCAGCGTTCTGGTGCGACGGTAATTGATCTCACGGGTGCAGCTTCCCGCTCGGTCCGCACGCAAACTTGGATTCCCTCGCTGACGTCGCTCCTTCCTCCGCGCCCCAGCGCCAACGGACCGGACCAGACGCTACGATATTCTTCGCCTGCGGCCTCCGTGATCATCACCTGCTCGCTTGCGGCGGGATTCTCTGAGTTTCTGTCCGAACGTCTCCTGATTCTCTTGTTCCCTCCCGTGTCGGAGCGCGATCGACCCGGTGTGGACGAGCTCGAGAGCCAGACGGCGAGCCTGTTATCTTTCCGCGACATTGCGAAGCCTGTGTTCGACGCGCAGGTGGCCTTCAATCTTCTTTCGCGCTACGGCGAATCTTCAAAGGTCAGCCTCGGGGAAATGCGTTCATCGGTTGCACGCGATGTGGCGCATTACCTGGACGGGCGTGCGCCCGTACCTGCCATTCAGTTGGTGCAAGCGCCCGTGTTTTATGGGTATGCTTTCACGGCGTATGCGGAGTTCCGTTCGCCCGTGACCTCCGAGAAGATTCATGGCGCCCTGGCATCTCTCGGGATGAAGATCAACGCCGATGGAGACGCCGCGCCAACGAATGCTAGCGTTGCAGGCGAAAACGACATTCATATTGCACGAATCGAACCGGATCCCAGCGTTCGTTCCGGCGTGTGGCTGTGGGGCGTCGCGGATAACCTGCGCCTCTCCGCGGTCAACGCGGTTCGCATCGCGGAGGAACTTCTTGCGCAATCTCTGGTTTAGGCCTCGGAGCGCGGTCTGGCGCGCGGGTCGGAATTCTCACTCCCGATCTCTCTTCCATTTAAGTATGAAATTGGGGTTTGCGATTCTCACTTGCCTCGTGACTCTTTCGATTTCCGCTTGCGGCTATCACGTGGCTGGGCGCGCGTCCACCCTCCCGTCCGAATGGAAAGACATCGCAATCCCCGCATTTAAGAACGACACCACTCAATACCGTATCGAGCAAGTCTTCACGCAGGCCGTAATCCGCGAATTCATCTCGCGAACGAAATATCGCGTCGTGCAAAACGTTGATTCGGCGGACGGCGTTCTCTACGGAGAAATACTTTCGATCGAAGCGAATCCCATTCTCTTTAACGCCAATTCCGGCGAAGTGACCACCATGCTCGTCACCGTGCATGCCCGCGTGTCGCTCGTGGACTCGAAAACACGGAAGCCGGTCTACGAAAACAAGGACGTAGTTTTTCGGCAGCAGTATCAGATTTCGACCGATGTGAAGAGTTTTTTTCAGGAGGAAAGCCCGGCGCTCGAGAGGATGGCGCGCGATTTCGCCTCGCACCTCGTTTCAAACGTCATGGAGAATTTCTGATGCCGCCTCCGCGATCATCGCTGGTGTCGCTCACGTTGATCGCAGGGCGGTCAGGCTGTATCGCCGTAGTTGAGATCGCCGGTGGTCGATGTCGAACAGCCGCAAGCGAGGCCCGAGCCGTCGATGCCTGAACTTACCCCTGAAAAGCTTCTCGATCGCCTGGCTCGCGGCAAAGCGGTTCCCGCCATCGTGCTTCTCGGCACGGATATCTACTTGCGCGAGCTGTGCCGCAAGAAAATCATCGATGTGTGCGTTCCCGAAGCTGCCCGCGATTGGGCCCTGGCGCGCATTCCGGCCGAAGGCGGGGGCTGGGATGAAGTCTTGGGGCGAGCGCAGACTATGCCCATGCTTTCCGCGCAACAGCTGATCGTCGTCGAAGGTGCGGAGTCTCTTGAAAAATTGGACGACGATACGCGGGAAGAAATCGTCGCGGCGCTGGGCAAGTATCTCGAGTCTCCCGCGCCGTTCACGGTTCTTCTCATCGAAACCGCGCAGTTGGACCGCCGCCAGCGTTTCTTCAAGCTTCTCTCCGAAAAAGCGCTTCTCGTTGAGTTGACGATCGGCGGGGAATCCGCCGTATCGCTCGCCGTCCAGATGGCGAAAGACCTCGGCTCGGAAATCGATCGCGATGCCGCCGCGCTACTGGCGGATATTCTCAATAGCGAGCCTGCTCGCATGCATATCGAGATCGAAAAGCTCGCGGCATATGCTCGTGGACGCGGGCCGATCAAAACCGCCGACGTTCGCACTCTTGTCGTCGCTGCGCGCAAGAACGATGTCTGGCAGCTTGCCGACATGCTCGCCAGCCGCCGGCGCGATTCCGCCCTGACTTTCCTTGACAACCTCCTACGCGAAGGCGAGGAGCCTATCGCCATCGTCGGAGCGCTCGCGTGGGCCTATCGCAAACTTATCGAAGCCCGCGAGCTGCCGGAGCATACCAGCGGGTTTCAGGCGGCTCGCATGCTGGGAATGCGCGCTCCTGCTGCCGAATCCGCCGTGCGCAATGCCCATCGCGTTTCCAGGACTCAACTCGTTGCAGGATTAGTGGCTCTCGGTGAAGCTGATAGCCAGCTCAAATCCTCCCATCCCAACCCGCGCGCCCTCATGGAATTCCTCATCACGGGCCTCACCTCTTCATCCAGCGTTGTGTAAACGCTCTTCTAATTGCCGTCCGGTGCGCTCGATTTTCAAGCTGTCTATAACAAAAAAAAGCCCCAACTTCCGGGGCGCCTTTCAAATCTTTAGGAGCTTGGTGACAAACTCGCCGCTATCGTCATTCTGAGCGAAGCGAAGAATCCCTCTTCGTGAGAATGACAAGGAAGAGAGAGATTCCTAGGGCCACTAGATGGCCCTCAGAATGACGCGTGACTTCCTCTCAACAGGGACTCTTGTGGTTACGCCTTTTTTGCTCTCAATCCATTCAATGCCAGCGTCAGGCGTGACTTGTATCGGTTCGCCGTATTTTCTGAAAGCGTGCGTTTGCGAATCGCTTTGTCGAGTTCGGAAAATGTCGGGCTCGCCAATTTTTCCGCGGCCGCCGCATCGCCCGCGGAGAGCGCGGTGCGCATCCGGCGAATCGCGGTGCGAACGCGCG
Organism: Candidatus Acidiferrales bacterium; assembly: GCA_050747005.1. Taxonomy (GTDB): domain Bacteria; phylum Acidobacteriota; class Terriglobia; order Acidiferrales; family UBA7541; genus Palsa-295. Next base: position 6,645 of record JBOGNE010000030.1, read on the forward strand.
TCCGGTTCATGCGATTCACCGCCGCCCGGCCTTCGGCCTGGCGAATGTTCTTGAGAACCGATTTCGTCTTCTTCTTGTGCTTTACGGGCGTGCCTTGAGCCATCAGTACTCCCTCGCAATCGATTCCGAGTCATCGAGAATATCCGAGCCCAGCACTTCTGTCAAATAAAGCGACAATCAAACCAGTGAACGAAGACCACTGCGCATGAGCGTGGTAGACTGTTGCGCGCGCATTAAACAATCAGAGTTAGGGGCGTAGCTCAGTGGTAGAGCAGCGGCCTTTTAAGCCATTGGAGCATTGCGTCGGGGATCGCCTCAGTGCGTCAAGACGTGCTATTTCAGTGAGATGCGAAAATCTCGAAGCGACTGACTCGGCCTCGTTCGGCCCAGATTCGCCAATGCAAGTGACACCAGAAGTGACACCGGATAAACTATTTCTCCGTCACAAAGCGCGATGCAGCAGCGCGATCCTTCAACCTTGTGCTATCGCTGAATCATGACCCTCAAGGGATGGAGAACGGTGGAATACTCGCCCAGTCGCCTTTCGTATCCTACCATCTTCCAGTAATATGCACGAAACTCGCATCGATATTGGCGATTTCTACGGTCTCGCTCCTTTCAACAATAGCACCAATTTTGGCTTCAAACAGACGCCAAAGACACCAAGCAATATTTCGTCCCCGCCGCGAATTCCACGAATGAGCAAGCGCTGCTCACTCCGAGAACCTTCAGACAAAAGGAAATTAGCGGGAGCACTACAAGAGTTTGCTGGATTGCATCATCACAAAGCACGCTTCCGAGTGCAATATTTGTTTGCAGGAAGGGATTTATGTTTACAAATAACCTCGCGCTCCGCGGCCTGGGTCACTTCACTGAGCAGGTCTAGAGATTCTGGTAGGGTACGGTTCAGGTTCTTGCGATTGAAGCTGTCGCTGGCGGAGAGGACGAACTGCAGATAGCCGACACCGGCGGCTACGGCACGCCCTTCATGTTTGGCACCAAAGCCGAGAAGCGCACACCGGGAAACTCTCCAAAGCGCGCCGCCAGCGCCTCCGCGTCCGCCATCTGCGGCACCCATTTCGGGTGGACAAAACTGGTCGCCTGGATGTCCGTCACTCCGGCTAGCACCAGTTTCTCGATGAGCGCAAACTTGTCCGCAGTCGAAACGGGCTGGAGTTCATTTTGCAGCCCATCACGCGCGGAGACGTCGAGAACATTCACTCGCTCTGGTTTCCTATCTTCGGGCCATGCTATCCAGTCAAAATTTCTCCTCCGCTCATTTCTTCGGAATCGGAGTCGGCAACTGAGGCGCGCGCCCTTGCTTGTAGACCAGGATTGTTCGCTTGAACTCCATAACGACCGTGCCATCTTGCTTGAACCCGATTGTCTTGATACCTACCAAGCCCATGTTAGGTCTGGATTTCGATTCTCGGCAGCTTAATACTTCGGTCTGGGCATAGATTGTGTCGCCCTCGAAGACGGGCGCCGGCATTCGCACCTCATCCCAGCCGAGATTGACGGCGTAGCGCGAGACATCCGCCACTGATAAACCGGTGACCAGAGCCAAGGTGAATGTCGAGTTCACCAGCGGTTTGCCAAATTCCGTTTGCTCCGAATAGTACGCATCGAAGTGAATGGGGTTGGTGTTCACTGTCAGAAGTGTGAACCAGGTGTTATCGGTCGGCGTGATCGTCCGCCCGATCGGATGGCGAATCACCATTCCGGGCTCGAAATCCTCATAGCATCTTCCGCTTGCCAGGTTCGAATCACTCATGCCGGTGCCCCTTAATCAACCGTTGCTTTTGAAGAATTGTCTTGGCCATGCGTACACTGGCTGCGTCGATCATCTTTCCGTTGAGGCTGACGACGCCGCGCTTCTCGGCAACCGCCCGTTCATAGGCTTCAACCACTTGTTCGGCGTGGGCAGCATCCTGAGCCGCCGGAGTGAAGATTGCATTTGCCACCGCGAGTTGGTTGGGATGGATACACTGTTTTCCGTCGAATCCCATCGCTGACGCGATGTTGCAGGCTCGTTCCAAGCCTGTCGAATCTTCATAAGCGGCATACGGACCATCCACGCAACGCAAACCGTTGGCTCGCGCTGCAGCGACTATCGAATGCATCACCGCATGCCACCGATGGCCCGGATACATTTCGTCGTGGCGATCAAATTCACCGACGCTCCCCGACGGCATCTGCATAGATGCGGCATAATCGCCTGGGCCAAAGATTAAGGCTTCGAGACGGGGCGATGACCGGGCGATCTCGCGGATGGCTAGAAAGCCCGCAGCCGTTTCAATTTGCGCCTCCATCCCGATCCGGCGCGAAAGAACACAATGAGCCTCAATCTGGGTGAGCAGCTTGTCGGTGAAGGCGATATCTGCCGGCGAATTAGCTTTCGGGAGCATGACCAGATCAATCTGCTGTCCGGCTGCCTCCACGATCTCGATCAAATCGCGATACGCAAACGGGGTTTCGAGGTCGTTGATGCGGAACATCCTCACTCGCCGGCCGAAATCGAGTTCCTTGAGTGCCCGAATCACGTTTGCCCTGCTGGATGCTTTCTCGTTCATCGCGACGGAGTCTTCCAGGTCAATACACACAACGTCGGCAGCACTCGCCGCGGCCTTTTCGATCACCGGCCAGCGTGAGGCCGGAACAAACAACATGCTGCGTTCCAGCCGAACGGGAATCGTGCCTGCTGCATGAGCCGGAATCATTTGGTGCTCCGAAGGCCGAGCTCGGCCAGAATCTCTTGGGTGTGTTCGCCCAGCGCGGGTACTGCGTCCATTCGGGCGGGGGCGTGTTTGAGATTGTGCGGGGGTATCAGTGCCGGAATCGGGCCTACGGGCGAGTCCACATCAACCCAGCGCTGGCGCGCAGCGAGCTGGGGATGGTGCGCCACACCGGCCAGATCATTCATTTGACTATTTGCGATACCAGCTTGGTCGAGCATCCGCAGCAATTCCGATCGCGTGCGGGAACTAAAACGCTCTTCGATTAACCTCTCAAGCTCGACGCGATTGCGCACTCGCTTCTCGTTGCTAGCAAATCGATCATCGGCGGCGAGCGCTGGGATCGCCAGTATCGCACCGCAGAAGCGCCGCCACTCGCGTTCGTTCTGGACAGAAAAATAGACGACACCATCAGCACATGCGTATGCGCCATAAGGGACGACCATGTTGTGGCGGACGCCGGCTCGCTCGGGAGCTCGGCCTGTCCCCCGCCAGGCGTAGAGCGGCGGCATCATCCATTCCGTAAGACATTCGAGCATCGAAATCTCGATGCGTTCGCCCTTTCCAGTTTTTGCGCGATTGATCAGAGCCGCCAGAATCGAGGAATAGCCGTATAAGCCAGCCCCAATGTCGGCGACCGAAATGCCGACCTTTGCCGGTGCCTCGGCCGTACCAGTCAAGCTCACAACGCCTGATTCAGCCTGCACCAAGAGGTCGTACGCCTTCTTGTCGCGATAGGGACCATCGGGGCCGTACCCAGAGATCGCGCACCAGATAAGCCGTGGATGGCTCTTAGCGATTCGCTCGTAGCTAAATCCCAGCCGTTTGACTGCGCTAGGCGCGAGATTGTGGATGAACACATCCGCGCGCTCAAGCAGCGTTGCAAAGACGTCGTGATCCGGGGACTGCTTCAGGTCGAGAGTGATGCTCCGCTTGCCACGATTCAGCCAGGCAAAGTAGGCTGACAGCCCATTCAACGCGCCGTCGTAGGCCCTTGAGAAATCGCCGCCATCCGGCCGTTCGACTTTGATGACGTCCGCCCCAAAATCTGCAAGCTGGCGGGAGCAAAATGGAGCTGCCACTGCTTGTTCCAGCGCCACAACGTGAATGCCGCTCAACGGGAGGATCGGATCAGCTTGCATGAATGTCTGAACGCTCCTGTCAAAAGGATCGGGGCATCCCCAATACGTGTTCTGCGACATACGAAAGAATGAGATTTGTTGAGACGGGCGCGACCTGGTACAGTCGCGTCTCGCGGAATTTGCGCTCCACGTCATATTCAGCAGCAAAGCCAAACCCACCGAACGTTTGCAGGCAGACGTTTGCGGCCTCCCACGAGGCATCAGCGGCCAGCAGTTTGGCGAGGTTGGCTTCGGCACCGCATGGCTGGGCTGAGTCAAACAGCCGTGCGCCTTCATAACGCATCAAGTCGGCGGCGCGGATGTGCGCGTACGCATTTGCGATAGGGAACTGGATGCCCTGATTCTTTCCGATCGGACGGTCGAAGACGATCCGCTCATTCGCGTAGTTGCGGGCCTTGTCGATGAACCAGTATCCGTCGCCAACGCATTCGGCGGCGATCAGAATCCGTTCTGCATTCATCCCGTGTAGGATGTAACGAAAACCACTCCCCTCTTCGCCGATCAAGTTCTGCGCGGGAATTTCGAAGTTATCGAAGAAGACCTCATTAGTCTCATGATTGACCATGTTGCGGATCGGGCGCACAGTCAGTCCCTTGCGTTCGCTGTCACGCAGATCGACAAGAAAGATGGAGAGCCCATCGGTCTTCCCTTTGACGTCCTGCAATGGTGTGGTGCGCGCCAGAAGCAGCATCAGATCGGAGTGCTGGATTCGCGAAATCCAGATTTTTTGGCCGCTCACGACGTAGCGGTCGCCGTTTCGTGCGGCAAACGTTCTTGTCTTGGTTGTGTCGGTTCCGGTCGTCGGCTCGGTCACGGCAAACGACTGCAATCGCAGTTCGCCCGACGCAATAGCCGGGAGATATTTCTGTTTTTGCTCGTCGGAGCCATGCCGCAGGAGCGTGCCCATGATGTATACTTGAGCGTGGCAGGCGCCAGAGTTGGCACCCGAGCGGTTGATCTCCTCCAAAATGACCGATGCCTCTTCGACACCCAAACCACCGCCCCCATACTGCTCGGGAATTAACGCAGCCAGCCAGCCAGCGTCGGTCAGGGACTTCACAAACGCTTCTGGATAGGAGGCGCGTTCTTCGACTGCCTGCCAGTATTTGCTGCCGAACTGAGCGCAAAGGTCCCGGATGGCTTGGCGGTACTCCTGAAAGTGACTAAACCGTGGATTAATATCTGTCATACATCCGTTGGGAACTTATTGAATGGCGCAGGCAAGATACTACGGAAGAGTTCCGCCATATCTCTGCAGCCGTCCAGCGCATGCGCCGCCTGCAGCGCATCGTTAGCGGTGCCAATTCCAAAGCGAGACTCCACTAATATCAAGAATTTGTTTTCCAACTCGCCGGTGGATACCGGGTTTTCCGGATTGCCGCGAGGGTAATCGCTGGTTCCACAAAGCACCGACCGATCGCGGAGCGTCAGCGTGAGGCGCACTGGCCAAGCCAACGGGTATCTCCGGGTTAGGTCGTCTTCGACCGTCACTCGGGTGCGTCCTAGCAGGACGGCGATCGCGGCGTCGCGTACACCGTCCGTCATGAATCGTTCCGGAGAAAATTGGTCCAGCCCCACGCGGCCTTCGAGCAACCCTGCGGCAACGCAGTACGCGATACTGAACTTCGCCTGAAACGGCGAACGTGGCTTCAATCCCTTAACGATTTCGTAGCCAGGGCCGTAGGTCTCAATGTGGATACCGGTGACCTTCGCCAAGACATCCTCGGCCGACCATTTCTGTTTCAATCGAAGATCAAGAGCGACATCGATAGCGGTATGGGTGTGTCCGCAGCAAGAATGTAGCTTATAGCAATTTTCGCTGATCTTCCATGCACGGCCCAAGCCGTCGGTAATGCGCGTCGGGTCGTGCGACGTGCTCATGGCGCGAAAGAATCCCCGATCGCCTTCGAGAATTCGGGTTGCGCCACTAAATCCTACCCGCGCGAGGTCAGCCGACAGGATGCCGTTGAACGAAGCTTTGCCAGGATGGAGATGCTTACTCATCGCACCGTCCGCGTTGAACTCCCAGAGTCCCGCCGCCTGAGTACCGGCACTCCCCAGAGCATGGAGCATTTGCTCGGACGTTAACTTCATGAGCGAGCCAGCGGCCACCGCCGCGCCGAAAGTAGCGACGGTTCCCGTGGGATGCCAGAAGCGGTAGTGGCTAGGGTTGACTGCTTCACCGATGCGAAACGCGGCCTCATAACCGAGAGCGACGGCAGCGAGAAAAGAACGCCCATCCGCGTGCTCGCGTTCGGCCACCGCCAGCGCCGCCGAAATGACCGGCGCTGCGGCATGCAAGGTCGATCCTTTATGGACGTCATCGAGTTCGAGGATGTGGGACGCAACCCCGTTTGCCAGGGCGGCCGCTGCCGCTGATGAGGGCCTGCCGCAAATACCGTGGCCTCGCTCGACGCTCCCAGCCGTGCGACCACCATCTGCATCAGATGCGCCGGTACCTCCACGGATCCGGCTAACGCCGAACCGAGCCAGTCCAGAATGGAACGATGCGTGTCTTCGAGTGTTTGCGAAGGCAAGTCCGCATAGGTGGCCGCTGCCAGAACGGCAGCCAACTCACGCGTCACAGACATCATTTCCGACGGTCCCTTGAGGCGCGGATAATCCGGTTGAAGCGCACCTGCACTGTTAGTGCATCACCGTCCCGCCGTCGACCGAGATGGTCTGTCCGGTGACGAACGCGCTGGCGTCCGAGAGCAGCCACACGACGGTGCCGACCAGATCGGCCGGCATGAGATTGCGCTGGATGGTCTGATCGGTTCGGATCCTTTCTACGGCCTTGTCGAATTTCTGGCCGAAGAACTCGCGGGTGGCGTCGGTCAAAACGGTGCCAGGCGCCAAAGCGTTGACCCGGATTCCGTCTCGTCCAAGTTCCCGTGCCAGGCCACGGGTCAGGCCAATCACGGCGGCTTTCGAGGTGGTGTAATGCAGGCCGAAGGGCATTCCGTAGGTGGCTGCCAACGACGAGATGTTAACGATACTGCCTCCACCAGTGTGCCTCATGGCGGGGACAACCGCCTTACAGCAGTTCCAGATACCTTTCACGTTGATCGCCATGACCGCGTCCCAATCGGCTTCGGTAATTGTATCGAAGCGGCCGCCATGCAACGTGGCGTAAAGTGCCGCGTTGTTGACCAGGCCATCGACACGTCCGAAGGCGCTTGTTGCGGTCTGCGCCATTGCCATAGCAGAGGCAGCATCGCCCACGTCGAGCTTTACGCCGATTGCCTCAGCGCCCGCCTTCTTGACCAGATCAAGAGTAGTCGAGCAGTCGCTGATATCCGCGGCCACAATCCGGGCTCCGGCAGCGGCGAAGCTCCGCGCGTATTCCTGCCCGATTCCGCGGGCTGCCCCGGTGACAACAATAACCTTGTCTCGGATGCTCATGTCCTAATGCTCCTCTCAGATTAGAACCAAAATGTTCAAATTGTTCCTTCCAGCTTGCGCGCTCCTCCTCACTTTATGTGGAGAAACTGTTTTCTATCCCCGGGGTTTCCTATCACCAAGTGGATCTTTCAAAACTGGCCGAAGGATAGCATGATTCGTCACGGCAGCGGCCCGCACTCAGTGACTACTCACTTAAAACTCACAATTCGAACACACATACGCATCTAAGCTGGATGACCATGTAGGAGGAGGTTTAGCATGGACAGTAAGGTCATTATTAGCTGCGCAATCACCGGGTCGATTCATACGCCGACGATGTCTCCGTATCTTCCGTGGACCCCGGACGATATCGCGCGCCATGCCATCGACGCGGCCGAGGCGGGTGCGGCAGTCCTTCATTTCCACGCGCGGGATCCAAAGAATGGACATCCGACGGGCGATCCGGCGATGTATATGCAGTATCTGCCCAAAGTTAGAGCCGCAACTAACGCAGTCATCAACATCACGACCGGCGGCAGTGTGTACATGAACCTGGACGACCGACTGGCAGCGGCCAAGCGGGTCAAACCCGAAATGGCTTCATTCAATATGGGTTCCATAAACTTTTCCATCCACCCGCTGGCGAGCCGTTACAAAGAGTGGAAATTCGATTGGGAGCAAGATTACCTTGCGCGCAGTGAGGGAAATATCTTCAGAAATACTTTCCTAGACATGAAGCGCGTGATAAAGGAACTCGGGGAGGAGTGTGGCACGAGGTTTGAATTCGAGTGTTACGACATGGGCCATCTTTACAACCTGGCGTATCTCCTCGACCAGAAATTAGTGCAACCGCCGCTCTTCATCCAAACCGTCTTCGGAATTCTTGGAGCCATGGGAACCGACGTGGAGTTGCTCAGCTACGTCCGGGCAACGGCTGACCGTTTGTTCGGACGGCAGAATTATCAGTGGTCGATTCTGGGCGCTGGTCGCCACCAGATGCGTCTGAGCACGCTCGGGGCCATCATGGGCGGCAACGTCCGAGTGGGTCTCGAGGACAGCCTGTATATCGCCAAGGGCGAACTGGCCAAGTCAAGTGCGGACCAGGTGACAAAAATGCGCCGGATTCTTTCAGAGCTTTCACTGGAGACCGCCACTCCGGATGAAACACGCAAGATGCTCGGCCTTAAAGGTGCCGATAAGGTTGCTCTCTAGCGTGGGGCTTCACAGAGGCTGCTTGGAAACGAATTCCGGCAATTTCCGTCTCGTGCTGCTGTTAGGTTATACGTGAACTGGCGGACTTGGCCGTCGACTTTGTCGTAGGTTGGGGATTAGTCGGATCGACGACGGAGTCGAGAGCGCGCCTTATTACTAGAATCCTTCTGAACCAATTTTGACGAAGGAGCGATCATGAAGCGATCCCACATTCTCAGAATGCTGTGCTGGGCTGCTTCGATTCTCCTTTTGAGTTGCACGATTACCCGCGGGCAAGCCCAAGACACGACCAATAAGGATTTTGGCCTCCGGGACGGGGACCGGGTTGTTTTTTACGGTGACAGCATCACAGAGCAGCACTTGTACACGGCGGACGTCGAAGAATACGCGCTCACTCGCTTTCCCGCCCGCGAAATCGCGTTCTGGAACGGCGGCGTCGGAGGAGATCGCGTCTCAGGAGGTTGGGCTGGGCCCATCGATCTGCGCCTTCATGACGACGTATTCGCCTTTCATCCGACAGTGGTCACCGTAATGCTGGGTATGAATGACGGGATGGTCCGTCCGTACAATCAGCAGATCTTCGAGTCCTTTTCGCGAGGTTATCGCTATCTTGTCGATCAGATCATCACGAACATCCCAAGAGTGCGATTGACGGGACTGTTCTTACAGAGCCCGGAATCGGGATGGGAATACTCTACTAGGGCCCACGCCCATTACAGAGTCACAATGAAATTTCTCGGGTGTGTCGCGCCAGGCTTGGCGTGGGGGCAAGCAAGTGTGGGTTCCGAGATCCGGCGTATTCGGTCTCCCATAAAGCTAAGCGGCCGTCAGTCCGTGACTGCCCCCAGACTACTGCTGGAGACGAGCCTGAGGTATTTCGCCAATACGCCACGGCTGATACGGGTTGCAGGAGGCCGCCATTTGACTTTTCGCCCCTGGAATTCGTGATCCGTGATGTCCAACTGCAACATCCGTCTTTCTGCATCCACGGTAATCAGATCGCCATCTTGAACGAACGCAATGGCACCGCCGACCGCCGCTTCTGGTGCGACATGTCCGACGACCAGTCCGTGCGTTCCGCCTGAGAATCGGCCGTCGGTGATCAGGGCCACCGAGTTACCCAGACCGGCGCCGATAATCGCAGATGTCGGAGCAAGCATCTCCCGCATCCCGGGGCCGCCTTTAGGGCCTTCGTAACGAATTACAACCACGCAGCCAGGCTTGATCCGGCCCGAAAGAATCGCCTGCAGGCTTTCCTCCTCAGAATCGAACACCGAGGCTGGTCCCGTGAATCGAGTGCAGTTGATTCCGCTTGTTTTCGCCACGGCCCCTTCGCTGGCAAGGTTCCCGCGCAGGATGATGAGATGTCCGTGTGGGGCAACCGGATTGTGAAACGGGAGGATCACATCCTGGCTAGCGGGCGGCGTTTCTGGTATGCCGACCAGTGTCTCGGCTACCGTTTGGCCGCTGATTGTCTGTGCATCTCCGTGAAGGAGTCCGTTGGCCAGGAGTGTTTTCATCACTTGAGGGATGCCGCCAGCGCGATGCAAGTCGGTGGTGACGTATCGGCCAGAGGGTTTCAAATCGCACAAAACCGGCACGCGAGAGCCGATGGTGTCGAAATCATCGAGAGAGAGTGGAACCTGGGCGGCGTGCGCGATAGCGAGCAGGTGCAAAACCGCGTTGGTTGAGCCGCCGATGGCCATAACGATGGCAATCGCATTTTCAAAGGCTTCGCGGGTCAACAGTTGCCGGGGCAATCGCTGCATTCGGACCGCGGAGAGCAGCGCTTCGGCAGAGCGCGCCGTGCTTTCAACTTTTTCTTCATCTTCCGCAGCCATGGTGGAGGAGTGGGGCAGGCTCATCCCCAGTGCCTCGATTGCAGCGGACATGGTATTGGCCGTGTACATTCCGCCGCACGATCCGGCGCCGGGACAGGCTCGGCGCTCGATTTCCAAAAGCTCTTGCGCGCCGATTTTCTTCGCGTAGTATTCGCCGACTGCCTCGAAGGCGCTCACAACCGTCAAGTCCCTGTTCTGATAATGGCCCGCCTTGATGGTGCCACCGTAAATGAAGATTGCCGGAATGTTCAATCGCGCAATGGCAATCATCGCGCCCGGCATATTCTTGTCGCAGCCGCCGATGGCCAGCAGGCCATCCATGCATTGCGCCTGACAAACCGTTTCGATGGAATCCGCGATCACCTCTCGCGAGACGAGACTGTAACGCATGCCCGTGGTTCCCATGGAGATTCCATCGCTCACCGTGATCGTGCCGAACACTTGGGGCATCGCGCCTAGTTGGCGAAGTGATGCAACGGCGCAGTCCGCCAGGTTGCCGAGGCCGATGTTGCACGGAGTTATCGTGCTGTACGCGCTGGCCACACCAAGGATGGGCTTCTCGAAATCCTGGTCTCGGAAACCGACGGCCCGCAGCATGGCACGGTTGGGCGTCCGCTCAATTCCTTCCGTTATCGCCCTGCTTCGAGCGTTGCTATTGTTCATCTTGCATCGCGAAGTCTTGTGGCTTGAGCCGGGATTTGCAATTTGGACCTCTAGCTCGGACATCGTATGCTCCTCCTATGCTGGATACAGCGGCTCCCAACAGCTCGTTTTTGCCCGTGTGGCGCGACAAATCGAATTGAGGAGGTCCTCAGCCTGTTTCTGCTCGCCGAGCAGTGGAACGTCGCCAGTAAAAATATGCGGGCACTCCCGGCAACGCAAGTAGCAAGCCAACCACTGATTCCAGGGGACGCGCGAACAAAGTGGTCAGCACAAAGATAGTTCCTACCAACAAATACAAAGCCGGTAACCAAGGATAGCCAAGGCAGCGGTAGGGACGCGGAATGTCTGGCCGGGAGTGCCGAAGAATGAAAACTGCGGCAACCGTAAATACGTACGTGAGCGTCATCATGAAAGTAAAACATGTGTATAGAGCTTCATAACCTCCACTAGCGGTGAGGACGCATACCCAGACACACTGAACCACCAGGCTTACGACTGGGGTCTTCCAACGGGGGTGAAGCTTTTGCATCGATGGGAAAAAAACGCCGTCTTTGGCCATTGCATAGTAGACCCTAGCGCCGCCGAGAATAACCACCGACATCGAGCCAAAACAAGCGACGACAATCACAAGGGACACGAGCCTCCCCATAGCGGGTGTGAACAGCGTCGAGACAGCAGCCTCCGCCAAGGTGCTCTGTCGCGCAATCCGTGTCATCGGTAAGGCATATACATAGACGATATTGGCGGAAACATACGTAACGATGACAAGCAGAATGCCCCAGATCATGGCTCGCGGCAGATTGCGCTTGGCATCTTTGATTTCACCCGCAGCCCACGAGATGATGTTCCAACCATCGTAGGTCCAGAACAGCGCGACAAAAGCGATGGCGATCGCAGGCAGGGATGGCCAGAAGGGGGTCGACGAAGATGGTGCGAAATGCGACCAGGAGCCATGTCCGAAAGTGAGACCGAGCGCGACCATGAGCCCGACTGCAACCAGCGTCAAAAAGCCGGTGAAGTTTTGCAGAATCGCCGCCGCCTTTACACCTCGGATATTCACCATGGTCAACAAGATGATAAAGAAGATGGCAACGAGAGAACCGCGAGTCAGATGCCAGGTAATATCGTGGGGAAAGGTATGGGTGTACAGAACGGCTTCACCCGAAGCGGCAGGAATAATTCTGCCAAAGAAAAGAGCGAACCCGATGGCCACCGCTGCCAGTCCCCCGCTATTGCCTGCGGTGAACAGTATCCAGCCATAGATGAACGCGACAAAAGAGCCGTACGCTTCACGGATATAGATGTACTGCCCCCCCGCTTCGGGAAACATCGCACCTAATTCGGCGAAGGCAAATCCTGCAAGGAGCGCAACGAGTCCCGCGACCGTCCAGAGAAGAAGAACAAGAATCGGGTTCGCAACCTGTCTGGCGACGTCCGCCGGAGTGATGAAGATGGCTGACCCGATCACTCCGCCTACCACGATTAATGTCGCGTCGAGCACCGACAGCCGACGCGCCAGCGTCGGTTGCGTCGTCTGCCGCCCGGTGCGGTTGTGAGGCGAATCGGGCTCTACACCAATTCTCATATGAGGTCGGTATTTCCTGAGTCACCCAGCCACTGCGAGAACCAAGGATGGAGAGGCCTTGTTCTCTGCCAGGCGAATCGTGTTCCTCGGGACTCCTGGCCTCATGCCAAGTTCAGCCAGACCGTTTTCAATTCCGTGTAATGCTCAATCGCATGCATGCCCAATTCACGACCGAAGCCGGAACTCTTGTAACCACCGAAAGGCAATGCTGCATTAAGCGGCCCGTAAGTATTGATCCACACCGTTCCAGCCTTGAGTTGACGGGAAACTGTGTGAGCTTTCTTCAGGTCGCGCGTCCATATCGCAGCTGCCAGGCCGTATTGATTGCGATTGGCTAGATCTACGACCTGATCTACGTCGTCGAAGCTTAACGTTGCCAGTACGGGGCCAAAAATCTCTTCTTGCGCGATTTTCATATCATTCTTCACACCGCGAAAAATCGTGGGTTCAATGAAAAATCCTTCGCCGCCACCGACCGATACGCGATTTCCGCCAGCGATCAGATTAGCCCCCTCCTTCTTCCCCGCTTCGATGTACGCGAGAACCGTTCGCATCTGGTCCTGGCTGACAATGGCGCCCATCCGTGTCTTGGGATCAAGGGGGTCGGCGGGCTGCAGCTTTTTCGCTCGCGTCACCAGCTTGTCCAGAAACTCGTCCTCGATTCTGCGTTCTACGAACAGACGGGAGCCGGCATTGCAAACCTCGCCTTTGCCGTAGAAAATGCCGTTGATCGCGCCCTTCACCGCATTATCAACCTCGGAATCGGCGAACACAATGTTGGGAGATTTGCCGCCCAGTTCCAGCGTTACGCGCTTTAAGCTATCGGCCGCGCCACACATGATTTCCTTGCCCACGGCAGTCGAGCCGGTAAAAGCAATCTTGTCGATCCCGGGATGACGGACAATCGCCTTCCCTGTTTCCGGCCCGCCTGTAAGAATATTCAGCACTCCCGCGGGTACGCCAGCTTCCACCGCGAGTTCCCCGAATCGCAAAGTAGTCAGCGGAGTCTGCTCGGCAGGTTTAACCACGAGGGTATTGCCGCAGGCCAATGCCGGACCGATCTTATAGGAAGCCAGCAGCAGAGGAAAATTCCATGGGATGATCAGACCGACGACGCCCACCGGCTCCCGCACCGTGTAGGTGAACGCAGTTTCAAAGGTGTTGACCGTTTCCCCCTGAATCTTGGTCGACAATCCCGCAAAATACCGCAGAACGTCAATTACCATCGGAACATCGATATTTCGCGATTCAAAGATTGGCTTGCCGTTGTCGAGTGTTTCCAGTTCAGCGATTTCATCGATGTTCTTTTCCACCAGATCCGCCAGGTGCCAGATGAGCAGCCCGCGTTCGCTGGCCGACATTTTCCGCCATGGCCCTTGGCGGTCTTCGAATGCGCGCCGAGCGGCCGCCACCGCGTGGTCGACATCCGCGGCTGAGGCTTCTGCAATTTGCGTCAGCACTTCACTGGTGGCAGGGTTGATCGACTCGAATTTCTTCGACCCCTCGATCCACTCGCCGTTGATCAGCAAACGCCCTCTCGAAATCTTTGCTTTGCTAGCTGCAATCATTATCTTCTACCTCGTTGCGCGGGAGTAACAGGAAGCCCACCAACCGCTTGAACTTGGTTCACGCTCCGAGACGGCCATCGTGTTGGAGACTCTCAACCGAGAAGGTGATCTGCGGTCGAATTCACGATACCTGCCTCTTGGTGGCCGAATTGTGAGTTTTTAGTGAGTTATCACTAAGCGCCCGGCAGCAGGGACTGGGATGCTGCGGTGACGTAATTTTGAGTGTGTAAAAATAGAGAAGATGTAGGTTTGGTTGTGACGAGGAACAAAATCTCCGGTATAGGAGTCTCCACCCCCGATGCGAGTGAAGAATCGCACACAGCTGTTTCGAGTGTTTGTGCAGGATTCGGAACAGATATTTCAGACTCACTGATTTCTTGCGAAGGGCGGGCGAGGGGCCTATCTACTCGGAGGGCTGGTCTTGCGTCTCGAAAACCACCGCGCCACCATTGCGTACTTCTGAGGCCTTTAAAAGGAAACCCGCCATCTCTCGCAGGTGGTCGTGCATTGCCGATCGAGCCGCCAACTGATTCTTCTTCGCAATGGCAACAAATACCCGCTGGTGTTGTTCAAGGGCCTTGGCCGCCACGCCTTCCACCTGCAGCGTGCTGCCAATCCAATTCTGAAGCAGATTCCGGATGAGAAGTAAGGCATTGGTCAGAATGCTGTTGTGTGACGCGCGGGCGATCGCCAGATGAAAAGCAATATCAGCCCTCTGGAACCGCTCTATATCGGCTTGGGCTTCTTCCATTTCGTCCAGATGACCGCCAATTTCCTCGAGATCGGTGGTGCTTGCCCGTTGCGCCGCCAAACCCGCGAGTTCAACCTCGATCAGGGTGCGAGCTTCCACCAGTTCCTGCGCTTCTGCCTCCGAGCTGCTGGTAATTGCCCACAGCAGGGGGCGAGACAGAAACTCAGATCTTTCGCACACGTAGGTCCCGTCGCCCAGCCGCGTCTCTATCATTCCCATGATCTCAAGAGCCTTCAGCGCTTCGCGGAGAGACGCCCGTCCCACGCCGAGCTGTAGGCACAACTCGCGCTCGGGAGGAATTCGCTCTCCCGGTCCCCAGTCGCCTCGAATCAGATGCGTCACCATCTTGCGGCAAATGTCGCCGGTGAGGGTCGTTCGGGTGACGGGAGTGAGAAATTGATGAGCCACGATTGATTTATAGACACGCCCAAAGGGCGGTTCTTCGCTTGAGACTCCGGTTCGCCTTCTCTGCCTGTGGCGAACCACAGTCCAGTCGCTTCATCCTTGCCGTTTGCAAAAAAACGACCGCCGGAAATTGCGCACTTACCGCCTACTCAGCCAGCCCTTCAATTCTGAAGATAGAAACGGTTTGCCATCACCCCTCAATGTCCTGGACGGCAACCATCCGGTGGTCCGGCCAATGTGAATATATGCGCTTCTGATCATTGGAGTCAAGCCTGCATTTACTATAATTTGCGGCATCCAAACATCTAATGGTATGATCTTTCGCCAGTGGGTAGACCAAGCGAAATCATACTCAAAGCGAGCCTTTATGACCAATCGCGCAGAGGTTGGGGTACTTCGTTTCGACGGTTTCGAATTGGACATCTCGAGTGGTGAGTTACGAACAGACGGTACACTAGCCTCGCTCCAGCCCCAACCCTTCAAAGTTCTGGCTCTACTGGCCGGTCATTCCGGTCAGGCCGTCTCGCGTGAAGAAATCCGCCGACAACTGTGGGGAAACGAGACCTTCGTTGATTTCGAAGCGAGCACCAACTTCTGTATCCGGCAAATCCGGAAGGTGCTGGGCGATGACGCAAGAAGGCCGCGCTACATTGAGACCCTCCACCGGAGGGGCTATCGCTTCAAGGCACCATTGGACAGAATGGACGATGCTACAGGCGCATTCGTTGGGCCCGCGATCACAAGTGTACAACCTGTGATCCGCAAATCCCGCACCATTACCTTGGCGGTGTTGCCGTTCAGTGACTTGGGCTGCTCCGCCCAGACGAATCTCCTCGCGGATGGAATCACTGATCTCCTGATTACCCACCTCTCGACCAGCAGCTCCCTGCGAGTTGTTTCTCGCACCACCAGCATGCGATACAAACATACCACCAAGTCGTTGCCGAGAATTGGGAAGGAACTCGGTGTCGACCGGGTGTTGGAAGGGACCGTTCTGCATTCGGGAGTGCGGGTACGAGTGACAGTGAGATTGATTGACCCCTTGACCGACCGGAACGAATGGGGATCATGTTACGAATTGCACACGCAAGACGATCTCGAGCTGCAGGATCAGATTGTTCGTGCGATGGTCCGCGATACCGCTGTTCACCTAAACTCTAGACTGATCGAAAAAGCCGTACCTCCCGCGGGCCTCGCCGAGAACAATGTGGCGAACCAAAAGGGCCGCTACTATCTGAACCAGAAGACTGAAAAGAACATCTACAAGGCGATTGAGTGCTTCAAGCTGGCGATAGCCCAAGCGCCGGACAACGCGCCAGCTTATGCCGACCTCGCTCGCGCATACACCGTCCTTGGTTACTATGGTTCGTTCTCGCCGCGCGAAATATATAGCCGGGCGAAAGTAGCGACCCAAAAAACACTTCATCTCGACCCGGCGCTTGCCGATGCGCACGCGACCCGTGCCTACGGCATGATGCTTTATGAATGGGACTGGGTGGCGGCGGAACGAGGCTTCAAGAAAGCCATTGAGTTTGATCCTCTGTCTGTCGCAGCCCACCAATGGTACGCCGATTTTCTTACGTCGATGAAGCGCCACGACGAAGCCATTGAACAAATACAGTTGGCGCGCGAACTTGATCCACTTTCTCTACAAATCAACACGGACGTCGCGTGGGTTCTTCTTCATGCCAACCATTATGACCAAGCCATTGCGCAATACCGCCAGGTACTTGAAATGGATGAAGACTTTGGCTTAGCCCATTGGGGATTAGGGCTCGCGTACGAACGAAGTGGGATGTTTCCAGAGGCCTTCAACAGTCTTGAAAAAGCGAGCAGGATCACGGAAAGAACTCCCGCCATAGTAGCTGCCCTCGGTCATGCATATGCGACGAGCGGCAGAAAGAGTGAAGGCCCGAAGGTGTTGTCTAAATTGCGTGAGATCGCTACCCATCGATACGTCCCAGCATATGACATGGCAACGATCAGCTTTGCGCTAGGTGACTTCGGTCAGACAATCTCGTGGCTTGGCAGGGCATGTCGTGAGCGATCCGCATATCTGGTGAACCTTGCGGTTGACTCCAGATTCGAGAAGCTGCGCCGGATGCAATCCGTTCAAGACGTGGCGCGGCAAGTGGGTCTTGCCACATCACAATAAGGTTGGGCTTCTTTGCATCCCCATCTCCACTAGGTTTTCCGAGCGTCAAGGAAAAATCGGCCATCGGCAGATTCCATGAGTTTGAAAAAGGCACTTTGATCGAGGCGGTCGTACCCGCACGCCGCCACAGCGTCAAAGCGCTCAGCCACCAGCGTCGTGATCGGCATCTGCAACCCCACTGATTTTGCGAGAGACAAGGCTTGACGCATGTCTTTACGCTGCACTGCGATGGTTCCTTCCGGCGCATAATTCCCCTCGATCATGCGCAATCCATGCTCACGCAGAATGCGGGAATCGGCAAACCCTCCCTGCAAGGCTTCACGAGTCTTGGCCAAGTCGACCCCGGCACGCGCAGCAAGCGCCAACGCTTCGGCCACGGCAGCGATTGTCAGCCCGACGATAACCTGATTGGCAGCCTTGGCCACCTGTCCGGCACCGACGGGACCAACGTGCGTCACATGCTTACCTAGCACTGAGAAAATCCGCATAGCGCGCTGCAGGTCTGCCGCATCTCCCCCAACCATGATCGTCAGGCTGCCATCCGCCGCCCCGCCGGTTCCTCCTGAGACCGGCGCATCGAGATAGGAGCCGCCATGCGCCTCTACCATGTGAGCAAACTCGCGGGTTGCGGCGACATCCGTTGTCCCCATGTCAATGACCAACCCTCGTTGACGAATGCCTGCAACAATACCGTCTTCGCCCGTGAGTACAGCGCGTACGGAGGTCGCATCAAACGAGGTGACAATCACTATATCGGCATTCCTGGCGGCGTCACGCGGGCTCGCCACACCCTGCAGACCATAGCCGACCATTTCGTCGACAGCCGCCTGATTGCGGCTGGTCACGAAAACGCGCGCACCCGCCTCGTAAACCCGCCGAGACATCGGTCGTCCCATTTTCCCAAGACCAACCCAGCCGATAGTCAAGTCCTCAAACATATTTCTTGCTCCGGGATCACTTCCCTGCATCTGCAGTACTAAGAGCCTTCAGATACAGATAGTAAAAATCGAGACCCCGATAGAAGGATTCGATGGGTAGGCGCTCATCTTTCCCGTGGGCGCGGATGTCGTCATTGTCTAGGGCGATGCCGGAGACTCCGTAGGATGGAATACCGGCGGCTATGGTGTAAACGGAGTCGTCGGCGCCGGGGTCCATTTCCGGGACGACTGGCGTACCGGGCCACATTTGCTGAACGATGCGCTCGATGGGCTCGACCACATCAGGGCGCGGAAGCGGCGGGGGGAAAGACTTGCGATCAGGCGCCGAGTCGAAGGTCTGACCAGCAAAGTTCCCGTAACGGACGCTGATCTTGGGATCAGCGATGATGCGAATGAGGTCTTGGCGCACTTCCTCCGGCGAATGGCCCGGGAGAATCCGGCAGTTGACGTTGGCGTCCGCAATTTGAGGAAGCGCGTTGTTGGCGTAGCCGGCGGAAAAGCGAGTGGGTGTGCAGGTGGTTCGAAGCAACGCATTGTAGTATGTGTTGCGAGAGAGCTGTTCGAATCCCCGCTTTGCGTTTGCAGGTGTTTTCTGCAAGATGGCATGGATGGCGGCGGCATCTTCAGCGGGGACGCGAGACGTAAGATCCGAAAAGTATGCCCTAGTGACCGCGTTGAGTTCGTAAGGAAAAGCCGAGCGGTCCAACCGCCCAAGCGCAGCCGCGAGATGGTCGATAGGATTATCGGCATGGGGCAGGGCACTGTGACCGCCGCGATCAGTCATCCTGAGATGGAAATCGGCGTAGGTTTTTTCGGCAGCCTCGATTCCCATAACCATCGGCTTGCCGCGGTCCGTCTCGACGCCTCCAGAATCGAGGTTTAGAACGAAGTCCGCGTCAAGGAGGTCGCGGTGGTTCTTGAGTAACCAGTCCACGCCGTCGTCCGGACCGTTTTCTTCATCGGCAGTAAGGGCCAAGACGAGATCGCGGTCAGGTCTGTACCCTTCGCGACGGAGCCGGATAAAGTTTGCGACCAGGATAGCAGCGTTGTCCTTCATGTCTTGCGTGCCGCGGCCAAAGAAGTAACCATCCTTCTCGACGAACTGGAATGGATCGGTGCTCCACTCCGATCGTCGGGCTTCGACAACATCAAGGTGTCCGATGATGAGAATGGGTTTTCGCGCGCCTGTCCCTCGGTATCGTACCACGAGATTCTGTTTGCGTTCGCTGGGTCCCAGGAGCATGACATCGCTAGCAGAAAATCCGGCGTCGAGAAAACGCTTCTGCATCTCCTTAGAGGCCTCGGTTACCGATCCGACGGAATGCGAGGTGTTCGTCTCGATTAGCTGCCTAAAAATGTCGACAGCGACCTCCCGGTCTTTCTCGGGGGCGGGCTGGTAAGCCGGCTTGGACTGCGCCATTGCGGAGCAACCGAGGGCTAAGAACACCAGAAACGCCGCGATCTCTTTCATAGAAGCCTCCGAGATTAGGACTGATGCAAGGGCGCTCGTATTCTAGCTCGTTGAAAGGCTCCTTTATTGACCCTCAGCGAAAACTCACTTACAACTCACAGGTCACGGCTGGCCCGAGGCTTATTCTGCTTCACTCTGGCCCTGCACTAAAGAGAAACGTTTCCAAATCCGGGGAAGCAGTGCAAACAGGGAGATAAAACCAATGCTCAAACGAATTCCTAACCCATTCTCGGCCAATTTCAGCAATGCGACAGTGGTCCCAACAGACGAGTATTCGACCGTCTACATCGCCGGCCAGGTGGGCCATCCTCCTGATGGCCCAGTGAAGGTCACTGCTGGGGCATTCGAAGAGGAAGCGCGACTCTGCTTCGGCAATATCCGGCTTGCGCTGGAAAAGGCTGGGAGCAGCATGAGGGAGGTGGTTCGCATTACCGCGTACCTCACGAATTTGTCTGATTATCCAGCCTACGATCGCGTACGCAAAGAAACCTTTCCGGACTCCCCTCCCGCTAGTTCGACCGTGCAGGTGGCAGGGCTGCTGGTTAACGCCCACCTGGAAATCGACACCATTGCCGTCATCAAAACGAAGTAACAGGCAGAGATCTGCCAAAAGGACGAACGATCATGGCACCCAAAAGTATCGAAGAGACATACGCGGCGAAGACTTGCAAGTCATCCGAGTTGATGGAGCACGCTGCCCGTAGTCTGCCGGGAGGAGTGACACGCAATTTTGGGTACCATCGTCCTTATCCAGTGGTAATGGAGCGAGGTAAGGGTGCGTTCCTATGGGATGTCGACGGCAACCGCTACGTGGACCTCATCTACAACGGACTCAGTCTGATTCATGGCCATGCCTATGGACCGGTCGCCGAGGCCATTGCAGCCCGACTCCCGGAAGGATGGGCATGGCTCGGCACCTCGCGCCAACAGATCGAGTTCGCCGAGACGCTCCGCAGTCGGATCAAGATCTTCGAGCGCGTGCTCTTCACCAACTCCGGGACAGAGGCGGGGATGTTGGCGGTCAAGCTGGTGCGTCGTTTCACGGGCCGTCCGCTCATCCTGAAAGCGGCCGCAGGCTATCACGGAACCTACAGCGACCTCGAAGCCGGACTGCACGGGCAGGGTGAAATTCTTGGGCATACAGTTTTGGCCGACTTCAATGACCTGTCATCATTCGAACGAGCTCTAGCCAAGCACGGACCGCAGATCGCCGCAGTGCTGCTTGAACCCGTTATGTACACCGGGGTGGTTACCCCGCCAGCGGGGAACTTTTTGCGCGACGTGCAAGAGGCAGCTTACCGAGTGGGGGCCTTGTTCGTACTCGATGACTGCCTGATGTTCCGTCTGGCACCTGGTGGGGCTGCCGAGAAGTTCGGGTTGGAGCCGGACGTTACCTTTCTGGGCAAGTTCATCGGTGGCGGCACACCCTTGGGGGCCGTGGGAGCACGCCGAGAAATCATGGATCTTGCGGATCCTGCCGGGTCCAACGGCGTCTACCATGGAGGGTCGTTCAACGGCAACGTGCTAGGTAGCGTCGCTGGGCGAATCACAATAGAGGACCTGACCGCAGCACGAATCGCCCAAATGGATAAGCTTGCTGGCCGACTGAAGACTGCACTCGAGCGCCGAGCCGAAAAACTGGGACTTCCCTTGGTCGTCCTCAACGAGGGCTCCGTTATGGGCGTGTATTTCACCCGAGACAAATTGAAACCTGGTACAGACATCCCGAATGAGAGTCTCAGCCTGCGCTTCCACCTGGCATGCATTAACAACGGCGTCCACATGGGACCGTGTGGACTCATCTCGATGTCGACAGCGATCAACGAGGGAATTCTGGGCGAGGTCATCTCGGCCATGGAGGACGCACTGGATCGCGTCGCAACGTCAGCTCAAATTCGGTCGGATACGGTTCTTGAAAAAGGAGCTCGATGAAACGGGGGAAGGCCGCCCTCAGCGAAAACTCACCTTTAGCTCACGCCTCTAAGGTATTTTCAGCGCTATCTTAGGCCAACTGCGCGAGGAATCGCAACGCTTTTCGAGTTCGGAAAGGAGAAACCGCATGCCAAGTTCGCACCTAGGAATTCGTGAATGTTTTTTCGCTTTCCTGTTGATTCTCTTGGTGGCCATCGCCGCTTCCGCGCAGAACTTTCGCGGCGGGATCAGCGGGACGGTAAGTGATCAGGGCGGTGCCGTCGTGCCCAACGCAAAAGTGGCTGCCACAAATGATGCGACTGCCGCAGAGTACGCCACCACCTCAACGAGTGCCGGTCAATTCCTCTTTCAGGATCTCCCGCCAGGCTCATACACCATCGACGTGAGCGTCACCGGGTTTAAGAGCGTTAAAGTGAGCAACGTACCCGTAAGCGCGGGTACTGTGTATACCCTCCCGGTCGTCGTTTCCCCCGCCGAGGTCACGACAACAGTGGAGGTAAGGGCAGATCAGTTGGCGCTGAGTACAACCGATGCAACCCTGAGTACTGTTATCCCCACGACGGTGGTCCAGGATCTCCCGCAGAACGGTCGCGACTTCACTGAGTTGATCGGCCAGACCCCAGGCTTTGCCGGATACGCGATCACGGGCGGCGGCGGAACTTCGTCCGTCAACGGCACTCGTGCCAACCAGATCAATTATCAGATCGAAGGCACAGACAACAATGATATTTGGTGGAACCTCTCGGCGGCCAATCTGAGCAGTGGATCGAGCATCGCCGGTACACTTGTGCCCTTGGACGCCATACAGGAATTCTCCTTCGTCACCAGCTCGGGGCCGGAGATTGGCCGCAATCCTGGTGGTACGATGAACCTAATCATCAAGTCGGGCACCAATCAGTTCCACGGATCGGCGTATTACTTCAATCGGAACGAATTCTTCGCGGCGAATAGCCCCTTCGCACCATCAGGAGTCAAGAAGAATAAGGAGCGCAACTACAATACAGGCGCGTCATTGGGTGCCCCCATCCTGAAGGACCGACTGTTCTTCTTCGGGGCATTCGAGTACCAAAACTTCATCATCGGCAATTCAACAAACGCCACCGAACCTTCGACTGCCTACCAAGCTGCAGCGGAAAACTTACTCGGCTTCTATGGAGTACCGGTCAATCCAGTTTCGTCCGCCCTGTTGAGTTTGTGGCCGGCAAACGCACTTACCGGTCCAGCGCACCCTGGTAACTTCTTCGCGAATGCTCCAGAGACCGGCTACAGCTACAACGGCATCATCAAACTGGATTACAACATCAATGTGAAGAACCATCTCTCCGCCAAGTTCTTTGCTGGTGAAGGACCACAAGTGGCTGTCGATGGTTCGAATCTTGCACAATACTACACGGTGGCTCCTACCCATGTGCAGAATGACTCGATCATTTACGACACCGTATTTTCGCCGAGCCTCACGAACCAGATATACTTTGGAGTTAACTACTACCAGGTGTCATTTAAGGATGCGAATAGCAGCTTTAACCCTATCGCACTCGGCCTGAACACAGGCGTTGATCAGGCCGCCCTCCCCGGCGCGCCGAAAATCATCATTGGGCCGCCGGCCTCGGGCCAAGGCCTGACGGGAGGAAGCAGCGGCTTCGATATTACCGGTCCACGAAGCTTTTCCGGTCGTGACGACAACACCGGACATCTTAATGATGCAATTTCTTACGTGCTCGGCGCGCACCAGATGCGTTTTGGCGGTGAGTTCCGTCAGGTTCGAGTGGATGACTACTACCACGCCAACCCACGTGGCACTTTCAATTTCGACGGCTCTCAGGGGCCGTGGTTTTTCCCGGTGAGCGGGGTGAAAACTTCTTGCGATGGCCTGGCTACAAAGAATCTGGGCGCATTTGCACCGGGCTATAACCTGAATAATCCGGGCAGCTTTGACTCCAACGTTCTGTTTCTATCGGATTTCCTGGCTGGCTGCACTTCGAGCGCAAATATCATAGAAGGCGATCCGGAGCGCCACGTAATCGTGAATTCGTTTAACTTGTTTGCCCAGGACACTTGGGAGGTATCCAAAAAACTAAGTGTGAGCTACGGTTTGCGCTATGACTACTCCGGTCCGATGCACAACGGAGCGAAGGATCTTACGGTGTTCGATCCGAACGCTCCGAATGGGATCGCGGTTGCCGGATCAACCATCGCTAATGTCTATCAACAGTATCGGGGGGCCTTTAGCCCTCGCCTGGGCTTCGCCTACCAACCCAAGGAAGGAGGGTCGATTGTCATTCGCGGCGGATACGGGCTCTACTACGACTCACCCTATCTGATCCCCTTCCTCAACCTCTCCGGCACTTCTAACGGCGGCGCGGTGGGCGTTCAAGACAATCCAGGCGGCTCGAAACCAGTGGCTGCGGCCACAGCAATTACTGATCCTACGACTGGTTCAGTCAATATATTCGTCCCTAACAAACCAGTGTTCCCTTCGCTGAGCGAGGCGATTGCCGGGGCGGGGGTCACCAGCTTGTTCTCCGTCGATCCGAAATTCCGACCGTCAGTGACGTCGAACTATAACCTGAATGTGCAGAAGAGTCTCGGACAAGCTGTCATCGCACAAGTGGGATACGTCGGTTCGGTGTCTCGTCATCTGACCGACGTGGTGGACATCAATCAGGCTGCGCAGGGAAGTGCGTTCCTCGCGCCTACGGCCGCTTGTCCGTCGCCGTTGCAGTGTTCACGCCCATTCTTTGCGAAGTTTCCGAACTACGGTTCGATCAATCAGGTGCAGAGTGGTGAAAATGCCAACTACAACTCACTGCAGACACTCATTCGGACTGCCGCCTGGCATGGCCTGACGTCACAGTTCAGTTACACCTTTGCGCACGCCCTGGACTACGAAACCGGTCTGATTCCCTACCTGCCGCAAGACAGCACCAACCTGAGGGCGGAATACGGCAACAGCGACTTCGATACCCGCCACGCATTCGTTGGCTACGTCACCTACCTTGTGCCGGGATCTTCGCATGGACCGAAAAACTTGACTCGTGGCTGGCAGGTGAGTAGCGGGTTGGCCTTCCATACCGGGCAGCCCTACACACCCATGGCAAGCACGAACACCAGCGGAAATGGAGAATTTTTCGACCGAGCAGACGCTGTTCCCGGTGTCAGTCCCTACGCCGGTCTCTGTCACTGCATCGTAAACGGAGTGGTTCAGTGGTTCAACCCTGCAGCTTTCCAGGATCCACCACAGGGGCAATATGGCACGATTCGCCGCGGCCAGTATTTCAATCCTGGATTCTCCGATGTTGACCTTTCCGTTTTGAAGAACACAAAGATCACGGAACGATTCACCCTTCAGTTGAGGGTCGATATGTTTAACATTTTCAATCACACCAACCTTGGCTTGGTTGGAACACCCCAAGCAGGTGACGGCGGAGGTGCCATCGGGTCAACCATTGGCTCTTTTTACGCTGCACCCGGAATCGGTGCGGGTGAGCCATTCAACACGCAGCTTGCGGCAAAAATTATCTTCTGATGAGAACCCAAGACTTCGCGAGATCGTCAACGGCGAAGCGAGCGCGCCCTGTTCTCCGTGGCAAGAGAGACGGAATTCGGAGAATAAGTCATTGTCGGAAGCCGCAGTCGAATGAATAACGGCCCGATGAGGAGTCTGACAAACTGGCCATTTAGAATGTGGGCGCTCGCTCCGGGTTCCGGAATCATGAATTCAATACTCCGCTTCTTTTTAGTGCTATCGCTTGCTCTTGCGCCTGCGTTTTGCCAAAAGCCGGCCATCAAAAACTGGCCCGTTGAACTAAGTCCCGTAGTTGACCCACTGGTAAAGCAAATCCTGGATAGTTCCGGAGTTCCCTCCGCCTCCCTTGCCATTACGCGCGATGGCCAAATTGCTTACGAGCGGGCCTATGGTTATGCGCAACTCAATCCGCCGATCCTTGCTACTCCGGAGATGCGCTATGAGATCGGCTCCAACTCCAAGCAATTCACCGCAGCCGCCGTCCTCTTGCTTGAGCAGGACGGAAAGCTCTCGCTCGACGATCCTGTGTCTAAATATCTGCCTTCCCTCACACGCGCTAACGAAGTCACGCTTCGAATGCTTCTTTCGCACACCTCTGGATACCAGGACTACTCGCCTGAGAACTATATGATTCCGGCGAACTTCGATCCCATCACGCCGGCAGAAATTCTTGATACATGGGCGAAGAAGGCGCTGGACTTTGATCCCGGAACTCAATGGCAATACTCAAACACGAATTACGCGATTGCGGCGCGGATTATCGAGCAGGTTACCGAGGAACCTTACATACGCTTCATCCAGAAACGCATATTTACACCGCTGGCCATGAAGTCGGCTGTTGACGCCGATACCGGGCGGTTCGTCGAAGGGGGCGCGCGTGGCTATTACCGTCACGCTCTCGGACCCTTGCGGCCTGCACCGAGAGAGGGCCGAGGATGGATGTATGGCGCATTTGCACTCGGCATGACGGCGCACGACCTTGCTCTGTGGGACATTAGTCTTGTCAAGCGTTCATTACTCAAGCCTGCTTCGTACCAACAGATGTTCACGTCCATCAGGCTGAAAGACGGTACCGATACTCACTATGCTCTCGGCCTCGCGACGAATCCCATCGCAGGTCACGCGGCACTTGAACATGGGGGAGAGACTTCCGGTTTCACTTCGGAAAATATTGTTATCCCTGCGGAGGGCATCTCCGTCTCCGTACTCACCAATCAGGATGCATCAAACGGCGCGTCGCAGATCGCCCAGCAGATAGCCTCGCTTCTTTTGAGCGGCCAGGGCGCTGATGCGGTCAGAGCTGAAGCACAGTCCCTCGCGCTCTTCGCTAGCTTTCAGCAAGGCAAGATCGATCGATCGCTGTTTACTCCATCTTGCAATGCCTATTTTTCGCAGGAAGCGCTTGACGATTACGCCTCCAGTCTCAAGCCGTTGGGTGCGCCCTCAAGCTTTTACTTGGTAAGCGAAGCTCACCGCGGCGGGATGATTTACCGCGCTTTTAACGCCGAGTTTTCTGGTACCGGCAGACGCCTCAAGATCACTACTCTTGCCATGCCCGATGGCAAACTCCAGCAGTACCTGGTAGAACCTGTGGAGTGACAGCCACTTCTCCGGTTTACCGGCCTTTACCAGACGTTACGCAGCTCCATAAGCGCCTTGGCAGCTAACGTGGCCTCTTAGCGGACTTCCCCGAGGCTCAGGCGAATGCGGCGGCAAAAAACAAGAAACAACATGATGAACGGGCGAGTCAAGGAAGCGGCTTCTTCAAGGCCTCCGCGATCCCAGCCTCGACAAGCGGCGCCATGATTTCGTATCCCGCTTTGTTCGGGTGCACGCCATCCGGACTGATCTCAGCCCTGAGGCCACCTTCGCTGTTGGCCATGCTTGAATAGTAGTCCACATAAACGAACCCATTTTTCGCGGCGTACTCTTTGATCCATGCGTTTAGAGCTTTAATCTTCGGGGCTGGCTCAAGACCGTGGTGCCAAGGAAAATCGTTCGCTGGCAATACGGAACACAATACAGGACGAATACCGTTTGCTCGTGCTAGATCGCTCATGGATGCGATATTGTTTTCGATCTCCCGCGGAGTCGTCTTCCCCGTGTTCTCGGCGATGTCATTTGTGCCCGCAAGCAGGACGACGACCTTCGGTTTCAGATCAATGACGTCCTGCCGAAAACGCACCAGCATCTGCGGCGTGGTTTGCCCGGAGATGCCACGATTGACATACGGCTTGCCGGGAAAAAACTCAGCGCGATCAGGAGACGTTGGAGTCCCCTCCTGCCCCCAGCCTTCCGTGATGGAATCTCCCATGAACACTACGCGCGCTTCGCTCGGCGCTGGAGGCGACAACTCGTTATCGGCGTCACGATATTTCGCAAGGAAGGCCCAGTCGTTCAGGGTCTGCTCCAACTGCGACTTTTGGCAAGGGATCAACTGTTCCGCTGCCGGCGGCTGTTCTGCTGGCTTCTGGTCCTGAGCGGGAGTTGTGGTCGCCGTCCCCTGCGAAAAGCCAACTGGCGACACAAAAAAAATCCCAATGATCAAGCAACAGCAACGGAGCGTGTAAGAAAATGTCCTTTTTCTGTCCACTGAATCATCTCCCTCTTTCGTTGGCCTACCGCTCCCCGACAACCTCCGCTTTACCGGCACCCGTTCCTTCGGCGAAGACGACGTTACCGGAACCTGCGGATCACCAGCGTGTGTCCTGACCTGTAAAGACCTAACACGTAAACGACAGCTTTGCCTTTGGTCGAGTAGATCAGCTGGCGAATTCTAAGCAGGGGTGTGTTTCGCGGCAGCGCCAGGAGTTCCGCAGTCCTAATATCCGACGCAGTAGAGTCAATCTCTTCATCCGCGTAAGCAATTTCGACTCCGTATTCTCGTTCCAGGATCGCAAACAGCGAACCTCGTTCCAGCGCCGTCTTGGAGAGGCTGGGAAAATCTTCAGCTGATAGGTAGCATGTCTCCATAGCCATAGGTTCATCAGCCGCTTGCCTCACGCGTTCAAGCCTGATCATTTTTCCTATTGGCGGCAAGCCAAGTCGCGCAGCAATTTCCAGCTCATTGCTAACGATGCTTGAAGATACGATTCGCGAACGTGCCGATAAGCCTCTGCTGGTCAGTTGCTCCGTATAACTCATGAGTTTGTTGAAATGAATCTTTGGAGGCGCCACAAACGTGCCGACGCCATGCCGGCGCTCGACTAAACCTTCGCGGGCGAGATCCGTCAACGAATGGCGCGCTGTCATCAGGCTCACAGAGTGAATTCTTGCCAAAGTTCTCTCAGAATCGACAGCGTCACCAGGTTTCAACTGCCCGGCCTCGATCCGCTTTCGGATCGTGTTCTGCATTCTCTTGTAAGCCGGCTCCTCGATTCTGTCGTTCCGCGTCATGATTGCTTGCGCAAGGGAGAGTCAAGTTCAGGGAGAGTTTTTGCAGAATTGCCGGCAAATCGCATGCGCGACATAACCTGCGGCCGTAGCGAAGGCGCGCCCGGGGTAGTCCATCACTCCAGTTGACGGATCAACTCCCTCCGAGATAATTCCGCCATCCCAGTTGCTCGCACGGAGCACCTTCAGCGCCTGCTCTCGCCCTCGTGCCAGGGCCAGATGGTCTGCCACACTCCACGAGGTCGTAATTGGCAGCCGATAGCTGCCTGGTAGTCCGTATGGTTGGTCGGAGTAGGAGTACTTGTAATTCTTTGAATGCAGCCAATCATAGGTTCGGACGAACACAGGATCGTTCTCTGAGAGAAATCCCAGCGCCGGCAATTTCATAAGAGACCCCGGAGGGACATCCGCAAAGTCGAAGTTTTTTCCGTCGGTCGCGCGGGCGAAGATCGAGCCCGTCGCGCCCGGTGCTTCCGTGGAGATGCAGTATTTCATGATCGACTTTTGAAGTGCGTCGGCTTTCTCTTTCATTTGGCGAGCACTCGCGGCGTCTTGCAGGCGATTAAAGAGTGTTGCGAGATCGAGCATCGCTCTCCAACTCAAGACGTTGTCGTAGGTTGAAAATGGAAGCTTTTGATACTCATCTTGCGAGTCTTGAAGCGTCGAATAGAGGCCCGTATCCGGGTCAAGCCGCGCCAAAAGGCGGTCACGCAAAGTCATCAGGGCATCGCGGTGAGACGACAGAAAGACATCGTCATGCGTGCGTTCGACGTACTCTGACATTGCCAAAACAGGAGCCACCGCCTCGTCGAGTTCGAATCCATCTTCCAGCACGACTCCATCGATAAACCGACTGTGAATTCCCGTGTTCCTGAGTTGCGTAGTGAGCGCATATTCCAATGCTTGGCGCGCCAAGGATGTATCAATGTCCAGTAAACCCGGAAAACTCCACAACATCGCATCCCGATCCCAGTAAGCCGCCGAGACGTAATAGCGCGGGCTGCGGGAAGTCACTCCGATGAATTGCTCCGTGTCGATCGTTTTTCCCCAAGCATATAAGGCGCTGAAAAGGAAATTCCGGTTCATCAGGAAGTCAAGGTCCGCCTGGCCCGTCGTGCGGGTGCGATGACGGCACCAAGCTGCCGCTCGATCGATTACCGCATCAGCGCCGTTGCGATCGATGATCTCCCGAAGAGCTTTGGCCGAATGCGGCGCGCTAAACTCCTCCGTGCCCACTCCTAAAATGAAATTCGCCTCGGCAGTCTGGCCGGGAGGCAAAGTCACGACGCGCTGGGCGTCAAGCGTGGGAGAAAGCGTCACCGGCGGCACGCTCAGGTGACCTTCCGCGCCAGGATGAATCACGGACCAGGCAAACTGCGTGTCATGGGTAATGAAACTAAAAACTTCCGCAGAGTCGACCCACGCCGCTTCCCCGACGGTCCGCTCTCCCCGGAGCGCAACGGGGGTGTACGTAACCCGGTTTAAGCCACCCCACGACGCCTTGAGGCCGAGAGTAACTGACATAGCTTGGGCGCGGCGATTCTCGAGAATCATGTGAACGAAGGCCGCGCGAGATCCGGGAGGAGCACAGTACGTGAGCGTGATCTCGGCGCCTTCCGAGGTCAGCGTAGCGACTGGAATCCAATACTCGATAAGTTCCCACGAGAGATTCTTGAACGGAACGGGCTTTCCGTCGAGCAAGACATAGGGCTGGAGCGCTGGACCTCCGCCCTCGCCAGTGACCTCGAGCAAACCCCGGTCGCGCATGGAGAGCACGTTGAAGCTCATAAGCGCCCCATCGGTTGCGCGGATTGCGGGCAGGGCAATCCATTCGTTGCCTGTAGCGATCACATCATCTGGCTTGACCGGGAGAGCAAAATGGCGCGGCGAATCTGCAGCCAGAAGCATCTGTGCCGACAGGCAAAAAAACAGAATGGCGAGCAACTTCACTGAAGGTCGGAATATAGATCGAGCGGAGCTACCCAGCTTCGATGCCGCCGCTTCATTCACTGGGAATTTCATTTTGCTGTTCTCAATTCTCCGCACAAGCCACCTCGCGACTTCGATTTTTCTGGAATGAAAGCTGGAGCATAGACAAGATGGCGAACCTACCCTCTGATTATCGGGGCCAAAAACAGAAACTGCCAACCGGCAGTAACCACTCGCATCACCGGCTGGCAGCCTCCGGGGTGGAGACGGGTTCTTCTCCGTTTGGAGATGAGCCCCGTCCGGGCTAGAAACTGAACCGAGCCTGCGCCTCGATCACGCGCCCAGCGAATCCGCTTTGCGCCTGACCAAAGGTGCCGCTCACGTTGCCGTTGGCCGCGGTCGGATTCGTTTGCACGCCGGTGGCCGAGTTCAACAAGATGGTGCCAATCGGCTGGTTGCCGAACGGTTGAAGATTGATCTGGTTGAATAGGTTATAGAAGTTGATCCGAAAGTCCAATTTTGCCCCTTCGCCAATCACTTTCATGTTTGGCAGCCCAAAGGCTTTGCCAATTGTAAAGTCTGTGGAAGCATAGCGGGGCCCCCGGAACGAGTTGCGTCCCACTCCTGGCACTGGCGGTCTGCCATTTACCGTAAGCGCCGGCGGCGTGAAGTATGTGGCCGGGCCGTTCGGGAAGTTGCCGAGCTGTTGTTCAAATGCGTTATTGCTGAAATTGCTCTTTGCTCCACCCAGATAAGCAGCCGGCCTTACGTTACAGTAATTGCTGTTATCAAAGATCAAACTGCAGGTATTGCCGCTGGGGGTACCCGTGACCGAGACGTTGTAGAACGGCGTCCACGGAAAGCCGCTGTGCGCGTTGAAGATGCCGCTGAACGTCCAGCCTCCTGCCACCTTCTCTTTCCAGCCCTCGCCGCTGAAGATACGCGGCGTCCACACTCCATAAACCTTGAAATTATGGGTGGCATCATAGTCGGACGGACCGTACAACGCCTTGGAATTAAAAGTATAAGTTGAGTCGTCCTGGAAGACGTTTGATGCCTCGTCATGCGCACTACTATACGTGTACTGAGCATCCAACTCGAACCCGTGCGAGAAACGCTTCTGAAGTTGCGTCAGCAGCGCGTTATAGTTCCCGTCGACGTCATCCGCCCGTAATGGAAAAAAGGGGCCAACTTCGGGATTTCGCGGAGTAAAGAGGGTATTCCCGAGAAAGTTCCATCGGATGAGGCGATGGGATGAAGTACCCTGGTAACCCACGGTCGCAACCCAGCTGTGCCCCAAGTCGTACTGTCCCTCGAGGGAGTAGCGATAGGTATAGGGTTGCAAGATGTTTGCCGGCCACGCAAATACGTTAACCGGCGTCTCACCGCTTACCGGAAGGTTCGTAACTGGATCAAAGGTAAGTTTTGCGTTCGGGTTGGCTGGATAGGGAGAAAACTGATGCGGATTGGACGGCGCGGCGTAGAGGATATTGGGATCGGAGAGACTGAATTGGGCGAGCAACGGCGAAGTGTTACCGAGGGCGTCGAAGCCGATGGCATCCTCGGTCCGCTCATAGCCGATGCCGAATCCGCCGCGAATTACCAGCCGGCTCTGGAACCGGTCCGGACTCCACGCAAAACCAAGTTGAGGGCCAAAATCATGTTTGGTGGTGTTATACAGGTTTCCGCCCAGCCTGAGCTTGAGATCCGCCAATTGGTTGGGTGGCGGTCCAAGCACAGCCACGGCCATGTTGCCGTTTTTCTCGTGGAACGGACCAAAATACTCCCAGCGCAGTCCTAGATTAACGGTCAGGTTCGGTTTCAATTTGTAATCGTCCTGTACGAAAAGCGCGTAGTTGTTATCGCGACCGTAGGTGAGGAAGGTATCTGGCACGCCGTTCGTGGGATTGAAGGCGCCATTTTCCTGGACGGGCGCGTCGTTGGCGAAGTCCCAGAAATTATTGAAGTTGTAGGTTGGGCGCCCGCCGGTCAACTGATTCAGCTGATTTTTGTATATATCCACCCCGAATTTCAGGAAGTGCTTGTTCAACGCTTTTGAGACCGTATCCCGGATGTTGTAACCCGTACTGGCCAATTCGCCAGGATTGGGGGGTCCCCAGCTGGTACCGTTGGCGACCCCTGGGTAGCCAGTGATAGAATCATTGAGCAGCCCGAAGGGCTCCTGCGAATTGCCTTTCAGCTCGTTATAATGCCAGCGCGAAACATTGACGCGCGCTTCGTTGATCAGGGTGGAACTGAACGTGTGGTTCCAGAGCAAGGCCTCGGAGTAATTAGTGCGATCGGAATGCCACAGGTTTGCCGCGCGCGCTTCTCCATTCAAGAACGTATCGGTATCCGGCACCCAGTAGGTGCTAAACGTTACAAGGTCCTTGTTCGTGACCTGGAAGTCGAGACGGCCATTCCATTGTGTGCCGACGGCATTATTCGGGTTCGCGAATTCGACAAACTGAATATCAGGAATGCCATCCAGGCCGCCGCCGATTCCGAAGGGCGTCGTAGCTGCGCCAAAGCTTGGATCCTTAGTTCCACGGGCTAACTTCAGCGGGGAGCCAATATCCAAGCCCACGCCAACAGCGTTACAATTTGCTGCGGGAAAGTTGGCTTGCGCGCACGAAGTGGGAAGGACTTTACTGATGGACGGGTCTTCGCCGGGGAAATTTAGAATACTGGCCGAGAGGTTGCCCGTTAGTGCTTTTACCGCCGCGCCGTACTGGGGCGTTTCCACATAGCCTGTGCTCAGGCTAACTGTCCTATTCCTCTGTGTCTCATACGAGAAAAAGGCAAACACGCGGTTCTTGATGATCGGCCCGCCCACGCTGCCGCCAAACTGATTGAATCGGTTGGTGACCCGCTGATCCGCGGACGGACCGCTTGGGCCGTTATACCCCTGGAAGGAATTCAATCCCGGCCGGTCCATTTTGATGAAGAGGCTTCCGTGGTAGCTATTCGTGCCACTCTTAGAAACCACTTCCACCTGCGCAGCGGTGCTGCGGCCATATTCCGCGTCATAGGAGCTGGAGGTTATCCTGACTTCCTTAACCGACTCCTCGTTGGGGGTAATGAGCGTGGCCCCGCCCCAAACCTGACTGTTCACAGCAACGCCATCCACCTGAAAGTTGTTTCCCTCGTTGCGCTGCCCGCCGGCGAAAACCTGGGGCCCGTTTTCCGTCGCGAAAACACTGCTCGGTGAACCGAATTGTGTCCCTGCAGTGCTCGCGTTGATCCCAGCGCTGCCGGGAACGGTTGCCGCACCGCCGGGAGCCTGCGCCCCGTCCCCGAAAACGCCGGGCGCCAGGCGCAATAGTTGGAACGGATCTCGGCCGATAGACGGGAGGTTCTGTATTTCCGCATTCGTAAGCGTGCCGCTGATTTGTCCTGTTTCCGTGTCAATCAAAGGCGCTTCGGACGCATTGATCGTCACCGACTGGGTGGCTGCGCCGACTTCGAGGGTAACGTTGACAGCCTGCACTTGTTCCCCGGCGACGATCACATCGTCCAACACCTTCTTTTTAAATCCCTGTTTTTCCACGACGATGGTATAGCGGCCCGGCGCAAGGCTCGGGAACGTGTAAACGCCGCCGGAGCTGGTGGTGGTCTGCACCGTGTGATTGGTATCCACACTCGTCAAACTGACCGTCGCGCCTCCAACAACGCCTCCCTGCGGATCTAAAACTGATCCCTGTATGCCGGCGCGGTACTGCGCTCGCGCCACGGGAAGAAGCAGGCTTAGGCAAGACAAAATTGCACAACCGAGGACCAGCCTTGAGATCTTCATCGGAACCCCCCAGCTAGAAGAGGTTCACCCAAAACCTAGCCTCGCCTAGCTAAATCGGTTAACCACACTGTGGCGGACTATATTCATCACAAATATCAATGTCAATCATTTTTTGGTGATGCTTGCTCCGGCCAACGGCGCCTGCTAATTCCTTAAAATCGCCAAAGCTAAACAAGTAGATCGAGGCTTGCTTTGCTCGTTCGGATGCCGGAGGGAATGCGGTGTTCGGGAAGATCAGTCTTGCGGTTTGGGAATGCCGGGCACCATTGGTGCGCGTTTCTGGGGGTTGTCTGGAACAAAACCGATGCGGTTGAGCATCGGGCGGATCTCAGCGTTGGACATAAAGAGTTTCCAAATGAGGCCGGTGCGATAGTTCTCGATCATAACCGTGATCGGCGCTTGGTTCAATCCCATGTAGATTCGTGCGAACCAGTTCTGGTCGAGATTGAAGGCGTCGCGCGGGCCGTAGATGCCCCACAGACGATCTCCTAAATCGCGATAAAAGTGTTTAAGTGCGGCCATCGAGGCTTCGGGAGTGTAAGGAAAGGAAGCCAGCGCGCCGGTAGGAGTCATCGTGCCAGTGTCATCGTTCGCATCGGGAGCATTTGCCGCATAACCCGAAGGACCGTCGCTGGCGGTGAGACCCCATGAATCAGGCCCATACCCTTTGTGATGGGCCGGATTTTCGATGCAGTAAGCGCGATTGATCAGAGCCAGATTTCGGTTATTTTCGAAATAGTCAGTGTACCGGTCCCGGATTCCTCTTGGATCGAACCCCATATAGGAGTAATGCGCGAAGAAGAGTGGATTTCCAGTTTTTGACCCCACATCCAGCTTGATGCCGTAGTAAGTGTTACCATCGATGAAATCGTTTCCGTCGGCGGTGCTGCCAGCGCCGTGATCTTGCGCAGTGATCGTTGATCGATCCGCCCAACCCGTGTAGTAAAGCGTGGGAGGCACGGAATGAGTGGGTGAAGCAACGGCCAGCAGATAAACGATCATCACTTCGTTGAAACCAGTGAGGCGATGATTGATGTACCACGACCAGTTGGGCGACCAGTGCCAATAGAGTGCGCCACTTTGCGGTGACCGGCGATACCAATCCCATTCAACCGTTTCCCAAAGGCGAGAAATTCTTTGGTAGAGAGATCTCTCTTGTGCGTTGCTTTGGTTCAAATACTGACGAGCGGTCAGTAATCCCTCCATCAGAAACGCGGTTTCAACGAGATCGCCGGCGTTATCGAACATGTCGAAGACGGGCAGACTCGCTCCAGTGCGGTCATCCATGAAGTGAGACCATGCACCATGATAACGAGGAGCTTTTTCAAGGAAGCCAACAATCTTGTTGAGTCGGCCGACTCCTTCCGAGCGAGTAATAAAACCCCGGTCGATGCCGACGATCAGAGCCATGATGCCCAAGCCGCTCGCGCCCGTGGCAACGATCCGATCGTCGCCCGGAATGTTCTCCCGCGCCATGCCCGAATGAGGCCCCGACGATTCCCAATAGTAGCGAAAACACTCTTCCTGGAGCATGGTGAGAAGCTCGTCGTCGGTAAGCGGCCGGGTGGAGGCGCTGGCTGCGACGGACAATGGAGAGAGCTGTCCGTCTTGAGAGAGAGCAGCGACCTTGTATGACGCGGACTGATCGACCTTGCCGAGAAAATCTGCGTAGCGCTCAAGTCCGGGATCTTGAATGCCTACAGGTTGATAATTGCCCCCGTCGAGAGAGCGATAAATCACGTAATACTGAAGGCCGCGAGAGCGGACCGGTTTCCATGAAATATCAATGTGGCGTTCATATCCTTTTGCTTGGAGGTCTTGCGGCGCTGGCAGCGCATTTAATGAAGCGGGAACGCTCAAGGGATCGATCGTGACCTGATCAATGATCAAAGTGTGGTCATCTGCGTCCGGTACAGCCTGAGAAAAAATCAGACTTCCCAGGCGGTTCGCCTCGAGAGAACGGATGGACGCTGTCATGAAGTTTTTCAGCGGGATTCTTACATGAATCCAATGACTCCCTCGCAGATCGCCTGAAAACTTTCCCATTCGAAGTGGACCCGAGAAGTCCTCATCGGTATCTTCGATACGGATGAATGGCAAATCCGCGGCGAGAATGCGACGTGGAGCGAAACACCAGAAGGAAAGTGTATCGCCCTGAAAAAGAATTTCCCGGTTCCTGAATTTGACAACATCAATCGCCGCCACCCATCCACCACCGGGCCGGGAGTTCCATTCCAGACGAAGAGCATTGGGCGGGCTGAAAAACGTTCGAGTTTCGACGGGTAGTTTGTCGTCGAGAAGTGTCAAGCGGCTCGGTGCCGAGGCTCTGCCGGAACTATAGAAATAGGAATCCGCAGTGATGCTATTGTCGAAAAAAACGCGGCGGTAGTACTCCGTATCCGCACGGACCGAAGCGACACAACAAAACATCAGCAAGGTCGAGGCAATTCGCCGTGCGAGTCGCGGAATGGAACGCGTCTGCGTGCGGAGCATGCTCACGATTTTGCGAACGATTCGATCATCAGGTCTTTTAGGGAAAATGCTCGTTTGCAGCAACCTTCAGCCGAAAGAGCAGAGGCGTATCGCAACAAGAATTGAAAAAGGGAGGAATAGAAAATCCGTGTCCTGCTCGGAAACAGCGTTGCCACCATTGGAACCCTACCCTCTGATATCAGAGATATGAAATGTTTACAACCAAAAAAGTTACCGATATACTGCGCACGCGAGCAATAAACCGATTTAGCAAGCCAAGTGTGAGGCTTGGTGTTCTTCTCACTGCGAGCAAGGCGAGGAACCAGCTTCGCGAGTCACGCCAGGATCCCGAAGGGCGAGTAGAGAAGCTCCCGAGGAGCAGCGCGGTGGTCGGGAGTTGGAGCGACCTCATCTGAATTTTGGCAAAATCAAGAGCGCCGCCTTATTACTTAGAATCCTTTTGCACCAATTTTGACGGAGGATTGATCGTGAAGCGATGCCACATTCTCAGAACGCTGTGCTCCGCTGCTTCGATTTTGCTATTGACTTGCACGATTTCTCACGGCCAGGCCGCGGACACAGGCCATAAGGATTTTGACCTCCAGGATGGAGACCGGGTTGTTTTCTACGGCGATAGCATCACAGAGCAGCAATTGTACACGGCGGACGTCGAAGAATACGCTCTCACTCGCTTTCCCGCCCGCAAGATCGCGTTCTGGAACGGCGGCGTCGGAGGAGATCGCGTCTCCGGAGGTTGGGCTGGCCCCATCGATCTGCGTCTTCATGACGACGTGTTCGCCTTTCATCCGACGGTCGTCACCGTAATGCTGGGTATGAATGACGGGATGGTCCGGCCTTACAACCAGCAGATCTTCGAGTCCTTTTCGCGAGGCTATCGCTATCTTGTCGATCAGATTATCGCAAACAATCCAAAGATACGGCTTACTTTAATTCAAAGCTCTCCCTATGATGATGTCACGCGTGAGCCGGATTTTTCAGGCGGATATAACAGCGTGCTTTTAAAGTATGGAGAATTTGTGGGCGAACTGGCGCGGGAGAAACACGCGTTAGTAGTCGATTTTAACCATCCCGTTGTCGATGTTTTGACCCGGACAAAGAGCAGCGATCCCGCGCTTTCCACTCTCTTTATGCTGGATCGGGTGCATCCCGGCGAAGCCATTCATTGGATTATGGCGGAGACTTTGCTGAAGGCATGGAACGCGCCTTCCACCGTGACGCGAGTAGTTCTCAGCGGAGAAAAGGCCGCCGTACTCGATCAAACGAACACCGCAGTATCCGGGTTGCGACGGGTAGGACACCGGCTTGAGTGGTCGCAGGCTGACCGCGCTTTGCCCTTACCTCTTCCTTCCGGAGAACTCGATCCGGTCTGGGACTCCACGGTGCGCAACTCTGACTTCATCGACTCCCTGGACCGCGAAGACTTGAAAATTCCTGGGCTGGCGCCGGGGAGTTACGAATTGCGGATCGATGGTATGCGCGCTGGAACCTTTCGCGCGGAGGAATTCGCTTCGGGGATCAACCTGGCACAGCTCGAAACACCCATGCTGCAACAGGCAGAGATGGTGGGCCTGGACGCAAGAGAGATAAGCGATCTCGACATGTCATATTTAGGATTGATACGGCTTCCGATGAACGACAGCCAGAAACAGTCCGCGGAAAAGCTCGCAGGGGCATTGGTGCGGGCTCGAAGCAAGCGGAGAGCCGATGCGCAACCCATGCCTCACCGCTACGAGGTAACTCCCGATAACGAGCACAAATGAATTTCCCCATTTCCCCTCCGCAACAGCCGGAGAATTCCGCCAATCACCCTACCCTTGCCACCGCCAGCCTGGAGGATGTGGCTGAGTACTTCGGGCTCATGTCGGCAACGGTCTCCATCGTGATCAATCGGTCTCCGCGCGTTAAGTTTATTCTTCAGTAGGCTTCGGTGGATTCCGAGGAAAAGCCTTCGAGCCAATTGTGAGGACTGCCGTCGAGTTGCACGAGTTCGCCTTGGCGAGCGACGCGTAGATAACGTATTTTACTCTTGACAAGACCATGTACAGGGAGTATCGAGAACTTACGTACCGCTTTTAAGCCGATTAAGTCTTTCACAACGGGGGAGGCAGCGATGCGGAACCCATCCTTCACGAAAATCCTTCGGAATTCCATCATTGTACTGGCAATATGCGCCGCTGCTGGTTTCGCGCGTGTGAGAGCTGCGATCGCCAGTTGCTACTTGCCAGGTTGCGGTTCGTACATCCAGGGTAGCTGCGTTTTTCATAACAAATGTAGTGGTAGTGGTGGTTATGACTGCGTGATGTTCACTTGCGGAACGAATTATGGGTATCTTGTGGGCATGCTCTGCCTTATCAATGACGAGTGTAGCCAGGGCAACGTCTGTACGGGGTATTGCGGATAGGGGTACAACAATGAGCGACATACCAGGCCAGTGGAAGCAGGAAAGGGCGAGGCATTTTGTTCGCATCGGGCTGTGGACAGCGGCCTTGGCGTCTCTGGCCGTGGTGATGTTTTATTCGGCCCGTTGGCTCACGATTGGCCACATTGCTCGTGCCGAAGGCCAGGTACCCTCATTTACCATGCGGCAGGAGATGTACGGTGAGCAGCCCGCTCGGGTTCTGGCCCTGACATCGGTCTTCGCGAGACGGTCGGATGGGGCGACCTCTACCCGCAACCAATCGTTCGACCAGCTTGGTCACGATACAGGCGACGGGAGGGTGATCGATTTTTCGGACGGGTCGGAGGCATGGGTCTTCGACGATGTTGCTTCTGTCGTCAAATCCCCTGCGCCTCCCGCGTTGTTGATGGCCCGGGCAAGAGGAGCCGCGAGGAATGCTGCATCAAATTGTTTGTACCCCGGCGAAACGCTAGTCGGCCAAGAACAAATTCAGGGTTTTCTGGCTGACGTCGTGAAGTTGAAGCCGGTCGGGAACGCTGAAATGACAGTGTGGCTTGCTCCTGAGTTGGGATGCGCCGCTCTGGAGACGCGCAGCTCGGATCGCCAGCCCGATGGTACGGTTAAGCCCGCAGGCGAGACCGACCTTGTCAGCGTAACGATGGGCGAGCCAGATCGATCGCTTTTCGAGGTGCCGTCAAACTACGCCAGCGTCATGCCATCGGAAGCCATGCGAAAATCAATCGAACATTCCGGATTGCCTTGGACAGACATGGCAGAAGCCGAAGCTCAAAGAAGCGACGCGGCTTATACTCGTCATTTACAAGGCCAGTGGGGTCCGATCCCAAAAACCAAGTCTCCAGCACAGCCACAGAGCCAGTAATCCCACGTAAATCCGGAAGGTTGGCGTAAGCCAGCGAGCCGCCTTCCCGCCTTGGCGCACGCTCACGGAAAGGGGTTCAGCGACGCTGGCACACATCAAATCTCCCTTGATGCAGGTGGAAAGTACGCTCACTCGCTGCTTGTTAAGCCCTGCTCCATGTGCCAAGATATCGGTGTAGATATCCCATGTCGCCTCCGCAACGGGCTAAGAATTCCGCTGATAGCACTACTCGTGCCGCCGCTAACCTGAAGGATGTGGCCGAGTACCTCGGACTTTCGTCAGCAACCGTCTCCATCGTCATCAACCGGTCTCCGCGCGCTAAGTCTATTCCTCGGCGAACCCAAGAACGTGTAAGAGCTGCGGCGAGAAAGCTCAACTACCGCCCGAACTTCATGGCGCAGTCACTGCAGCAGAAGCGTTGCTTCACGATTGGCGTAATCGTTCCTGAGATCAGTGAGGGCTATGAGGCGCTCGTGATGTCCGGGATTGAAGACCACCTGCTTCAAGAGGGCTATTTTTATTATGTCGTGAGCCACAGACACCGGTCTGATTTGATCGAAGAG
Source organism: Candidatus Acidiferrales bacterium (assembly GCA_050747005.1). Taxonomy (GTDB): domain Bacteria; phylum Acidobacteriota; class Terriglobia; order Acidiferrales; family UBA7541; genus Palsa-295. The sequence continues at coordinate 47,405 of JBOGNE010000030.1, forward strand.
TATCCACGCTTGCTGCAGCGGCGAGCGGTCGAGGGGCTGATCGCGGTGGATACTCCGTTCTCAGAAAACGGGCCGCTTCCCGTCGTGATCGTATCGGGTCACCAGCACATACAGGGAGTTACCAACATTATTCTCGACCATTCGATGGCCGCAAAACTAGCGCTCGAACATCTGTTTAATCTTGGTCATCGGGAAATTGCTTTCATTAAGGGCCAGGGGTTCAGTTCGGATAGCGAAGTACGCTTCCAGGCAGTTCAAGAGGCGGCTCACGAATTGGGCCTGCGAATCGATCCATCTTTGATTGCCCAACTCGAGGGAGATTCTGGTTCGCCCGAACTCGGCTACCATGCCACTTGTAAACTCATCGCGACGCGACAACCATTCACAGCGCTCTTCGCGTTCAATGATATATCCGCAATCGGCGCGACCAGAGCGCTGGAGGAAGCCAACCTGAGAATTCCTGAGGATGTGTCGGTCGTCGGTTTCGACGATATTCAAAGTGCGGCATTTCAAAATCCTCCGCTAACGACTGTGCGACAGCCTCTGCGCGAGATGGGGCTCATCGCCGCTGAAACTTTGGTTCGCAGAATCAATTCGCCTTTCGGCGCACCATATCCAAAATCGATCATTGTGAAGCCGGATTTCGTTGTTCGTGCGAGTACGGCGGCGGCTCGGGAGATATTCAAACCTGTTTGATTGAGATATCGTTTTTACCGCGAGGACTATTCCATGGAGACTTGTTCGATCTGAACTCTTGTGCCAAACTCCTGCGCATGGTGCAAAACGAATCGCCCTCCGAGTCGCCAACTATAGACTCCGCACCTTCTGACAGTCCCGTTAACCTGAAGAGTCTGGCCGGATATCTGGGTCTCTCTCAAGCTACCGTCTCCGTGGTGATGAATGGTTCACCGGTAGCCGATTCGATACCTCAGAATACCAAGGATCGGGTCCTCGCCGCAGTGAGAAGGTTCAATTACCGCCCCAATCATGTAGCCCGCTCGCTGCGGAGACAACGCAGTTCAACGATAGGCGTCGTCGTTCCGGAAGTGAGTGAGGGGTACGCGGCGCTGGTCATGAGCGGGATTGAAGATCATCTTCTACAGTCGGAATACTTTTATTTTGTTATGAGCCATCATCATAAGAAGGACCTTCTCAAAGGTTACGCAGAGCTTTTCCTCAAGCGATCCGTAGACGGCTTAATCACACTGGACACGCATTGCAGCGAACGGTTACCGATTCCCGTCGTTTCCGTTTCTGGGCACGGCCATGTTGAGGGAGTCACGAACGTTGTCTTGAATCACAGCCACGCAGCTTTTTTGGCATTGCAGCACCTCGTTCATCTCGGGCACCGCGACATCGCGTTCATCAAAGGACAAGACTTCACCTCCGACACGAAGCCACGTTGGAATGCAATCGTTGCAGCAGCTCGAAAGCTCAAGTTGAGAATCGATCAGAAACTGGTTGGTCGTCTCGAAGGCGAATCGTCATCGCCGGAAGTCGGCTATCGGATCACGAAGAAAATTCTCGCGGCCTGCCGACCGTTCACCGCTCTCTTTGCCTTCAACGATATCGCTGCCATCGGAGCCATCAGCGCGCTGCGAGAAGCAGGGTTACGCATCCCACACGACATTTCCGTCGTCGGATTTGATGACATTCAATGCGCTACATACCAACATCCCGGCTTGACAACGATTCGCCAGCCTTTGCGGAAGATGGGTGAAATCGCTGCACAGACCACTGTGCGCCGCATTGCGAATCGCGCCTCTGCGGAGTACCAAAAACTCATCGTTGTCGAACCTGAGCTGGTGGTTCGGGGTTCTACGGGCTACTGTCCGCCCTCCGGTTGAGCGCCGAGATCCTTCATTCTTGGATTTTCGAGGGAAGGTTCGCAAACAACCTAAATGATCCCTTCGCTTCTTAATTGAGATGGATTCATTCCTTCCCACCGCTAATGACTCTCGCACCATACGACAACTGACTGCATTTGTTCATGGAGGTTTTATTCTGGCGGGAGCGGTCACCATTCTCCTCGGGCCCATCCTTCCTATGTTGGCCACGCGCTGGTCGTTGAAGGATTCTCAAACAGGCAGATTTTTCCTCGCACAATTTCTGGGGGCGATTTTTGGCGCCATCGTCTCGAGTTATGCAATCCCGCGAAGCGGTTTTCGGATTTCCTTTATGTCCAGCTTCTTCTTGGTGGCTATAGGTGTCGCCACTCTGGGGCAAGGTCAATGGGTCTTGAGCTTGTTGTCGATTTCTGTCTATGGAACGGGCCTGGGATTTCTTAGCGCCACGACCAATCTGTGGACCGGCGAAGCGAGGCAACCTGATCGGGCCGGTGCCCTGAATCTCGTCAACTTTTCGTGGACGGCGGGCGCGATGGTATGCCCATTTCTTGTGGCGCTGTTCACCGCACGCTCGCATCTCACCGGACTGCTGTGGGCGTTCGCCGGCGCGTCTGGATTCCTGGCAATTGCCTGTGTTTTCCTTCCGCTGGATCAGTCGCTTACCGCGCTGAACCAATCAGATAAGCCAAAAATCAAAAATGTGACGATTCCTCAAAACAGAAACATATTCTTGTTCGGAGCCGTTTTTTTCCTCTGGGTGGGCACGGAAAACGCAATCGGCGGATGGCTAGCGACCTACTCACACCGCATTTTGATCTCGACATCGAATGCCTGGATTATCACTCCCTCCCTATTCTGGGGAGGGCTAATGCTGGGCAGAGCTTTTGCACCCATGGCCCTCAAGAGAATTTCTGAGCTGCGAGTAATCCAGTCAGGCGTGCTCGTGGGGATTGCCGGAATCATTATCCTCATGGGAGCCTCCACGTTCCGTGGCATTGCTTCAGGGACTGTTGTTGCCGGATTTGGATTCTCCGCGGTTTTTCCCGTCCTCATGTCCTGGGTGGTTGAGTACTATGGAATCGCTGCGCGCAGAATTGGAGGACAGATGTTAGGCCTTGGAATATTGGGTGGTGCTGTGCTGCCTTGGCTCATCGGATATCTATCCACAAGATTTGGGAGTCTAAAGGAGGGCCTTGCCATCGTATTCGTCACTTTGATTGCAACTCTGATCTTGTTCTCCCTATTGCCGAGGAGTCCGGCTGATGCGACAAATATTTTCTGAACTCGTGAGAAGCTAGAAGCCCTTAAGCCATTTGACTCTGATTGACAAAAGGTGACGAGTGCCAGGAATCCGGGGCTGAGATGCAACGATTCCGCTGGCGACGTTCATTAAATTAATACGACAAGCCACGCCCATGCGGTTGACCTACGTCCCAATTGAGCAGCGACTGAAGAGAATTCGTTAGGTCAGCATGCAGACGGACTTCAATTCGATATGCTCTCGATTACCACTCGACCCAGTGAGACGCTGTCACCTGCGTTGTCGCATGTGCCTCTCCAGAACTGCAATCTCGAAACCATACCATGCGCCGAGTGAGTTTCTATTTCGGCGAATAAGCGACGGCCTTGATCTCGATGACCAGGCCCGGTCGAGCGAGACCTGCAATCTCAAGGATCGTCCAAGTCGGAAACGGCGCCGGAACATAACGACTCTTGATTTCAACGAAGCGGGGCAGGTGTTTTTGCAGTCCAACGTGGTAGCTGACAAGCTCAACGATATCAGCAAGAGAACAGCCCGCCGCTTCAAGAACGATCTTCAGGCGCTCGAAAGCATTGACAATTTGGGTGTCGTCATCTTCCGGCATCGAGCCGTCCGGATTCAGGCCGATTTGGCCGGCGACGTAGACAAAATCGCCGGCGCGAACAGCGGCAGAGTAAGAAAACTTTGCAAAAATCGTGGACCCGTCCTTTGTTGCAAAGATCGGATTCAACGGATTGATGGATTGCTTACGCATAACCCTCCTTGACCTCTCGCTATTACAGGCGCGCACCTTCGGGGAGTTCGAGGCCGAGCAAGAACCGCCCGTAGGCTTCGCCGATGATTTCCGGCTGCAGCAGGAGATGAGAACTCATTGCATGCAGATCACGGAAGAGGCGTTCGGGGCGACTGCCTGAGGGCAACAAACTCCCCCCCATTGCTGCAAACATCTGTTGTGCGGAACCAAGAGCGAGCCGAGCCGACACTGCGATTCGCATTCGAATCGCTGCGCGTTCGCCCGGCGTAGGCTGCCGGCCCGTTTTGTTGATTTCGAGAATGAGGTCTGCATCGTCTAGGAGAATTTGACGGAGCATGGTCATGGTGGCCTCGCCTCGGGCAACCTCAACCTGCGCCGATTTCTCATCACGCTGACGAAGTTGAGTGATACCGCTGACTCTCGTTTTCACCACCTCGCAAAATTCCTCCGCGACTGAGGAAGCCACTCCGATCAAAGGGGCGAGCACCGACATGGCGAACGCGGAGTTAAGTGGATAGTCATAGAGAGGTCCATCATTGGGACAAGTGGCGTGCTTCCGGCCAGCCTGAAGCTGGCTCCAGCCGAGCCAACGGTGCTCAGGGACGAATGTTGGTCTCAGGGCAATGTCTTTGCTGCCGGTGCCCCTCATGCCGAGCACATTCCAACTCGAGTGATCGATGGAAAACGCCTCTTTAGGTACGAGGAGAACGTAGAGTTCCTCCGCCCCACCTGCCTCTGCTGCAACGGGTGCCAGTAAGCCCACCCAAGAGGCAATATCGATGCCCGACGCATAGCGCCACCGCCCGCTGAGCAAAACGCCGTCGTTTACGCGCTCTGACGCAATATCAATCCCTACGCCACCAGTGAGCATCGAGACAATCGCAGGTCTGCCCCCGAGAAAAACTTCCTTTTGCACTGCTTCAGAGAATTTGCTGAGCATCAGAATATTCGCCGCGTTGAGACCGACAACCCAGGCGCACGATCCACAGCCTCGGGCGGTCTCGAAAACAGCTTCCCACGCCTGCCGCGGGGTACAGCCTAATCCGCCAAAGCGAGTGGGTTGAGTCATTCGAAAGAGATCGTGCTTCGCGAGCCGCTCGGCCACGTCATCGGGAATCCTTTTCTCGCACTCAATGCGCGATGCTTCCTTTTGCAACCAGTCGCGGAGGTCACGGGCTTTCTGCGCTACCAAAACAGCTTGGTCTTCATGCTGGGCCGCGTCTCGCAGTACCGCCATGGCTTAGATTCCTGTCTCCCAAAGTGTCGTTTCCCGGCATCGCTCAGGATGAGCGTCAGCGTACCTTAGACCGACGGCGGGCCGGAGGTATGTATCGCTAGATACTACGTGCCCTGATAATCTGTTAGACGCTAACACAAGGGAGGTTCGGCCAGCGGAGCGAAATTGGTGGAAAAAATACCCAAAAGAAAGCGGATGCTGGGAACGTGGCGCATCGACTCGGCTCTCGTTCGGAGGATCATTGCCCACGCCAAATGCGGCAAGCCTCGCATTTTCCGCAAGCACGAAAACCTCTACGAGCAGGGCACGATCTCGACGAAGTTTTATCTCATATTGAGCGGGCTGGTGCAGGTTTCGATCGTGCGGGTTGATGGCATAGAAGTCGTGCTTGAATATATGGGGCCAGAGACGATCTGTGGCGAAGGAGCGGCGTTCGACAGTCTGCCACGTTTCTCGGGTGCAGTGGCCGTAGAAGAGACGCATGCGATCGAGTTTGACGCCACTCGCATCGAGGAAGTATTTAAGCAGGACCCCGAACTTGCCTCCGCGTTGCTGCGCGTGACGAGCCTGAAACAGCGCGTACTCGCCATCCGGTTGGAGCATATGGCTTCACGTAACCCCGAGGTCCGCATCATGGACCTACTGCACCGGCTGCAGGAAATGTTCGGCATTGACCACGCCGGAGGAAGGCTGCTGGTGACCTATCTCACTCATGAGCAGATCGGGGCCATGACGGGAATATCGCGCGTCACCGTGACGCGCGCGATGAGACTCCTGCGCGAACAACGCCAAGTCGATATCGTCGACGGCCACATTCTTATTAAAACCAGCCATAGGGATTGAGATCCCGCCCGCGACCCAACGTGCGCATGTATCGAGTGATACAGACGCCCAGGGACTGAAGGGTTGTAATCTGCCACCGGCACGTGACGATGCTTACCACTTCCCTCGGCTGGCCGTGCGGGTTGCGCCGTCGCTTTGGCGAGACTGCATCAGCGCCAGGGCACGCGAGGCAAGACGGAGCCTTGACAACCAACGGAGCGGGAGCATCGATGCGCTTTTTTGACGGTTGTGCAACGTTGGAGGATTTTGTTGTTCGAGGAACAAACCATTTCCTACAGGCGACTGTTCGGTCGCTTCGCCACGGGGGTCGCGGTGATCCTGGCGGAGCACGGAGGCAAAGTCGTGGGAATGACCGTCAACTCGTTGACCTCCGCGAGCCTGAATCCGCCGCTACTGCTGTTTTGCGCCCGCATCGAAAGCCAATCCGGCGAAAGCATCCTTCGCGCGGGCCGATTCAGCGCCAACATTCTAACAGCCCACCAGGAAGCTGTCGCACGGCATTTCGCGGCGCGAGGAGCCGTAAACGTCGAGTTTGAATGCGTTCGCGATGAAGATTTCATTTGGCTGGCCCGTTCGAATGCTGTGTTCCGATGCGAAGTGGAGGTTGTCCATCCTGCCGGCGATCATCGAATCATTCTGGGACGCGTCTTGAACATGCTAGGACCGGAAGGGTGCAACCAACTGCTTGTCTATCATGAGGGACACTATGCCAAGTTGGACCCAAGGACACGGAATGAAATCCCAACGGAAATTGACCTTTCATGACACAATTTGCATCAACGGGTGATCTGAAGCCAAAGCAAATTAGCTTCACGAAGCTTTCTGAGAACGCTTACGCGTACACGGCCGAAGGCGATCCCAACTCCGGCGTCGTGATCGGAGATGACGGCGTTCTGGTGGTTGACGCGACGGCAACGCCCGTGATGGCGCGCGAGTTGATTGCACGCATCCGCAAGCTCACCGACAAGCCGATCAAGCATGTCGTCCTGTCGCACTATCATGCAGTGAGAGTGCTCGGAGCCTCAGCATTCAAGACCGAGGGTTGCGAGAATGTTATCGCAAGCCAAGGCACGTACGACTTGATCTTGGAGCGCGGGGATCAGGACATGCAGTCGGAGATTCGGCGCTTTCCGCGTCTTTTTCAGGCCGTGGAATCGATTCCCGGGCTTACCTGGCCGACGCTGGTGTTCCAGCGCGAACTCACGCTATATTTGGGCAAATTGGAAGTGCGAGTGATGCATTCCGGTCCGGGACACACGAAGGGGGATACGATTGCGTGGTTGCCGCAGCAGCGCATTTTGTTTTCAGGAGATCTCGTTGAATATCGGACGGCTGCTTATACAGGTGACGCGCAACTCGAGGAGTGGCCTGACACGCTGGAGCGACTTCGCGGCCTACGGCCAAACAAACTAATTCCCGGACGCGGACCCGCGCTTGAGAACCCGGATGGGGTCCGCGCTGCGCTTGAGTACACAAGGGATTTCGTCACGACGCTGTTTGAGTGCGCGAAAACGTCCATTGCGGCGAAAGCGACGCTGAAGGAGACGTTCGAATACACCCGGTCGAAAATGGATCCGAAGTTTGCTCAGATGTTCATTTACGAGCACTGCTTACCTTTCGACGTGTCGCGCGCTTATGACGAAGCCAGCGGAATCAAGCATCCGCGCATTTGGACGGCGGAGCGGGATCAGGAAATGTGGCGAGCGCTTCAGCGGTAGGAAGCGGACCCATGGACAAGGCAGTGCGGCCTTTTCGAGCAGCCCTCAAGGAGGTTTGCATCAGCCATGAGTGTTGAGGCGTTCAAGCTCGCGAGAGACTGCGGCAGTCTGCAATACCAATCCGGTTTCGGCAACGAGTGCGCAACGGAGGCTATCAAAGGCGCACTGCCCGCCGGACAGAATTCACCCCAGCGTGTTCCTTTCGGCCTTTACGCCGAGCAGATCAACGGCACGCCCTTCACGGCACCTCGCAGTTCGAATCGCCGTTCGTGGTTCTACCGGATTCGCCCTTCTGTAATGCACAGGCCTTACAGGCAGATCGAGAAGAACCTGATCCGCAGTAGCCCGTTTCAAGAAGCTCCCACATCACCCAATCAGTTGCGCTGGGACCCCATTCCGATTCCCCAAGAAGCCACCGATTTCATAGCGGGATTGATCACGCTCGCGGGGAGCGGGAACAGCGATGCGCAATCTGGCATGGCGATTCACGTGTACGTCGCAAACCGGTCGATGGAGAGGCGCTATTTCTACGACGCGGACGGAGAGCTCCTGCTGGTGCCCCAGACGGGGGCATTGCTGCTATTGACAGAATTTGGGCACGTCGGCGTCAAGCCCGGCGAAATATGCGTGATTCCACGAGGAGCAAAATTTCGCGTGGGATTGCTGGAAGCGGAGGCGCGCGGTTACGTCTGCGAAAACTACGGCACTGCGTTTCGCCTGCCAGATCTCGGACCCATCGGCGCGAACGGTCTCGCCAATCCGCGAGACTTTCAAATTCCATGTGCGGCATATGAAGATATCGAAGGCGAATTCAGCGTCGTGGCCAAGTTCTGCGGGAATCTGTGGGAAGCCGAGTACGACCATTCGCCGCTCGATGTGGTTGCATGGCATGGCAACTATGCGCCTTACAAGTACGATCTGACACGCTTCAACTGCATGAATACCGTCACATTCGACCACCCGGACCCATCGATCTTTACGGTATTGACCGCGCCTTCCGAGGTTCTAGGAGTGGCGAACTGCGATTTTGTGATCTTTCCTCCAAGATGGATCGTGGCCGAACACACCTTGCGTCCGCCATGGTTTCACCGAAACTTCATGAGCGAGTTCATGGGCCTGATCTCAGGCGAGTATGACGCCAAGTCGGAAGGTTTCTTGCCAGGTGGCGCGAGCCTGCACAACTGCATGAGCGGTCACGGCCCGGATGCGGCATCCTACGAAAAAGCCGCGGCAGGAGAACTGAAACCTCAATACCTGGCCGATGTGCTGGCTTTCATGTTCGAAACAAGGTTCGTATCGCGGCCAACTGAATTTGCCTTGAAGAGCGCGCAGCTACAACACGAGTATTTCACCTGTTGGCAAGATTTGAAGAAGTATTTCAAATCGCCAAAACAATAAATCCGGCGGCACCTTCGATTATGACAAACGGCAACGTCGCTCAGAATGAACCACCAGAAGCCCACACGCCACAATCTCTGCGCGCTCTGACCACTCACTTGGTGGACTATGCGGGACTATTTCCACCAGCCTGCCTTCGGATGCGGGAAGCTGTGTCGAATTATCACGCGTACATTGAGAGCGACATGGCATGGGCGCTGGGTCGTTTCATTGTTCCGGCATCCCGTCTTCCGGAATTCGACATGGCTCTCGATCCAATTGCTTCGCGGCGAGTGTGGCGGCTCAGTTGCTTGATTGGGGATAATCCGGAAGCCGACTTGGCGGAGATTGATCGATTTAATAATTGCCATGAGAGAAGCCGCGCTGTCGTGGATGCCGTCGAGGTAAACCTTCGAACGGTTGACAAGCTTCACGGTTTTGTGCACATGGTCCCGAGAGAATTGACAACCTATTTCGAAGTGTTGCCTGACGTATCGACCGAGTTGTACGCAACGATTCAGGCAGCAGGAGCCCGGGCAAAGATTCGAACCGGTGGAGTAAATCCGAATGCCATTCCGGCAACTGGCTCCCTCGCCTGTTTCCTCGCAAGATGCGCGGCGGCAGGAGCAGGTTTCAAGGCAACCGCGGGATTGCACCATCCACTGAGGTGTGTGAAGGCGTTGACCTCCGAGCCAAACAGTATCTGCGCCACCATGCATGGATTTCTGAACGTTTTTTTGGCTGCGTGCTTCGCGCGCGACGGTGCATCGGAAGGGGATCTTGCAGGCGTCATCGATTCGCAAGAAGCGGCTTCATTCCATTTTGACGATGCCGAGGCGAGATGGCGCAACTCCGCGGTCACGACAGAACAGATTCGAGACGCACGTAAGCAATTTGCGATTTCGTTTGGTTCGTGCTCGTTTGAAGAACCAATCGAGGGTCTGCGAAGTCTTCAGCTCCTATGAATCGAACCCTGGACGAGACGCACGACCCCAAGGCCGCTTCGTGGGTGGAGTCCGCGAATTCCTTTCAAACGGATTTCCCAATCCAGAATCTCCCGTTCGGTCTATTCCGCGCGCGCGACCAGGATCGCAGCAGCATCGGAGTTGCAATCGGTGAGTGTGTGCTTGATCTGAACGCTGCGGCCGTGGCTGACTGTTTGCAAGAGTTGAGCCGAGCAACTGTTGCGGCTTGCCAAACGGATTCGCTCAACGAATTAATGTCCCTGGATGTGCAATCTCGACTGCGGCTCCGGCGGCATCTGTTCGATTTGTTGCAGGCATCGGCGGGGGCGTCTGTGCGCGAAGCGGTGGAAGGATTTCTCGTTCCCGCGCGCGACCTAGATATGCAGCTCCCAGCCAGGATCGGCGACTACACGGATTTCTACGCTTCGATTTTTCATGCGACAAACGTCGGCAGCCTGTTCCGCCCCGATAATCCTCTGCTGCCAAATTACAAATGGGTGCCAATCGGCTACCACGGCCGCAGCTCCTCTCTGATGATCAGCGGCACGGAGATTCGCCGGCCACATGGGCAAACCATGGCTGAGAATGCATCGACACCCATCTTCGACATGTCGGGTTCTCTCGATTATGAATTGGAAATCGGAGCGTACGTCGCGGGTGGCAACCGTCTCGGCCAGCCGATTCCGATGGCGGAAGCCGAAGAGCACATTTTTGGTCTTTCTCTGGTGAACGACTGGTCGGCTCGCGACATTCAGAGCTGGGAGTATCAGCCGCTCGGGCCGTTCTTATCGAAAAGCTTCGCGACCACTCTGTCTCCCTGGGTGATCACGATGGAGGCGCTCACCCCGTATCGCTGCCCCTCATTTGCTCGTCCCGCCGGAGACCCGCAGCCGTTGCCGTATCTGGACAGCGAATCGAATCGGCAGCGCGGAGCCATCGATCTCACGGTAGAGGCCACTCTTAGCTCCGCTGAGATGCGCGAGCAGAAGATATCGCCCATCCGGCTCAGCCTGGCATCTTTTCGGGAAATGTATTGGACGCTCGCGCAGCTACTTGCACACCATTCGAGCAACGGCTGCAACCTGCGTCCTGGGGATCTCCTGGCCAGTGGAACTGTCTCCGGCAGCGCTGCAGAATCTCGTGGCTGCCTTCTGGAACTAACACGGAGGGGGGGCCAGAAGATCGAGCTTCCGACGGGCGAACAACGAAGGTATCTCGAAGATGGCGACGAGGTGGTTCTTCGCGGTTGGTGCGAACGGCCCAGCGCCATGCGCATCGGCCTGGGAGAATGCAAAGGACGGATTCAGAGCGAGTGAACAATTCGCGTGCCAGGCCCAACGGCAATCGAATTCCTTTTATGATATCTCCCTACTTTGCAACCCACTGCGCTGGCATGCCGCCAAAGCCTACCACTCTCGCGCCGACCGCCGCCAAAAGAGTAAATCCCATCAAGACCACGATAGCCACGTCTCTCGCGTCAAACTCCAGCGATTCTGAAAACGTGCGCCGAGCATAAGGATCGAATGCGCGTGCTTCCATGGCGAGACTCAGATCGCTCGTGATTTTCAGGGCGCGTAGAGCCAACGGAATGATATAAGCGATGTGTTTGCGCATCCGCGCCAGCAAAACGCCCTTCTCGAATTCCACGGCGCGGGAGCGCTGCGCGTCTAGGATCGCCGCGTGTTCAGCCTGCAGTTGCGGAATCAGGCGCAATGTAATCCCAATGACCATGGCAAACGGCACGGAAACGTGGAGCCGGTAAAGAGCCGTCATCACCGCACGATTGGAGGTCGTCTTGAAGACCACGAGGAACGCGAACAGTATCCCCCCGATTCTGGATGCCACAGACCAACCGTTAAGGACGCCCGGTTCCGTTACTTTAACCGGGCCTGCGGAGAACAAAACGGTTCCCTGTGCTCGCAGAAAAACGATCCACAGCAGCCACGATGCTGCGGCGACGAACAGTCCGAAGCGACCGGCCTTGACGAGAGTCCACAGGGAAAGCTTGCTCGCGTAGACCGCCCCGACGGTTACCAGAAAAATCACCAAGAGAATCAGCGGGTGCATCATCACAGACACCATCAAAAACACCCAGAGCAGGTAGAGAATCTTCACCCGCGGATCCAGCACACGAGCCAGCCCCGCGCCATTCTCCCCCCCATTCTCAATTGCTGGCATCACTGGGCTCCCGAAAATCTCTCGACCATCTCATCCACCCGGCAGATGAACGATGAACGGTCGAGCTTCTGCGCAAGAGCCGCCACTTGCGGTGGCATTACCGAACAACTTCGAAGTTGGTCCCGCCTTTGGAATATCTCCCGCGGAGTACCGTCGAGGACAATCATTCCTGAGCGGAGCACAACCATGCGATCGGCGTAATTCGCGGCGAGCGAGACGTCATGCGTCACAATGACGATCGTGAGTCCCTGCCGGTGAAGCTGCGAAAGATAACTCATGATGCGAAGCGTCGCTTGATGATCGGCACCGGTGGCCGGTTCGTCGAGCATCAGCACCTCGGGCCGCATGGTCAAGACCGAAGCGATAGCAACGAGCTTGCGCTCAGCCAGCCCCATGAAGAAGGGATCTTCCTGACCGCGGCTCTGACCACCGATCTGGTCCAACCCGCGTCGCACGGCGTTGCGGACCTCGGATTTCGACCAGCCCAAGTTTCGCGGTCCGAAAGCCAGTTCCTCGGCGGTCGTCCGAGAGAAAAGCTGATGGTCAGGATTCTGAAAGACGTATCCGACGGTTTTCGCCAGATTTGCCACTCGGAGAGCGCGCGTATCAACTCCGCGCACAAGCACTCGTCCCGCCGTCGGGATCAGCAAACCGTTCATCTGTTTTGCCAGAGTTGTTTTTCCACTACCGTTCGGCCCCATGAGAGCGACGAACTCGCCGCGTCGCACTGTGAGGGCAACCTCGCGAAGCACCGGCTTTCCGCCGGGATACGAAAACGAGACATTCTCCATCTCGATCATGGGTTCGCCACGCACATCTTGTCGCAGAACCGAAACTCTCGAGCGTTTCTCCGCCAGCGGGAGCTTTTGTAGCTTTTGCGCCGCGTCATCAACGGTCAGTGGGAGCCGATCGGTCCAGAGCCCGTTCGACCGCAGCAGGTAGGCAACCTGCGCCACTTCGGGGAGCTTTACTCCTGCACGTCGCACATCATCGGTGCAGTCAATCACCTCTGCAGGGCTACCCATGCGGACAATGTGCCCAGCATCCATCAGAATCAATCGCGAAGCATAAGGCAGCACTTCCTCCAGTTCCTGGTTGACAATGACCATCGTGAGGCCGAGTTCGGAATTCAGCCGGGCCAGAGCCGTCATCACTTCCTCCTTCCCAATTGGGTCGAGTTCCGCCGTGGGGTTGTCCAACACGAGCACCTGCGGTTGAAACGCGATCGCAGCTGCAATGGAAAGGCGCTGCTTTTGGCCTCCGGACAACGTCCAGGGGGAGCGATCGAGATTTTCTTCCAGCCGCACCGTCCGAAGAGCCGCTTGCACTCGCCGCGCGACCTCTTCTCTCGGCAAGCCGATGTTCTCTAATCCGAATGTCACATCCTCTTCCACGGTCAGGCCGACCAATTGAGATTCCGCGTTCTGCAACACAAAGCCGACCCGGCGCGCGAGTTCCGGCACGGATACCGTTCGCGTGTTCAGCCCGCAGATGACGACCCGTCCCTCCATGCGTCCACCGAAACTATGTGGGATCAATCCATTCAACGCGTAACAAAGAGTTGATTTTCCAGAACCGGCGCGACCCGCAATAGCGACGAACTCGCCCGCTCCGAGTTCGAGGGTCACTCCATGCAACGCCGGCCGATGCTGCTGGCGCCGGTAGGAGTAAACGAGATCGTTGATCTGGATGATTGAGTCCATGACGTCTCAGGCTAGTTGCCGCTCGGGCCGGTTCTCTTCTTCGTAGCCCATCTCGTCCCGCGAGAGCCCGTACCGCTCTGCCGCAGGACCCACAACTCGCGCCACTAGGGGTCCCAGCAGCCCCCCCACGAAAGTCGTGACGCCAACGGCCGGGAAGATCGCGGTCCAGATCACCTGCCGGGGAAACAACCGCAACATGTCGAAGTTGGTACAGAGGTACAAGGATCCCAAAAGGCACCAAAGCAATACCACCGCATAATACTTGAGCCACGCCGTACGCTTCAGCATGCAATAGTCCTTAGGGCCTCGGTAGCACCGATAAAACAGATACGCCATCCACCACGACACGATCGCACCGGCTATGGATCCGGGTGAAAGGGATCCCGTCAGTGCGTCGCCGACCAGGTTCGCCACAGCGACTCCCCACGCCGCGGGCATCCCAAAGATTGCGCCGAACGGAAAGCGAACCAATGCGTCCGCACGAAAAGTCAGAAACCCGGGAATCAGAACCAAGAGCGCACTCACGGCTTGGAGGATCACGGAAAGAGCGGCGGTCATGGCCATCACGGTGACCGACTTTGCGTTCCATCGCCTCTTCATCTTCACCACCCTCGGTGGGAAGAATCGGACTTGGTAATGACACAGTTCGGCGACAAACATGACCGTCATCGGTACGGACACGATTTTTCCTATGAGAAACAGCGAATGAGGAGCGAGAACATAGTGCAGAAAGGTGACCAGGCGGTCGACTCCTGACGGCACGGAGCTACCCACTCCCCATCTTTCCGCAGAGCACGATGGTCTTCAATCCTTCCTGGCGGGCCAGCTTTTCGAGTGCGTTCACCGTCTGATCGAGTGGCACATAGGACGTCACCAGCCGCGCGACATCGATCTTCCTTTCTAAAATCATTTCAGTCGCCAGGCGGAATTCCTTGGGCCCGAAACCGAAAGAGCCTGTCAAGACGACTTCGTCGTAATGAATTCGATTCATGTCCACTTCCAAAGTGGATCCAGCAGGCATTCCGGCGAACAGGTTGATCGAACCTCCCTTCCGGACTAGCTTCATCGCCGCCTGGGCCGCTCTCAGGTCCGCCACGGAAACCAAGACCTTGTCCGCACCTTCTCCCGCTGTTTCCCGCAAGACCACGGCCGCTACATCCATCTGCCGCGCATCGACCACGATGTCCGCCACGCCGCATGCCTTGGCAAGTCGATCAGGTGTCATGCCGCTGAGGATAATGGGCCGTGCCCCCAGCCAACGACCGATTTCCACTTGCAGCAAGCCCATCACACCATCGCCGATGATAACCAGCGATTCGCCCTCCTTCACCTGAATGCTGTTAAATGCGTGGAGGCAACAGGCCACCGGCTCCCCAAAGCAACCGGCCCCTGGCGGCAAAAAGTCTGGCAGGGCGATCATCCCCTCGGAGGCCAAGCGGCGAGGAACACGAACAAACTCACTAAATCCTCCAGGATCGAGACGATCGTTGAAAAGGTTTGGGCAGAGACTATATCGGTGCCTTTGACACTGGACGCATGTCCCACAAGGCACGTAGGGCGCAACGGTGACTCGCATGCCGGCATTCCATCTGGTGGAGTCCGGCGCTTCCACCACGATTCCAGAAATCTCGTGACCGAGCGCCGACCTTGGTTCGATTTTCGGATGGCCGCGCAGAAAGGTCTTAACGTCGGTCGCGCAGATCCCGCAGGCCTCGACCGCCACCAGCACTTCTCCGCTTATGACCTTGGGCACAGGACTCTCTTCCAGTTGAAGGGAACCAGGGCCGTAATACCTAAGAGACTTCACGCGGACCTCATATCCTTGTTGGCGCGAACGCCCACGACCACTCTTCTGCGAACAGAAATCACTACGCGATCAGACTCAGTGAGCAGCCGAAGTGGATTTCCATCGACGCACAAAGCGGCGCCTTCGTTCACACGTTCCACCGCAATGCTCACGCCGTCGGAAAGACTGACGTACGTGGAAATCACGGGAGGCGCATTCAGCACAGTTTCAGCCGCAATGCCCACTTGAACCAACGGCGTATCGCAAACGAGGCAGCCAGCGGGAAGACCAGCCAGCGTCGTAAGACAAACCCCGCCAGAGACGGCTTTCCCGAAGAATGCAGGCTCGGCAAACCCAGCAACCACTGTACCTACACTTTCTCCTTCAGCCAGCAATGTTGTGAGTCCGGGCGCGGACCTGGTAACCCGGGTACGGCGGTTTCCAATACGCCGGGGGACGCCTGAAACCGCGTTCTCTTGCATGCGCTCAGCGGCGTCTAGGTCTCTGCGCTCGCCGTTAATTATCCCCACGACTGTGTGTCCGATCACCACGTCGTTGAACCCCAAGCCAAGCAACCTACCGTCGACCGTCGCAAACAGGCAGTCTGCGTTCCAGAATTCAAGCTCGTCCGGGTCGAGCTCTTGGCTTCGAGTAGCTCGGCAGGTGATCAACCTTCCTGCATTTGTGGAACCGGTGCCTATGCCTAGGATCGGCAGGCGGCTTTCCGTTTCGAAACACACTTGTGCGACGTCCGACAAGGTCCCGTCTCCGCCGACCACAATCACAGCATCCGCATTCCGCTCTGCAATCCATCGCGCAAGCGCGCGCGTTTCTTCCCTGCCTGTGACACTCGCGAGATCGTGAACTTGCGCCTGCCCGGACCATCCCAATAGCGCCGTCGCGCCCATCTGACCTCGCCCTGTGAAAACTTCTTGGGCACCCAGCCTTTCGATCGCATTCCGCGCAGCATGCATGGACTGGGCTGCGCCTTGGCCAGCAGATGGATTGACGATCAATCCTACCCGCCGCCACCCGTTAGCCATGCACGGCCTCTACGAGTCTCTCGGCAGTTTTTCGAGGTTCTTTTGACTGCCAGATGTTTCTTCCCACTGCCACTCCCGCCGCCCCAGCAGCCATGGCGTCGCGAGTGGAAGCCACAAGCTGCCCTGGATCTTGCTTCGACCCACCGAGCACGACGACTGGTCGGTAGCAACTTCCGGTGACCGCGCGAAAACTCTCGCCGCTCCCGGTGTAGCGGATCTTGATGATATCCGCTCCCAGTTCCGCACCGAGCCTGGCAGCCACGGAAATCTTATCCGCCGGGCAATCGGTGGCTGTGAATCCTCCCGGAAGCATCTCCGCCACCAGCACCGCACCCCACCGATCACATTCGCAGGCCAGTTTGGCGAGGGCGCGCAAGCTTTCGGATTCTCCGAGCGCGCCCACGATTCCCATCCCAATCACAGCATCCGCGCCCAATCGCAACGCGTCTTCCACCGAAACAGCGGGCCGGTTCTCCGACCAATCCCCCGTAAGAGCGGTGGGACCGCAATCCACGCGAACCACGATTCCCAGTTTTCCGAAGAGGCCTGCGAAGTTGCGCAGCGCGCCGGGCGTGACGATCAAAGCATCCACTCCCGCCGCATTCAACTCTGGGATGAGATGATCGGGGCGTTCCAGTGATCCCAGGGGAGCGATTCCGGCAATCCCATGATCTAACGCTGCCATCACCGTCTTGCCGTCGCGGGCCACCACTCGGTTGAAGCGAATCGTCTTACCGGAGCTCATCCAAGTGTTCCTCTTTGAAAGTCAGTTTGGAGCCGCTTCAACGGAGTCAGCCACGCACCGAAAGCCAATTGCTCCCGACCGGTCGATACTCGGAGCCATAAGCAAATATTTGCTGTGCTCCGATAGTTTATAGGCTTGGGGAAAATACCAGCGAGAACCCTGCGGTTGATAGTGGCTTCCTCCTCGCAAAACGGCGGCGCGAGTATGCTCATCCACATACTCGTCGGTCCACTGCCACACGTTTCCGATCAGGTCCATCACGCCGAATGGACTTGCTCCTTTCGGATGAGATGTCACGTCGCTGGCCGGTGCCATGTCACGTTCTTTGTCCGGTGGCGGAACCGCGTCGACTACCCAATCATTCCCCCACGGGTAGACTCTGCCGTCCATCCCCTGGGCGGCATACTGCCATTCCCATTCGTGAGGCAATCGTTTGCCTACCCACTTCGCATATGCCCTGGCGTCTTCGAGAGACACCCAGGTGACTGGTTTCTGCTGCCACCCTTGCGGATACGTCCCATTCTTCCAGTCCTTCAGAAAATTGTGATCGTCCGTAGGATGGTAATGAGTGGCATCAAGGAATCGTTTGAACTCCGCGTTCGTAACGGGATATTTGTCGATCCAAAACGAATTGATGTGCATGCGATGTGCATGATATCGCCGCGCCGAAGCTTCCCACGGATATTGAACGTCCACCCCTTCGTCGTTCATGCCCTCAATTTCTATTCCGGTCACCTGAAATGTGAAATCGCCACCCGGGATTTTTACCATCCCGGCCGGATTATTAGATGGTGGCGCCGTTGGGTCGATCTCCACAAGTCGCTGCGGCAGAGTCTTCCAATCTTCGGAAAAGCTGCTCAAAGGCATCTGGCTGAGAGTCTTCATTGCCGCCAGCAGCTTCAACAGCACAGGATCGGCGGCGTTCGGCGTTTCGAGCACGGCTCCATATCCATCCGGTTCCAAAGCAAACTCGATAACCGATTCGTTGCCCTCGCGCGCGGGCCTCAGCTCGACCCCCTGCCACAGGTCGTAGTAATTAGCTCCCTCTTGATACGGTACCGTCCACTGCTGTCCCTTAACCGGATAGTGATTCCGATTGACGACCGTCCACAAAATGACGCCTTTCGACGGAAATTTACTCGCGTACACCCCAAAGTGCTCCATCGGAACATGCGGCACCCAGTCCGGGCTGGTGAGCAATCCACTGAAGGCGCGTTCGATCGTCGCGATGCGCCGCAGCGCTTCGGCATCGCGCGCTGTCAGTTGGTTCCAGATTCCCCAGATGTTTTCCCAGCTCTCGAAGCCCACCCCGTTGAAAAACGCTTGTTGCAGATCGTCCTCGTGATCGTGCGCCCAGCGATTGCACATGTTCACCATGTGCCGTGACTCCAGCCATTTGTAGCGGCTCACAGACGGCACGAAATCGTATTTCCAGTAGCCCCAGCTCATATCGTTGTATGCCAGCATCTCGTCGGCAGCGAGAGGGGCTTCCGGCTCTAGAGCCAGCGGATGGCCAATCCTGTCCGCAGCCCTGCGGAAAGACGCCGGCATTCCTTCTTGTGTGTCGCCATTGATTCCGTCTGCATCCACTGAAGCAAGCTCCTGTGCAATAGCTTGCGCGTCGGGGATACCTTCGCTGCGCGTTCCCTGGTCCCACACCATCACAGGAAATAACACTCGGACTCCGCGCCGATGAAATTCACGCACCATTTCGCGAACGCCTTCCAACCCACCAGGAAGGTCGCGGAACAGGTCGTACTGATTTCGGTCATCAATTCCCAGATTCGGGTATGTATGCCAGATTAAGACACTGTCGATGCCGCCATATCGGCGGACCACATCATCAAGGTAGCGATCCACGGTGTAGCGATGCGATTCGACGTCGTAGAAATATCGGTCGTGAACCATCATTTGCGGCTGGACGAAACTCGACTGCGTCCACTTTAGTTCGGGACGTTTATATTCGGAGTCTTCATATCCCATGCGAATCCGATGCTCCATTCGCCAATGGCGAATGTCCGCAAGCCAATTGTCGATTTCGGCCGGACTGCAAGTCTTTGGCTTGTCCTTGGAATTCCATTGAGGCATGGGGGCACAGTCGGGGCCGGGAATCTGTTCCCATACGGGAGGATAAGCTGTATCTTGGGCGCTCGCCACCATCGCAAACAGCAGCACGCCGATCAAGGACATCCACCCTGGAAAGGAAATCATAGAAGTGCGCCTCTCGTTGCGGCAGCATAAACCTCTCGGAAGTTGCTTCACCGGCCCGCGAACATAGAAAAAGCTGCGTGAAACGACGCGCACGCGGCTTTCAAGGCTGTTATTTCTCGGCCGATAGACAGTGAATTTCACGCCCCGCAGATTGGTCTGGCATTCAACTTGAGCATAAATGCCTGCGCGAGGACTTAACAACATATGCTGTGCCTTGCCTCGTGCCGGCCCGAAATCTTTCCCCCCAACGCGCTAAAGCGTAATTTAGATCGGATCAAAAGCTTGTATCCAGCGCTACTTTGTATCCAGCGCTACCGAAATGTCCAGACACTTGAACTATCGTCTGCCGCATCGGGGCATGGCACGGACGCGGTGTTTTTCTCTCCGTTTGCTGGATGGGTCCATTATTTCATTCAGGAATTCGCAGGGGACCCGGAGGTATTGTATGAGGCTTCTCCCAAACTGCAAGCTGTCAACGCGGCCCCTTCTGATTGCGGGCGCGCTGGTTTCGCTGACACTCTTGGTATCGAGTCCGCGCTCCCGGGGTCAATCGACCTTCGGGTCCATCACTGGGACAATACGGGACACCTCCGGTGGCTTCGTCGCAGGTGCGAGTGTGACCCTCATTGATACGGGAACTTCCCTCCAGCACAAGACGGTATCCGACAGCGTGGGCGAATACTCGTTCCTCAACTTGGACGCCGACAACTACAAGTTGGTCGCCGAAGCACACGGCTTCACCACTGTGCAGTTCTCCAACCTGAACTTACAGGCTCGCGAAACAATGCGCGTCGATCCCGTGTTGGCCGTTGGTGCGACTAGCCAAACCATTACAGTCGTCGGTACGAATGTCGGCGTAATCACGACCGATGTTTCCAACATTGGAGCTACTCGCACGGGTCAGGAACTGGTGGACCTCCCGGTGGCAATTTACTCGCGTTCGAACGGTTCGACGAGTCCCATTTCAACATTGACCACTCAGCCGGGAGTACAAACAGATGGCAACACTCTCGTCATTGCCGGGAGCACGTCCGCACTTACGGCAGTTACTCTCGATGGGATCAGCACGATGTCAATTGAGTACGCCGGGCCAATCAACGAACTGTTTCCGTCTTTCAATTCTATCTCGGAGATGAAAGTCACACAGTCAAACAACAATGCCGAGTTCAGCGGAGTGGCTGATATTACTACTACATCGAGAAGCGGCACCAACGCATTCCACGGCGGAATCTTTGAGAACTACGAAAATGCCGCGTTAGACGCCTCCAATCCTTTTGCTTTGACAAAGCCGAAGCTCATCATGAACGACTTCGGCGGTTTTATCGGAGGCCCGCTTCGACGCGACAGAACTTTCTTTTTCGCGAGCTATGAGGGCTTTCGCTTGCCGCGAGAAACGCCGATCGTGACTAGCGTTCCCTCCGACGCTATGCGAAACGGCAATCTCTGCAACTATCTAGCTTCTGCTTACGCTCCGGGCAAGACGATCTTTCAACCAAACGGCAGTCCCATTCCCTGCAATGCCGTCTCGATCTCTCCCGTCTCTGCTAAGTTCCTGAAATACCTGATGCCCTCTCCGAACACAGGAGCGGCAGACTCATACGTCAACAATTTCGCCGCCAATCTGCGGACGCCTATTTCCAGCAACCAGGGAGACATCCGAATCGATCACACTCTGACATCGAAACAAACGTTGTGGGGCCGCTTTTCATACAAAGATCGCTCCGTAACAACAGCTCCGAACCCTTACTGCCCATTTTTCTGTGAAACCGCAGGGTCCCCTTCCACGGGAACGTTTTCGCAGCCAGAAACCGACAGCGCTCTGACGCTCGCGTACAACTTTATTGTTTCTCCCACACTCCTCAATGAACTCCGCGGCGGCTACAGCAGGTTTCACTTGCACACAACACTTGATGTCAATTCCCAGAGCATTCTCAGTGAGCTTGGCCTCCAGGGCATTCCAAACGTCAGTCCCTATGGCGCTGTGCCCAGTGCTCTGTTTGGCAGCACCGGCTTTCAGCAGACGGGCGGAGCAAATCCTTCGACCCAGATCAGCAACACAGTCGAAGTCTCTGATAACCTCACATGGAATCGGCATAACCATACCTTCAAATTCGGGATGGATTTTCGGCGTCTCAGCGATCACGACGACAATTCATTCGGAAGCTTGCGCTCAGGGCAGTACGGCTTTGACGGCTCTTCCGCAGTCGGCGCCACGATCGGCGACCCGTTTGCATCGTTTTTGTTCGGGTATCCCGACGATGTGTTCATTACCCTAGTTAGCGACGATAAGATGAATGCACTGGGGTACTCGTACGGCTTCTTCGCCCAAGATGACTGGAAAGTCACGCAGAGCCTTACGTTGAATCTAGGTCTTCGATACGAGCTGCACCCTCCGCTGTGGGACACAGGTTCCAACACGGGAGCATTCCTGCCCAACTATGAGAGCACGATGAGCGGCGTGACAGTGCGAGGCGCCCTTGTAGTTCCTAACCAGAAGGCGGTTTCGATGGCCGATCCCGGACTCGTCGGATCCGTCGCGCCCACTCCACTTCTGACTGCGGAACAGGCCGGCATTCCATCCTCGCTTCGCTATACGTATCTGAAGGATATTGACCCACGGATCGGCTTTGCGTGGCGCCCGTTCCATAACGATAAGACAGTCATCCGTGGCGGGTACGGTCGATTCACCGAGTCGCCGTTAGGCTTCAACGTCCTGGCAGGCTGGGCGACGACGACGAGCTATATCCCCTTCTTTGGAAACGGCTATAGCGGGCCGAATAACACGGGAGCGCCCTTGCTTTCGTTCCCATCACCTTTTCCGGCCAATCTGGACGTGCCGGAACCCGGCTCTGCCAGCTTTTTGTACGCTTTTCCGGTTCACTACATTGATCCTAGCATCCAGCAGTGGAACCTGACCTTTGAGCGCGAACTTGGTTTCGGCACTGGTCTGCGTGTTTCCTACGTAGGCAATCACGGAAGCAATCTCGAGATCATGCAGGACCTCAATCAGGTTCAGCCAAACACTCAGGGCTACGCTGCGGTGGCAGGCACACGGTCGTACCCGCTTTGGACAGTGATCGAAAGCTTGACTAACGCTGCCAGGAGTAATTACAACGCTCTGACCGCGGATTTCCATAAGCGCTTCAGCACTGGCTTTCAATTCGACAGCAGCTATGTCTTCACCAGAGATCTTTCCGACGCCGGAGGCGGCAATCCCACGGCCTTGCCGACTCAACCGGCTAGCTTCGTAACAGACCGGTTCAACCTTGGACTTGACTACGGGAATGTGATCTACGATCGTAGACACCGTTTTCTTACTACCTACCTGTATGAACTTCCCTTTGGACATGGCAAGAAGTTCTATGGAAATGCTTCTGGAATCGTCAACGGCTTGATTGGGGGTTGGGAATGGGCCGGCGTACTGGTTTTTGAATCTGGGCCCTTCTTGACTCCATATCAAGCGACGAATGATTCCGCCGGAACGAATATATTCTCAACCTTAGGTTCTGACCGCGCGGATGTCGTGCCCAACGTTCCCCTATATGCACGTGGAAGAAACTCGCAAATGGATCCGATTTTCCTCAATCCCAACGCGTTCGCCATACCCGGAGGCACGGCGGGAAATCCCATTGGCCGATTTGGTAACGCGGGAGTGGGAAGCGTGGTGGGTCCTGGCACCCAAAGCGTTTCAATGTCTTTGATTAAGACGATCCCGCTCAGCGAACGGTGGCAAATGCAGGTTGGGGCCGAAGCGACAAATCTGTTCAATCACGAAAACTACCTGCCCCCAAACATGCAAGTTGGCTCCGGCGGGTTTGGGACCATCTCTGGCCTGCAGACTGCCGAGGGCGCAGGCCCACGCATCGTTGAGCTAACCGCACGTATCAATTTCTAGTTCATAGCTAGTTGAGATTCTGACTGGTGGGCATCTTGTCCATTTTGCGCCAAAGTATCTTTTGGCCCGGGGATAGAGTGCCACCTTTCGGCTGACGACGAGGAATTACCGACTGAACCGAGAAGTGTTTCTGTCCAGAGAGTATTTTTCGCTAGACTGCTTTTCTTGGCAGAATTTCTGGCGAGGAAGTCTTTCGAGGCTTGCTCTTTTCTGGCCTTGTTTCCGCCCGGGGTCAGACGAGGGTCTCAATTTCCACCAGGATCGCTGCCAAAGCCTATCCTTTCGTTGACATTGAATACGAGGACTTCGCGCTAGAAATCCGAGATCGACCTCTGGCGACACACCACTCGTGCTGAATCCCTGCGATCTCACCGAGGCTTTGCTGAAGCTGGAACCGGGAACCACATCTTTGCACACCGCTTGCAGGTGCAGATACACAGAACACCGAGGTCGATACCGTCCTTGAACACGAGTTACCAGTCGTCTTCCTCAAAAATTGGACTGTGACGGCGCTGCCGATCACATCGGTTCGTACGCCAGCGACGCGAAGCTGCTCACTCGAAGCCTCGGATACGGTCAGCAAACCGCATCCTGTCCGGCGGAATCGCCGGCTACTCGCGCATGAGCGGGAGTGCAGTCCGTACTCAAAAGAGCGCCATCTGTGGCGCACGGCCATCCATCATTCCGTTCCTGCCCGTCGAAGCCAGCGGTTGGAACGTCTCGGCCAGTAAACCCCGCAGGGAATTCAGAATTGGCGACTTCTCTTGCTCGAGATAGGCTAGGGCGGTTTCGGCCGTTAGAAACTCATCCACGAAGTCGCGGAATACGATTCCCTCCCGGGCCGGGTACCTGGCCGAAGGCATCGTTAGCGCCGCCAAGCCGCCCTCAGAAACAAATTCCAGCGCTTCGGCGTGCGTTGAAGTCTCGTGAAAGATGCGAGGCCGAGTGCGCGTCATGCCGAATATCCTGCTCAGATCCTTACCGAATCGAGGCTCAAAGTCGCTTCGCATGCTAACAAGTGGCAGGTCGTGCAAGTCAGTTATGTCTATCTTAGGCTTGTCCGCCAGAGGATGCTCTGTCGGTAGGGCAAGAATTAAAGGTTCGCGATATAGTCTCTGGCAGGCCAATCTAGCCTCGCAGACCGGAAGGATCACCAGCCCAGCGTGCAAGTCGCCCTCAAGCAACCCTTCGGATTGCTCAGAGGTAAAGGCGCTCACGAGCCGAATCTCGGCTGCCGGATGTGAAGCCGATAAGTACCGTCTCACTTTTGAGAGAATGCGTAAGTCCAAGAGCGGAGAATAGGCCATGGACCAGGGCCCCTTATACTGACGACTTGCCGAACGCGCTTCCTCCACAGCTCGTTCGGCGTGCAAGATCGCCTGTCGGGCTTCTGAAGTGAATGCTTCTCCAGCAGCCGTCAAGCGAACCTCGCGCTTGGTCCGCTCGAAGAGCCTGACCCCGAGATATTCCTCGAGTTCGCGGATCTGCTTGCTGAGTGAAGGCTGGGCAACGCGCAAACGATCCGAGGCACGAGTGAAATTTAGCTCTTGCGCCAACACAGCCACATACCGCAACAATCGAAGTTCCACACCCGGGTACATGAGGCCTCGCACGAATTACACACTTCAACAAAACTCGCTAAGCAGTTCTGGAAAAGGCCCACGATGAGTCTCAGCCAGAAGTCCGTGGATCGCTACACGAGAATGTGTTAATCGCCAGTGGAACTAATTCTATGATTAACATACTTTACTTTAGAGGGCGGAGGTGAAGAAAGGTTTCCTGCAAGGACATATTTTCCGCGCCGCCATCTAGTTCCAGCACTATTGGCCGCTCCGGTACTCGGGATGGACGGAGGTGCCGCATTGCTGTGTCCAACTTGTTCTTGGTACCGCCGTTTTTCCACCCTTAGGTCAATTCCCACGTCGGGCGGCTTGGTAGTGTACGCTTTTTCATTTCTTGCCGACACATCCTGCCAAGGGGCTTCAACGTTTTATTCGCCGGATGCTGCGCACAGTGATTTCGAATGCTTCCCTGTTCTTCTTTCTTTTCAGACTGTTCCCGGGAACCCCGCCTCTGACCGCGCTTTCTGCATTTTGAAATGCCGCAAATGCCTGAAGCTGGGTTTTGCGTTCCCAGCGTTTTTTAGAAACACCAAACCACACGCTAATGCGTTCGTGACCCGACTACCCCCGCACCACAGAACGGCTGGACGGCACCGTTCGGCACTTCTACGGTCCCTCGCGGGCGAATCGATGGCGCTTCCTCTGTCGGCACCTGCGGCTCATATTTGCTCGCTGCACAAGAGCTGCATGCTCTGCTCGGTAATCCCGTTGCAGCATACCGTGCGCGGCAAAAAACGCGGCTCTTGATTCTCCTTCCTTGAGGTAGTTGTCGTGCCACTTCCAGCATTCGTACGCGTATTCGAGAGTCGCCCCGGCTAGCCCAAGGATGCGGTTGTGGTTCTTGCACACGTCGATTGCAAACCGTAACTGGGGCTCGTAGTGTTTAATATCTTCGGGCAGTTCCGAAAGCAACATCATGTACGGCACAAATTGCATGACGAGTTCGGCATTATTGGACAGCGACTGCGGCAATTCGCGGAGAAACTCGACAGCCAACTGACCCGACACCATGGGACCGAACCACCGCGTCGCCGCCATTAGGTCAGGAAACGGCTCCACGGGAAGCCAGCGATCATCGACTGGCACGTGCGGTAGCCCGAGCTTTGCGGGATAACATACCCGGCAGTAGTCGTGCCCCCAGACCTTGCGAGTTTCGCGCACCAGGAAGCACGCGTCGCAGAAGGTGGTTTCTTGGGTGTAGGTGGTTACAACCGGGGCTCGTCTTTCCTGTAACCAAGCCGCAACCTCGCCGGGGTCGAATCGCACGGACCCAGAGATGCGGAACGACGGGATGTCTCCGCTCGCTGCCATCTTGTAGATGTATTGAGGTGTCACGCCAAACAATTCCGCCAGATCTGCGACCTTGAGCGCTCCGGTTCTGTTCTTCAATGTTTCGATCAGTTTCATCGCACCTCCCGTTTCTGCTCACCACCCGCAACGCTTCCACGAGATCAATCATTCAACTGTTTCAGTCCCGTTCACAAAACCGTCGAAACAGTCTCGGTCGTAAAGTACGGACGACTTCGCAAACTGTCCAATACTTCCCGGACCTGCCCTTATAGCGTGGAGCTATAGAGACTGTTTTCTTCATCGAATCGCTTTTTTCTTAACTGCCCTTCCCGCCGAAAGGCTGCGCTCCGCCGCCCGCCTTTTCCGTCAAGGCTCTGCGCTTCGCTCCGATGAACGCCAACAACGCGGCCTTGACGGCGCGGACGGCGGAGCGCCGGGGACGGCTAGGAAGGGCATTTGCCTCTTGCGCACCGCTCCGCGTTGCGCAGGGCGCAAAAACCCAAAACCGAAAGGAGTCCATACCAAATGAAAGAAAGAACGAGGACAGCGCTTTTCGATCTCGGCCAACTCGTTGCCACACCCGGCGCGCTGGCCGCGCTCGAAAAGGCAGGAGAGTCAGCGCAGGAGTTTCTCTCACGCCATCAACGCGGCGATTGGGGCGACCTTTGCGACGAAGACCGGCAGGAAAACCAATTCAGCCTCGAACGTGGGTTTCGGATTCTCAGCGAGTACCACACGTCCGCTGGCGAGGCCCTTTACGTCATCACCGAAGCCGACCGCTCGGTAACAACAGTACTTTTGCCGTGCGAATACTAATCCCGCGAATGAAATCAAGAAAAGGAGAAACAAAGAAAATGAACGCGACAATGCAAGTAAATACCGCAGTGGCTTCAAAGGCAGTGAATACAACCAAGGAAGAGTCGGCGGCGGTTGCGACCAGCCGCGAGATCCCGCTGGATAGAATCTCGGAATCGAAAACCAACCCGCGCCGCCAGTTTGACGAAACGAAACTGGCGGAACTCGCGGCCAGCATCGAACTGCACGGAGTCCTGCAACCCGTGCTTGTCCGCGAGCACCCAAACGGAGCGTCCGACGCCTATGAACTCGTCGTGGGGTCGCGCCGCTACCGGGCATCCAAGCTGGCACGGCGCGAAACGATTCCGGCGACCATCCGGGAACTCACCGACACGCAAGCCGCCGAAATCCAGCTAATTGAAAACCTGCAACGCGAAGACGTTCACGAACTGGACGAGGCCAGCGGCTATGCCGCGCTGTTAAACCTCGATCCCGGCAGGTACACCGTAGAAGTCATTGGTCGAAAGGTGGGGCGTTCGCCCGCCTACGTGAACGGCCGGTTGCAGTTACTCAGCCTAGTGGACGAAGCCAAGCAAGCCTTTCGCGCCGCTAAACTCACCGTCTCGCACGCTTTTGAAATTGCGAGATTGCAGCCGCGAGACCAGCGCTCGGCGTTGCGGGAATGCTTCCCGGAACACCGCAGCGTCGCTGCCATCCTCAAGGACGGCAAAGCCGAGGCCGTGACCGTGCGCGAACTTCGCACATGGATTGAACGGGAAGTCCATCTGGACCTGGCCAACGCCCCGTTCGATCCACAGGACGCGGCTCTTATCCCATCAGCAGGTTCATGCACAAAATGCCCGAAACGCACGGGCAACAATCCACTTCTCTTTCCCGAAGCCAACTTGAAAAAGTCCACATGCGTTGACCGCGACTGCTACCGCGCCAAGGTAGCGGCGTTCGTTCAGATTCGCGTGGAACCCCTCGAAAGCCAGGGCGAGAAAGTCTTGCGCGTCTCGCAAGCACCCGCATGGCACGCTGACGGCACCTCAACAAATATCTTGTATGAAGGACAATTTCGCAGCGCCAAGCGTACTGCGGAATGCCCAACCACCAAACCAGCAGTGCTCGTTGACGGCAAGAACGCCGGAACGGTGTTCCACGTCTGCCAAAACAACAAATGCCCCGTGCATGCGGCAGTGACGCGGTATCAGCCCACGCCGCAGGAACGGGAGAAACGTGCGAAAGAGGCGCTCGACGAACGCGTCGAAAAGCAAACACGCCTCCGCGTTCTCGACGCCATCCGCAAGAAACTGCCCGCCGCTCTGTCGCGTCCCGATGTGGAGATGGCCGCGCTTGATTACCTCCAACGTTTGGGCCACGACAGCCAACGCCGTCTGTGCCGCGCCTACGGTTGGAAAGAGAAGAAAACCAAGACCGCCCGCGGTGCAGAGACGGCAAACTACGCAAACATCGCGATAATCGCAACCCGAACGATGAGCGCATCCGACTTGCATCGCTTTCTGGTGGTTTGCGCGCTCGTCTCGGACCTTTACACTCCGGCCTACGCCACCGCGCAAACACTTCGAAAGGAATCGAACCTTGCACGCACCGCTGCCCGCTATAAGATCGACGTTGGCAGAATAGCGGCTGCCGTGCGCACCGAATTGACCAAGAAGAAAGCAGCCGAGACAGGGACAAAGAAAAGTAAGCCTTCGGGCAGCGCGCAGTGGGTCCGCGCGAGCCGTCCAAAGCAGCACCAAGCAAACAAAAATAGCAACGACAATTCGGCTGGGCCGCGCTTCGATTCGGGCGCGGCCCGGCTTTTTCCTGTCCCGCCCACCCGCCCTTTCAAACCCGATGCAGCTACCCGAGGCTCCGCGCCATTGCGTCTCAGTCAGGAGCCTCCGCTTCTGTGCGTTTCCAGGGCCGCGTGCTTTGGCTATTCATCATTTGCGCGGGAACTGCTTCGTGCCACTGTGAGCGTCAATCTGGCCTTGCGTTTTAGGTCTCGTGCTTCGACCTCTCGACGTGATTTCCTTCTCCACGCCGCCGCGTATTGACACCCAATTCCCTGCTAAAGGCGGCGCCGCCATTCTTCGTTCGCCGGATTCGTTCGCGCTCTTTGTCGTGAAGATTCGGTGCGATCCGTCTATGGTTTTGTAACTTTCGTTCTTGCCCGCTGCTTCGACTTGGTTCCGTGCTTCGTTTTCCTTTTCCGCCCTCTCCATTGGGCACGGCTCCGGGGGAATTCCTGCGCCCGGCGGCTTCGTGTCTTCTGCTTTTCCGGCTCCTCCCAAAAAATCTTCGGGAACCGAGCGGAAGATTTTTCGCGCCCCTCCCGAAATGCAGCCCCTCGCCTTGGGAGCAGTCCCCTCTCGCTTTCAAGTGCCCCAATTACACGGGCAAAAAAGGAGAAACAACGCAATGTACTTGAACAAGATCGAGCTAATCGGGCACCTGGGCAAGAGCCCGGAGCGCAAAACCACCAAGACGACGGGCCGCACGTTTGCCCTCTTTTCACTCGCAACGCAGAGCGCGTGGAAGGATGCGAACGAACAATATCAACGAAAAGTTGAATGGCACCGCCTGATCGCCTGGAATGGGCTCGGCGAATACGCGGCCAGCAAGCTGAAGAAGGGCGATCACGTGTACGTCGAAGGCGTGCTGGTGAGCAGCACTTACGAGAAGGAAATCGGCAAAGGCAAGAATAAGACCAAGGTGACGCTCACGAGCTGGCAGGTGAAAGCGCAGTCCATCCGCAAGCTGAGCATCGCCAAAGCAGCGAAGCCTGCGACGGCAGCCGTGGAGCCCCAGCCAAGCGAGACTCCTTTCTGAGTCTCGCCATCGCGTAGGGGGAACGGGTGACCGTTCCCCCTATTTCCGTGTTCACCGAAGCGCATAACAGCGCCGATGCACACTCGCGCGGCTCGCTTCGCTTCCTTGCCCAGGGGATATTCAAGTCCGTTATAGCCGCCATATATAACCCGGAGCGCAGGAAGTATTGGACGCCGGGCGCGCGCCTCTCTATCGTGCGCGGAGATTTCTAGAGAGGTGAAAGGCAATGCAATCGAACATGAAAGTCCATCAAAGCTGGCTCGGAAACAAGCTGCGATTTGTCGCTACATTCGTCGTTAGCTCTGCGCTTGCGGCACCCGTCTACGCGCAGGTCCCGGGCAATTCGCCGTGGGAAAACGCCGTAAACGTCTTGCAGACTGCATTTACTGGCCCCATCGCCAAGGGGCTGGGGCTGGTGGCTATCGTCGTTGGAGGACTGACATTCGCCTTTGGTGAAGGCGGAGGAAAAAGGACCTTCGCCGGAATCGTCTTTGGCTTAGGGATGGCGGTCTTGGCGGTCAACTTCCTGACTTGGCTGTTCGGCGTTTAGTTCGCTTTGAGGGAAACAACGATGCAGACGAATCCCGTGTTCCGATCATTGAATCGCCCGCTCACGATCCTGGGAGCCGAGCGCAAACTGTTTTTCTTCTCGCTGGTAATGGCTGCCTCGGTCTTCAACCTGTTCAGCAGCCTGGCCGGAGCGCTCGCGATGTTCTTCGCGCTATATCTCTTCGCACGCTGGGCGACGCGAACCGATCCGCAAATCCTCCGGTTCTTGCTCAACTCCACGAAGATTCGCACGCAGTACGATCCCATGAAATTCGAGCAAGTCGAAGTGCGGAGAATCGGCCGTGTTTAAGCTCGAGCGAATCACAAAGGACTACCGCGAAGCCGCCGCACTCTGCTCGCAAGTGAATCTATTCGGGTTTGTGGATGATGAAATCTTCCTCACCAAGAGTGGAGACGTCGGAATGATTTTAAGCCTCGATGGCGTGGACTACGAATGCCTGGATACGAACGCCATCGACAACCTAACGCGGCGGCTTACGGCAGCTTTTCGGATTTTCGATGAGAAATGCCGAGTGTATCAGTACCTGTTCAAACGCAACCGGGAAACGATTCCCTTTAAGACCTACGAGAATCCGATCGTGAATGCGGCGATCCAGAACCGCATCGAATATCTCAAGGCCAAGACGGAATCGCTGTATTCATTCCAGATTTGCTACGTCGTTCTCTACGAAGGCTTCCGCTACCACGCCTCCATTCTGAAGGCTCTTGCTGGTTTGCCTTCGCATCCCGTGGAAGCGATTCGCGAGTTGCGAGCATTTCTGTCCGTTGGCAAACGGGTTGTCATGCTCGACAGCGAGTTGCAACGGTCGCTGTTGGCGCTGCGCTCGAAAGCCCGCAGCTTTGTCGGGCAAATCGACGATTTTGTGAGCGCGCGGGTTCTGCCCAGGGGTGAAGCATTCCGCGTGTTGAAGCAGATTCTTAATTTCTCGCCCTTGAAGATCGAGAACGCGCGCCTTAAGCACGATACGTTCCTCGACTATTATCTGTGCGAATCCCACGTGGAATGCCACAGAGGCTTTCTTCGCGTGGACGACCACTACCTCAAAGTGCTTACGCTCAAGGAGCCATCGGCCCAGAGCTTTCCGCTGATCTTCAAGCGCCTTCTCGAAGTCGAGGCCAACTACTTCATTTGCAGCGAGTGGCAGAAACAGGACCCGGCCAAGACCCGGAGTTTCATTCACTCGCGCCGGCGACATTTTCACAACACGAAGCGGTCGCTCGCAAGCTACGTCACCGCCTCCGAGCAGCCGCAGCGCGCCGATGATGTGCTCGTCGATGAATCGAAGGAAGCCCAGATTCGGGATTTAGGCGAAGCCCTCAAGGAACTCGAAATCAATGGCAACTACTTTGGGAATTACTCCCTAACCGTGGCGATCCATGACGAAGACTTGGCCAAGGTGGAATCGGCTTGCGCCGAATTCTACAAAGCGTTCAGCATGCATGACGCTCAGGTGTACGAAGAGAAATACAACCTCTTCAACGCCTATCTGGCGACCGTGCCCGGCAACCATGCCTTCAATCTGAGGTCCTTGCTCATCCTCAACACCAATTACGCCGATTATTCCTTGCTCTTTACGTTGCACTCCGGTCACTGAGTCAACAGCCACCTCAAGCAGGAATACCTGGCGGTGCTTGAAACCAATCACCGCACCCCTTACTACCTCAATTTGCACTGCAAGGATACGGCACATACCGTGATTTTGGGGCGAACCGGAGCGGGAAAGAGTTTTCTTCTTAACTTCCTTATCACCAATCTCCAGAAATACGATCCGTACACCTTTATCTTCGATCTGGGCGGCAGCTTCGAGAGTCTGACGCGGCTGTTCGAAGGAACCTACATTAAAGTCGGGCCGCACGCGCCCGGATTCAAGATCAATCCGTTCTGCCTGCCAAAGACCAAATCGAATCTGGACTTTCTCGCGCTCTTCGTCCAAGTCCTTGCCGATAGTCACGGCGGACCAAAACTCTCGGTTGAAGAAGAACAAGAGCTCTACCAGCAGATCGAGAATCTCTATAGCATCGATCCCGAGCTGCGCACTCTGGGCGTGCTGGCGAATACCCTTCCGCGTAGCTTGTCGTCAAAACTACAAAAGTGGACGGATGGCGGACAGTTTGGGTTTCTTTTCGACAACGCGGGGGACACGGTCAGTTTTTCGCGCTTCCAATGCTTCGATTTTCAGGGGATGGACCAATATCCCCAGCTTCTCGAACCGCTGCTCTTCTATATCCTGCACCGCGCGAACCACATCATCACCAACCGCGAAATCACGCACATCTTCAAAGCGTTCTTCATCGATGAAGCATGGACGTTTTTTCGCAATCCGCGCATCAAGGGCTACATCGTCGAAGCGCTCAAGACTTGGCGCAAGCAAAACGCGGCCATGATCCTGTCCACCCAATCGCTTGACGAACTGCGAAAGTCGGACATCGTGGACGTGATTATCGAAACCTGTGCAACCAAACTTTTCCTCGCCAACCCGGACATGGATCGCGAGCTGTATCGGAATCAGTTCCATTTGAACGAAACCGAAATCAATCTCATCGCTTCGCTCGTTCCCAAGCGGCAGTTTCTCATCAAGAACCACGAGATTGCCAAGGTCGCGAATCTCGAAGTGGACCCCAAAAGCTACTGGCTCTACACAAACGATCCGTTCGACAACCAAAAGCGGGCCGAAGCATTCGCGAAGCACGGCTTTGAAAAGGGTCTCGAAGTCCTAGCCGGGGAAAAGCCATGAGCCAGTGGCGAGGGGAGTGCGGGTAGCGTGCACCATTCGGTGAAACGATTCAAAAAGCAAGAAAGGCATTTCCCAGGAGGAATCCATGATGGCTAGACCGTTTCGTCTCACATTCGTAGCATCTCTGGTATTGGCATGCGGCGCGCTTTTCGCCTGGACGCCGCCGATTCAAGCGGACTCCGGCGCGAGAACAGTCAAGTACGCCGAGACGGACATCATTCCCATCCGCGCCAAGATTCGATTCTCGACGCTCATCGTGTTGCCCGCAAACGAAGAGATTTTGGACGCCACGACCGGCGACAAAGAGTTCTGGATCATCAATGGAGCGCACAATCTTTGCTACCTCCATCCGGCCCAGCAAGGGATTCGCAGCAACCTGAATCTCATTACCTCGGCGGGGCATGTGTACTCGTTCTTGCTAACGGAAATCAGTAACGAGCCAAACGTCGAGCCGGACTTGAAAGTGTTCGTCGAACGCAAGGACGAGTCAACCATCAATGGAGCCTTCGGTGCGCCGCCTCTCGCCCGCGCTTCCGAAGTGCAAGCCTACAAGTCCGCTGTGGACGCCGCGCGGGCCGAATCCGCGCAGGCAGTCCAGGCGGCCGTAGAGCAGGCGCAAAAGGACATGAGCCAGTACCGCGAGGAGTATGCCGGGAAGTTGCAATTCGACTACGCGTATAACGCCAAGGCCGCACGGCCACCGTTTTCCATCGCTGCAATCTACCACGACGACAAATTCACCTACATCAAATGCAACGCTCAAGAAAAGCCCACGATTTATGAGGTCAAGGACGGCAAGCCCAACCTGATCAATTTCGATCTCGCGAACGGCGTGTATGTGATTCCGAAGATCGTGGACCAAGGCTATCTGGCGCTCGGCAAGAAGAGATTGAGTTTTGCGCGCGTGACTCGTAGCGCGGCGTCTTGAAATTTATGGCGGGGGATTCGATGTCCAACGAACAGGGTCCAGTAACGCAAGGCAGCACGCAACTGCGCGGCACCGTCGAAAACAAAGCGCCCAAGCCGGCCGGGCTGCTACCGAAAAACACCCAGCAATTGGTGATTCTGGGCGTGGCCGTCGTCATGGTGCTGATCATGTGGCTCACGAGTGGAAGCAAACGGACCGTCTCTTCCACCACCGCTCAGCCGCCCGCAGCTCGCATCCAGCCTCCCAATGCCGCCACGGTCGAGGATTTCAAGCAAACGATCCAGCAGGAGCAGGCGGCGACGCGGCAGCCGATTTCCCAAGCGAATCTTGCGCGGCTCCAGGCAGTGGGCCTTGCCGGTGACGTACCTCCAGGTGACACCGTGATTCCACCGGACGGAACCGTACCGCAACCGGCCGGGATCGTGGGCGGCGGAACGCAACAGCCTCCCCCTCCCGATCCGGTCAAGGAAGACAAGCGAAAGCGGGAGTATCTCTCCCTGTTTGCGCCGAACGTTGCATTCACATACCGGCACGGCCAGGAAGCCCAGCAACTCGTGGAGCCACATCCTGGAATAGTGAATTCCCCACTACAAAACGAGAGTCAATCCCCTCCCGCAGCAGATTTGGACGCCCAAGGCCGCCAAGCAGACGTACGGTTCGTGGCGGATGGGCGAACAGCGACACATGAGGCGAGCGGAGCAATCGATTCTGGCGAGCAGAACTCGCCAACGGCTAATGCTGCAGAATGGTCGAATCCTGACAAATCCAGACCGGCAGCACTCAACTCATTCAGCGGACAGCGGTACGTCGTCTTTGAAGGCACGGTGCTGGAGACACTCCTCGTTAATCGCCTGAATGGGACCTTCTCCGGACCGGTCAATTGTCTCGTGACAACGGACATCTATTCTCATGACCGCCAGAGAGTGCTTATCCCGGCAGGAACGAAAGCGCTCGGAGAAGCCAAGAAGGTCGATGCCTTCGGACAACAGCGGTTAGCCGTATTTTTCAACCGGCTCATTATGCCCGATGGGTATTCGGTCAACCTCGATCAATTCAAAGGACTCAATCAGATTGGCGAGACAGCCCTTCGCGACAAGGTGAACAATCACTACCTGCAAATCTTCGGCGCGTCACTCGCCGTAGGAATTCTGGGCGGTATTTCCGAAGCCGGTACTGGCAACGTACTCACGAACTCGCCGCTCGATCGCGCCCAAGCCGGATTCGGTTCGAGCCTTGCGAACTCGTCGACAGAGATACTCGATAAATTCCTGAACGTCTTGCCCACGGTGACGATCCGCGAGGGCAACCGCGTGAAGGTCTATCTGTCGGGGGATTTGTTGTTGCCGGACTACGCCCAGCACACCATGCGGCCCGACCTGTGATTGGAGACAGTCGAATGAAAAAACTCACTGGCTACGCAGCGGTGTTGCTTCTTGCGGTGACTCCTGCAGCGTGCAGCAAGAATAAACAAGAAGGTGAAATTGTTCCCCCTGGCTTTTGTCAGACCGAAGCCGAATGTCAGTTAATGGCGGACCGGCAAAATGCTTATCAAGAACAACTCCGCCGAAAGCTCATCGCACAAGGCGTCCACGAACAGTATCTCCCGTGCGGGAAATACAGCGCGACGAAAGCGCCGAGCGGCTTTTGGGAAGTCACGCGTGACACGGCCGGATGCCCTCCCACGGCGAGCCAGCAAGACCCGCATCCCGATCTTGGCAAAGCCGAGAAATCTGCAAATTAGAAAGGAGTTCCGATGAAATACTCCAACAGGAGACGCCTGACCGTAATTCTGATAGTGCTACTACTTCTTCCCGTTGTCTCGCACGCCCAGTTCGGCGGGATCGTCTACGACCCAACCAACTACGCGAACGCAGTCCTTCGCTACAACCAACTCGTGCAGCAGCTCGCTCAGCTCAGGCAGACCTATCAGCAGGTTTTGGACCAATACAACCTTGCGTTGCAGATGTCGCGGAATCTGCAGAACATGCCGGCGCGATACCGCGCGACGTTCTCGCAGTGGCGCAATTTTACCGCCACGGACCTGTACGGAAACACGGCCGGATGGGTCGGGGCTGTCAACGGCGCGGGCGTTCAAAACGTAAGCCCCGCGTACCAGAGGGCCACGATTCCATTGATGACTTACAGCGACGCAGATCTCAATGCCATCAATCCCTCGGACGCTCGGAACCTCAAGTCCGTTTACGCATCGCTCGAACTAGCCGACGGCGCGAACGTGTCCGCATTAACGACGGCCGGCAACATCCGCGCGAATTCACGGAACGTCCAACAACAGATCGCAAATCTCGAACAAGACTCGCTTTCAAGCGACCCGTCGCTCAACACCGAGGTGGGCGTGCTCAACAAGATCAACGCCAGCAACGTGCTGACGCTGCGCACGCTCCAGGACGCCAACAATCTCAGGCTAGCGGCTCTCGAACAGCAAGTTCTGCAAGAGAAACGACGACGGGACATCGACGCGGCGAACCTTAACTTCACCATTCAGATGCGGCAGCAAGCGACGCAGAATCTCGCTCCCTTCAACAGCAATTTGACGCAGAGCCTAACCAGTTACCGGCTCCCGTAGCCGGCAAGGCGGGAAAAGAGAACGGCGGAGAGACCATGAACTTCTTCGATGCAGTGTTGCAAGCTGTCAACGCGCTGGTGCAGCAAAATCTTGGGGTCTTCGACGGAATGGGCCAAAACCTGTTTCGCGCCTTCGCGACCATTCTGGTGGTCTGGTACGGCATCAAGGCGGCGCTCGGGGCTGGCGAACACCGCGGCGGCTTCCACTTCGCGAACTTCGTGACCCTCATCCTGATGATTAGCTTTGGTTTCGCGATGGTGAATTACTACGATGCGCCGATTCCGGGTTTTGGCCGTGACTTCCATCACCTCATCACCGATGAAGCAGCGAACCTCTCGAATCAAATCGGCCAGTCGAACACCCAGCGCATCGCCGATGATACGAGCTTCGTTCTGAGCAACCTCGAAGCGCCAGGACTCACCCAACCGATCGCCACCTTCCTCTACGCATTGCTGTGGCTCGGATCGGTCGTGACCGAGGCCCTGGCTCTGATCGTTGTGGCTTTTGGCGTTGTCGCAACGGCCGTGTGCATCTTGCTTGGGCCGGTGTTTATTCCGTTCTTTATTGTCCCGCAACTCGACTGGCTTTTCTGGGGATGGCTGAAAGCATTCATCCAGTACTCGTTCTATCAAGTTGTCGCCGCAGGCGTCCTTTACATCGTCAGCCAGTTCACGTTCGGGATTATCCACGCCCAAATAACGGGGCTGATGTCGCCAACCGATCTCATCAAGATATCGCCCGTTTTGGTGGTCATGTATCTCGCGGCAATCTACGCGATCGTCAAGGTCCCCATGCTGACGAGCCACATCTTCAGCGGCACTTCAGGCGGCTCGGCAGGAACCGTCTTTGACACGGTTTCAAGAGCACTCGGTGCGGCGAGATGAAAGACAATGCCTTCAACGAAGCGAAGCAACTGTACCTAGAACAGTACGCCTCCGCGATTGTTACCGGCGGCTATTTGAAGATTGCGGTGACGCTCCTCTCCATGGTGATTTTGGGCTTGGTTTTGATGAATCTGAAGATCGTGCGCACGCTTGAGAATTTCAAGCCAATGGTCATTCGCATCGACGAGATTGGCCGGGCGCAGGCCCTTGCCTACGAGAGTCTGGTCTACAAACCGGAATACAAAGAGACCAAATACTTCCTCACGCGCTTCTGCCAGCTCTATTACCGCCGGAACCGCTCGACGATCAATGACGACTTCTCCCAGGCGCTGTATTTTCTCGACGGCAAACTTGCCAGCGACACCATTCAGCAGTTCAAAGAAAAGAACATCATCAAGGCTTTTCTCACGGATAGCCTCGCGCCGGAGCGCGATATCGACGTTCAGCAGGTGGTGATCGAGCCGATGGAAAAAGCGCCCTACAAAGCGACGGTCGACTTCTTCGAGATCGAATACTCACCCGCCGATCATTCGGTGGCGAAACGAACGCTGTATACCGCGAGCTTCCTGTTTTCGTTCCGCGACCACATTCCGAACCAGGACATTCTGGTGAATCCATTGGGACTCACCATCACCTATTTCCGAGAGGACGAGGCCTTCATCAAGTGATTCGAAATTCCCTCTTCATTTCGGCCACGGCGCTGATTCTCTTGCTGTTCGGACTCATGAGCCGGCTCGATTTTCTCGCGGCCTCGAAGAAGGCCTTGTTCCTCCACTGTGGCGGCAGCATGGCGGTTTTCTTTGGTGTGTTGGGTGTGAATTTGTTCGCGGCAGCCTTAGCCATAAACCGCAAAATCCTGTTGAAAGATACCGGCAGAAAGCTCTCTCATTTCGACAATCAATTGCAGGCGGGAAACCCCGAAGGTCTCCCACCGTTCCTTGCCGGGAGCCGGTAACGATGTCCCGTTGGGATGTTTTCGACCGGAACCGCGTGGATGGCGCGGAGCTAACCGTTCCATCCGACAAACCACGAACGGAGCCAAATGGCTCGAGCCCGGCAATTGCCAGGGGCGGTAGCGCTGATTCCCTGCCCGAACAAGATGAACGCCGGCCGCACCCCACTCAAGCTAGGACCGAAAGCCCAAGAGAACACCGCACGCAGTGTCAAGATCGAGGCCGAATGTATTCACTCCGCGCGTCTGAAATCGAAGCCATGTCGGACATTGGCAAACTCCGAACCGTCGACGTTCGCGACCTTGCGCGGTTCGTTTACCGCGGCGATGACACGCGCATGAAACGAGGCCTTGACAACCTGCGCGAACAGGGATTGATCGAGGAAAAGACTGTTTTTCGCGCGCACAAACCAGCTCGCAAAATGATTACTCTCACGGAGAATGGCCATCGGATCACGCGGAAAGCGAGTTCGATTCCAGACCGACAGAAGATTTACCACGGCTTCGTCAAACCACGGGAAATCGAGCACGATGCGGACCTATATAAGGTCTACCAGAAAGCTATCGAAGAGATTTGCGAAAAAGGCGGCAAACCGTTGCGGGTGCGGCTCGATTTTGAGTTGAAGGAATCCGTCAACCGAGTGAAGGAAACGGCGAGACGACTACCCAAAGACGAGCAAGTTCGACGTCTCAAGGCCGTAGCGGAAGAGCAAGGATTAACAGTCAAAGGCACGTCGATCCACTTACCGGACATTCAGGTGGAATACGAGACGCGAGAAGGCCGGATCGAAAGAGAGAACCTCGAACTGCTCTCCCGGAATTATCGGGAAGACGGGATACGGGGTAAGGCGGCAGCGGGCTTCAAGATCTACGCACGGGCCGGGGAAACAGGTCGCATTCGGCGAGCTCTCAACGACACCGGCTTGGTCCGGCAGGTCCTTTCGGTATGACCATGACCGGGTTCCAACTCGAAGGACTTCGCCTTCTCGGTTACACCAAACGCGAGAGCGAGTTCCTGTTCCTGGTCGCTACGCACTCGGGTTACTTTACAAATCGCCAGTTCAAGTCCTTTGCGCAGACAGAATCCGGCTCCATCTCCCACGCATTTATTCGCAAGCTTCTGGAACGGCAACACGCTACCTACCACGCATACCGGTGTGGGAGCCGCGTTTACCATCTGTTCGCGAGGAAGGTGTACCAGGCGATTGAAAGAGAGAATTTGCGTACACGCAAGAAGCACGAATTGGAGTATGTCAAAACGCGGCTCGTTACCTTGGACTTCGTTCTGGGGCATCCGCAACAGCATTATCTCGAAACCGAAGCAGAGAAAATCGCGTTCTTTGAGCAGGAGTACAACGTCGTGCGAGAGGCGCTTCCGGTAAAGATGTATCGAGCCAGAAAGTCCGCGGAAGTTACATCGCGCTACTTCGTGGACCGCTTTCCGATCTTTGTGAATCCGCTGTGCTCTCCGGCCAGCGTCACATTCACTTACGTCGATGCGGCAACAGTGGCGCTCGATAGTTTTGGGACCTATCTCCGAGCGTATGCCGGTCTGTTCCAGGCGCTTCCGAAGTTTAACTTTGTTTACATCGCTCCCACGGCTCGACTCTTCAAGGCAGCGGAATCCGAGTTCCAGCGGGCGCTTTGGGGACGAAAGAAGCAGTCAATATCAGTGAATGTTTTGGAGTACTTCCGGGTGCGCAAGGCTTGGGATTCGAGGGAGCGTGTAGCAAGCGCCGACGTTGTTTTGCTGAAAGAAGCGCAGGTTCGGTATGCGGGTGGGGAATTCGAGGACTTATACAAAGGATGGTGTCGAGGGATCATCGCAGACGCCGATGTGGCACGAAGCGCCGAGCAGCCTTTGGAGGCAAACAAAGCCACGTTTCGAACGCTTCTGTGCGGTTCTTCGTTGAAAGTCTTTACCGACCCACGAGTGGGTAGCGCGGATAGCTGGGCCGAGAGGGACAACACGCCACCAGTTCCTCAGGTTTCTGGTAATGCTTCTGTGCAGATATCTGGATCGTAGGGAGAGAAGTGATGTGTCTTGAATTGATTATGGCGACGAATGGCAATTTTCGAGACAGCGCAAAAGGATGCTTCGGTGGCGCGATTCTCGCCCGAAGCGTCTGTCGATTGGATTTGCGGCCAGTTTTCCAATGGCCGCAGTTGGAAAGAACAAGAAGGAAAGAAGATACCCGGCGACGGAACAAGAAAACGGAGCAAGGAGAAAACCGTTTTGGGGCGGTAGCGACCCCACTTTGAGCGGCTTGGCAGCCGCCCAACGCCTGCGGCGCCGGGGGTCGCTACCGCCCAAAGTGTTCAGCAAAGCTCCTCGCTCCGTCGCCGGCAGAGTTGCACTAAAACTGTCCAACAGATTTGAAAGAGGTAAGCAAAGGAGACGGCAGATGGCCCTGATTCCAAAAGTCGAACCGAAGCGAGAGAAGAAAGTCGTGTCCGCTCGATTAGACGAAGAAACGCACTTGACGCTTCAACGCTACGCGGCCTTCCTCGGCGATGCGACGCACGAATACATCATCGGCGAATCCTTGAAGCGCCTCTTCCGGCGAGACAAAGAATTCAACGAGTGGCTCGCAAAGGATCATTCAGATGCCCGAACAAACCGAGACGCTAGTGCCGCTGCGACGCAGCTTACCAAATCAACGTCAAAACCGGTACCGAGCGCAGCATGATCCAGCGCGTGCTCAATTCGAGGAACTTCCTCGCGGTCCTGCTGGCGATGGTGACGGGGACGTTGCTGTATTTCAGGATGCCGTGGCCCATGACAGCCGCACTGGCCCCGCGGACCTGGAATGAATACTTCCTGCGCTTGATCGCTCTCCGGGACCCTTGGACGTATGCGGGACTGAAAGCTTCCTATCACGTGATGTTGTTCACGACCCCGTATGTCAGCTATTCATTCCTGCTGTCCGCGCTCTACATCTTTACCTTGCGGCCAAAGCGAGTCGGAAAGCCGCAGCCCTTGCCGCCGTATCCACCCATCGAGACACGAAACGAGCTCTACGTTGTGATCGGCGAAATCCACAATCCACGCCGGTTCGTCCCGGCTGAGAACCCTTATTGGTTAACCATTCCGGCCCGCGGTCTGTTTACCGGCACGATCATCATCGGCGCGACCGGGGCCGGAAAGACGGCATGCTCCATGTATCCCTTCACCGAGCAGCTTCTCGGGTATAAAGCAGAAATCCTTGACCAACGTTTGGGCGGTATGATCCTCGAAGTCAAGGGAGATTTCTGCGGCTACGTGCAGAAAATCCTCAAGAAGCACGGGCGGGAATCCGACTACATCTCGATTAGTTTGACCTCGGAATGGGCGTACAACCCGCTTCAAAACGAACTGGATGGTTATTCGATGGCCATCGGGATCGCCAACCTGCTGAATAGTCTGTTCGGCCAAGGGAAGGAGCCTTTCTGGCAGCAAGCGTACACGAACCTCGTTAAATTCACGATCATCCTTCACAAAGTCGGATTTGGTTACGTAACTCTCTTCGATGTCTATGAGTCCGCTATCTCGGCGCGAGTGCTCGAAAGAAAGATACGGCAGGCCGAAGAAAACATTCTTGGGAAGCCGTTTCTTACCGTCTCGCGCGAAACTTTTCAATCTCATGCGCGAGAACTGGCCGAGGTTGGTTTTGAAGCAGATGACAATGGCAACCTTTACCGGGTTCTCGATTCATCCCCAGCCAGGGATGTTTTACAGAAACTCGGGATCGAACCAACCATCCAGCGCGAATCGGGTCTAGACGATGTGGACGACGATCAAAAGGAGCGACTGGAAGCGGTCAAGCGCTGGTATTACGACGATTGGTCGAACATGGATAAGAAGCTGCAAAGCTCGGTTGTGGAAGGGATCTCGGTTTTTCTCTCGCTCTTCGATGACAACCCGCCCATCAAGCGGCTGTTCTGTCCTCCAGCGGAACTGTACAAGGAGGGCGCGACTCCACTCCGTGGCAAACTACCTCTCCCTCCGATGCGAGATTTGCTGGAACAGGGCAAGGTCGTCGCGCTCGATTTCCCGGCTGGGATGAATCCGGGCCTGGCGCGGGCCGTCGCCGTGATGTTGAAGATGGATTTCCAGCGAGTGATGCTCAATCGAATCGCCCGAATGGCCGCGGAACCCGACAAACAGTGGCGGCCGATTGTCTTCGTTTGCGACGAGTATCAACAGGTCGCGACGGTGACCGAACACGAACCAAGTGGCGACGACCAGTTTTTCAGCCTCTCGCGCCAGGCAAAATGCATTCCCATCGTCGCCACTCAAAGTATCAGTTCGTTGCGGTCCATGCTGCCCGGTGAGTCCTGGCGAACCTTGTTGCAAACCTTCCGCACAAAAATCTTCCTGACGCAAACCGACGACTTCTCGGCCAGGATTGCAAGCGATCTATGTGGGCAGGAAAACGTTTGGAAAGTGAACTACAACATCTCGGAGAGCGGCCACGACTCCAAAGTCAGCTATCTCACGGGCAAGCCGCTCGCCGACAAAGCTCACATCAGTACCTCCAAGACCTACAGCCAGCAGCGGGACTACCGATTTGATATGAAAACCTTCACGGAGCTGAAAAACGCCCAATCCATCACGCTTGCCTATGACGGTCTTAATCCATTGCCGCCCATGTTTTGCTACTTGAAGTCCTACCTCAACGATGTGAACAAATCTTACTTTCGCCAACTGGCTGACGGGCAACTCTGATGAATGGATTCGAGTTAATTCTGCCGTTCCTTCGTCCGATCCAGCACCTGATTCTAGACCCAGACATTAGCGAAATCATGGTTAATGGACCGGAGCGGATCTTCATCGAAAAGGCAGGATACCTTCAGGCCGTGCCAGAAGTGAAACTCACTCACGAATCCCTCATCGTTGCGGTCAAGAACATCGCTAGGCGGTTGGGCGACGATATTTCGGAAGCGAAGCCGATCCTCGACTCTCGACTGCCCGATGGCAGCCGCGTTGCCGCTGTGATTCCACCCTGCAGCATTCACGGTGTCGCGCTGACGATTCGAAAGTTCAGTTCTCATAGATTCAAGATGGAAAATCTAGTCGAGGTTGGGACGGTAA
The DNA here is from genome assembly GCA_050747005.1 of Candidatus Acidiferrales bacterium. Lineage (GTDB taxonomy): Bacteria > Acidobacteriota > Terriglobia > Acidiferrales > UBA7541 > Palsa-295. The sequence continues at coordinate 91,240 of JBOGNE010000030.1, forward strand.
CGGGGGAGCTCGCTGAACGTCTGCGGGAGTTTGTCCTTCAGCGGAAAAACATTCTCATTTGCGGGGGTACGTCCACTGGTAAAACGACTCTCGCGAATGCCTTGACCGAGTTCATTCCAAACGACGAGCGCGTCGTCTTGATCGAGGACACCGCAGAGATACAGATTCAGAAAGAAAATGTCCTTCGATTCGAAGCGCGCCGGGAGCAGAACGGTCTGCCCGCCGTTACGATTCGCGATCTTCTGAAAGCAACACTGCGCCATCGCCCAGACCGGATCATCTTGGGTGAGATTCGCGGCGGCGAAGCCTTCGACCTGCTGCAACTCCTGAATACCGGCCACAGCGGAACAATCTCGACAGTCCACGCCAATTCCGCAGCCCAGGGTATTTCCCGCTTCACCGCCTGCGTCTTGCAGAGTGGTGTCGAAATACCCTACCGCGCCATCAAGACCAATATCGGAGACTCGCTCGATATCATCGTCCAGATTGACCGTCGGCCGGGGAGACGGTTCGTCTCTCAAGTACTTGAAATTCGTGGGTACGACGCAGAAGGCGATCGATATGCCCTAGACGAGGTGTACACCATTGATGAAAATCGCCTTGCATCGTATGCTCGTTTAGGCATAATATGAGAGTGTCTCCCAGCCCTCGCATTAAGCCGGTCTTTTGGATTGGAAGCGCGAAGGCAGACCTCTCCGCTTTTCCTGAAGAGGTCAAGGACTCAATAGGTTTTGCACTGTACGTTGCACAGCAGGGCGGAAAGCATGCCAACGCGAAACCGCTCAGAGGCTTTGGCGGCGCGGCAGTCTTAGAAGTTGTTGATGACCACGACGGCGAAACGTATCGTGCCGTGTACACGGTCAGATTAGCTGGCCGTATCTATGTCTTGCATAGTTTCCAAAAGAAGTCCAAGAGTGGCATCGCGACACCGAAGGCCGAGGTCAACCTAATCAAGTCCCGTATCAAGCGAGCTGAAGAAGTACACGCCGAATGGTTAAATTGGACGAAGGAATGAAATAAAATGCCTAGAGCAATCGAGGTCGAGGAAGGGAGCGGCAATGTCTTCGCTGATCTCGGCTTGCCAAATCCCGAAGAGCGCCTCGCGAAGGCTGATCTTGCTCTTCGTGTTGCCGGCGTCATCCGCGGACGGCGACTCACCCAAGCGAGTGCGGCCCGCATTTTAAAGATCGACCAACCAAAGATTTCCCGCCTTCTGCGTGGGCAGCTTTCCGGTTTCTCCACCGAACGGCTCATGCAATTCCTCACTCTGCTTGGACGGGATGTTGAAATCGTCATAAAGCGTGCGCCGCGCTCGCGCCGTCACGGACATATGCGCGTCGTCACCACCGCCTAGAAAATCTGCTTTGAGCTTCTGCAGCAGATCAACCTTTCGCTTAATGCACTTGCTCTTGGCGGACGCTACGTAGTGCGTACCGGCGATCTAATATCGGAACGACCCGTAATGCAGACTGTCGCAGATCATATCCCGAGGCTATAACACTGCGACCAGCAAGTATTGGACGTCTCGACGCGTCTGCCGCTAGTCTGTTTCTGCCCACGGGAGACTAGGATGTCCATACAGATATGAATGGCAAGCAAACCGCTACGCAAGATGGGAGAAGCACAATGTCGCCTGAAACGACGATTTTGGAACGAATGCCCGAACCTTTGACCCTGAACAAGGCTGAAGCAGCGAAAGTGCTCCGCGTGAGCATTCGAACGATAGACCGCTTAATTGCTCTGAAACAATTGCCTGTACGACGCTTGGGCAGGCGGGTACTAATTCCGCGCAACAGTCTTCAAACGTTCCTCAAGACCGACCATCCAACAAAAGCTGCTTGATAATCTAGCAGCTAAATTATAGACTTCCGGCGTGTGCAAGAACACGAATGATGAGGTTCGCGAATTCCTCCGCAAGATTGGAAGGAAGGGTGGAAAAGCTCGCGCGAAAAAGTACGACACCGAGACATTTCGCAAGTGGTCGAAAGACTCTGGTGCCGGCCGGCCGCCGAAGCCAAGGAAGGAGGATCTGTGAAGCAGCGAGGCGTTTTCGAAAAGGCACCAGGCTCTGGAGTTTGGTGGATCTGCTATTTCGATCAGTTCGGCAAAAAACGCCGCGAAAAGGCTGGCACCAAGAGCGTTGCGATCAAGCTTTACGGCAAGCGCAAACAGCAGGTGCTTGAGGGCAAGAAGTTGCCGGAAACCTTCCGCAAGCCATGTATCAAGTTCAGTCAGCTCATTGATGACGCACTGGCTTACTCCAAGAGGAACAAGCGGTCGTACAAGACGGACGTCCCCCGCTTCGCCAGATTACACCAATGGTTCGGCGCTCATCCTGCAGAAGATCTGACACCAAAAGATATCGAAAACATACTGGCGAGAGCGGCGGACAAGGAACAGTGGGCACCGTCCACATTCAATCACTATCGCTCATTGATGTCGCTAAGCTACCGGTTGGGAATTCTCAACCGAAAGATTACGACTAATCCTGCCCGTTCCGTTACGCACCGGCGCGAAGATAACAACCGAATTCGTTTTCTCACGGAAGAGGAGGAAAAGAAGCTCCGAAAGGTCATTGTGACCAAGTGGCCTTCGCATCTTCCCGAATTCGATCTTGCGATCAACACCGGTCTGCGCAAGGGCAGTCAATACGGCCTAACGTGGGGCATGGTAGACTGGAAAAGTAGGATGGTTGACATCCCGCGGACGAAGAACGAGCAACCCATTCACCTTCCGTTAAATGATGCTGCGATCGCGGCACTGAGGGTAGTCCGAAACCGGGGCGAGGGGATAGGTCGTGTGTTCCAGTCGACCAAGACCGGCGAACCTCTCGAAAACGGGCGACACTGGTTCGACAATGCGATGATTGACGCAGGAATTCATAACTTCCGTTGGCATGATTTGCGGCATACATTTGCGAGTCGCCTACGAATGAAAGGTGCTCCGCTGGAAGATATCGCAGACCTGCTGGGGCACAAGAGTCTGACGATGACCTGGCGGTATGCCCATCTCGGTCCGAACAAGTTGCATGCCGTGGTGTCTCTGCTTGGACCAAGTGACACCATAAGTGACACCAGTCAATCCAGTCTTTCGACTGCTGTCTCTCAAATTGCTGTTCATTAAAGAGTTAGGGGCGTAGCTCAGTGGTAGAGCAGCGGCCTTTTAAGCCGAAGGTCGTGGGTTCGATCCCCACCGCCCCTACCAAAACGTGGTCTGGCCGCGCTCGCCTGGATATCCACCAGCGAGTCCACGCGATGTGAAGCGGCGGCGTTAGGATGGTATCGTCATTAAACTGCGGCCAGTTCACGTTTGAAATGCAGCGCGTCGCCGGCAACTGAGAGCGGCCTATCTTGGAATTTGCGTTGCACCCGGATTTCGCGCGCGCTAACATTCAACAGCATCTAAATTAGCTCCGAGACAAGGACGAACGTGCCCATATCCACGACAGCCGAAGGTCAATCGCAAACATTCGAATGCGAGGATGTGAACGGGAAATTGCCTGGCGTCTGTGCCCGTGACGTCTCGGAAACGCAGTCATCCCGTTATGCCGGGACCGGTTATTGATGAGAATTGCCGCGCTGGCCGGTGGAGTGGGCGCTTCAAAGTTTTTGCTCGGCCTTACACGCGCGATTGATCCTCGCTCGCTCACCATCATCGTGAATACGGGCGACGACATTTCTCTGCACGGCCTCGAGATATCGCCGGATCTCGACATCGTAACGTACACGCTCGCGGGAGTCGTGAACCCGCAAACGGGCTGGGGAATCAAGCAGGATACGTTTTGTGCGTTAGAAGGGCTCGCGGGCTACGGTGGCCAAGATTGGTTTCATCTTGGCGATCGGGATCTCGCCACTCACATTTTTCGAACCGGGCGATTGCGGTGCGGTGAAAGCCTTTCCGAGGTGACGGATACGATTCGCCGCGAATTGGGCGTACAGTCCCGAATCCTGCCGATGAGCGATCGGCCGGTGCGAACGGCGATCGAAACGGCGCGCGGTCGAATTCATTTCCAGGAATATCTGGTTAAGCAGCGAGCGAAACCAGTCGTTCGCGGCATCCGGTTTGAGGGAAGCAAAACGGCGCGGCCTGCGCCTGGCGTTCTCGATGCTTTGCGCGACGCGGATAGCATCGTGATTTGTCCCAGCAATCCCCTGATCAGTATCGGACCGATTCTGGCGATTCGAGGCGTCCGCGAGGCTCTCTCGAAACGCCGGGAATCCGTGGTGGCGATTTGCCCGATCGTCGGCGGCAGGTCATTGAAAGGGCCATCCGATCGCATGATGCGGGAGATGGGGTTCGAATCCTCCGCCCTCGGTGTGGCGAGACTGTATCGCGATTTTTGCGGCACGATTCTTATCGATCAAGCTGACGAATCCGAGCGTGCGGCGATTGAGGCGCTGGGCGTGCGCGCCGTGGCGGGACCAACGGTGATGCTGACGCTTCGAGATAAGATCCGGCTGGCCCGGTTCACGCTGCGGATTTTGGCGGATAATGCGAAACGGCCGAATGTGAATGGACGCTTGCGAAGCAGGCCGCGAAGATCAGCGAAATGATTACCAAAGCTCTGCTGATTCCCGTCAAGACGCTTGCAAACGCCAAGCAAAGGCTGGCCGCGCGCTTCTCTTCGGAAGAAAGGATCGCGCTAGCCGATGCCCTATGGCAGGATTTTTTCGAGGTCGTTCGCGCCACTCGCGGAATCGGCCGAATTGTCGTGGTCAGCGCCGAATCACGCGTTCTCGATCGTGCGACGCAGTTCGGCTGGGAGACGCTACCTGAAAGCAGGCAGAAATCGGAAAGTGATTCCGTCGATTTCGCCAGTCGCTGGTGCGCGGAACGCGGCGTCGCCGCGCTCCTTCGAGTGCCCGTGGACCTTCCTCTCGTTGAGCCAGCCGATATCGAATCCCTTTTCGATCGCTTGCCGGACGCGCCGGCAACCGTGCTCGTACCGTCCCGCGATGGCGACGGAACCAACGCTCTTCTTCGCACACCGCCCGCGCATTTTCCCTCGCGGTTCGGTCCCGGCAGCTTCGCGCTGCATCTTGCGGAAGCGGCGCGGTGCGGCTCTGCTGTACGAATAGTTCGCAACCAACGGCTCGAGTTCGATCTGGACGAATTGGATGACCTGCAATCCGTAAGCGCCGGCGCCTTGCGCCCGGGCGCCACGCGGGATTGGATTTTTCGCCATGGTTTCGGACGCGTCCAGGAAAGCAGCAGAACCCAGAATGTCCTTACCTATTGAGAATCACATAATATAGTTACATTAAAAGAGCTGCGACTGCACCCAAAAGCCAGTCACGAGAGTGGTTCGTCTGCGGATCCGACGCAGTGCCACAGGGGCAGGATTGCTCAGTTGCCAGAAGGTTTGCGGGCAAAAGTTCGGTAGTTCGTGGTGCTTCCAGTGGGACCAGTTCCACCAGGCCACTCCGGCCATGGCCGGCAACGTCTTCCAATTGAAGTGATACTGCAGCACGGGAGTTTGCCCTCGCGGCGCCCCAGTCCGGCATCGATGCGGCCTTTGGCTGAGTCCGCTTTCGTCGACAAAAACGATTACTCGCCCCGGTTTCTAGGCTTTTTTTTAATCTCGGGCCAGCGCTTGCGTTTCCATTCGGCCATGGCTTTCTCATCCCGTTCCAGGGCGCGACCCCTCGGCCGTTGGCAACTTCAGCCCAGCTGCCGCAGAATGCGCCAGACGTGCCCGGGGTGGTAGTCAACCCCGCATTCCTGTTGGATCAAACGCGCCACGCGGGCCGAGGTCCACAATCCGCTGTCATAGCCGAATTCCTCGGGACCTTTCTTCAAACCGCGCTCGATGCGCTCCAGATCCTCTACACTCAAGCGCGGCTTGCGTCCCGCCCGGCCGGCCTGTTTCAACCCGGCTCGACCTTCTTCTTCCAGTTGTTGAGCCCAGCGACTGACCGACTGGCGATGCACTCCCACTTGCCGAGACACTTCGGATTGACTGACGCCTTTCTCCAGCAAGCGCGCTGCGCTGAACCGCCGTTCCTCAAGCTTGTCAAAATTCCTTCGTACTCCTGCCGGATTTCCCATGCACGAACCATGGCACAAATCCCTAAGAATGTCACTATATTATGTGATTCTCAATAGTGCGACGGTTCTGTCACGTGAGGATTCCCGGCGGCGCACTCGGAGCGGCGAACCCATCCTCGTCCGCCAAGAGCATCACTTTGTCGCGCACCAGCGGCGACAAGTATTCTTCGCGTCCGATATACTCCGGATAGAGCGCGAGTCTTTCTCGTAGCTTGAACCCGTGCGATTCGGTTTCGCTCCGCAGTCGCTCGATTTGCGGCCACGCCGCCTCGGGGTTGATGAAATCCTTCGTCACCGGCGAGATACCGCCCCAATCGTTGATGCCCGCTTCAAGCAGCCTTGGAAAACTTCCGTAACTCAGATTCGGCGGCGCCTGCAGGTTCATATCCGGTCCAAGGACCAGCCGTGCGATGGCAATCGTTCGAAGAAGCTCTTCGAGAGATGGATCGGGATGTCCAGACATGGGAATCTCCGGCTTACTTCGAAAGTTCTGGACGATCACTTCCTGAACGTGCCCATACTTTTCATGAACGTTGCGGATCGCCAGCAGAGATTCGATGCGCTCCTCGACCTTTTCGCCAATCCCGATGAGGATTCCCGTGGTGAAAGCAAGAGAAAGCTTCCCGGCTTCTTCCATGGTTCGCATCCTCAACGCCGGAACCTTGTCCGGGGCTTTGGCATGGGGCAGGCCGTTGCGCATCAAGCGCGGGCTTATCGACTCGAGCATAAGCCCCACGCTGGCGTTCGTCTCCTTGAACCGTTCCAGCGCGGCACGGTCCATCACACCCGGATTCGCATGTGGTAACAGTCCGGTTTCTTCCAACACCATCCGCGACATCGCCGCGACGTAATCCAAGGTTCGCGCAAATCCCAGTTTGCCGAGGAATTCTCGAGCCTCCGGGAAAATTCTCTCCGGCTGATCGCCCAAACTAAAAAGAGCCTCTTTGCAACCGGCTCGGCGTCCTTCTAGCGCGAGGGCAAGGACTTCCTCCGGCGTCATGGTATGAGCGCCCGGCTGGCCCGGGTCTTTTCGAAATGTGCAATAGCTGCAATAGTCTCGACACAGCGTCGTCAGCGGAATAAATACTTTTTTCGAAAAGCTTACCGTCGTTCCCTTCCCCTGCTTCCTCATCTCGGAGGCGGCATCGAGCAAATCGGAAAGAGGCGCTTCGTTCGCGAGAAGCAGCGCTGTCTCCATCGTGAGGATCGCGCCTCGCCGCGCGCTCTTCAGCGACTCCGTGCAATTACGTCGTGGTGCAAGCCTACTGGGGCTTCTCGTTTCCAGCATTCGTGTCCATTCCTGAGTAACGTTTCGCAGGCCCGGCCGAGCGACGGACTCACGTTCATGGTTTGTATCGATGCCCGCCGGTGAGTCGAGGCGGCGCTGCTTTCAGTCCGCCGAGGGAACTTCGCCCAGCTTCGGCGCGGGACGGCGCTTACGCTTCCAAGTGTAATCTTTCCGCAGCTTTTCCTGATGCTTCTTCACCTGCTGCTCGATCTCCGCAAACGCCGCCTTTGTGCTCGCACGCGGATCCGCGCCCACTCCCGTGGCATGAAGCGTTCCCGTTGGCAGCGTAAGGTTCAAGGAAAGACTGAACTCCTGCTTGTGCGCCTGCTTCTCAAGCGCGCCGTGGACCTGAATTAAATCCGGCGCGTAACGCTTCAACAGGCGCTCGAGCTTTTCCAGATGATGTTTCGCTTCCTCTTCAACCGCCTCGCGAGTATCGCCGTGCAAATTGCTATACGAGATTTTCATGGGGGCGCCTTGTTCCGAGTTGGATTGCCAATGGAGGGGGCATCGAGTTGCGGCGATTTCAGAATAGCGCGCTAACACGCCCGGCGCAACCCGCTCCCGGCTACCACTTCGGGCCGCGCTTTGCGCATTGAGTTGACAGCTCTCGAGCGGCCATCATAATCTGCAAACAGCTTTGGAAAATCGCAGCGAATGGCACGCGACACATCGCGCGGCGCATCGACTGGCGGCCGCATTTTCACAGGCCCTGCCGGATGGTCCTACCCGGACTGGAACGGACTTGTATATCCGTCGCCGAAGCCGCGAGGTTTTCATCCCGCAAGCTATTTAGCCGAATATTTCGACACGATCGAGATTAATACTTCGTTCTATAATCCACTACGGCCTTCGGTGGCCGCCGGGTGGCTGAAGCGAGTGGCCGCCAATCCGCGTTTTCTTTTCACCGCAAAGCTCTGGCAGAAATTCACTCACGAAGGCGGTGCCAACGCCGCCGACGAGGACGCGGTACGCTCCGGCTTTGACGTCCTGCAAAATGCGGGCCGCCTTGGCGCGGTGCTCCTGCAGTTCCCTTTTTCGTTCCATCGCACCCCGGAAAATCAGATTCGCCTCGATCAACTGCTGACCGCCTTCCGCCAATATCCGCTCGTGGTCGAGGTCCGCCACTCGAGCTGGCCGAAGAAGGAGTTCTACGAAATGCTCTCCGAGCGCGATGTGGGCTTCTGCAATATCGACCAGCCCGTCATCGGACGCTCCGTTAAGCCCAGCGAGCGGGCCACGTCGCTCGTCGGCTACATTCGATTGCACGGGCGCCGATACGATACGTGGTTCAGCGATGATCCCGAAATGCCTCCGGCGGAGCGTTACAACTATCTCTATTCGGAAGGCGAGCTCGAGCCCTGGGCCGACCGCATCCGGCACGTTGCCGAAAACGCGAAGAAAACATTCGTCATCACCAACAACCACTATCTTGGAAAAGGTGTTGTGAACGCGCTCCAACTCGTCCATCTGCTCGCCGGAAATAAAATCGCGGTGCCCGAACCGCTGCGCCACCATTATCCTCAGCTCGACACGATCGCAAGTGAATCACCGGCCGAGCCGACTCTTTTCCCGCTCCCGCCGCGATAGTCAAATCCGCGTCCTTGCAGCGGCGCATTGCGCGCAGGCGCAGCAATCCGCACGTCTCAATGGCGTTTTTATTTGTGCAGTGGGCTACTTCTTGAAGAGATCTTCGAAGGCTTTGCGCGCATCGTTCGGGCGGGAAGGACTTGCCGCGGCCGTGGCGGGCGCGTTCGTGGCGTAGGTCACCGGCGAAGTATCCTTCTCTACCGTCATCCGAAATTCAAAAAACGTGCAATCGTTCTTCGCATCCTTCTTCGCGATCCGCTCGGGAATCGGCTGCGTGCACTCGAATTGCTTGCCGGTATCGAAATGCACGCACTGCTTGCAACTGTGCATTTCCAAATGGCAGCGAGGGCACTCGCCGTTCGGATCGAATCCCGGCGCGAGCACCGCTCCGCAATTCGAACATCGCGCTCGCATCACCGTCCCGACCATTCGCGGCGTGCGCGGTCCGAGCATGTCCTGCTGCTTCGGACGCGGCTCGCCATTCGGACGGTCGCCCCGGTCACTGCGCTCGCGCTTTTTGTCCTGCGAATCGCGGTCGCTGTAACCCTTGTGCTTATACTTCCGCTCCATGGACACCTCCTGGGGAATGCCTAATCATACTGCCGAATCGCTCGCGTAAATGGGCTTTTCCGCGCTGTATGCGGATTGATAATCAAAATTGGGCGCATAAATCAACCTTCACGAACATCTTTCCACCTCCGGCTTGCCCAGCGCGCGCAGAAGCCTTCCGCCGGCAAATCCGGTTGCAGAAATTTTCGCGGCTGTCCGAAAGACGCGAGCAATGCCTCCGCAGCCAGATAACCGCTGCGCACGGCGCCCTCCATCGTCGAGGGCCACCCGGTCTGCGTCCAATCGCCCGCGAGAAACAAATTCTCCATGCCGATATCCTGCGCCGGACGCCACCGGTCAACTCCGGGCTGCGGCGAAAACGTGGCGTTCACTTCCTTAATTACCGTGGCCTTCACGAGATTTGCCTCGCGCGTTGCCGGCAGCACATCAACCAGCTCGCGCCGGCACAGATCGATAATTTCCTGGCGCGACCGCGCCACCAAGTCGTACGAAGCGCTGATCACAAGCTGAAGGTATTGGCCCTTCGCCTTACCACCAGCTTCGCCTTCAATTCCCCGCTTCTTTGCAGGGCCGCCCTTCCTCTTGCTCTCGTCGCCGGACGCCGACAACAGCGTTTTGTTGAACACCCACTGCGTGGTGTGATCGAGCAGCGTTAAAAAAGGTTCCGTCATTACCGTGCGGTCGAACCACAGATGAACTCCAGTAATCGGCGACGTCTTGATGTATTTCAACCCTGCAAGAGGCGCGCGATCTTCGAACATTTCGCCGCGCAGCATCCCAGGCAATGCGCTGTGCGGCACGGCGGCGACGCACGCATCCGCTTGAATCTCCGCGCCGTCTTCCAGAGCCGCCCCCTCGAACCGTTTTCCCGTCACGCGAATCTCGCGAACTCCACTTCGCAATTCCACCGCTCCCCCGCGCCGCACCAAAGCTTCGCGACAGCCGTCGTACAGGTCCGCGAGCGGCACGGTGGGAATCCCAACCTGATAACCCGCGCGGTTGGCGAGAAAGGCCTTCCAGAAAACTTCGATTCCGTAACGCGCGTCGGTGCGCGCCAGTTCCTCATCGAGCGCGCTCACCAGCACCACACGCCAGTAACGCTCGATCGCAGCCCGCGTCTGTTTCATCCGCTGCAGCCAATCGAGCATTGAAAGCCCGTTCGCGCCGGATGGACTTCCTCCCGATCGGGCGACGGCCATCAGCGCACTCGCGATGCTCCGTTTGTCCGTCAGTGTGAGCGCGCCAAAAAACAGAAACGACGGCGCCATGTGCAGCGGCGGCGGCAGCCACGGGGAAGCCTCAATGGTCGAACGCCGGCCCTCCTTGTCAGCGAAATATAGCCGGTTGTAAAAGCGGACTTTGTCGCCCGCGCCGGCGCGGCGATAAAAATCCGCAAGGTTCGTGCAGCAGCCCAGCGTGACGTGCTGGCAATTGTCAACTTCGCTGCCATCCGGCAGCGTGTAGGATGTAGCGCGGCCGCCGAGATGCGGCTTTTTTTCAAATAGCCGGACGCGAACGCCGGATTCAGCCAGCGCGACGGCGCAGGACATCCCCGCCAGGCCGCCGCCGATCACCAGAACGCTTTGCGAGGGCATCCGTCTTCCACCATCCGCTCATTCCCGCCGTCAGGAGAAATTGAACTTTTTCCGCGCTCGATAGCGACACGCGCGACGAAAACACATCGAAGCCGCGCTCTTCAATTCGCGCCAGCAGCGTGCTGTAAGTGCGAATCAGCGCCCACAGAGTCGCGCGGCTGTCCGAATCGACCAGATTCACCAGCGGCGCGCCCTCTTCGTAAAAATGCCACGCACGATTCGCTTCGAAGTCGAGCAACTCACGGAGCTTCGGAGTTAGCGGGCCGCCAAGATCGGCTGAATGAAGACCAAAGCGTGCAACATCTTCCTCGGGAAGATAGACTCGGCCCATTGCCAGGTCGCTCGAAACATCGCGAATGATATTGGTCAGTTGAAACGCGAGCCCTAAGCGCTCTGCAAGGTCCGGCGCGCGCGAATCGCGAAATCCGAAAACGTGAATGCACGTCAGCCCGACCGTTCCCGCCACGCGGTAACAGTATTCCGACAAGCGGTCGAAGGTCGCGTACGACGGAATCGTCAAGTCCATTTCCGCGCCCAAAATCAGGTCGTGGAAGTAACGCGTGGGAATCGCGAATCGCTTGATTGCGTCCGCAATCGCCGGAAGTATGGGATGTCCATCGGCTTTTCCGCCGACCGCTTCATCCAGCATCGCCCGCCAGCGAGCCAGTCCTCGTCGCTTCGATTCGAGGTCTCCCGGCTCGTCGGATACGTTGTCAACCAAGCGCATGAACGCGTAAAGCGCGCACAAAGCATTTCGTTTCTCGCGCCGCAATCCGAAAAACGCAAGATAGAAGCTGCTCCGCGCGGCTCGCGCGATCCGGTTGCACTCGCCGTAGGACGCGCGAATGCGCCCCGAGTACGGAGTATTTCGCGCTACAGCCGGAAGTCCGTCATTCGATAGCGATCTCTCGTCATCTCGCGGAGTGAGCGAATCTTGGAACTTATCCGGCTGGCTCGCAGTGCGCCTCGAGAAGACTGAAGCGGCGAGGGCGCGCCCCAACAAGTGAAATTGCTTCCACTTCGAAAGCGCAGGACGATGTTCGAGCGTATTGTAGCCTTCAGCTTCGACCGCATCCAGAATCGCCAAGCCCCCCCGGCTGAACATCTCGAGATCCACGCGCAGAAACGGTTCGACCGTCGCCGCCAACGGCAATCCGGCTGCAAACATTTCCCTCGTGCGCGCGATCAGCGTCTTCATCAGCGTCACGTATCGCGAATCAAAGCGCCGGCTGACGATATCGTCCTCGGTCAATCGATGCTTTGCGAGTTCGTCGAGCGGAATATAGATGCGTCCTTTCTCGAGATCGCGCGACACGTCCTGCCAGAAATTCGCAAGCTGCAAAGCAGTGCATGTAAAATCCGAAAGCCGCTGCCGTTCTTCATCGCGATGGCCGCAAAGATACAGCACGATGCGCCCCACCGGATTCGCGGAATACACGCAATAGTCCAGAACTCCGTCCCACGTGGAATATCGCTGGGCTGTCTGGTCCCGGCGGAACGCGCGCAGCAAATTGCTGAACGGCTCGATGGGAATTTCTTTCGCGCGAATCGTCTCGCCGAGCGCGATCAACACCGGGTGCGCGGGACCGCGTCCTTCCACATGGATCGTCCGAAGTTCGTCTTCCCAGGCATCGAGCAATTCCAGCGCCCGGGCGCGATCCGGCACTTCATCGCCCAGATCATCCGACCACCGGCAATACGCATAGACGTTGTAAAAATGCTGGTGCAGCCGGCGAGGCAGCAGCCACGACACGACGTTGAAATTCTCGTAATGATGCGTCGCCAGCCAGCGCGTATATCGTTGCGCGTCGGCGGCGCTGCATCTCTCCGGCGGGAGCTTGCGCGCAATTTCGAGTTCAGGTGTTGGAAGCATCGTGCCTGGTGAGGACGGCGGCTACGGAATCACGGCCGTCTTCAATTCGCCGTTCCGGTTCTTCATTTTCTCGAACGCTTTCGGCAAGTCCGTTAGCGGCACTTCGCCGGTGATCAGATCGCTCGCCCGAATCTCGCCGCGCGCGATCGTGTCGAGCGCTTCGCGCATGAATCGCGGCGTGTGATGGAACGTGGACTTCACGGTGATCTCCGAGTAGTGCAGCAGTCCCGGATCCACTTTCACTTCGGTTCCCTTCGCGCAGCCCGCGAACAAATTCACGGTCCCGCCCTTGCGAACCATTTGCAGCGCCCATTCCCACGTCTGCGGCCGGCCAACCGCTTCGATCGCGGCGTCGGTGCCGCGCGCGCCGTCGGTCAATTGCCGCACGCGATCGAGCGACTTTTCCATTTCCGCCGAATCGAACGCTGCAATCGCGCCAAGCCGTTCGGCGGCGTGAATCTGGCTTTTGCGCTTCCCAATGGCGATCACGCGGACATTCCTGCGTGAAAGAATGCGCACGAACTTCAATCCGATGGGTCCGCATCCGATCACCACCACCGTGTCGCCCGGCTGAATTCCCGTTTCATGAATTCCGCGCAGCACGCACGCCAGCGGTTCCGTCATCGCCGCATCCGTGAACGAAATATTTTCCGGAATCTCCAGCATATTTTGCCGGACGATCCTTCCGGGAATGCGAATATATTCCGCGTAAGCCCCGTTGTTGAAGAGCAAGTCCTCGCAGAGATTCTCCTGTCCCTTGCGGCAATAAAAGCACGCATTGCAAGGAGCTGAATTCGAAGGCAGCACGCGCATTCCCTTGCGCATCCCGCCGTTCACGGCGCTGCCTATCTCTTCGATCACGCCTGCCAGCTCGTGCCCGAAGAGCGCCGGGGGCTGAATCATTCTCGCGTGAAATCCCTGCTTCCAGACTTTCAAGTCCGTGCCGTCCATCAGAGCCACACGCACGCGAACCAATACTTCATCATCCGCGATGGATGGAATCGCGATGCGCTCGATTTTGACGTCCTCGCGGCCGTAGAGCACAGCCGCGGTCATTTGTCCGCTTGATTCGGCTTTCATTCGTGCGTGATGATCACTTTCAAAGTATTATCCGCCGGGTGCGCCGCCAGTTCCAGCGCCTCGCCGATTTGCTCGAGCGCGAAGCGGTGCGACACCAATTCCCGCACCGGCAATCGCCGCTCGAACACCAGCGCCGCCGATTCCGCCTGATTGTCCATCGACGCGCTGTAACTCCCCAGAATTTCTTTTTCCTCGACGCCGACCGCCGCCACTGGAAATTCCAGCCGCATCACCGGATCGTTGTGTGCGAAAAGCAGCAACCGCCCGCCGGGTCTGGTAAGCGCGAGCGCTTCCGCCACCAGCGCCGGATGCGGCACGGCAAGAAGCACGGCATCCGCTCCGCGCCCACCTGTACGATGCCGGGTCTCATCGAGAAGATTCCCCTTCGCCGGATCGAACGATTCCTTCGCGCCAAATCTCACGCTTGCCGCGCGGCGTCCCGCCATCGGGTCGCTTGTGTACACTTCGCCGCCTTCGAGCCTCGCGAGCAACATCAGCAGAATGCCGATCGGCCCCTGGCCGATCACGAGCACTGTTTCACCCGCCGCCACGCGCGCCTTGCGCACGGCCTTCAGGCACGTGTTTACCGGTTCCACAAACGTGGCATCCTCGAAGGTCACATCCGGCCGCAGCGCGATCATCCCGCGCTCGACTATCCATGGCATCGCACGAACGTATTGCGCGAACCCTCCGCCGTTCGGATCGAAACCCGCCGTGAGCCCCGTCTTCTTGTAGGCTGCGCACTGCGAAAAAAACTTTCGCTCGCAGTAAAAGCATTCGCCGCACGGAATGTGATGGAAACTGACGACGCGATCTCCCGCCTTGAACTTCGCTACGCCCCGCCCAACGCTCACAACCGTGCCTGCCAGTTCGTGCCCTAGAATCTGCGGCGGCTTCACGAAGCCGTGATGGATTTTCTTGATGTCCGTGCCGCAAATCCCGCACGCCGCCACGCGAAACAGCACTTCGCCTTCGCCGATTTTCGGAATCGGCAGCGTCTCGACCACCACTCGCCCGTCGCCGCGATACACCCCCGCGCGCATTTGGCCGTCGCGCTTGACGCGCGCGTTGTGCGATTCGAGCTGAGTTGTCGTTTGGCTCATTGCAGCTGACCTATCGGGCCCCGACCGTGCTTTTCGCGGGCCTTTTCATTTCTTCGCGAGCGAGGGCCTGAACGTAACCATCCAAAAACTCTACGAGAGCTTCCGCGGCTCGCTTGCTCTGCTCGCCGAATCGAATCAGCTTTGGCAGCGCGAGCGGTTGCCACGCGAGTTGCCCCAAAATCTTCGCGATGCTGATGCGCCCATCCTTGGCGACGATCCGGTTCATGTCCAGCGGAAGATCTTCCTCCGACGTATCGCTGATCCCGCGAATGACAACCGAAGGAATGGCAAACGCTCCCGCTTGTTGGACCACCGCAAAACTTTCCATGTCCGCCGCGTCTGAATTGGCACCCAAGAACTGCTTTTCTTTCGCGCTCGAGATCACATGGTCTGACGTGTGAATCCGCTCCACAACCGTCGCACCACATTCTCGCGCCAAATCAAGAAGGAAAGCATCGCATTCCAGCGCCCCTGGCGTCGCGTCTTCATGAATCATGTCACAAGTGATGCTTCTCGCCGCGAGGACTTGATTTAAATGATGCTCGGATCGCAACGCGCCCGCGAGTCCGGAAGAGATGCTGTAGTCGATCAACGAATACTGACCCGAAATCACATCCAGAGTTCTCGTCTTCGCGTGGTGCGGTCCCACACCCGTCAAAAGCACGCCCACGTCGGCATCGTCGATCCTCGCGGCGTCCACCCGCCCAGCCCCCCACTTGGCCGCACGAAAATGACGCAGTTTGCGCCACGGAGCGAATTCAGTTTCGAGCGCAAACGTGACCAGAATCTTCACGGCGCTTCCCTATGCTGCGACCGCGGGAGTGACGGATTTATTCCGTCCGCTCGCTCGCACATAGCCGTTCGCTTCATACCACCGAACCGCGCGTTCGAGCGCTTTCTCAACGTGTCCCGGCTTGTAACCAAGTTCCCTTTCAGCCTTGTCGCTCTCGACGAACATCCGGTGGCGCGACATTTTTACGCCCTCCACGGGGATCTGCGGCTCCCGCCCAACGATTCGCGAGAACAGCTCGTCCGCATATCCTGCCGCCAGCGCCACCGCATGAGGCAAACGCACGCGTGGCGCGGGCCGTCCGGTAATCGCCGCCAGGGCATCGAGTATCTGTTTCAACGTCATATTCCGGGCGCCTAAAATGTACCGTTCGCCGATGCGTCCCTTCTCCGCTGCCAGCAAGTGCCCCGCCGCAACGTCTTCGACAGCAACAACGTTCAGTCCCGTGTCGACGTAAGCAGGCATCTTTCCATTCAAAAAATCGAGAATGATGCGGCCCGTCGGAGTGGGCTTCCAGTCTCCCGGCCCGACCGGCGCGGTGGGGTTTACGATCACGATTGGCACGCCCGCCGATGCAAACTTAATCGCTTCCTGTTCCGCGAGAAATTTCGAGCGCTTGTAGTGCCCGATCATTTCCTCGAACGATGCGCTCGTCTCTTCGTTTGGGAGCGCGCCCTCACGCGGAACTGCCATCGTCGCGACCGTACTGGTATAGACGATCCGTTCCACTCCGGCCCGTTGCGCGGCTTCGAATAACCGGCGCGTGCCCACGACGTTGCTTTCGTAAACTTCTTCCGGGTGCGGAGTCCAGAGCCGGTAATCGGCCGCCACGTGAAACAAGCGCCGCGCGCCCTGCATCGCGCGTTCGAGCGACGCGGCGTCGTGCAGATTCCCTTCCACGCGCTCGACGGGCAAATCCCGCAGCACGTCGAGCTTGCTCGTCGACCGGACCAGAACGCGCACCGTATGCCCGCCGCCGACAAGCTGCCGCGCCACGTGGTTTCCGAGGAATCCGGTCGCTCCCGTCACCAGTGTGATCGTTGGACTCACGAAAGTTCAATCTCCGATTGCACCGCACTGTCCGCGCCGGCTGAAAGGGTTTTCATAGCGTTGGCTGCGCTTCGATGGGATCGTATCCGTGCCGGAAATCGGAGTGACAAGACGCCTAGGCCCATCGGCCGTCTTGCTGCTGCATTTCTTCCGCGGGAATCTGCACGGCAACAAATCCTCGCCGTCCCTTTCGCATATTGTCGTACCGCGCGAGCGCGTAAAGCGGGAACGAATTCCTGTACAGGTGATATTTCAGATAGAAAACGCAAGGGAAACCGGTTCCCGTAAACTCCGGCTCATCCCACGTGCCATCTTCATTTTGATGTTCCACAAGCCACGCGATGCCTCGTTCCACCGACGGGTCGGCAGGCCCTGCCGTAGCGAGCAAACCGATGACTCCCCACGCCGTCTGCGACGCCGTGCTCTTCCCTTTTCCTTTGAGCGATGCGTCGTAGTAAGACAGGATCGATTCGCCGAAACCGCCGTCTGGATTCTGCACGGATTTCAGCCACGCGGCTGCGCGCTCGCAATCCGGCCGGCCGTTCAGACCGAGCGTTTCCATCGCACGAAGCACGCCGCTCGTCCCATAAACGTAATTCACGCCCCAGCGTCCGAACCACGCGCCATCGTTCGTCTGATCGCCGCGCAGAAACGCTTGCGCGCCTTCGATCACCGGGTGCGTCGGTCTCCAACCCATTTGTCCGAGGCACTCGATCGCGCGCGCCGTCACGTCGGCCGTCGACGGATCCAGCATCGCGTTGTGATCGGCGAACGGAATGTTGTTTAGAAATTGCAGATGATTCTCGTGATCGAACGCTCCCCAGCCTCCGTCGCTATTCTGCATGCTCACCAGCCACGCCAGCCCGCGGCGGATTGCGGCGCGCAACCGCGCTGCCTGCGGATCGGCCACCCGGCCAAGAGCCATCAAAACGAAAGCCGTGTCGTCCACATCCGGATAGAAATCATTTCGAAATTCGAATGCCCAGCCGCCCGGATCGGCTTTCTTGTTCTTCACCTGCCAATCACCAGGGCCCAATATCTGCTTGTCGATCAGCCACCGTTCCGCGGCAATCAACGCAGGATGGGCCGGGTCGAGCCCCGCTTCCTGCAGCGACACCATCGCAATCGCCGTGTCCCACACCGGCGAAATGCAAGGCTGAATGCGGATCGTGTCGCTTTCCTCGATTTCGTAGCGTTCGAAGAAATGAATTTCCCGCGCTACCAACGGATCCGTGGTATCAAGTCCCTCCGCAAGCAACGCGCAAATCGTATTCATCATTCCCGGATAAATCGCGCCCATGCCTTCGCTGCGCTCCAGCCGCTCGAACACCCATTGCCGCGCATGTTGAAGCGCCGCTTTTCGGAAGGGCTTCCACGGCAATCGCTCGTGTATCTTCACGGCGTGGTCCGCGACCAAAAAGAAATTACGCCACGTAAACACGCCCTTGTCCCACACGAACGATTGAGGCTTCGCGCCCGGAATCTTGAACAGCTCATCGACCGTCACGCCATCCGGCAAGCGCCAGTTTGGCTTGCGGCCGTAAATGATCGACAGCGGAACCACGATCGCCCGCGTCCACGACGACATCTCAATCAGGTTGATGGGAAACCACGTTGGCAGCAGCGCAAGTTCCGGGGGAATCGACGGTACCAGATCCCAACCGATCGCGCCCGTCATCGCCAGGTAGAAGCGAGTGTACGAATTCGTCGCCTCGAGTCCGCCCAGTTCGTGAATTTTCTCTTTGGCTCGGACTAGTTGTTCCGCCGAAGCCGCGTCCCCCGTCAGACGCAATGCGACGTATGCCTTCACCGTCGCGTTCAACTCCGCCGGGCCTCCGTAAAAAATGTTCCAGCCGCCGTCCGGGAGCTGCCTGCGGCGAATGTAGTTCGCCAGCTTGGGAACTTTCGCGGATTTCAATTCGCCAAGAAGATGCAGATAGAGGATGTAATCCGATTCGAGGGTGGTATCCGCTTCGAGCTCCCCCCACCAATAGCCTTCTTGCGCCTGCGCGGACAGCAGCCAGTCCGTCGCGCGTGCGACCGATTGTTCGACTGCGGACTCTAAAGTCCGCGCCGGAACGGCCGCTGCACCAGCCGACGATGTCTCCGTTTGAAACCTGGCTTCCGGCGTCATCCGCTTCCTTATGACATTGTTCCCGTACTAGCCCTTCTTAACGTGCTGAACGTGGCCGGCGAACAAGCGCCTCGCATTTCCGGCGCGAGCCTTCTGAAAGCCCATCTCCGGGAAGACTAGCCTGTCACCGTCCGTATCCTTGGCGAGGACACAGGTCTGCACGTCCGCAAACTGCTAACAACCTGGGTAAGAACCTTGGGTCGGCACCGCGTGCTTAACGCCTAAGGGTAACATTATCTTCGAGTTTGCTATCGCGGTCAACAGAAAACGAACCGTCTCCACCTATGTGTATTAGGATGGCTCGAACCCCAGAAACGTCGCTTCACCCGTTGTTCGTCATTCGCCTCCGTCTTCCCGTTCGAGGCTCCGTATCCGCTCAGCAAGCTCGGGCAGCCGAGCGTACCACGCGTATTGTTCTTTGAACCGTTTCAGCGGTCGCGCCGGGGTTCCCCACACGGTCTCGCCGCTGCGGATCGTCTTTCCTGTTGGAACACCCGCCTGCGCGCCCACAATCGCGCCATCCTCGATCTTGCAATGGTCGGCGATTCCCACCTGCCCGCCGATAATCGCTCGCCTGCCTATCGTGCTGCTGCCTGACACTCCTGTTTGCGCCGCTATCACCGAGTGCTCACCGACCTGCACATTGTGGGCAAGGTGCACCAGATTGTCGATTTTCACTCCATCGGCGACGCGCGTCGTCTCAAGCGAACCGCGATCGATCGTTGTATTCGCTCCGATTTCCACGTCGTCTCCAATCTCGACGCCTCCGATCTGCGGGAACTTCCAGTGCCTACCTTCGCCGAAGACATAACCGAATCCGTCCGCTCCAATCACGGCTCCCGAATGTATTTCCACTCGATTTCCGAGCCGCACACCCGGATAAAGCGTCACACGTGGATGAAGCCATGTGTCCGTTCCGATGCGCGAGTCGCGACCGATACAGCAAAACGCCTCGATGACAGCCCCGTTACCGATCTCCGCGTCATCTTCGATCGCCACGTATGGCCCGACGGCAACTTCCGAGCCGAGTCGCGCCGTCATTGCGACGACTGCGGTTGGATGCACACCCGATTTTGCCGCCGTTCGCGGCAGAATCCATCCGGCCACTTTCGCAAACGCCAATTTCGCATCTGTCACTTCGAGCAGTGTCTTGTTCTCAACCCTGATGCCGGACGGTACGAGCACGCACCGCGCGGACGACGCAGTCGCTCGCTCCGAGCGTCGCGCGGAATCCACGTAAATCAAATCTTCCGCGCGGGCGCGTTCCGGGCTCGCGACGCCGGCAATCTCCGCGCGCGGATCGCCGTCGAGCTTCGCTCCAACGTATTCTGCTACTTGCCCTGCGGTGCGCATCATAGCCACCTCACAAAATACTAAGCCGGGTAAATCGATTTCTCGCCCAAAGGACGGGTCTTCCAGCGTTTGTGAACCCACAACCATTGGTCGGGATGAGCGCGGACGTAGTTCTCAATCACGCGCGTGAAACGCGCCGTATTCTCCCGAATATCCGCATCTTCGTCGCCGGTCCGCGAAAGTTCCACCGCGGGCTCGAACCGTAAGCGGTACTTTCGCCGACGCTCATCCCATGAGAGAAAGCCCGGCACGACGGCCGCATTCGTGCGCAGCGCGATTCGCGCCAGTCCGGAAGTAGTCGAAGCAGGAATACCAAAAAAGTCCACGAACACGCCCTCGTCGAGCGACGTATTGTGGTCGGACAGAATGCCAACCGTGCCGCCTTCTTCGAGCGCCTTCAGAATAGCGCGCGCCGACCGGTTCTTCTCGATCGGCCGGTTTCCCGAAAGGCACCGATAGCCATTAATTAGCGCGTCCACCCGCCGGTTCTTGATCGGCCGCACCAGAAAATGCAGCGGGTTGCCGTAGACCGCGTGAGCGAATGGCGCGAGTTCCCACGCGCTCATGTGCCCCGTCAAAAAAAGCACGCCCTTGCCGCGGCGCCGCGCTGCATCGAAATTCTCGAACCCATCGAGCATCACGATGCTCTCAATGGTCTCGCGCGTGTATTTCGGGAACTGTGAAAATTCGCCGGCCATCCACCCGGTTTGGCGGATCATGCCGCGGATCGCTTTCTTACGCTCGGCATCCGTCCATTGCGGAAACGCCAGTTTCAGATTTGACATCGCGGCCGTTTGCAGCGGCGTCCGAAACGTATATGCCACCACCGCAAAGCTAAAACCGATAAACCGTGCAAGCTCGCGCGGAAGAAGCCCGAGCGATTTCAATCCAATCCACGCCGCCATGTATTCCAGCCGCTCCCGCATCGCGTGCCATTATGCAAGACCCTCAAGAGCGGAAGCTAGTCTCGAATCGGGTCGCTCTCGAGTAGTGTAGCTCGCCTGTTCAGAGGCGAGGTTTTTCTCTTCCGATCGAGCTTGAACCACAATTACCCACGCTATTTTCACGGGCGGAAATAAACGAACTGCGATTCACCATCTATCGTTCCCCGGTGTAAAGATACGCGGAGAGAATGTTAGACTCGACGGACTTGAGCGACGAATCGCAAAATCGCCGCAAACAAAACGTTACGGCGCTCTCTGCCGGGGCCGTTGCGATTTTCATTTGCCTTTTCGGCAACCTCGGCGCGATCGGCCTCGTGGGTCCCGACGAACCCAGATACGCATGGATCGCGCGCGCTATGGCGGAGACCGGCGATTGGGTGACGCCGCGTCTTTACGGCCAGCCGTGGTTCGAGAAACCAATTCTCTATTACTGGGCGGCCGCCGTTGGATTTCGGTCGCACCTTTCACCCGAAGTCGCGGCCCGCTTGCCTTCGGCTTTTGCAGCGCTCGCGGCCGCCATCGCCATCGGCTGGCTAGCCTGGAACCATTACGGCGGCGAGAATGGGTTCGTTCGCAGCTCTGCCTTTCTTGCTCCGCTCATTTTTTCGACGAGCGTCGCCGCCATCGGATTTGCCCGCGCTGCAACGCCGGACATGCTGTTCGGCGCATCCATCGCTCTGGCAATGGCATGTGCG
This sequence comes from Candidatus Acidiferrales bacterium, assembly GCA_050747005.1. GTDB lineage: Bacteria > Acidobacteriota > Terriglobia > Acidiferrales > UBA7541 > Palsa-295. Next base: position 113,353 of record JBOGNE010000030.1, read on the forward strand.
GCAACGGTATTGCGCCGCGCCGGCGTTTTCCGCTCGCTCGAGCCTCCCGAACATCGAGCGCGCCCGCCGCTGGCGCTGATTTTTTTCGGCGCTTGGCTCGGAGTCGCGGTTCTTGCAAAAGGTCCGGCTGCGATCCTCCTCGCAGGCGGCGCCATCGTGCTCTGGGCCCTTGCGACTAAAAATTGGCGCGCGGGGTTTCGCTTATTGCATCCGCTGGCGATCGCCGGGTTTTGTGTAGTCGCGCTGCCTTGGTACGTTCTCTGCGCTCTCCGCAATGCTGAGTTTCTTCACGTATTCATTATCGAACATAATTTCGAGCGGTATCTCACCCCGGTATTCATGCATCGCCAGCCGTTCTGGTTTTTCGGCCCGATCGTCTTGCTCGCGCTGCTTCCGTGGACCGCTCTTTTGTGTCCAGCGGCTCAAGAGGGCCTAAGTTTGTGGCGCGAAAAATCCTGGAGCGACTCGCCGGGATTTTTCTTTGCTTGCTGGGCAGTCTTTCCTGTTTTATTTTTCAGTTTTTCGCAATCGAAGCTCCCCGGCTACATCCTTCCCGCAATTCCGCCGCTTGCTTTGCTGCTGGCGGTCGCGCTCGAACGAGCCACTCGAACCGGCACGGGCCGGGCAGGTTTGATTCTCTCCGCTGTCGGCGTCACGTGGATCGCCATCGGCTTCACGGCGATCATCTGGGCGTATCGGATGCCCGTCGGCATGCGGGAAGACCTCGGCGCCGCAATCTTTGCGTTAAGCGTTATCGGAGCCGCGGGCGGAATTCTCATTGTCGCCCTCGCTTTGTTCCGTCGCAGGTCGCCCCTGACGGTTTCATTTTTTCTAGTGGTCATCGTTGTACTCTTCGCGGGCGCTCGCCTGCTTCCATCTCTCGATCCGTACGTTTCCGCCGGGCCGCACGCCGCGCTCATGCAACACGATCTCCGCCCAGACCGAATCTTCACGTATCATCTGCGCCGCTCGTGGACCTACGGGCTGGCGTTCTACATGCGGCGTGAGTTGCCTGAATGGTCGCCGCACGATCCCGAGCCGGCTCTCGTCTTAACATCCCCGGCAGGACTCGATGAACTGCGGAGACTCGGCCGTTTTCAAGGCGTTCTCGATGAAACGTATCGCGGAATTCTTTTTGTGCCTGTGCGCCCGGCGCCGCGCTAGCGGCTACCAGCGGAAGTTGGCGGGATATTCTGCAGGAAGAAAGTCACGATTTGATTCTCGTACGCGTGGCGGTCGTCGTCGGTCATCTCGGCGTAGCTCAACCGGTCCCTCACCGTTTGCTTCGGATCGGGCGACTGAATGAACAGGTTGAGCGTTTCGTTGGCGAGCTCGGGATGATCGTCGGACTGGATGAAAAGTTTTGGAATTCCTTTCGTCCGGGAAAGCTGCTGCGAAACCGGCGGATCGTTGCGGAATCGGTAATTCAGCATTCGAAAGCCAAAATCGGTCAACCGGGTCACCAAAGGCAGCACCGCAAGTCCGGAACGGCTCACCTGAATCTGGAGCATCGTCCGCGGGTCCCCGTAGGCGTTGTCCACCGCCAGCGCCGCGATTCGCGGGTCCGTGGTGGCGACTTCGAGCGCAGCGTAGCCGCCCATATCGAGACCCCATAAGCCGAAGCGTTTTGGATCGATGTCGTTGCGTCCCGTCAGCGCCTGAACGGCAGCTTCCAGTTCGCTTCTTTCCTTATATCCAAGCGTCGTAACTCCCGGCGTGGTGCCGTGGCCCGTAAAGTCGAAAAGAAAAACGTTGAATTGATGGTCCTGCAGCGACGAAACCAGCGTCAGCACCTCGGAGCGCTGCGAAAGATATCCGTGACACACCACGATCGTCGGGCCGCCGCGCAAGCCGGGAAAAAACCAGCCCTCTCGATCCGGGCCGCCACGAATGGGAAACGAGAAATCGGCCGGCTCGCCCATCATGACGTTCAAATCGAGCGAGGCGGGATTTCGCGGCGGCTTCAAAATCTGGTAGAGCAAGAACCCCGACACCGTGGCGACCGACACGAAGAAAAAAAGAACCAGCGCCAGAATGGCGGAGAATACTTTAGCGAGGGTCGTTGTAGGGTTGCGCAGTTGCGAGAGGAGGGCCATCCGTTGATCGCGGGCACATGCCTTTAGCGCGTGTGTGGCAACCCAGCACTTTTGAAGAGCGGGGTTTCAACCCCGCCGCAAATGCCGGTGGCTCGATGCGGCTTTAGCCGCTGAAGCCACGAATCCGAAGTTCCCACACGCGCTCTTTAGCGCCTCGTCGAATCGCATGGTAGCACAGTTCTTTTCCGCTCTCGCCGCGGCGGCTGTCGACGGCGTTTACCGTTCGGGCAACTCGAGGCGTTTGGGTCCGGTCGCCCGGCACGGCTATAATGACCTGCGAACGATTCACCCATCCCATGCAGATCGTCGATCTCCGCCAAGTTCAATCCCGGTCGCTCGAGATTCTCTTCCAGGAGGAAGCCAGCCATTGGCGCGAAGAACTTTTCTGGGATTACCGCCCTTCCATCGACCTGATTCGCAAATTCATTGATTCGCGTTCGCTCGGCGGGCATTTGGCGCTTGTGGACGGCGAACCGGCCGGCTACGGCTTCTACGTGCTCGAAGATCGCAAGGGTTTGATCGGCGGGCTCTTTGCGTCATCGCATTTCGAGCACGCAGCCGTAACGCAAAAGCTCGTTGCGGAAATGGTCGCCGCGTTGCGCATAACACCGCGCCTGCAACGCATCGAAGCACAACTGATGCCGTTCGGCGCCGAGCTCGATCCCGATTTCCTGTCCAAATATTTCCGGCTGCACGGGCGTCAATTCATGCTTCTGCCGCTCGCAAGCGCCGCGCTCTCCGGCAAGTCGGTTTCACGCGGGTTGCGGCTCGAGCCCTGGACCGACCGCGCGTTTGACGCCGCAGCGCGGTTAATTCAGCTTGCCTACGCCGATCACATCGACGGCGAAATCAACGACCAATATCGCAGCCAGGCCGGGGGAATGAAATTCCTCCGCAATATCGTGCTGCTTCCGGGCTGCGGCCAGTTTCTTCCGGAAGCTTCGTTCGTCATCCGGCCCACCACGGGCGACCATCCCGTCGGCATGATTCTTACTTCCACCGTTGCCGAGCGCGTCGGTCACACCACGCAGGTTTGCGTTGTGCCGGGCTACCAGGGCCACGGAATCGGTCGCCTGCTGATGGAAGCTGCCATTGAGGCCCTCCGCAAGCGGGGTTACGAATCCCTTTCGCTCACCGTCACATCCGTCAACGCGCATGCCGTGCAGCTTTACGAGCATCTCGGTTTCCGCACGATCAAGAAATTCGCCGCCGGCGTCTGGGAAGACTGAAGCAATTTATTTTTTGGCGCGGTCTTTCAGCAGGCCTTTCAGCTCGTCCATGAATTCTTTCACGTCCTTGAAATCGAGATACACGGAGGCGAAGCGGACGTAAGCGACCTTGTCCAGTTTTTTCAGCTTGTGCATCAGGTGCTCGCCGATTTCCGACGTGGTGCGCTCGCGTTCCGGCGCTTCGCTGACGTACGCTTCGGCCTCATCCACAATGGCTTCGAGCTTGCCGACTGGCACCGGACGCTTCTCGCACGCTTTCAGCAATCCCTGCAAAAGTTTCTGGCGCTCGAATTTCTCGCGTCGGCCGTCTTTTTTGATCACCATGTAGGGAATTTCGTCGATGCGCTCGTAGGTGGTGAAGCGGCGCTCGCACTTCAGGCACTCGCGGCGGCGGCGAATCAAATCGCCGGTGCGCGCCTCGCGCGAGTCCACGACTTTGTCATCCAGGTGCGCGCAGAAAGGACATTTCACCGCAGGCTCTCCCCGGAACTTTTCGTATCGCGAACCCACTCGGCCGCTTCGATTTCTTCCGCCACGCGCTCTTCAGCGGCGGCCATTCTCCGCAGTTCACCCATGGACCAACCCTCGCGAAACAGCAGAGGCAATCCCGCCAGACAACAGCCCGCGAACGAAATCAGCCAAAGCACGATCGACACGGTTGCGGCTGGCTCCTTTTCTACTCCAAAGACGAGCGTCAAAACAAGGAATGTGGCGAGTTGCGCGCCGCCGCCCACACCGGGAAGCTGCACCGCTGATCCAATCAGCGTGAACGCGAGAACCAGCAGCGCACCGGCAAGCGTGAGCGCGGCCAGTTCTCCGCCGAAAGCGTGTGCGACCCACAGATAAACCATCACGACCAGAATCCAGTGAACCGCGGAGTACGCGATCAGCATGCCAAGGTCGGCTGCAGTGCGAATCCCCTGCAAACCTTCGCTGAAGCCTTCGAGTAGCATTGCGATTTTCCCGCGCCATCCGTGACGCCATTTCGGATGCTTCAGTTTGCGTCCCAGCCATTCGCCGCCGTGATAGCGAAAATAGATGAGGAAAGAAATTACGACAATTAGCGCGACGAGCAACAGTACGCCTCCGGTGCGCGCGACAGTCATAATGCGTGCGCTGGCCTCGCCGGAAATTCCGTGCTGCTGGAACGCGAGGAGCGCAACTCCGGTGATCACCGCGGCCGAAGCCATGTCGAAAACGCGTTCGAGAACGTAGACGCCAAACATTCGCGGGATCGAGAGCGAATCCTTCTTCGCGATCAGCACGGGACGAATCGGCTCGCCCGCGCGGCCAAGAATAAACGTGCAGGCAAAACCCATGAGCGTGGCGGCGTAAACATTCCAGAAATGAGTTTCGCCAAGCGCGCGGCAGAATCGCTGCCAGCGCAGCGCGCGAACCGCGTAACAACCGTAAATGGCGACTAGCGAGAGGATCAGAAGGCCAAGCCGCGCGCGGCGAAGCGAAGCGCCCACGAGCGACCAGTGAAAACCTTCGAGCGTGATGGAGTTACGAAACTTGTAGACAAAAATGGCGAGGGCGAGAACAGCGAGCAGGAGCAAAAGGTAGCGTCGATACTTGCGCAGCATTCGGTTTGAACCGTAGCAGGCGCGTTCCAATGGTGTCAAGTTCTGGAGGTTACTTGGAGATTAGAGGCTAGGGGTTGGAAGCTAGAAAGCACATCTTCGGCGATGTTAAGGCTCGACGGTTGATTGTGGCCATCAGCGGCTTACCGGGGCTTGAGGAGGCCCGGTTGCGGCTCTCGGCAAGCTAACACGAGAGGGGGCAATTCCGTGTAGCCGTTGCTGTAAAGAAAAAAGGATTGGCTCGATCTAGCTGATTTGGATAAGTCACGGTCGACGATATGGGTCCACAGAGGCAACGCTTGGCGACCGACCGGAGACTCGACGCCATCACTTCGAGTTGGTTTTGGGGCAGCGAAAAACTGAGGGCAAAATCTCCCCGTTTTGCAAGAACCCGAAATCCGTATGATGTCATTAGATTTGCTTTCGCCTTGATTTTGTTTTGCGCTTTCTTTTCGGTTCCTCGTGCGGTCGGCACCCCACTCGCCGCATGGCTTGGCACAGAATTCCACTGGTCTTGGAGGTTCACCCCTATCCGGCTCAATGATCCGGTAACTGAGTGGTTCATTCTGAAATTCATATAAATATTCATGAAGCTATATTGACCAGCCTGTCTGGCAGCACCAGCCTCTAGCTAACCTGGTTATTTTTAGCCATTTAATAAAGACCGCCCATGGCACGCCTATTGCAAGAGGTCGAACGGGGAGTTTCATTTCAGGTTTCGAGTAGTTCTTATTTGAGGGCCCCACTAGATGAAATTGGAGGTAAAGATGAAATTCAGGCAAGCGATGTGGCTCACCACAGTTCTGGCGATCCTGGCGTTGGTACTTCCCGGCCTCGCGATGGCCCAAAGCGTTGTGACGGGGGGACTTACGGGAACCGTTACAGACCCGTCCGGCGCTGTGATCGTCGGCGCGAACGTAACGCTGAATAACGCCGCCACCGGCGAGTCGCAGACAGCGACGACGGGTGCCGGTGGCATTTATCAATTTTCTCTATTGAAGCCGGGCGCGTACACCATCACCACGCAGAAAGACGGGTTTAAGACGATCACCCAGAGCGCGGATGTGCTGCTCGGGCAAATCGCGACGGCCAACGTAAAGATGGAGTTGGGTGCCGGTTCGACAACAGTTGAAGTTACCGGGCAGGGCGCGCTGCTGCAGACTGAAGACGCGAACATCAGTTCGAACTTCGATACGCGGCAGATCCAGAACATCCCGAACCCCGGGGGCGACATTACGTATATCGCGCAGACCGCTCCTGGCATTACCATGAACAACTCGCAGGGCGGGGGCTACGGAAACTTCAGTGCGTTCGGCTTGCCGGGCACTGCGAACCTTTTCACCATCAATGGCAACGACTACAACGATCCATTTCTGAATCTTAACAACTCGGGCGCTAGCAACCTGCTGCTGGGCGGCAACGAGCTGCAGGAAGTCGCCGTGGTCAGCAATGGCTACACCGGACAGTACGGACGGCAAGCGGGTGCCCAGGTTGACTACACAACGAAATCGGGCAGCAACGCGTTTCACGGCAATGCGGTGTACTACTGGACCGGACGAGAGCTGAACGCCAATGACGCACTCAACAAGCTCGGCGAGGCGGCAGGCGGCGCTCCGAACGCAAGGCCATTTGAGAACAACAACCAGTGGGCAGCTTCCCTGGGCGGCCCAATCAAGAGGGATAAAGCGTTCTTCTTCGTAAACACCGAAGGCATACGCTATATCTTCGGTTCGACCCATAACGTCACGCTCATGACGCCTGCGTTTCAGAGCTATGTTCTGGGCAACGTGCCTCAAGACGCAGCGACGCAAGCGTTCTACAAGAACATTTTTGGTCTATACAATGCCGCTCCGGGGATCTCGAAGGCTCTTCCTAATGCCAACAGCTGCCCGGGATTTGCGACCGCACCGGGTTTGACGGGCGGTGCATGCACGAAGACTTATCTTCAGTCGCTCTCCAACGGCAACAAAGAATGGCTGTTGAGCGGCCGCGTAGACTATTCATTGAGCGACTCGGATAAGATCTTCGGTCGCGTGAAGTTTGATCGCGGCGTCCAACCGACCTATACCGATGCGATCAATCCCGTTTTCAATGACGAAAGTATTCAACCGCAAGACGAAGGGCAGTTGAACTACACCCACGTCTTCAGCCCGAACGTAGTGAACAATTTCATCGGATCGGTGCTGTACTATTCGGCGATCTTTGGCAACCCGAACCCTGGACCTGCGCTGGCTCTTTTTCCCGGAAATCTAGCGTTTACGGTCGATGGTTCCAACCTGACAGCACTAGGAACTGGCTCAGGAACCCCTGGCGGGTTTGCCCAAGGGTTCGCGTATCCCCAGGGACGTAATGTGACCCAATGGCAGCTAGTTGACGATGTGTCTATCGCGCGCGGCAACCATGCCTTCAAGATGGGGGTGAACTTCCGTCGGGACGACGTTAGCGACCACGCAGCATCGGAGCAGGCTCTGTATCCGGCAGTGACGACGTCGCTGTTTGGTTTCGCCAACGATCAAGTGTTCGAACCTGGCATCGGAGGCAACGTTCAGTACAATTTTGCTGTGAACCAGGTACAACCCCTGGCCATCTATAGTTTTGGTCTCTACTTCCAGGATGAGTACCGCGTGTCCTCAAACTTGAAGTTCACGTTGACGCTTCGGGCAGACCGCAACTCAGGTGGCGCCTGCAAGTCAAATTGCGCGGCTCTGCCGGTGTCGCCCTTCAACAACATGATTCACGGCGCCGGTGTAGCATACAGTTCTGATTTTGGAGGCAGCTTCAATCCTGGGAGCCACTCAATCTTCCCCAGCGTTGAGAAGGCGGTTTTCGAGCCGCGGTTCGGGATGGCCTGGAGCCCCATTGGCCAGAACACCGTGATACGCGCCGGCGTGGGCCTTTTTACCGACCTTTATCCCGGTTTCCTTTTGGATGGGTACACGACGAATGCTCCGCAGGTCAATAAGTTCAACATCCCGCAGGGAACCCTGGCATTCGCCGCGAATTCGGCCACGTTTCCAACCAGCGGCGTGGACCTTGTGACCGGCTGCAACGCCGCATTCCTATCGAACTTCAACAGCGGTGGAAACCTGAACACCTACGCGGCAGCGGCTCCGACCTGCGCTGCCGTGGTGCCTGGTTTGAACGACACTCCGAGCAAGGTGCTTAACCCGAAGTATGTGGAATGGAACCTCGAGCTCCAGCACACGTTCGGAAGGAACTCAGTGATTTCAGCCAACTACGTTGGGAACCGTGGCTTCGACGAGCTGCTAGTTAACCCGTATCTGAATGGTTTCTGCGACCCAACGGTTTGTGGCGCTCCAACCGTGGCGAATCCCAACCCGCCGCCAGCAACCCTGCTGAACCCCACCGCGCCATTTGCAAAAATTCTTCCCGGCGCGGCTCTGGATCCACGGGTTGCGAACGTGAACTTCCTGCAAAACACGGGATACTCCAACTACAATGGAATCACGCTTTCCTGGCAGGAAAACGGCTGGCACGGATTGAGCGGACGCGTGAATTACACCTATTCTCACGCGCTCGATACCATCTCGAATGGTGCATTGCCATTCAGCGTGTACAACAGCATCCTGAATCAAATTAACCCATATACCATTGCCGATAATTATGGGGCGGCCGACTACGATGCACGTCACCAGCTAACCGCCAACTACGTTTACGAACTGCCGTTCAAGAGCGACCGTCGGCTGGTGAATGCCGCGATTGGCGGGTAGCAGGCGTCAGGAACCTTCTTCTACCACACCGGATTTCCGTTTAGCGTCACCGACGGGATTCTAGCGGGTGGTCTAGCTGGCGAAAACCTGGCTGGTGCAACCATCTTGGCACAACCGGTCGCGGGCTTCACACAGAGGAGCTTTACCAACGGACGTCAGTACGCCTCGGCTCTCTTCGGGTTGGCGGCTCCGGCTTTTAGTCCAGCCGACTTCCAGGCATCAACGAACTTTACCGGAAGCACACTTGGAAGGAACGCGTTTCGCGGTCCAGGGTTCTTCGGTAGTGATTTCAGCATCCGTAAAAGTTTCACGATCACCGAACGTGTGAACTTCCAGCTAGGTCTTGACGCCTACAACGTATTTAATCATGCGAACTACGGCGCTCCGTTCTCGAACAACGCCTTTGGTGGCGCATTCGGGTCAACGGGTGTCATGTACACTCCGCCAACGTCTCCTTACGGAGCGTTTGCGGCTGCGGCAACCGATATGAGGATGGCGCAGATACAAGGCAAACTAACCTTCTAACCGGAGTCGAAGTTACGTTTGTCGAAGAGGGCGGCTCGAAAGAGCCGTCCTTTTTTTGTGGCTTGAGAACGGCCTGGAAGGAAAATACATCTAGTGTTGAGCGTTTGTCTGCGTGGCTGCCAACGTTTGCGCGCCATGCCGGGCTAAGGGGTCTGTGTGGGAAGTCATACGGCCAACCCTCAGCGGCCAACGAAAGAAAACGGGCGCAGCGGCGAACGTCCACTGAGGACGAGAGATTCGCGCCAGCATCGCGGGGCGCAGAAGGCGCACTTCGGGCGTGGGCACGGGATGCCGTGCCCCTACAAAAGCAAATCACATAAAGCTGTTTTCTGACGAAATAGCCGGCGAGCCGCCGGCGCTGCGAACATATTCCGCGCCGCTCGAAGCTCGTTCGTTTCCCCCGCGTGCCGCGGAGAATGCCGCCCTGAAGGGCGGCGCTACAAAGGCAAGGCAGGTTCCTCGCTGCGTTTCCCTTCCCGAGCGCGCTCAGGGCAGGCGGAATGACAACGAAAGAAAAGAGGGCGCGAAGAGAGATTCTTCGCTTCGCTCAGAATGACGAACGCATGTTTTTTTGCGGCGGATTAAGGCCACACCCTTTTTACAGCGTGAGGCAGCGCTCTACGAACGTCTGTCGAAATGCGCGGGGCCGTGCCGCCCTGAAGGGCGACGCTACAAAAGCAAAAGCTGATTCATCAGGGTTGGGGTTTGCGGAGGGCGGATGCGCGGGCGAGGATGTCGGGAGGGAACGGCGGCGTGTCCCGGGGCAGCTTGCCTTGCGAGATGGCCCAATGGTCGAGCCAACCGGTTCCCTCTCCGGCGTAGGTGTCCGGCAGGTTATAGGCCTGGTCGGTGAGAGCTTCTTCGAGGGTGATAAAGGTGTAGTTTCTCTTGCGCAGCAAATCCGCAAGCTCGCCGAAGTGGTCGGCTTCCAATTGATTGGCATGCAGCAGAAGAACTTGCTTGGGCTCATAGCCGATGATTTGCTTGGAGAGCCGTTCGTCGTAGGCGAACATCGCGTTGGAATAAGAAAGATACGAACTGACAATTTGCTGCTGCAAGGCGGCATCGTTGCGTTTTTTGGCGTCTTCGTAAACGAAGGCGAACATCCAATCCCAGGCGTCCAACGTGACAGGCGCAACCTGATAGCCGCGCGCGGAAAGAAAGGCTTCGGCTTCGCGGCGCGTCTGCAAATCCATGCCGGCGTCGAGATAGGGATGGCGGAGGTAACGAAGAGTCATGTGATGCTGCGCGAGCAATAGCTTGATGACCGGCTCGCCCTGGATGACTTCGTCTTCCCACTGCTTCAGGCCGACCTTGTTCAGCGAGGCGTGGCTGAACGTGTGGTTGCCCAATTCAAAGCCGGCATCGAGCCACATCTGCAAGGCTTTTATCCGGTCGTCTACTTCGCCCCATTTGTAGAGTTTTTTTTCGTTGACGAAGGCAACCACGGGAATTTTCTGCTGCTGGAGCGTGGCAACCAGTTTTGCGGTCATGTCGTCGATTTGCGCGCCGGTCATGGAGTCGGAAGCGGCGGCCGGAAGATCGTCGAAGGTGATGGCGACCTTGCGGTTGGGCAGAGGGACGGATTGCGACGGAAGAGTGGCCGGGACGAGGGAGAGAGCGCAAAGTATGAAAAGCGAAGTCCAAATTTGTTTCATCGGAATTTCCTCTGGCGAAGCGGAGGCAGTATACAGCGAGACAGGCGCGAGGGGCGAGCGGCGGAGGCACCGGAGCGTCCGTTCAATTCCAGCAAATGACCGGGGCTACGGCAAAAGAGCCGGGGAGACGCCGGCGCTACGAGATAATTTGCGTCCTCGAAAGCGGCTACGGTCACTCATGGCGCGAAACATGCCGCCCTGAAGGGCGGCGCTACAAAGGCAAAGCAGGCTCCCCGCAGAATTCGCGGGAAACGAAAGGCGCGCCTCACTGCGTTCGGAATGACAACCAAAGAAAAAGGGCGCGGCAACACTTTGCAAGAACCGCTCAGGAGAGGCAGCGCCCTACGGACCGATCAGCGCCAGAGCGCAGACGGCGAACGCTGGCTGGGTCTCCCTGGCGAAATCCTTGTAACGCACGTACAACCCTAATAAGATGCGGGGCATACTGAGACCCCGCAAGGGCGCCTGCGGCGCACAAGGCGCCCGGCAACCGCGTCCCGGGGGCATGGACAACATGGAACTTTTCGGCTTGAAAATGCGTTACATAGAGTGAGGGGCCGGAAAGGGATGCAAGCTGCGAGGCTGAGGAAGATTGGATCCCGACGCCCAACTGGTACAGCGATGTCTCCGGGGCGAAGGGCCGGCCTGGGAGGAACTTGTGCGGCGGCACACGCGGAGGGTGTTCAACCTGTGCTACCGGTTCACGAACAATTCCGCGGAAGCCGAGGACTTGAGCCAGGATGTTTTTCTGCGGATTTACCGGACGCTGACGACGTACCGGCCGGCGAACGGCGCGTTTCCGACGTGGCTGACGAGCGTGACGCGCAACTTGCTGGTGGATCATTACCGGCGCACGCGCCGCGAGCGGTTGACGGATTCGATCGAAGACAAAATGGCGCAGGTGGAAACGAAGCATTCTCCGGCGCGCACGCCGGACCGGATCGCGGAAGCGGCGGAATTGAGCGAGCAATTACAGACGGGGCTGGCGAGGCTTTCGCCGGAACTGCGAGAGGCGGTTATACTGCGCGATTTGCAGGGACTGGAATACAATGAGATTCAAAGCGTGCTCGAAGTACCGGAGGGCACGGTGAAATCGAGAATCAATCGCGGACGGATTGAATTGGCGCGGGTGCTGGGAGAGATGGGGATTGCTAGAGGTTAGAGAGTAGAGGCTGGAATTTCGAGTTTCAGTTTTCCAGCGGCGGAGTTGGAAGCAGGTGCGAAATCGAGAACCGAAGAGAGATTCTTCGTCGCTGCGTTCCTCAGAATGATGACAAAAGAAAAAGACGGGGCAAGGGGCGCCCGACGAACATTCCGAGGTGCGAAGGGCGTTCGCAGCAGGTCCCCAGCGGCTAAAGCCGCATGTATGCAGGCGATTTTGCGGCACGGCTGAAGCCGTGCCCTGACGAAAGAGACGGCGGGAACGGCGATGGATTGGAACTGCACATACACGGACGAGCGACTCGGCGAATACGTTGACGGGCTGCTGACGCCGGAAGAGGCGAAGTCGCTTACGGCGCATGCGGGCGGGTGCGAGCGCTGCGGCGAGATGGTGGGAAGCGTGAGCGCGCTGGTTACACGGATGCGGGCGCTCGAGCCGGTGGCGGAGCCGCCGCAACTTGTGCGGAAGATTCTGAATGCGACGGCGGGGCCGCGATCGGCGGAAAAAGGGTGGAGACGTCTGTTTGCGTGGGCGCCCCCAGCATGGCCGCGATTTGCGATGGGGGCGGTGACGGTGGCGATCACGCTGGTTGTGGTGCTGCATACGGCAGGGCTGGCCCCGAAGCGATTGCGGAAAGCGAACCTGGACCCGGCGGATGCGTTGCGGTCAGCGAACCGGCAGGTGCATTTGGTGTACGCGAGGAGCGCGAAATTCGTAAACGATCTGCGGGTGGTGTACGAGATTCAGTCGAGACTGCAGCCGGAGCCGACGCCGCAGGCGCTGCCGGAGGAGCAACCGGAACCGCCGGCGAGAAATCCGCAGGAGAAATCGCAGACGGGGCCGAATCGCGGTCGCAGCCAGATCCGCAACAACACGATGTACGCGGGAATCTGGAGATTAGAGGCTGGAAGTTAGAGGCTAGAAGTTCGTCATTCTGAGCGAACCGAAGACCCTGTCTTCGTGCGAACGTCGAAGAAGAGAGATTCCCCGCGAAACCCTGCGGGACGCAAACTTCGCGCTTCGGACGAGAGAACGGTCCTCGGAATGACGTGCGGCATTTTTCGATAGCTAGTAGAAATGGCGGAACCGCGGGTTACGCTTTACGGAGACCACAATGAAATGCGCCGTTCATCCTGACGCCGAAGCCACCGGATTTTGCCGCAATTGCGGCAAAGCGATGTGCCCGCAATGCACGCGGGAAGTTCGCGGGGCGCTGTACTGCGAGGAATGCCTCGCGACGATGCTGGCGGGAAATCCAACCGCAGGCGGGAGCGCGGCGGAACATCACGGCGCGAGTCCCGGGCTCGCTGCGTGTCTGGGATTTATTCCGGGACTGGGAGCGGTGTACAACGGCGAGTACGTGAAGGCGCTGATCCACGTGCTGATTTTTGCGGGGTTGATCGTCGCGCTGAGCAGTAACTGGCCGAACGGAGGCTATTACGCGTTTTTCGGAATCGCGCTTGGATGTTTCTACTGCTACATGCCGGTCGAGGCGTATCGCGTGGCGCGAGCGCGGCGGCTCGGAGAGGCGGTTCCGCTGCCGGGCGAGGTTGCGGCGGTTAATTATGGCGTGGACGCGCGGCACCGGCCGGTGGGCGCCGTGATACTGATTATTCTGGGAATTCTTTTCCTGCTGGGGAATTTTAATTTGCTCGACGCAGACTGGTTCGCAAAGCTCTGGCCGATCGGGTTGATCGTGCTGGGCGCCTGGCTGGTATGGAACCAGATGCGGAGAACGGCGTAGCAGGCTGGTGAAAAATGGACGAATAATGAGATTGCTTAGGGTTGCAGCGTCGAGCTTTCGGCCGGCATGCCGCCCTGAAGGGCGGCGCTACAAGGGTCTTTCAGCAGCCTGCTAGCTGCATAAGCAGGGCGCAGCAAGCAGCGCCCCTGCAATGACTTGCATGGCCGGAGTTATCGACCTTTTTTCTGGCACGGGACACTAGGACACGAATATGGCGGACGAAAACGTCTCGCGTGGAAATTGCCCGTGCGCCCATTGCCGGGTGCGCGGACTGATGGGGCCAGTCGTGCTGATTACGATTGGCGTGATTTTTCTCGTTGGCGAATACACGCAATATAGTTTCAGCGAGCTTTGGCCGCTGCTGCTGATCGTGCCGGGGATCGTGATGGTGGCGCAGTCGCTGGCGTCGAAAGACGGGCACGCCGGCCGGTGAAACCAGCGTGACCAACGGCAATGGCGGAAGACAGAGAAACTCGATCTTCGGCGGTTTGTTGCTGATTCTGCTCGGGCTGCTTTTCCTCTTCGAGCGATTCCATCCTGGATTCGAAATCGGACATTTGTTTCGAGTTTATTGGCCGCTGCTGCTGATTCTGTGGGGCGTCGCGAAGTTAATCGATTATCTTCTGGCGCGGCAGCGAGGCGATGGGCGGCCACCGATACTTTCCGGCGGAGAGGCCGCGCTGCTGGTGCTGGTGGTCTTCGTGCTGATCGGCATGAGCCTGTGGCAATGGGGACGGCGGGCAATTCCAAACCTGGGTACAAATTTTGATTTTCTGAATCAGCGCGCATCGCAGAGCCGGGAGCTGCCGCCGAAAGCGATTGCACCGGGAGCGCGCGTGACCGTGACGACGAATCGAGGTGATATCGCGATTCACGTTGGCCAAGGAAGCGATTTGCGGGTGCTTGCAAACGAGTCGGCCTCGGGGCCGAACGATTCGGCGGCGCAGGAACGGCTTAGAAATGTGAATGTGATGATCGAGCCGACGAGCGATGGATACAACATTCATCCGTCTGGTGAAGACTATAGCAACGGACACGTCAGCGTGAGACTCGATATTGAACTTCCGAAACAGACGAGCGTCAGCGCCAATTCCAATCATGGCGATATCAGTATTTCGGGTCTTGCGGGCGGCGTCAGGGCGGAATCGCTGAACGGAGACGTGGAAATCCACGATTGCGGCGGCGACGTGAGCGCGACCGGGCATCAGGGCGATGTGCGCGTCACCGGGATTACCGGAAACGTTACGATCGGCGGGTCGGGCGGCGATCTGGAATTGGGAGATATATCAGGCAATGCCTCGATTGGCGGACAATTCTCGGGGGACGTTCGCGTGCGAAACGTGGCCAAGCTGACGCGGATCGCGCTGCCGAATGCGCAATTGGCGCTGACCAATATGACCGGGCGGCTAGAGCTGGATTCAGATCACATCGAAATCTCGGATGTGGGAGGCGCGGCAAAAATTGCGACATCGAGCAAGGACGTCGATGCGGAGAACGTCGCGGGAGCGCTGGATATCCAAGACGTTCACGGAACGGTGAAGGCGAGCGATTCGCAAGCGCCTACGCAGAATATCAGCATATCGAACGTATCGGGCGAGGTGGACCTCACACTGCCGAGGAATTCGAGCTTCCAAATTTCGGCGACATCCACATCGGGCGAAGTGCGAAGCGATTTCGAGGCGCCATCGCTGCAGCTCGACAATGGCTCCAACGTGGGACGGCTGGTGGGAAGAATCGGCACGGGCGGGCCGAGCATCAGCATTGCTACCACCTATGGAACGATCCATTTACATCAATCCTCGTAGCAGATTCTCGTAACGGCTTATTGGAGACGATCCGCGTCATTCGCTAATCTTTTCTTGCCTGAAGAGTTTTTCTTTTCCGCTGACAGCCTGGCGAAGCGAGATTCCCCGGTACGAAACAACGCGGCGATGAAGCGCGCGCGTCGCTCTCCGTCGCAAGTACTCTCAGGGCAAGACGGACTGCGAGGTACTTCGTCCACTCGAAGCGTCATTGCCGTCACAGCAGCAAGCATGCCGCCCTGAAGGGCGGCGCTACAACAGAAAGAAGGTGGCGCTGCAAGCAGCGCCTCTGCGAAAACACAATGCTGGCGGGCGCTTGCTCGCCGCGTTTCTTTTCGCTTTGGCGTCTCAACGATACTAACGGCGGGATGCCGGGCTGAAGCCCGGCGCTACAAACGGCTGGCTCTCAACACTACGATTGCGGTTCGCGGAGGCGTTCGAGGACGTCGAAGAATTGAGGGAACGAAACGGCGACGCAATCTGAGTTGCGGATGACGGTGTCGCCGGTAGCGCCAAGCGCCCCAATGGACAAGGCCATCGCGATGCGATGATCGCCTTTCGGATCGACTTTCGCGCCTTTCAGTTTGCCGGCGTTGCGGCCTTCGACGCGCATGCCATCGGGAAATTCATCGACCCGCGCTCCCATGCGGCGCAGGCCTTCAGCAAGAGCCGCAATGCGGTCGCTTTCCTTCAGGCGAAGTTCCCTGGCGTCGTGAATCTCGATGCCTTTTTCGGTGAACGGAGCAAGCGCGGCAAGCATGGGAAGTTCGTCGATCATCTCGGCGACGTTCGGTCCCGAAATCGTTCCGCCCGAAAGCGGGGAGTGGCGTATGGAAATGTCGCCGACGAGTTCGCCATGGAGCATCTGCACCGATCCGGGATGAATTGTCGCGCCGATTGAAATCAGGAAATCGAGCACCTTGGCGCGCGTGGGATTCAAGCCGACGTTGTGAATCACGATGGAAGATTTGGGGAGGATGAGCACGGCGGAAATCAAGAAGACGGCCGCGGACAAATCTCCGGGAACGGTTAGCTGAAGCGGGTGGAGCTTCGGGCGAGGATGGATGCGAATCGCGCCCTTGGCGCTTTCGACCTGCGCGCCGAATTCGCGAAGCGCGATCTCCGTGTGGTCGCGCGTGCGGACCGACTCGGTGACAGACGTGACGGTATCCGCGTATAAGCCAGCGAGAAGGATCGCAGATTTCACTTGCGCGCTGGGGATTGGCAGCTTGTAGTCAATGGCACGAAGTTTGCCGCCGCCAACTTCAAGCGGAGCCCGGTCGCCATCTTCGCCGTGAATGCGGGCGCCCATTTGGCGCAGCGGTTCGATGATGCGGCGCATCGGACGGCGGCGAAGCGAGTTGTCGCCCGTGATGGTCGATGCAAAGGATTGTCCTGCCAGCACGCCGGAAAGCAAGCGCATCGTGGAGCCCGAATTTTTGGCGTTGAGCTTGGCGCGCGGCTTCGATAAGCCGTCGAGTCCCTTGCCGCTAATACGAACGCGCCCAGGCGTGGCTTCGATTTCGATACCAAGACGTTTTAGGCATGCGAGCGTGCTCTGGCAATCGGCGGCGGAAGCATAATTGGCGATTTCGCTCTTGCCTTCCGCCAGCGCGGCGAGGATGGCGTAGCGGTGAGAAATGGACTTGTCTCCGGGAAGCTCGACGGCTCCCGAAAAAACTCCGCCGGGTGAGACGACCTTTTTCGCCATCGGGAAATTCTAGCACGGGGGCAAGGTGACATCGGCGAGCGGCGGCGTTGCGAAGAAAAGCGAAGAGAGATTCCCCGCGCAAATCGCTGGACGCGAAAGGCGCGCTTCGTTGTCTGGCCGTAGCAGCGGTGTCCGGTCGAATACGGCTATCCGGCAATCCGTGACGTTACGAGATTATTTCTCTTTTTGGGTCTTTGCTGAGCCCAACTTCCAGAGGATTTGGTGAAGAATACCAAGCCAGAGATTGGCATCGCGCTCGGGAATATGAAGGCGGCGGACGAGACGGCGAATTCGCTCGTCGGCGTCGGCCACGCGCCGCCGGTCGATGTAACCACTGGCGCGCAAGGCTTCGAGGAGCATGGCGGTGATGCGCTCGACGACACCGGCAGACGCCGATTTCACTTTTTCCGATTGTCGGGCGACTTTGGCATCGCGAACGAGTTCGTACAGGCAAACGGCTACGGCCTGCCCCAGGTTCATCGAAATGTTTTCGTCCCGTGTGGGAATGCGCATCAGCCAGTGGCAGTAGCTGAGATCCTCATTTGAAAGGCCGAACTTTTCCGATCCGAATAGGAGCGCGACCGGCGCGGAAGCGAGCCGCTTGCGAATGCGCGGCGCGCCTCGTTCCAGGCGCTTGAGCGGGTGCTGCAAAACGCGGCGGCCGACGGCGGTGGTTCCAACAACGAGCGTGCAGTCCGCGACGGCTTCCGCAACGGTGTCGTATTGTTCCGCTTTCGCAAGCAACGCCGAAGCTCCGACGGCGGAACGCGCCTCGCGAAAGGCCGGGTCATAGGGATTCACCACGCGGAGGCGGAGGAATCCGAAGTTGCTCATGGCGCGCGCGGCAGCGCCAATGTTAAGAGGATTGCGTGTAGCCACGAGCACGACGCGCAATCGGCCGAATTCAGGAGGGACAGGCAAGGATGGCCATTTTAACAGGGCATCGAAAAGCCACTTCGGGTTTTTTTCCCTGTACGAGTCTGCGTAAGAATCGTGCGCTTGGCCTCAGCGGCTGAAGCCGCATTCTTGCGGTCAACTTACGGCACGGCTGAAGCCGTGCCCTGACGATATAGTCACACAGACTCTTTACGCTGCGCCGGCCGCTTTGGGTGAAGCCAGACATGCCCGGGGGCATCGAATGAAGTGGGGAGGAAAAAATGACAGCGCGGATGTGGCATGGACGAACGAAGGCGAGCGACGCCGATGTGTACCTCGATTATCTGTTCAAGTCGGGGATCCCCGCGTATCGGGCGACGCCCGGCAATAAAGGCGCGTGGGTGCTGCGGAGAATCGAGGGGGACATCGCACATTTCAACACACTGACGTTCTGGGAATCGCGCGAAGCCATCAAGGCATTCGCGGGCGATGATATTGAAGCCGCGAAATATTATCCGCAAGACCAGAAATATCTTCTCGAATTCGAGCCAACCGTTACCCACTACGAAATATTCGAGTGATCGCGACCGCTGGCTGGCATGCCGCCCGAAGGGCGGCGCTATATCGGCACGGCGAAGTGGGCTGGATCGCAAGCTGTGCAAGTTCTGAGAGCAGGCACGGCCCTTCCGGCGTCAGGGTAAACGCTGTGCGCCTACGGTTGCTGGGCATCGCTGGAACCGCAAATGGTGTCTAAACACAACATGAAACGACACATAAGGCGAGGCGATTTGCTTTCGCGGCAACGCGACAGGTATGATTGCTGTCCCATGTTTTTGGCGCCCCGGCGACTGTGCGTCGCACTCCTGACTTCCCTGCTGTTCCTGCTGGCACTCCCTATTTATGCAGGCGACGCCCCTACCATCATGCCGCTGAGCCAGATTCAGCCGGGGATGAAGGGCGAGGTCTACACGATTTTTTCGGGCGACACGGTCGAAAAAGTTGACTTGCAGGTGATCGGAGTGATGCATAACGCGCTGGGGCCGAAGCAGGACGTCATTCTGGTTCAGCTTTTGGGCGACAAGATCGCGCATACCGGCGTGGTCGCTGGAATGAGCGGCAGCCCCGTGTATATCGATGGAAAACTGGCTGGAGCATTGTCGCTGAAGCTGGGGATTTTCACGAAGGAAGCGATTGGCGGCGTCACGCCCATCGAGAACATGTACGAGGTGGAGAAGCCGGCCGGCGCGGCGGCGGAAAAGGTGTCGCGGAGCGGCGCAGCGGCTCTGGAACCAACGACAACGCGGATACCATTGCCGGAAGATATCGTGCAACGCACAAGCGCGGGCGCGGGCGAATACTTGATACCGATTGAAACGCCCTTGATTGCCACGGGACTCTATCCGGCAACGATAGCGCAATACGGCAAGCAGCTTTCGGCGTGGGGAATGACTGCGGTGGCTGGAGGGACGGCTGCGCCGTCGCCCGAGGACGCAAAGATCAAGCCGGGAGACATGATCGGCGTGGAGCTGATTCGCGGAGATCTTTCCATCGCACCGGGATGCACGGTGACTTCGGTGCAGGACGGAAGAATTCTGGCTTGCGGACATCCGATATTTGGATTCGGGTCAGTAGCGATGCCGATCGCGCGGGGGCACGTGTTGCTGACGCTGGCATCGGCGCTGGAATCGACGAAGATCATGACCACTGGCGGAGTGATTGGGACGCTGACGCAGGATCACGTTACGGCCATCATGGGGCAACTTGGACCCGGACCGGCAATGATTCCCGTGGACGTGAAATTCGTGACGCCCGATGCGGAGAAAAAATTTCATTTCGAAGTGATCCAGAACCGGCAGCTCACTCCGACGCTGGTGGCGCTTGCTGTGTTCAACGGCATCGCGGGCAATCCTGAATATGGCGAAGGACCGACGCTGCAGCTTGACGGCGAGATCGAACTGAAGGGGCACACGCCGGTGCGATTGTCGGACCTGTTTTCGCCGCTCGATATCCCGATTCCGACGGGCTTTCAGGTGGCGTCGTCCGTACAGGGGGCATTCGCCGCGATTTACTCGAACCCCTACGAGCAACCGCAGGTGGATCGAGTGAACGTGACGGTGACTTCGCTGGCGGAGCGGCGATCGGCGACGATCGATAGCGCGTGGATTGAAAAGAGCGAGGTGCAACCGGGCGAAACGGTGGGCGTGAAGGTGCTGCTGCGGCCATATCGCGGCGAGCCGTTCATCCAGGAAATCCTCATCACGATTCCGGAGCAGGCCGCGCGAGGCACGTTGCAATTGCTGGTGAGCGACGCGGCGGCGATCGATCGCAACGTGCAATCGCTGGCCACGACTTCGCAGGGGCAACTACCGGGGCTCGAAGAATTGATCAAGCTGATAAACCGCGAGCGGCACAACGACCGCCTGTACGCGACGCTTCTGCAAGCATCGCCGACGCTGCTGGTTGAGGACAAGGAAATGCCCAATGCGCCGCTCTCCGCGATCAGCGTGCTCGATCAACGGCAGAACCCGGGGGCATCGCGCGTACTATGGCAATCGAAAGTGGGGGAATGGTCCGTCGAGATGCACCAGGTGATCGAGGGCGAGCGGACGCTGACGGTTACGGTGAAATGACGCGGTTTCGCGGAGGCTTTCATGCGTGGTTCGACGCGCCAAGCAAGATGCCGGGCTGAAGAGTCTATGTGAGAAGGCGTTCGACCGACCCTCAGCGGCTGAAGCCGCGTTGTATTTGCGATACTTGCGGCACGGCTGAAGCCGTGCCCTGACGAATAACTGGCGTAATCACACAGGCTCTGAAGCCCGGCGCTACAACAGAATGACGAACGTGACTGTTTCGCAGGTGGTAACGCCGTGTCCGACAAGGAGATTTGGAGTGACGATGAGACGCGCAACAATTTTGGCGTGCGTGGTGGCGGCGGGACTGGTGTTTTGCGCGGCGACTCGCGCGGAGCATACGCACACGTGGCGACAAAGCGATTACTCCGAATTCGATCGCGGCACGCCGAAAGGCGTGGCCTTGCGGAGCGACGGCAAACTAATGCCCGCGCCGGCATTCATGCAGTTCTCCGATCCGAATCTTGCGTACGTGTGGGCCTTGCGCGTCGATTCCCGGGGCCGCGTGTACGCGGCGGGCGGATCGGACGCGACGGTGCTGCGATTCGACAATCCGGCCAAGCCGACCACCGTTTTTCAGTCCTCCGAGCTGGCCGCGCAAACGATTGCGTTTGACGGACACGATAATCTGTACGTCGGCACATCGCCGGACGGAAAGGTCTACAAGGTGACGCCCGACGGCCAGAAGAGCGTGTTTTTCGAGCCGAAGACGAAATACATCTGGGCTCTGGCGGTGGATTCGAAAGGCGTGCTGTTCGTGGCTACAGGCGACACGGGCAAGGTGTTCGCCGTGACTCCCGATGGGGAGGGCAAGCTGTTTTATCAAAGCGATGAACGCCACGCGCGGTCGCTGGCGTTCGATTCGAAGGGAAACCTGCTGATCGGCACGGATCCGGACGGGCTGATCGTGCGCGTTGAAATCGTGCGGAAGAATACGCAGGCCGCGCCCGAAGCGGGCGCGCCGTTTGTAATCTACGAAACGAACAAAAAAGAAGTGACTTCCCTGCTGGCGGACGCGAGCGGAAATTTGTACGCCGCGTCAATCGGCGAAAAACAGCGGCCCGCAGCCGTGCCGCTGGTTATGCCGATGGCACCGCAAGCGCTGCCGCAGACGGCGCCGCCGGGCGCGATCGCGTCCGCACAGGGACACGTCATCATTCAATCGCAACAAACGTCTTCAACATTTGTCTTCCCGTATTTTCCATCGACGGCGGGCGGCGCGGAAGTCGTGAAAATATCTCCGGATGGTTCGCCCGACATATTGTGGAATTCACGCGAAGATCTGGTGTTTTCGATGGGCCTTTCGCCGAGCGGAAAATTACTGCTCGGGACGGGAAACAAAGGCGAAGTGATCGAGCTCGAGGGCAACGACGTATTTTCGACGGTCGCGAGGACGGCGTCGTCACAGGTTATGAGCCTGGTTTCGACGGCGGGCGGAAAGGTATACGTTGCGACGGCGAATCCAGGAAAGATTTTTACGCTGGGGCCGTCGTACGCGGCCGGCGGCAGCTTCGAATCCGAAGCGTTCGACGCAAAGATTTTTTCGCACTGGGGGCGGCTGACCTGGTGGGGCGAAAACGGCGCGACGCAGGGGAAAGTGGAAATGTATGCGCGCTCGGGCAACACGTCGAATCCCGATAAGAACTGGAGCGCATGGACTGGGCCGTACAAGACTGCGTCTGGCGAGACCGTGAGCTGCCAGCCCGCGCGTTTCATTCAATGGAAAGCGGTTTTCCTCGATACGGATCACGGCGGAGCGCCCAATATTTCCTGGGTGAGCGTTGCCTATCAGCCGAAGAACGTCGCGCCGCAAATCGAGGACATCGAAGTGCAAAATCCTGGAATCCGGATACAGAGTTTCGCGGTCCCGGCAGGATCCGGAAATATGACGCCTGCGCCGATTCGCATGCCGCAAGCGGAGAGAGGCGACGCAAATTTTCATCAGGCATCGAGAGCAGAGCCCGCAAAGCACGCGCCGCGGATGGATGTTCCGCCGCAGGGATTCGAAGACAAGGGCTACCAGAGCGTGGTATGGAGCGCGCGCGATGGCAACGACGACGACTTGCTCTATTCGATTTATTATCGCGGCGAAGGCGAACGCAACTGGCGGCTGCTGAAGGACAAGCTGACGGAAAAGTATTATTCGTGGGATACGGTGACAATGCCCGACGGCGCGTACTATTTGAAAATCGTTGCCTCCGATTCTCCATCGAATCCGCCGGACCAGACGCTGACGGGCGAGCGCGAAAGCGACCGCTTCGAGATTGCCAACACGCCGCCGCAGATTGAAAATCTGCGAGCGGAGAGCAGCTCGTCTCCGGTGACGATCGTGTTTGACGGAAGCAGCTCGTCCGGCGCGATCACGCACGCGCAGTACAGCGTGGACGCGGGCGACTGGCGGGTGGTGTTCCCCGTGGGCCTACTGTCCGACGCACCGAAGGAAAGCTACCAGATACAGCTTTCGAGCCTTGCGCCGGGCGAGCACACCGTTGCGGTGCAGA
Organism: Candidatus Acidiferrales bacterium; assembly: GCA_050747005.1. GTDB lineage: Bacteria > Acidobacteriota > Terriglobia > Acidiferrales > UBA7541 > Palsa-295. Next base: position 136,601 of record JBOGNE010000030.1, read on the forward strand.
TCGCCGACGAGTTCGAAAACACCGCTGCGGCGAAAGTGACTTTCATGGTTGCAGGACGCGCCGCGAAATAGGTGTCTGGTTCCTGACGCAAATTCGTTGCACGCCCACGGCGCGTTCCGAATTCCCGAAAACCATTCCGCGAGCTCCGAAATTCGGGGCCCTGGCGACTCGAAATTTGGCTTCGCCGGTTTTCGTCCGGTGGTTGAAGAATATACGTGGCAGAAGGTGTGCCATAATGCACCGTCGCAGATATGACCACTCAAACACAGCTTGCAGCACCGACGCTCGAGACGATCCGGGAGGCGCACCGGCGCATTGCGTCTCGCATTCATCGCACCCCCGTGATGACCTGCACCTCGCTTGATGAAATTGCGGGCGCACGAATTTACTTCAAATGCGAAAACCTGCAAAAGACGGGGTCGTTCAAAATTCGCGGCGCTTCGAATGCGGTGTTTTCGCTCAGCGACGAGCAGGCAAAGCTGGGCGTGGTCGCGCCGTCGTCTGGAAATCATGCGGCGGCGTTATCGCTGGCGGCGCGCTGGCGAGGCGTTCCGGCCTACATCGTGATGCCGTCAAATTCCTCGGACGCCAAGAAACGCGCGGTGCGGGCGTACGGCGGGGAAATCACGGAATGCGAACCGACGATTGCCTCGCGTGAAGCGACCGTCGCGGAAGTAATCCGCCGGACGGGAGCGCATCTGGTGCATCCGTACAACGATCCCCGCGTCATTGCAGGACAAGGGACTGCGGCGATGGAGCTTTTGGAGGATGTGCCGAACCTGGACGTGATTTTCGCTCCGGTCAGCGGAGGAGGATTGCTAGGCGGGACGGCGATTGCGGCGAAAGGTTCGCGGCCGCAGATTCGCGTTTGCGCAGGGGAACCGCAGAACGCCGACGATGCGTACCGTTCGCTCGCCTCCGAGACGATCGAACCCGCTTCGGGGCGGGAAACCATAGCGGACGGCTTGCGGGCGACGCTATGTCCGTTGACGTTTTCGATTTTACGCGCGCATGTGGACGAAGTCACACGCGTGACGGAAGAAGAAATCGTGGCGACGATGATGCTGTTATGGGAGCGGATGAAATTGATTGTGGAACCGTCCGGCGCGGTGGCTGCGGCGCCGGTGCTGACGAACAAGTTCGACGCGAAAGGGAAGAAAGTTGGCGTGATTTTATCCGGCGGGAACCTCGACCTTCACAAGCTGCCGTTTTAGACTTCCACTGCAAAGTGGGTGCGAGCACGGCATGCCGTGCCCCCACGAGAGACACCTGCTCCGCGATTGCGGAAAAATCATTGGCGTCCTTCAGTGCGACATGCCGGGCTGAAGTCCGGCGGCTAAACAGGCTGTGGAAAACGCACCGTTTTCATTCCGAGTCGCCGAAGGCGGCGAGGAACCTGCTGTTTTTCTGGCGTTTTGTAAAAAGCAGGTTCCTCGGTTCGCTCGGAATGACGCGTAAGGAGACTTTTTCCGCAACTGTAAAGACACTGCGGGAGCGCAAACTAGTTTTCGTCGAAGGGGCGCCAATCGGCGGGCGGGAAGGCGATCTTCCAAAAATCGGGGGCGGGCGAATCGAATTCGATGGGAACGTGAAATCCTTCCGGCATTTCCCTGGCAAGACGCGCCACGCGGCAAGCCACGCGCTCACGGGTCATGCTGTGTTCGAGCACGAGGCGGGTTTCGACCGGCAGGCTCAGGGGCAGCACGATGAGGGCGCCAGCGTTGTTGACGCTAAGCGTGGTCGCTTCGAGCGTAGTTGGCTTGCCATGCACGGCTATATGTATGTTTGCGCGGACCCTGAGCAGCACACGCTGGCCGCGCCGGCGATCGTCGCCAGCGCCAGGGCCGACCGATCTGGGCAGCCTGGAACGGACCAGCGGCTTCACGGGCATCGCCGAAGCAGGGTTTAGGCCAGCGGGTCTCGATTGCGGAACGGCCCTATTTGCCGCCGCGTCCACTGCAGGCGTGTTCGCTACAGAAGCATTTGCTACAGGAGCCTTCGGCGAGTTTAATTTCACAGTTCAATCCCCCAAAAATCCAATTCAGTCGAAGCCAATTCGACGCCCAAATCCCACCCGTCCGGACGCTTAACACCCTTCCAAACCACAACCGCATCCGCTGACCGGCGCGTCGAAACGTTGGTTAAGCGGAACCGCTGTTTCGGGTCAAGCTCCGCGGGGCTTACCAGCAGGCACCCATAGCCGCTTACGACGCGCGTGAAACACGCCTGGAAACGCAGCGGCCCCGTGCCGTTCCATTCGATGATGACGGGTACGCGGGAATTCATGCGTGGGCCGCGCCTCGTAGGTCTGGTTCTGATGTTCCTGGGGAGGTTTGCTGTAAACGGCATCGTGGTTAGCCCCCTGTAGCCGATTCGCGAAAACGGGGCAAGAAATCCTCACTCCGGGTGATTTTCGCTTCAAAGGTCATGTTAGGGATGCGGAGCAAGTGGGTCAATGGTACGAAACGACAGGCGATTTGCTGTCCGGACGGACGGCGAAAATAAGTGAAAAGCCGCGCCAACGAAGCGATGGATTCAACGCTACCTTTAGCAGCTTGTTGAAAAAGGCCGGCGTCATTCTGAGGACCGTTTTGTGGCCCGAAGAATCTCCCTTTTGCTTGGCATTTTCGCGAAGAGAGATTCTTCGCTTCGCTCAGAATGACGATCGCAGCCGGTTTCTCAACAAGCTCTTAGAGAGGCATGCCGCCCTGAAAGGCCGCGCTATATGTATTTTCCGCAGCCTTTACGGCGGGTTGAAATCCGCGCTTCCAAAATGTCGAGTCATCAAACTCTTTAGTTGTCAGTCCGCGGATACGGATTCGGGAGCGAGAGCGGCTTTGCGAAAACGACGACCGAGCCAGTCCTGGAAGGAATCCATATAAGTGTAAAAGACAGGAGTGAGATAGAGCGTAACGAGCTGAGAAAATACGAGGCCGCCGACGACGGCGAGGCCCAACGGGCGGCGGGAATCGGCCCCAGCGCCGTAACCGAACGCGATGGGCGCCGTGCCCATCAGCGCGGCCATGGTGGTCATCATAATCGGGCGAAAGCGGATCAAACAACCTTCGTAAATCGCTTCCTGCGCGGACTTATGACCTTCGCGCTCGCGCTCAATGGCAAAATCCACCATCATGATAGCATTTTTCTTTACGATGCCGATCAACATGATCACGCCAACGAAGCCGTAAAGATCGAGATTCATGCCAAAGATTTGCAGGGTGAGCAAGGCGCCGAAGGCCGCCGAGGGCAAGCCTGAAAGGATGGTGATCGGATGAATAAAACTCTCGTACAGAATTCCGAGAACGATGTAGATAACGAGGATCGCCATCACAAGAAGGATGCCGAGGCCAGAGAGGGACGATTCAAAGGCTTGCGCCGTTCCTTGGAATTGCGTGGTCACTGTGGCCGGCAAAGACTCGCGTGCGAGTTCCTGCACCTGATTGACGGCGTCTCCGATGGCAACGCCGGGTTTCAGGTTGAAGGAGATGGTGACAGCCGGAAGCTGGCCGAGGTGAGTCACGGTTAGCGGCCCGAGGTCCGTCGAAACGGAGGCCACCGCGCTCAAAGGGACAAGATTCCCATTGCTCGAATGGATGTAGAGAAGCGAGAGAGCCGCGGGATTAGCCTGATATTTGTCTTCGAGTTCCATCACGACCCAATATTCATCATTCGGCGCGTAAATGGTAGAAATCTGCCGCTGGCCGTAGGCGGTGTATAGAGCATTTTCGATCTGCTCAGCGGTGATGCCAAGCGAGGACGCTTTATCGCGGTCGATGTGAACCTGGACCTGCGGGTTTTTGATGAGGAGATCGCTGGTGACGTCCTGAATGCCGGGAATCTTCTTTGCCATTTCGTTCTGAAAGGCAGTCGCATCGCGATAGAGCTCTTCGGTGTCCGGGCTTTGCAGCGTGAGCTGATATTCGCTCTTGGTTAGTTGTCCGCCCACTTGAATCGGCGGAAGATTCTGCATGTAGGCGTTGATGCCGGTGACGGCCGCGAACTTGGGGCGCAATTCCTCGATGACGTTTTCGATGGTCGGGTGGTGCGCGAACAACGGAGTGAGTTCGCGAAGGACGCCGCCGAGCACCGGGATCCCGCCGTACTTCTTATCGAGGGCCAACATCGTCTGGCTGGGGATTTCGGGGCGCCGGTTGCGATCTTTCAGGTGAATGAAAATGACGCCCGAATTGCTTGAGGTGAAGCCGCCGACGTTGGAGAAAAAATCGTTGCGGTTCGGATCGTCGTAGACGACCTTATTCAATTCCAACTGGTGCTTCACCATGGAATCGAAAGAGATTCCCTGCGCCGCCTCGGTGGAGACGAAAATTTCCGAGTTATCCTCGGGCGGCAGAAACCCCTTGGGGATGACCCAGAACTGCCACGCGGTGATCAGAAGAAGCACGCCAGAAATCACCATCACGGCCAGACGGTGGCGCAACGCCCATTGCAACGAGACGTCGTATTTGTGGAGGAGGCGGTCGAAAAACCGCTCGAGCGACATGTACAAGCGGCCGTGCTTCATCTCACGCTGGGCACGGAGGAAACGGCTACACAGCATAGGAGTGAGCGTGAGCGAGACGAAGCCGGAAACGAGAATCGCGACCATGATCACGACAGCAAATTCGTGGAGCAGCCGGCCCATGATGCCGCCCATGAAGAGAACCGGAATGAAAACAGCGGCTAGGGACAACGTCATGGAAACGATGGTGAATCCGATTTCTTTCGAGCCGCTCAGGGCCGCCTGCATCACGCCTTCGCCCATTTCCATGTGGCGGACGATGTTTTCGAGCATGACGATGGCATCGTCCACGACGAAACCGACCGATAGCGTAAGCGCCATGAGCGATAAGTTATCCACCGTGTAACCCAGCTCGTACATCACGGCGAAGGTGCCGATGATGGACATCGGCAGCGCGATGCTGGGAATCACGGTGGCGGAAAGATTACGCAGGAACAGGAAGATGACGAGCACGACGAGAACGACAGCGAGAAAGAGCGTGAACTTCACGTCCGACACGGACTGGCGAATGGAAGCCGAGCGGTCGTACAAAATCTGCATTTGGACGGACGGAGGGATGACGGCGCGAAATTGCGGGAAGAGTTGCTTTACGGCGTCAACGACTTCCACCGTGTTGGTTCCGGGCTGGCGCTGAATGGCGAGCACCACGGCGCGAGTGTTGTTCCACCAGCTCATCGTCTTGTCGTTCTGCACGCTGTCGAAAACGTTGCCGATATCCTCGAGGCGCACGGGCGAACCGTTGCGGTAAGCGACGATCAAAGGCCGATACACCGAGGCTTGGGTCAACTGGCCGTTCGCCTGGAGGGTGAAGGCCTGATGCGCTCCGTAGAGAGTGCCCACGGGGAGATTCACGTTCGCGTTTTGGACGGCGGTTTGAACTTCATCGATGCCGATCTGGCGAGTGGCCATGGCCATGGGATCAAGCTGGATGCGTACGGCGTATTTTTGCGAGCCGTACACCTGCACTTGCGCGACGCCCTTCACCATCGAGATGCGCTGGCCCATCATCGTTTCGGCGTACTTGTCGACGGTGTAGAGCGGCAGAGTATTCGAGCCCATCGCGAGATACAGGATCGGCTGGTCCGCCGGATTCACCTTGTTGTAAGTCGGCGGGGTGGGCATGTTGGGCGGCAGTTGCGGCGCGGCGCGGGTGATAGCGGCTTGCACGTCCTGCGCGGCACCGTCGATATTGCGACTGAGGTCGAATTGCAGCGTGATCTGGGTGCTACCGAGGGAACTCGATGAAGTCATCGAATCGATGCCGGCGATGGTCGAAAACTGCTTTTCGAGAGGCGTGGCAACGGATGACGCCATCGTTTCGGGACTGGCGCCGGGCAGCGATGCGGAGACGAGAACGGTGGGATAGTCAACGTTGGGAAGATCGCTGACGGCGAGCGAGCGATATCCGAGAACGCCGAACAGCAGAATGGCCATCATGACGAGAGTCGTCATGATCGGGCGGCGGATAAATATCTCGGCAATGCTCATGGAAGCCGATCAGCTCCCGGCCGGCTGGTTCGCCGCCGGACCGCTGTCTTTGATCTGAACTTTTATGCCGGGGATCAATCGAAGCTGGCCGTCGGTGATTACCGTTTCGCCAGGTTTTATGCCCTGCGAAATTACGGAGTCTCCGTCAATCGTTCGGGCCACCTTTACAGGACGGGATTCCGCCGTCATGTCGGGCGTGACCACAAAGATGTAGTCACCGGATTGGCCGGTCTGCACGGCCTGCGACGGGACCAGGATGGCGTTCTCGTCCTCGGCCAAGCGCAGCGCGACGTTCGAGAATTGACCAGGCCAGAGCCCATGATTCGTATTCGGGAACGTCGCCTTCAGCTTTATTGTGCCGGTGGTGTTGTCCACGGAATTGTCGACAAACACGAGGTATCCGTCTTGGGCAATCGTGTCGCCATAGGGAGTGGCCTGCACCCGCAAACGCCCCTTGGCCATGTATTTCTTGATCGCGCCGAGGTATTGCTCGGGAACGGAGAAATCGACGTACAGCGGCGTAATTTGATTGATGACGATCAGAATGGGAACGTCATTCTGTTTCACGAGATTGCCCGGGTAGACCTGCAGCGCGCCGGTGCGGCCGTCAATCGGAGAATAAATCGAGCAATATTGCATATCCAGGGTGGCAGTCTGGACCGCTGCTTTGTCCGCGCGAACGGCGGCGTCCTGAGCTTCCGCCGTGGCTTGAAACGTGTCGAACTGTTCCTTGGCCGCGACGCCGGCCGCAAATAGCTTTGCGTAACGCTCGGCTTGCACTTTATCGAGATCCGCCTGGGCTTGGTCTTTTGCGAGGTTGGCTTGTGCCTGCGCGAGTTCGGCCTGAAACGGGCGAGAGTCGAGCGTGAAGAGCAACTGGCCCTTTTTCACGAAATCGCCCTGCTTAAAGTGAACGGCCTGCAGCACGGCGTTCACTTGGGCCTTGATCGAGACAGTGGAATAGGCTTCGCCGCTTCCGATCGCGGTTAGGTTAATCGGAACGTTTTTCTGTTCGGCTTTTGCGACCGACACAGGCACCGCGAGATTGGGAGCCGTCTCGGCGGTTTTCGTGGCGCAGCCGGAGACGAATGCGGCTGCTGCGAGAGCTATCGGGAGTAGAAGCGCATGAGCGCAAGTCTTAGCCATGAGAATGTTGGGGTCTCGTCCGTTCTCGATGCTGGAATTTCGATCGTTTCGATTCGGGTGTTCCGGCGATCTCCGGAGAGCTTCGCTGGGCCGGGGCGATCTTTTCTTATGTTAGCGCGCTTCATCAGAAATTTCCTGGAATCGAGAGTGCGATGACAAGTGATACCCGAACCGGCACACTCATACCCACGGCACCCGCACATGATTTGACGCAATAGGGACGAGAGAGTTTCATCGAAATCGGATAATTTTCAGCCGGCGGCGGCCTTGTCAAGGTACCAGATGATGCGCCCGCCCGGTTGAAGCCGCGCTGCGGGATATTCGCTTGATTCCCGGTTTGGCTCGTCCCTGAGCTTTTGCAAAATCTCGCGCTTCTTCCCGCCCGCCACAAGAAAAAAGGTGTTGCGACCGCGATCGAGGACGATAGGAGTCAAGGTGAGGCGCTGGGGCGGCTGGGCGGGCGCTGTTACCGGCATCGCCCAACGCTGCTTTTCATTCAGCGCGGGCGAGCCTGGAAAAAGAGAGGCGGTGTGCCCTTCCTCGCCGAGTCCCAGCAGCTGGACATCGAATGCCGGCGGCTCGTCGCCGAAAAACTTGCGCAGTTCTGTCTCGTAATCTGCCGCCGCTTCTTCGGGACTGGGCAATTCGGTGCGAAAGGGATGAACGTTGCCCGGAGGGATCGCGACGCGCGAGATCAACGATTCGCGCGCCATCCGGTAATTGCTTTGCGGATCATCCTTTGGAACGTAACGCTCGTCGCCCCAGAAGAGATGGACGGAATCCCATGGCGTATCGCTCCCATGCTTTTCGGCCCAAAGCTTGTACAACTGCGAGGGCGTGTGGCCTCCCGATAACGCGATCGCAAACCTGCCACGCTTCGAAAGCGCGTCTTCGATCACATGATGAATTTCCTCGAGAACGTGAGCGTTCAGTTTGGGGAGATCGGAGTAGACGTGCTCGTCCATTTTCATCGCGACATCCTCGGAACACTGGCGCTTCGCAACCGACGCCGCATCTCATGCCCTATCCACGCGGCGGCATAACGCTCTTTCCGACGAAAGAGCCGGCGAGACGCCGGCGCCACCAGTGCGCTACTTGGCGACTGTTTTCACGGCGTGCCCGCCGAATTCGTGGCGCATCATGGCGAGCAGTTTGTTGGCGAATGGTTCGGGATCCTGCGAACGAAAGCGCACGTCGAGCGAGCCTGAAATCACGGGCAGCGCGACGCCGAGATCGATGCCCTCGATGGCCGTCCAGCGGCCTTCGCCTGAATCGGTGACGTAGGCGCCAATGCCGTCGAGCGTGGGATTTTTCTGAAGCGCATCGACTGTGAGATCGAGCAGCCACGAGCGAATTACGCTGCCGAATTGCCAGATCTGCGACACCTGCAACAGATCGAGGTTGAACTCCTTCTTATGGCGCAGCAGATCGAGGCCTTCCGCGTAAGCCTCCATGATTCCGTACTCGATGCCGTTATGCACCATTTTCACGAAATGGCCGGAGCCTGCCGGCCCCACACGCCCCCAGCCCTTGTTCGGCCCGGGAGCGAGCGTCTCAAATATCGGCGAAAGGCGCTTCACGACTTCCGCATCGCCGCCGACCATCATGCTGTAACCTTCGGCGAGCCCCCAAACTCCGCCACTTGTACCAGAATCGACAAAATTGATTTTTTGCGGGGCGAGCGCAGCCGCGCGGCGAACCGAATCCTTGTAATACGAATTGCCGCCGTCGATGATCGTGTCACCGGGAGCGAGATGCGGAAGAAGTTGCTCGATCGTCTGGTCGACCGGCGCGCCCGCGGGGACCATCAGCCAGACGGCGCGGGGAGCCCTTAACTGAGAGATCATTTTCTCGAGCGAATCGGCTCCCGCCGCACCTTTGTCAGTGACGCGCTGGACGGCGGCGGCATCGCGGTCAAATCCGACCACGCGGTGGCCACCTTTCACGAGACGTTCGGTCATGAACGCGCCCATTTTGCCCAAACCGATCATTCCTAGTTCCATGGAAATTCCTCCTCGCTATTTTCCGTTGGTGGTAACGCCAAAACCCGCTAGGTCGCCGCGCAATTGGGCGACGTTTTCGAATTGGATAACGTGCATGCCCAGCTCGCGCGCGCATTCGAGATTCAGGCCGCGATCGTCTATAAAGACGCATTCCTGCGGCGCGCGCTGCGTGATCTTCAGAGCAAGCTGATAAATTTCCGCATTTGGTTTCCGGATGCCGAGATAACAAGACGCAAAAAACGCTGCAAAATAATCGCGAAGCTTGAATTTCCGGATGCGGTAATCGTTGATTTCGGCCGATTCGTTATTCAGAGTGGCCATCTCGTACCGCTTCGTTTTGGCGAGCGCGGTCAGAAATTCGAGCGACTCGGGAAACGGCTGCGATTGCTCGAACATGAAATCCTTAAACTCTTGAGGAGTGAAGTTCCGTTCGCGGTAGAAAACCGTGCGGCGCAGATATTCGTCGAGCGTGGCCTGGCCGATTTCGAAAGCGTGGAGCATCAATTCGTGGCGGTCTTCAAAATCGGCCCAGTCGAGATGGAATTTCTCGACGGCCTTCTCGCGCGAATCGCGGTCCCAGCCATTCGTCAGAATGACGCCACCATTGTCCCAGAACAGAGTGTTCGGCTGAGCCACGATTTCCTCGAAATTCGGCACCCGCCGTATTGTGCAGCTTGATGACGCCCGGAACTATTATCCTCATCCCGGCTTCCCAACCGAAGAAGAATTCTTTGCACGGACCGCATGGGCTGGTCATAAGATGAAGAGGGGCCGCATGCGAACGCGCGCAAATACGAAAAAAACCGTCTTTACGATTGGGCATTCCACGCGATCGTTTGATGACTTCGTCGCGCTGATAAGAGCGCATGGAGTGAAGCGCGTGATCGATATTCGCACGATTCCGCGCTCGCGGCATAATCCGCAGTTTAATCGCGATGCGTTCGGCGGTGCGTTGCGTTCCGCCGGAATCGGGTACGTTCATCTGAAAAAGCTCGGCGGCCTGCGCCACGCGAAGCCGGATTCGACAAACATGGGGTGGCGGAACAAGAGCTTTCGCGGTTACGCCGATTACATGCAGACGCCGGAATTCGAGGAAGGACTCGCGCGAGCCATCAAACTCGCCGCCGCGAAACCGTCGGCGCTGATGTGCGCGGAAGCGGTGCCGTGGCGATGCCATCGATCGCTCGTTGCGGACGCGCTTATCGTACGGGGCTATCCTGTCGAGGACATTATCAGCGGCGCACGTGCCCAGCGGCATAAGCTGACGCCGTTCGCGCGTGTGCGCGGGACTCAAGTCACCTACCCGGGCGATGGATCGGCGCCCACTAAGACGACGGCGACGCAGGGCGGGAAATCAGGCGCGATCCACATTGCGCGCGTATACGAAAAACGTGCAAAGACACAGACCACGCGGTATCTCGTCGAGCGGCTTTGGCCTCGCGGCATGAAAAAAAGCTCATTGCATCTCGACGCCTGGCTGAAGGACGTTGCGCCAAGCACGAAGCTGCGGGAATGGTTCGGACACAAGCCGGAACGCTGGAAGGAATTCCAGAAGCGCTATCTGGCCGAATTGCGCGCGAATCCGGAGGCGTGGAAGCCAATTCTCAACACGGCAACGCGTGGCGACGTGACTTTGCTCTACAGCGCCCACGACACGGAGCACAACGCCGCGCTCGTGTTACAGAAATTCCTCGTACGAAAATTCACCGGCAATTGAAAGGCGCCTCTTTTGGAAAACGCGAGGAAAAGAGAGATTCTTCGGGCCGGACGGCCCTCGGGATGACACCGGCTCTTTTTGTGCGTTCGATCAGGGGATGTCGCGGGCTTCGCCGAAGCCGAGAGTCCAAAAGTGGATCGACGGATCGCCGGAAGCCGCAATGGCCTTTTGCAATTCGTCGACAGGCTCATCCTGACCGTCGTCCGCGAGGCGAAATACACCGAAATGAATTCCGATGGTAGTGCTCGCGCCTACGTCGCGGTGCGCGCGAATCGCATCTTCGGGCGAAATATGCACCGGGCCCATGAACCATTGCGGGCGGAATGCTCCAATGGGAATAAACGCAAGCCGAAGCGAAGGAAAGCGTTCGCGGATTTCGCGAAAGTGCGAGCCATAGCCGGTGTCTCCGGCAAAATAGACGGAGCCCGAAGGACCTTCGATGACGTATCCGCACCAGAGAGTGAAATTGCGATCGCGCGGACCGCGTCCGGAAAAATGGCGCGCGGGAACGGCGGTGACGCGGACGCTCTCCGAGAGCGGCGCGGATTCGCACCAATCGAGCTCGGCTGCTTCCCTGCCACCCGGAATGCGATGTGAAATGAGACGCGCGCGAACTCCGAGCGGGACGACGAACTTCGGACCGCGCGTTTTCGCAATCCGGCGCAGAGTCGGAACGTCGAAATGGTCGTAGTGATCGTGACTTTGCAGGACCGCATCGATGGGTGGCAAGTCCTCGAAGCGAATTCCAGAAGGGCGATGGCGGCGGGGACCGATCCATGAAAAAGGACTTGCACGCATCGACCAGATGGGATCGCACAAAATATTGACGCGATCCATCTGAATCAAAACGGTGGAATGTCCGACGAAGGTGACTCGAATTCCTCCGTCAGACATGCGCGATGGCGGAGGCGGGCCGGGAGGCGAATCAATCCATTTTTTCCACGGTCCGGGATGGCGGTTCGCGAGCCATTGCAAGAGTCCGCCTGTGCCGCGAGGCACTCCGTTCTCGGGATTGTAGAAGCGCTCGCCGTTGAAATGATCGGTGATCGGGCCGCGGTAGCGTTTCATCGGGACTCTGAAATCCTCGAGGCGCGCCTAACCTTTGGCGGCATGCTTGGCGGCAGGAGCCGCGGCAGACGATTCGAGATGCCGGGGCTCGGGAGTCCATGCGCGAATGGGTACGTCGCCCGTGATTCGGTCGTGGATCACACCCTCGAAGAACATATACGGGTGGATCAATTCGGGCGCGCCGGCGTCGTCCAATCGCTTGCGGAGATCCGAGGGGATCGAGAAGGACAGCGATTCGATGTTGCTGTCAAGCTGCGCGGTCTTCGTCGCGCCGATAATCGGCGAGCAAACGCAGGGCTGCGTGGCAACCCAGTTGAGGGCTACCTGCGCAGGAGACTTATCGAGTTGCTTCGCGACATCGAGAAGCACGTCGAGCACGCGCCAATTCCGGTCGGTGAATTTATTGAAGACGGGATTTGCCGAGGACTTCAGCACTTCGAGCCGTCCTTCTCCTTTTCCGGTGGTCCCCTCGCGCTTGTATTTCCCGGCAAGGAAACCGCTGGCCAGCGGGCTCCACGGACAAATCCCGAGCCCAAGCTCGCGAGCGGCGGGAACGTGTTCACGCTCGATATTGCGCTCGACGAGCGAGTATTCGAGCTGCAACGCGATCGGTCGTTCCTTGCCTTCTTTTTCAGCAAGAGTTTGGGCGCGAGCGACGTACCATGCGGGCGAATCGGATAGCCCGAAATGACGGATTTTTCCGCTGCGAACCAGATCGTTCATCGTCGAGAGCAATTCCTCGACGGGCGTGACGCCGTCCCAGACGTGCATCCAATACAGATCGACGTAGTCGGTTTTCAGACGGCGCAAGGAACCTTCGAGCGCGCGGTAAACATTTTTGCGCCCGTTGCCGCCAGCGTTGGGATTGCCGCTTTGGGCGTTGAATGTGAATTTGGTGGCGAGGACGAGGCGATTGCGCAGGCTGCGGTCCGCCACAAATTTGCCGACGAGTTCCTCGCTCTTGCCGTCGGAGTAGCCGTCCGCGGTGTCAATAAAATTGCCGCCGAGCTCAACGTAGCGATCGAAGATCGCGCGTGATGTGGGTTCATCCGTTCCCCAGCCTGTGGTGCCGCCGAACGTCATCGTGCCAAGGGACAGCGGGCTGACCCGCAAACCCGACCGGCCGACGGTGGTGTATTCGTGAAAGCTCATCGCATTCCTCCATTCCCTTCAGTAGATGCCGCAGCGCGGGCAACAGATTCGGGCGGATATTGATTCGTAGCGTCAAAGAAGTATCATCGCGAAGTATCATCACGAGCGCGTCGAGTCGCGCTTGTCCAGGGGATAGATCATGGCCAACATCGTGCAGCAGAAGATCACGTTACGGATTTCCGACGGCACTTCGATGAACGCCTTCGTCGCGCGACCGGGTGGCAAAGACAAATCTCCAGGCGTTCTTGTGTTCCAGGAAGCGTTTGGCGTAAACGCGCACATTCGCGACGTCACGCAGCGAATCGCGAAAGAAGGTTACGTTGCGATCGCGCCGGAAATGTTCCACCGAACCGCGCCGCCCGGCTTTGAGGCCGGCTACACGGATATGCAATCCGTGATGCCGCATCTTCGGGCGCTGACGGAGACGGGAATGTCCGACGATATCGGCGCGGCGCACGATTGGCTGCGAAAGGATTCACAGGTGGCAGCGGATCGCATCGCCAGCATCGGATTCTGCATGGGCGGGCGCGTGTCGTTCCTGGCCTGTGCGACGGTTGAGCTGTGCGCTGCCATTTCATTCTACGGCGGCGGTATCGCACCCGCGCTGTTGCCTCATGCGAGCGAATTGCGCGCACCGATGCTTTTTTTCTGGGGCGGCCGCGACAAGCACATTGGGCAAGATCAGATTCGTTCGGTTATGGAAGCGCTCGACAAGGAACGCAAGACGTACACGAACGTGGAAATCTCCGACGCCGACCACGGATTTTTCTGCGACCAGCGCGCCAGCTACAATCCAAGCGCCGCCCGGCAGGCCTGGGCGCTATCGCGGTCCTTTCTCGAGATGCACTTAAAACCTGATGTGGCTGCCGCACCCGCAGCTGAAGGCTAACTGCCTCGCAGCTAAACTCGCCGAATGAATTGACTCTTCCGCGTGCTCACGTATCATTTACAGGAAGGCGATGGAGTTCGCCTATAACCGCTGTCCCCTCCTTAGCTGGGGCAGATGATGACTCCTGACAAGGATATTGTCGCGGAGTCATACTGCCGGCGACGATCCCGTGACGGACAATTGAACGCAAGCGGAACGGTAAGCGGAAGTAAGGTTCGGATTGATTATCCGCAAGCGACCGAACGCCGCGCATTCTTCGTTACGTTTACAAAGGACAACTCGAACTCCGGATATGAATAAATATCTGCTGGTGGGATTTGGAGGATTTCTTGGTTCGATTGCGCGCTTCTGGGTGGGCGGCTTCGTCGGGAATCGCTTCGGATCGCGATTTCCTTATGGAACGTTTGCGATCAATATTTCCGGATGTTTCCTGATCGGTCTGGCGATGACGCTGCTGGCGGAAAAGACCCGTTGGAACGCGAATTGGATCTATCTGATTCCGATCGGATTCATTGGCGCTTACACGACGTTTTCAACCTTCGAGTTCGAAACGTTTCGCAGCTTGCAGGATGGAGAAATGCTGATGGCCGGCCTGAACGTCGTGCTCAGCGTCGTGCTGGGCTTCGCGGCCGTCTGGCTGGGAGCGATCGCGGGACGAGCGGCGGCATAAATGCAACCGATTTTACGGCGGGAGAAGACATGCTGAAATCCGGACCGGCAAAGAAAGTGATTATCTACGTCGGCGAAGACCATAAATATCACGGACAGTCGCTCTACGCCGCCATTCTCGATTTTCTATTTTACCGGGGCATCTCCGGCGCGAACGTGGTGCGCGGCATCGCCGGATTCGGCGCGGATCATCATCTACACACCACGCGGATCGAGCGGCTCACGGAAAATTTACCAGTGCGAATCGAGTTCATCGAATCCGCGGAAAAAGCCGAGGAATTGCTGCCGAAGCTGCACGATATGGTTGGAACGGGATTGATTGAGATTCAGGACACCACGATTGTGAAGCCCTCGGAAGCCGCGGCGAAAGGCGCTACGCAACCAGTTATGCCCGCGTTGAAACAGAGAGGCAAGGCCAAATTGATGCGGATTTTTGTGGGAGAAAATGACAAATGGCATGATAAGCCGCTTTACAAGGCGCTCGTTGAGAGCATGCGGGCAAACGACATCGCGGGTGTAACCGTGCACCGGGGAATTCTCGGTTACGGCGCTAACCGGCGAATCCGCTCGGACAAAATGCTCAGCCTGTCGCACGATCGTCCGATCATGCTTACTGTGATTGAAGACGAAGAAAAGCTGCGGAACTTTTCGCCGATTCTCGAGGGAATGCTGCAGCAGGGACTGGTGGTCCTCGCCGACGTGGACGTAATCAAATATACGCCCGGCTTCCAAGAGAATGACGTAAGGAAGGAGGTGCGGCCGTGAAGCTGGAGGGGAAAGCCAAAATGCTCAGGATTCATTTCGGCGAAGATGACAAATGGAACGATAAGCCGCTGTTCCGGGCAATCGTGGAAAAATGCCGCGAGCTGGATATTGCGGGGGCTACCGTCTTTCGAGGAATCGAAGGTTACGGTGCTAGCACTCTGATCCGGCGGCCTCACCGGCTGTCATTTTCCTCGGACGCGCCGCTGATGGTGAGCGTGGTCGATACCGAAGAAAAAATTCAGAGGCTGCTTCCCTACCTCGACGAGATGTTGCGAGACGGACTAATCGCCGTGTCGGACGTCGAAGTGATCAAGTACGTCCATCAAGACGGTGTGCGGTCGTAGAAATTGCCCTCGGATTCGATGAACCCTCAGTGGAATTGCGTTAGCAGCCCAGACGCTTCCAAATCATCAAGCCCGCCGAAATACACTTCGCGACTCATCGTTGCCGCTACAGTTACAAGCGCAAAGCGACTTTTCTATCTGCGCGTCGCGTCATTATTCGCTCCGGTACAGACTTCTCCCACTCGGTTCGTCGCGAATCTCAAGCCTTTCGGATGATCCCTTGAATTAGACAGCGATGGCACCAAAATACAGCTGTCCCTTCTTCGTCTTCCTGACCAGTAGAGACTCGCATTCCGCCGCTCTAAGCTAAGCCCATATCCAAGACCAGCGTGGAGTCAGTCGCTGGTCCGCAATTAGCCCGCAATACACTGATCGGACTGGAGTTACAACCAAATGAGAAGCTCACGAGGCCTGCATCGCGCCAGCGGCTTTCCGCCGCCAGCGAGCGTTGAAGGACTATTCGCGAAACTCATTCTTTTGGTTTGGATGATGATACTCGCTGCGGCTCTCGCTCCACAATCCATTGCTGGCACGGTCAACCTGAACCCCGGCGATGACGTTCCCGACATTGTCACCAACAGTCCCGCTGGAACGACCTTCCAATTTGCTGCGGGGCTTTATCGATTGACGGCGCCGGTGGTTCCGCTGACGAGCGATACTTTTCTCGGAGCCTCCGGTCAGACAACGATTTTGAGCGGCGCGAAGCTGCTGACGTCGTTCACGGAGCAGAATGGATACTGGACAGCGGAACTGACACGCGATCACATCAATCCAACCTGCGGGACGGGCACGGCTTGCCAGTGTCAGCCGAATTTTCCGGGATGCGATTTGCCGGAAGATCTTTTCATCGACGGCAAGATTCTTCAGCGTGTAACGGCAGTGAGCGACGTAACGTCCGGGAAGTGGTTTTGGGACCTGAATGCAGGAACCGTCTATTTGGCGGACGATCCGAACGGACATCAAGTCGAGATCAGTACGACCGCGCAGGCTTTTACCGGCGCCGCGTCAAACGTGAAGATCGACGGCTTGGCGATCGAGAAATTTGCGAGTCAGGGAGTTTTTGCCGGAATCTTGAATGGCCCGGATGGCCACGGCTGGACTGTCGAGAACTGCACCATCCGGTACGCACATCTAGCGGGAGTCAGTACGGGCAGCCAAATGCAGATCCTCAACAACTCGATCTGCGATAACGGCAAGCTGGGAATTCTAGGGCACGGAGATTCAAACCTGATTGAGAACAACGAACTTTGCCGTAATAACTATGCCGGGTTTTTCGAGATAACTGGCGGCGTCTATTTGAGCGGCGCGACGAATCTGATAGTCCGCGGCAACAACGTTCACGACAATCTTGGAGTCGGGTTGCATACAGACGGCGAAAGTGAAAACGTCCTCTATGAAGATAATCAAACAGCGCGTAATGACGGCGCCGGCATCGTGCACGAAATCTCGCATGCGGCGATCATCCGCAACAATACCAGTGATTCCGATGTGTTTGTTTCGACTCATTCGAGCGTCGCGTTCGGATCGGGCATCATGATTCTTGCTTCGGACGATGTCGACGTCTACGGCAATACCGTGAAGAACTCGATGAACGGAATCGCCGGGTACCAGACACTCCGAGTTGACGATCGCGGCACACATTTGATTTCGAACCTTTCGGTGCACGACAACGTAATCACGCTTCAGACGGGAGCCGCCAGCGGAATTCTTGCCTATACCAAGGACCCAGCTTACTATCCCGCCGTCTTCACGACGCTGAACAACCATTTCGACAACAACACATATTGCCTGGCCAATCCCACGGGAAACTATTTTGATTGGGACCTCGTCACGGTTTCGATGACCGTCTGGCAGAAGACCTATGGGCAAGATACCCATTCTATTCTGTCGTGTTCAGCGCCGACGAAACCGGCGCCACCAGCCGACTTTTCGATTTCCGCAGCGACTGGGAGCCAGACATCGGAAACGGTCACTCCGGGACAGGCGACGAATTATGCGGTGAGCCTGGCGGGAGTAAACGGATTCAGCGGCTCTGTTTCGCTTGCGTGCAGCGGAGCGCCCGCCCAGTCCACGTGTGCGATTTCGCCGGCATCGGTCAATTTGAACGGAACAACAATAGAAACTGCGACGATCACCGTTTCGACGACCGCTGCTTCGTCGATGACGATGTACAGTCCGAGGTCCAAGATGTGGCCAGCGCCAGATCCGCGAGTTGCCACAAGCTGGCTACTTGCGATTCTCGGAATGACGACGTTACTGGTTCTTTATAAACGACCGTCAAATCAATTATGCCGGTCGATCCCCCTCCTTGCCGGTGTCGTCGTTTTGACCGCGATGCTTTCAAGCTGCGCCATGACCTCGAAGGGTTCTGCCTCTAGTTCGCCAGCGCCGCCATCGACGCAGCCGGGAACGCCTGCGGGCAATTCCACGCTTGTTGTTGCCGCGGCCTCTGGCGCTTTGGATCACGCGGTGGATTTCACTCTGACCGTGAATTAGAAACCCGCAGGTAGGTAGGCGACTTCGCTGAATTCGTGCGATACGGGCATACACGGCTGCTTTATTGCGTGAAGGGTGAATCGACCGTGTGAAGGCGGGGCCTCACGGCCGAACTTTGAGGGCTTTCTTGATGCCTGTGCGAAGGCGACGCACCTTTCGGCCTACACAGGGGCAGGTTAGATACAGTGTTCTATTTCAGCCCCAAGGGACAGTAGCGGGCACGTCTGTAGTTGACTAACCTTTGAACATCGGGATTGCGCATTTCAGTGGAACGACACGGGGGCCTCATGAAAATCTCAAACGCGTTTAAGACGAGGTCGCATGTTGGTGAACGAAAGAAGGCACGCAGATTCGGGGCCTGACGTCGGTTCCACTACTGGCATCGGTGCTCGCGCTGGCCATATTTCTGCCGCCGAATTGCTCGGCGGGCACCGTCATTCTAAAACCAAGCCAGAATATACCCGCGATTGTGGCCGAAAGTCCTGCCGGGACCACCTTTCAATTCACCTCCGGACTGTTTAGATTCGCGGAGGCTGTAACTCCTTTGCAGGGCGATACCTTCGTCGGTGCGTCGAACCGAACGACCATCATCACGGGAGCCACTCAGCTCAGGTCGTTCACCGACGAAGGTGGCCACTGGGTAGCACTACTGAACTTGGACCATACGAATCCGATATGCGATGCCGGCCCGTGTACGTGCGTCGCTGGAGTCTCCGCGTGCAACCTGACGGAAGATTTGTTCTTCGACGACAGGGTCTTCCAACGCGTAAGTTCCCTGAGTGCGGTGACCACCGGCAAGTGGTATTGGAACCGCAGCACGGGAGCCATATACCTGGCGGATAATCCGGCTGGCCATGACGTTGAGACAAGCACAGCGTCTGAAGCTTTCGTGGGGAGCGCCGGAAGCGTCACAATCAATGGGTTGGTGATTAAGAGGTTTGCCGGCGAAGCGATTCGAGCCAGCAGTGCAAACGGGCAAGACGGCAAAAACTGGGTGGTGGAGAATTGCAATATTCAGGGCGCCCACTTGGCAGGGATCAGCACCGGAACCGAAATGAAGATTGTTAACAACACTCTCTGCGACAACGGCAAGCTTGGAATTATCGGCAACGGGGATTCGGACTTGGTTCAAGGCAACATCATTTGCCGTAACAATTATGCTGGATTTTATGCCGAATCGGGGGGAGCGTATTTCAGCGCGACTTCTAATCTGGTTGTTCGCAGCAATTACGTATACAACAACCATTCCATTGGATTACACACTGACGGCAGTTGCGAAAACACACTTTATGACAGCAACCACACGGCGGGAAATAATGGCGCGGGCATCGTGCACGAGATTTCACACGCCGCGATTATCCGCAACAACGTGAGCGAAAACGACGTATTCGTTTCGAGTCACAGCAGCGCCGGTTTTGGCTCAGGCATATGGATACTTGCGTCTGACAATGTCGAGGTCTACGGCAATACGGTTACCAATTCCATGAATGGAATCACCGCCTATCAGGCCTATCGCTATGATACCTATGGCGTCCATCTGCTTGAGAACCTGTGGGTTCACGACAATGTGATTACGCAGCAAAAGGGAGCGGCTGGCGGAATTCTCGTGTACACCAAAGCGCAATACTATCCCGCCGTTTTCACGACGATGAACAATCATTTCGATAACAATACATATTGCATCGGCAGTTCGAGCGGGAATTACTTCGATTGGCAGCTCAGCACGGTCTCGATGGAAGTATGGCAGAAGACGTATGGGCAGGACGTTCACTCCACGATTGCGTGCCCGGCAAAGTAGTCGTTCCGGGCCTCGCCCCATGCGGGAACTCTGGTCGTGGACGGCACCCGGGGACTCAGGGGGGAGCTAGACGGGGGTACGGACCTCAAACGAGCCTCCGCCTCTATTGATCTCGCCGGCGTCCGCTCTCGAAGGAGAGCGTGCGATGCGCCCGCAGAGGCTTTAAGTCTTCAGTCCGACGCCAAACCAGCTCTGCTTCTCGCCTTCGCGAACCGCAGTCGAAAACGCCGGTTTGATATGCTTCATCCATTGCAAGAATGCGGGATTCCCATCAACGTCGTCAACCATGATAACCGCATGACGGGAAAGAAACGGAGTTACGATACGGAAATCGTGGCTCATCGTGCGATACGTATGGAGGCTGTCGTGGACAAAAATATCGATCGGGGCTACCCGTGGCAAGAGTTTTGGAAGCACACGTCGGGTGGAGCCCGGGTGTAGCTGCCAACGCCCCCTGAGAGCCTCAGGCACGAGGATGCCTACAAACTTGCTGGCATTGCGGCCGAGTGGGGGTAAATCGACGCTATGCAGCATGCCTTGGCCATTTACATCGAGCGCCATCAGGATAAAGGCGGACGTAACACCGAATGCCACTCCTGTTTCGAGGAGAACTTTTGGCTGCATCGCACGTACTAAGGCATAGCACAGCCTGGCGAGAGTCATATCAGAACAGTGAGCGAGCGCGAACGGGGCGTCAGTAAGATCGTAGGCGATTCCCCGTCGGACGCGGGCCTCAATTTCCGTCAACTGCGGTTCAGCTAGAAACCTTTGAACACCGATTTCCACGTGTCCGTGTAACCGGAGGACAGCTTCATCCCAGTTGCATGGATTATAGCTCTCGCGCCGAAACTCGCGCATCCGCATGCGCTCCGCGCTGACTTCGATTTTCGTGGCGACGCGGTCATAAAACTCGCGCGGGTGCGTAGCCATCAAAGACGCTAATTGTAACAGTGTTGAAACCGGCATGGCTCCCCTGACGGCTTGTCAAAAGGTTCATTTTGAGTCATTCCGAGGCTCGGGGTCGCTTGCTCGAGCGGGGGAATCTCCATTTCTCAAGCCTTTTGTTCAAATGCGGATTTCTCGCCTCGTCCGAAATGACAACACAAAAATTCTTCCTCGAAGAACTGTTAAAATGTGAATTAACGCCACAGCTCAAACGGAATTTTTAGGATAGAACGAAGAGGGTTTCAGGACAATGCTATCCGCAAATTTCTTAGTCCCGGAGCGTCATTGAGCGCCATACTCTCCATGTCAGAGTTGATCGGCGCGCCGGCGTATTTCAAGCCAAACGGAAACGGTCAAGCGGCGGCGGGCCCGGATCGCGATTTAGTTGGCGATACGTCCGTAGACGTCGAGCGCGTTCTGGGTTCCAAAGTATACTTTTCCATTCGCAATCGTTGGAACCACGAACTTGACGAGTTGGCCCGCGGCATCGCGGCCATTTGGCGCTTCGTCGCTTCCGTACAACCGATGAGCCAGGTTCGTCGCGTCGTAGGCGTTCAAGATCGCGGCGTCGTTCTTACCTTGCGAAATGGCCCAGACGATTCCGTTCGATGTGCCATTCGAGGACACGGCCGCGCTGGCCCCCGGATACCCAAATGTATTGGCCGTCTCGGACGTTGGCGAGGTCGAAAGCACCCCGCCCTTCAGCGAGAAGGCTTTGAGCGCGCTCCCCGCAGCGCAGAAATAGGCCCAGCCCTCTGAGGGGCCCTGCCAGAAGCCCGGGGTGCCATGGATTCGTGTTTGGAATTGATTCGCGACTTTCTGCACGATTTGATTATCCGTGCCGGATTTCACGCGCCCCAGACTATCCCTATCCAGCAAATAAATGGTGCCGTCCTTGCTGGCAACCAGGAGCAAGTGGGGATGAAGTCCATTCTGATCCGGCAGAAGGACGGGACCGCCTACTCCCAAATCCGAGTTTTCCTTGAACATCGTCATTTGGTCGGAAGGCGCAAAATAATCGGCAGGAAACAGTTTTGCATCGCCGAGCGGCATCTTCAGGACAGCATCGCCGTAGTCAGATCCCTTGGAATCTGCATCGAAGCTTCCGTCACCAGTCGCGACGTACAGATTCCCGGAGAGGTCAACGGCGGGTGCGGCGCCAGCTTGCCAGATGCCACCGTGCTTTCCATCAGCTGTCGTGACAAAGACGGCCGACTGCTTGAGCGTCGCCGCGTCGTAGGCCATCACCCAGCCATGAAACCGGCCAAAATCGCAGTCCGAGCCGAAAGCCATATAAATATTGCCATCCGCAAGGGCCAAGCCGGGACGTTGCAGTTGTTGGGAAGGGTCGAAGGTAATGCGCCCGAAACGGCTGCCCGGCGCGTTGCCCCGAACTTTCGCTGAAATGCCCACTGGCCCGTCAAATTTTTCGGCGCCTGTCGCGATGTCAAGTGCGTGGAGACGGTAGTAATTCGTCTTGTCTTCATAGGTTCGCGAAACGACGTAAAGCGTGTTCGTATGCGGATCGATCACCGGCGTTCCAAGAACGCCGATGGACGATTGCAAATCGTTGCAGGGTTGCGCCGACTTCGGCACGGCCGGCCCGAGACTCAAGGTCCACAATGGAGCGCCGGGAGCATCGGCGTCAAACGCGTACACCGAGTTATTCTCGGTGGTGACATAAACAACGTTGTGGACGCCGCGATCTGGAACCGTGACCGAGGGCACGTATAGAGGCTGGCCATATATAAATCCATCCACGGCGTCCGCGAAGTTTTTCCCGAATGTCGAGACGTTGACGTTCGCGAGCGTAAGAATCGTTTCATTCCGGTTTTGCGCGGTTCGCGTTGCGTCGTCGCGCGAAGTAAAGACCCCCGCGAACCCGCTCGACGCCGTTGTCACCGTAACGGCAGCCGCCGTTGCAACGCTTCCGGAGGCGACTCGAATGATGCTCGAACCCGGTGCAAGAGCGGTGGCGAGGCCGGAAGAATCAACCTTCAGAACCGCGGGGTTCGAGGAGGTCCATTCGGCCTTCAGGGGTAGTTCCTCCCGGCGTCCATCGGAAATGGCGCCCGTGACGGTGAATCGCAAGGAAGATCCCTGCGCGATGGACAAATTCGATGGCTGCACAGCAAGAGCAACCAAGGCGGGAGGCGTGATTTTCACGTCGAAGCGAGCATTGAACGATTCCGAGGTCGCCTCAACTGTTGCGGTTCCAACGTTTGCCGCCGTCGCGAGACCGGAGGAGTCGATCGAAAGGACGCCAGGATTTAAAGAAACCCATTTGACATCGCCTGTGACGTCGCGCGCACTCCCATCGCCATAACGGCCCATCGCCCAATATTGCATTCCCGAGCCTTGCGGGATGGATCCAGATGACGGTTCGATCGTCAGCGACTTCAGCTCGGCGGGATGGAACGGATAGATCTTCCACGCCGCGATGACGACGAGCGCCAGCGCCAGTACCAATATCCAAACCCACGCGGAACCCCACAGACGCCGCCGGGCCCGGCTGCCGGCGGCGAAATCCGCCGGGTTCGATGCGCTTGCGTGCCTCGCGGTTGGTGCTGCGCTCAAGGTCGATCTCCGTTGAGAACGTTCAATCCGATGCGACAATGGCGTTCTTTGGCTTCCAGGCGATTAGCTTCTTCCAGTAATTTTCGATCTCATTCACGCCGAGCATTCTGGCGAAGAGCAGAATGAGCGAGAACCCTACGGCGCTTACCACTACCAGAATCTCAAAAGCACCCCGCGTGTTGTGCCATACGAGCCGGGATTCGAGCCAGATCAGAAGCCGCATGCAAACCAGGGCCGCGCCGACTGACGCGATAGTCACTTTTGTGAAGCATACGAAGAGCGACCGGAAGCCCTGGTTTCCCGTTCGCCTCAAGAGAATGCCGAAAAGCACAAGGGCAAGAACGATTGCGAGAAACGAACTTGCGCCGGCGAGGCCCATGTAGTTCCAGTGCCGCGAGCAGTACCAGTATACCGGCAGCCCCAGAAACGTCAGTGAAGTCCCGGCCACCGCCGGAGTGATGGTGTCGTGGGACGCGTAGAGACCGCGCGACACGAGCATCTGCAACCCGCGTGCGAAGAGTCCCGCGGAGAAAATCGCCAGCGCCATGGCCGTGGCATCGAAGTCGTGGCCGTGAAGGCGGGTGTGCGAAAAAACGAAGTACACAACGGGCTTGCACAAGACGATCGCCATTGCTGAAATCGGAATGAGAATGAGAATCACGCCCTTCAGAGTCGCGTTCAAAGTGCGGTTGAGTTCCTGAAACTTCCCTTCGGAGTACAACCGCGCGAGAAAGGGATAGGACGCCGCGCCCATAGCCGCACCGACTACCACGAGCGGCGCCCGCATCAAGGTTTTCGCGTACATCAGCCAAGTGATGGATGCCGGAGCCAGATACGATCCGAACCACCGGATGATCCAATCGTCCGTGATATCCACCGACAGCGCCAGCATGATGGGGACGCCCAATTTTAGAAACAGCACGAAGCCTGGGTGCCGCAGGTTGAGGTTCGGAGTAAAGCGCGCACCGACGCGCCGCACCGCGAATACCTGCAAGACGAAATAGCCAAAGAAAGCGCCGACGACCAGGCCGATCGCAAACCCCGCGATTCCGAATCGCGCAAACAGCAGCCAGCCGCCGAGAACGACTCCCAGGTTGTAAATGGCGGACCCCAAGGCTGGGACGAAGAATCTCATCTTGGCGTTTTGCACCGAGCTCATCACGCTCCCGAGGCACAAGAAGAGCTGGGCTGGAAGAATCAAGCGGGTGAGAAAGACCACCAGCGATCTTTCCTGAGGACCGAACCCCGGCGCGATCAGGCGCACCAATTGAGGGGCAAATATCTCGCCGATCAGAATCAACGCGGCAAAGACCACGGTCATGAACGTGAGGATCGTCGAATAGACGTGCCAGGCCTGGTCTTCGCGATTCCGTGCGACGTAATCCGCGAACACCGGAATGAAGAACATTCCCAGCGTCCCGCCGGCGACGAGATAGCTGAGCATATCGGGCAGGGTGAACGCCGCGTAATACGCGTCGGTAATGGCGCTGGAACCGAGCTGATGGGCCACGGTCCAATCCCGGAGGAATCCAAGCACGCGGCTCACGAGCATCGCCGCCATGATAATCCCGGCGGATTGCGCGATATGCTTGTTGAGCGAGCGGGTCTTCAGGGCGGGCTGTGGGTTGCTGTTGGGCAATTCCATGAACCGCGGGCATTTGAAACGGCCGTCGCGCGCTGGCACGAAAAGTTAGATTCCGAGTCATCGCATTCGCACGAGCGCTGGATTGCGAACGAGCATCGTCCAATGAAGAGGAGCGCGCCCTTGACCTTGCGCACGCGACGCGAGTCGCGCCTCCTTCCTTTGGCGCATGATTATCGCGTCGTTAGCATCGCCTCAAGCTTATTGGAGACGTCGTCGGCCTTCCTCACAGACACATACCAGTCGATTGTCTTTTGGAGGCCGTCCTTGAACATCACTTTCGGTTCCCATCCGAGCAGCTTTTTCGCGAGCGAATTGTCTGCCACACGATTCAAGGGGCCGGTGGGCATTTCAGGACGCAGCTTTATCTTCGGGTTGTAGCCGAAGATGCGAGTGATTTGGTGAACCGCGTCGATGACCTTGATCCGTTCCATCGTGCCGAGATTCACGGCGGTCCCGTCGTCGATATGTTCCGCTGCGGCGATGGTTCCGCTGACGATGTCGTCAACGTAAGTCCAATTTCGGATCTGCTCGCCAGTGCCCCAGACGTCGAACGGATCTTGCTTAATGAACGCGCGCGCAATCATCGCGATCACGGCGTGGTTTTCCACGCCGCGAGGACCGTACACCGTGAAGTAGCGGCAGGAAGCGGACTTCATGCCCCAATCCTTGTGATATGCCTTGAGAGTCATTTCGGCCATCAACTTCGCCCAGCCGTACATGTGATCGGCATCGTAGGGCGGCCCGACCATGTCCTCTGTGAGGTAGAGAATTTCCCTAGGGTCGGTCTGGATGTGGTTGGGATAGGCGCAGCCGGAAGACGCGTAAACCACTTTATCAACTTTCGCTTTGTGGCAGGCACGGAACAAAAGCCCATCAAGCATCAGATTGACGGAGCAGGCGGCCTGATGAAGGTCCACATATCCGCGGCCTCCGTGGTCCGCTGCGAGGTGAAATACGAAGCTCATGCCGTCAACAGCGCGTTCGGCCACGCCCTGATCTCGCAGGTCAGCCTGCATAAATTCCACCTGACCCTTTCTAATCAACTCGCTGATATTTTCGAGTTTGCCGCTGCTGAGATCGTCGACAACTCGAATTTTTGCCCCGCGAGCAAGCAAAGCGTCCACGAGATTCGAACCGATGAAGGAAGCCCCGCCGGTTACCAGGACTTTGCGATTTTGCCAGTTCATTCTTTTCTCCCAAGGGTTAATCGAATTTTTTAATATGAAAAAGTTCCAAAGAAACGCTCCACATGGACTTTGGAATCGCTACCAAATAACGCCTCCATAGGCGGCGGGGTTCAACCAGGAGACGAAACAGCCATTCCAGTCCGTTTTCGCGCATCCACGGCGGCGCTTGCCGAAGATTGCCCGAGTTTAAGTCGAATGCAGCGCCCACTCCGAGCATCACCGGGACGTTCAGCTTAGCCCGGTGCTCGTACATCCAACGCTCCTGCTTAGGAGTACTAAGGCCCACCCACAGCACATCAGGAGATGATGCTTGCACACAGGCCGCCACTTCGTTTTCTTCTTCCAGAGTCAACGCGCGAAAAGGCGGCGTGTAAGTGCCTGCAACAAAAATATTAAACTGCTGTTGGAGCCTTTTTGCCAGCCCGTCGGCAACGCCGGGCGCTCCGCCGTAAAAGAAATGACGGTAGCGAGCTCCTGTTTTACGGCAGAACACTTCCATCAGCTCGGGACCATAGACGCGGCGTCGCAGCGCATGCCCGTGCAACCGTCCGAGCCAGACCAACGGCATTCCGTCGGGGACTACCAAGTCGGCGGAATTCAGAATCTCACGAAAAGTGCCGCCGTGTTTCGCTTCCGTTACGCCATGCATGCCCGTTACGGCAACATAGCGGCCGGATTGTCCGCCGCTTATCCATCGCTCGATCTGCTCGATCGTGTCCGGGATCTGTACTGCATGTACGCGCACGCCAAGAACTTTGAAGCTTGGCGTTGCGGCAAGCGGCGCGCTATTGCGAGCGAGAGTTTCACGCATAAGCGGCCACGGCCTGTTCGTAAATTCCCATGAGCTGCGCGTAATTCTTTTCTGCCGTGTAGCGCTCCTCATATTCGCGGCGCGCTTCGAGGCCCATGACGCAAAGGTCGGATGGATGGCTCCAAACCCATTCAATCTGTTTCGCCAGATCGGCGGCGTTGCCAGGTTCAAAAAGCAGGCCGGTGCGCCCGTCTTCCACAATTTCCTGCATACCGCCAAGCCGCGAGCAGATCACGGGAACACCGCACGCGAAGGCTTCGGCGATACACATCGGAAACCCTTCGTAGCAGAGGCTGGGAAGCACCAGACACTTGGCAGCCTTCAGGGCGGCAATCGTGTCGTCGTGTCCAAGGCGTCCTAGAAACTTAACGCCTGCGACGTTGCGCTCACGTACCCGACGTTCCAGGCGATTGCGTTCCGGACCATCTCCTGCAATATGCAGAGAATACCCTTTGGGCAAGCGCGCCCAAGCATCAATCAGAACGTTCAAGCCCTTCTCCGGCGATAACCTGCCGACGAAGATGGCGTAGTCGCATCCATGGTGGTCGGCACGGGGATCCGGATCAACGAAGTTGGGCTTCACAACAATCCTATTCCCTGGAAACCCTGACGCTATGAATTTGTTGCGCGCGAATTCGGTCAAAGCCACGTAGCAATCCACCATTTGGTTCCAGGTATCGGCGTGCCGGTGCCATGCCAGCATCAACGCTAAAGAAGCGGTGGCCGGTCGCGAATCACGATAGCAACCATAGCGAACGCTGCGCAACAAGCTGCGATCGACGCACTCTTCACAGACTTTGCCATCGCGAAAGAAGGTCGCGGAAGGACACAGCAGGCGAAAGTTGTGCAGCGTCTGCACCACCGGCACGCCGCGATCGCGACAAGCGCCATAGATGGAAGGTGAGATCAT
Source organism: Candidatus Acidiferrales bacterium (assembly GCA_050747005.1). Lineage (GTDB taxonomy): Bacteria > Acidobacteriota > Terriglobia > Acidiferrales > UBA7541 > Palsa-295. The sequence goes on from JBOGNE010000030.1 coordinate 164,730, forward strand.
GAGAAAGGTGTTATGGACGTGCACGACATCCGGATTTTCACGGGCCAGAAGCTGCGAGAATCCGTGATGCGTATCGTTCGCCCAAATGCTGCGCTTCAGAAGCATCGCCTTTTCGATTGACGACAATTCGTCGATTTCATGATTGCTGCGCCGGTAGGCGATCACCTGATGCCCGTGATTTTCAAGCAGGCGGCATTCGTGGTCGAAGACGAGGTCCTCGCCACCCGGCTGCTGATATGAGTTGTGGACCAGCACGATCTTCACGTTGTCAGAGCCGACGCCTTCTGCTGTCTGCCGGCGCCGCGCCTCGTAGTCCGGGTTAATCGCTTCTTATTTACCCAGTACGCAAATTGCATGAGAGGCTCGGAAATTGCAAACGGCAAGTGGGCCAGCGTTCGCCAGAATAGGTACCGCGCTCGAGTATAGTCAGGCGCCCTTCGAGGAAATGCGTTTCTCAGCGCTTCGCTTGCTTGTCGCACAAGGCCCTTGTCCTTCCGCAGTATACCCAACGAAAGCCGATATTCGATTGCCAGACGAAACCCCGAGACATCGTATGTGGAGCCGAGGCGCCGGGAAACGAACTTGCTTGTGTGGTTCAGCACGAAGTCCAGGTGATCGAGGGTTTCTTCAATCTTTTTGGGACTCAGGGTTGGCAATTGGCTCATCGCTCCTCCGCTGTTGGCGCTGTGAATTCTCCAGATAGAGAGCACTTCTGGTATCGCACCTGTGGCGGCGATGTTGAGCGCCGGCCCGGAAATCGCGCCATCGGCGGCAACACGGAGATCTTCGGGAAGCGGAAAAATCGCGTCTAGGACTGGCCGGCGGAAAGAAAGTCCCGAACACTGCGTGGCCACCTGATTCTTTCGCAGAATAAACATCGACGGTCCAAGATAACCCTCGCGATCCGCGCGTATCTCCTGAATGACGCCGCCATTTTCGTCAACGAGATTAACCGAATTGGCGACCGTGCCGAATTCAGGGTTTGACTGGAATTTCCGTACCACCCGCTCGATTTTACCCGGCGCGAAAATATCGTCGCAATCGAGAAGACAAATGATATCGCCCTTGGACGCCGCGAAGTCTGTATTGAAAGCGCCACATTGGCCACGGTTTTCCTGCTGAATGACGGTGATTCGCGAATCCGATTGCGCGAGAGCCGAGAGGACCTGCATTGAATTGTCCGTCGAGCCATCTTCGCACACGATTATTTCGAAATTTGTGTAGGTCTGTTGCAGCACGCTTTGCACGGCGCCCCCTACCCAACAGCCGTGGTTGTAACTCGTGATTAAAACCGAGACCAAAGGCATTTCGGGCAATAGCGGAAGCATCACCAAGCCTCGCCGACTTCGATCGATAGCCGGGAGTTGCGTATCCTCGCTACTGGTTCGTTGGGACATTATTGAACTCTCCTTTCTCTATCGAGCATCGCCATGCGACCGATCGTCCGGGCAAAGCTGCGATGGATCTCCGGGCGGCGGGCCGTTCTTCGAATTTTCATCTTGACCGGTCGCCGCCCGCCATTCCGCCAATGCGATATTTCGTGGCTTGTGGCCGGCTCCTCCTCGATCCAGTTGCATCACTCGCCCGCCAGCGGCGTTGTACCAGGTATTGTGGTCCGATTGCATGGTGGAAAAAAACAACCTTGAGCTGTCCGGAGACGACTGATACGTCTTGAAGAGAATCTGTGATGCATCTTTCCCCATGATTATATTCTGGCCCAGCGACCATCCTTGCTCGGTCGCAACCGAAGTCGTGCCGGTCTGCGAATTCTTCCACGTCCGTTGCGGAGAGGCCCCATCGACAAAGATTTGATATCCGCCGTTATCGGCGATGACGTTGTTTGTTAGCGTGACGCGCGCAGAATTGTTCGACTCAATACCACCGCCGCTGTTCCCGCAAATCCGGCTGCTGGTGATTGTGATGGGGCCTTCGTTCGCCTCCATGAACAAACCGTTGAGCCGGTTTCCCTTCAGGAATGCCCGGTCAACGTTGATATCCTCGTTGCCCGTATCGAACCAGAGACCATTCGCTTGGTTGCCAACGGCCGTATAATCCTTGAACGAGCCGCCATGCACGAACAGGAATTTTCCTCCGCCGGGTTCCCATCCAAAAAACTGCCCCCAAGCTCCTCGCCAGTTGTTGCGGGAGGTTTCCACCCCATCTAACGTGATTCGAACCAAGTGCGAGCCGGCGATGCCAAGTTCTCCGTTCGAATTCGCCACAACGCGATGCAAGACCGTGTCTGTGACGCCCGCCAGAGCAAGACCCTGCCAGTTGTTCCACTCGAACGTGCAATCGTCAAGCGTTTCGTCGGATCCATGAACGATCGCGACCGCGGCAGGGAAGGTCATGGACACGCACGGATTGGCATGCTCAAAGGTCAGGCCGCTCAACGTCAGATGAGAGATCAGGTGGCTCTCGAACAACTTGGGCCGCAACGACACTTCGACCGTTGACGACGCCATGTCGGTTCCAGCCGCCGGCCAGAGTGTGATTTGTCCCGATGCCTCATCCACAAAGAAGCTTCCCTGCTGCAATTCGTCCCGCGATATCACCTGGGTCAATAAACTTCCATTAACAAAAACCATCTCTCTTCGAGCAACGATTTCCGTCATTGCTGGCCAGTGCGGGATTGGAGGACACGCGCCCCATGTATAGGGCCACGAGTGCACGTAGCGGCGCGGATCGTTCGGATCGGCCCGCCACCCCGTCCAAATATCAGAGCCTGAAATGATTACGGCGCCTGGCTTGATTGCCTCGAACGCAATGGGAGCGCCCACATCCGCGTTGCGGCCAGAAACTGTTACGGCTTCTCGATATACCCCAGCGGCGATCGCGACGGTCGTGGCGATGTTGCGGTCATGATTGGCGACTGCAATGAGCGCCGCCTTACCGATCGTCCTCAAAGGGCGCGATTGACTGCCTGGGTTTGAATCCGAACCCATTGAGCCATTCACGTAAATCTTCACGCCATCTTTGGACGATACTCGCGAGGGAAGCGCGACGAAAGACGCGATCGCGATGACCACAATCAAGTATCGATGCGACTCCTGCGAACCGGTCATGTCGCGAAGTTTCCGCCAAATTTCAGCCTGCGCCTCATGAATTCCGTAATCGCCAGTACGGTCAGGAAAGCGATCGCCAGATGGTCTATGATATTTCCAGTCACGGTGGACCGCACTGTAAGGACAGCCATCACAGCGGCAGCTTCAATGACCAGCCGATGCTCGGAGGGGGAAAGCCGGCGGCTTCGAAACGCCTTGAACAGAATCCACCAAATCGCCACGAGTGCAATGACCAGTAGAATAGGGCCCCAAATTCCGGTGTCTACCAGGCTCTCCACAAAGTTGCTGTGAAGGTCGGGCACGTTGGATTGCCCGAGTCCGGGAAGGATGACGAACTTCCCTCCGGCAAAACCTCCGAAACCGGTCAAAGGCCGCTCCGTGAACTTTTGGAAGGCATACTGCCACCAATTGACACGTCCGGTGAGCCCTTCGGCCATCTGGACATCTTCTCCGCGAAGAAGATACGCCCATAGGACCACTCCAAAATTCGTGAATGCCAGCGCGAAAATTCCGGCAAATGCCGTTCCGACCGCCAAAGCCGCTCCGAGAACGACGCGGCGGGTGAGAAATAGCAAAAGTAATATCGAAATTAATAGACCTACCATGGAAGAGCGGGATTGCGCAAAAATGAGCGTCACTATACCAGCCGCGAACAGCGACCCATACCAGGCACGATTGAATTTTCTATCGGGGTCGTACAGCAGCCGGCAAAGCGCCACGGCCGCCAGAATGGCGCAGAAATCGCCAAGGCCGTTTGAGGAAATGTTGGGCACCACCCCAGCGAGCCGAACGCCAAGCGGCCCGAACGTGAGGCCGGCGTACAGCGCGTCCGCGGGGTCGAAGACGGCTCCCACCCAAGCCGTTGCCGCCAACAAGCCAATCAGCGCCCAGGTCCAGTCGGCAAACTTCTCGATGTCCTCGGCCCCACGGACGGAGACGATAACGGCGGCAATGAGGGATAGATCGAGTAGATATTCCAGCGACTTGTAAAGGGTCCAGAGGGGCTTGACAGACCAAAGCGTGGATGCCAGGTTGACCAGCGCAAAAGCAGCCATGATGCCGATTAAGCCCCTAAACAGAGAGGGCAACCACCGCGTCTTTCTCATAAAAAGGCGTTCGAGCAATATCAAGCCAACCACGATTTCCGCGCCGATTCTTAAAAGCGCGGCGCTATCGATGGGTTCAGCCGCCGCTTCTTGGGCGTCTCGCACGCGGAAGACCAGCGCGCCCGCCAAAACGATCAACCACAACCAGTGATACCATCGCAGCGACGCCACGAGTTCCACCGCGCCTTCGCGAAGAGTGCGAAGCGACGAAGGAATGACGAACACGAGAACTAGAGGGACCAAAAGCACGAAGGTCACCCGCAAAACGCTGAAGGGCTGCATGGCCGCAATCGCGAGATAGCCAAGAAGCGCGAAGCCAGCGATTGCAGCGAGCCAGCGAAGTCTCGGCGCCATTCCAAGCCGTCTGTCTTTAGAAACCATGGTCGCCATCGTATTCGTCCTTTTACTTCCGAGCGGACAGCCGAATTAGTTCGCGCTCCTCGCGACTGCCAGCAACGTACCGCCCCGTTCCGGGACCATCTTGAAACATCGAACACCCAATGCAAATCGAACCTTGCCGCTTTCCGGCGGGCGGTCGTAGCAGGTGAAAAGTTCCATCAATTTCAAGTCGTGGCGTTCGAGTAACGTTGGTAAAGTAAACTTTGAATATGCCGCAACGTGCTCAGCTCCCTCGCGATAGCGGCCAAGTGAATAGCGTGCGTTCGCCAATAGGGCAAAGGCGTTGGGAGTCGAGATGATCAGCTCACTTTGGTCCGTCATGAAGCGCCGGATTCCGTCCAGCGCCAGTCCGGGACAGCTCAAGTGCTCGATCAAATCGCCAAACAAGATCACATCGAAGCGGTCTGTCCATGAGAGCTTGTCGAGGCGTTGTACATCCGCGATAAAAAGGCCTCTTACTCCGAACCGTGCGCGCAACATCTCCACAGCGGGTTCATTGAGATCGATTCCAACCACCTCCGAGGCTGCCTTGATTAAATGTGGGTGCAACACGCGGCCTCTTTCGTACGCCTCCGCCTTCACATCAAGAGAACCGTCGGTCTCGCCGATACAACCGAGGTGAAGGACTTTCCGGCCCTTGCAGCGATCCAAAATAAATTGCCAGCGCGAGCAGTAATCTTTGATATCCAAGATTCTTACCGGATTCTGTTTGTTCGAGAGACAATTCACGCTGTCAATGCAGCCGCTGTGTGGCATGACCTCTTGCCTCCATCTGACCCGGCCGTAATTCTGTCGTAAAGCGTGGCTAGGAATATACCTTTCCTTTCCCAGCTGAACGCCTCCTTCATCCGCTCTCGCGCCGCATTACCGATTTCGGCGCTGCGCGCAGGATCTTCCGCGAGTCTCTTCATCGCAAGCGCAATGCCGTCGACAGCTTGTTCCGGGGAAATCGCGGGGACCTTAATGCCGGACCCTTCCGTAACTTCGATTCCAGGGCCTCCAATATCCAGGCAAACGACTGGAATCCTGGCCCGCATGGCCTCCGCAACCACCATGGGACTAGCATCGTGAAGAGCGGGATGCAACAAGACGTCCGATTCGGCCATTTTTGACATGGCGGCGCTGCGGGAGACGGAGCCGCAAAAAATCACACTGTCCTCAACTCCCAACCGCCGGGCCAGTTTCGCCCATCTCTTGCGCTCCGGCCCGTCTCCTACCAGCCAATATTCACTGGATGGGAATTCGCGATGGAATTTCGCAAATGCCTCGATTCCCAGCCCGAAGCCCTTCCAGTGCAAAAATCTTCCCAGGCTGATTACGCGAAAGCAGCCAGTTTTTCGAGGAAGCAGGGGCGCACTCTCGTTGATTTCCTCAGGGCTCCACGCAAACTGCATAGCGAGCGCGACGTCTCGCGCGCCAAGCGCCCGCAGCCGCAGCGCGGTCTCTGGCGTGGTGGCTAAACAAGCTGCCGCGCGTCGCGCCGTCATCCGGACGAAGGGGTCGCGCTCACGGACGAATCGCGATGCGTCTCTCAGGAATTCGAAAATACGCCCGCGAAAGCTGAATGACTTCCGGAATGTTTTTGGAGCCGACTCTCCGCCTCCTACCGGCCCCCAAATGAAAGGGACCGGCAGCAAGGCGAGAAAGCTGGGCAGCCAGTAACTGCCGAAGGTGACGTGGTGCGCGAGATCGAAATCGATCGCACGATGAAGTTTGCGAGCAACGCGGTACGCGCCGATCTGCCAGAGGTAGTAATACGCGCGAACGCCCCGCGATCCCTTTTTCCAGAATCGGGCCCAGGCCGGCAGGTCGTAATAAACGAAGTGTGCGTTTGGCATCGGATGCGCGGATAGGCGATTCTCAATGACCGCGCGATTGTTCGCGCGCGTGATGACCCAGCATTCTTCCCGCGTAGCGATCTGGCGCACCCACGTCCAGCCAACGCCGGGCTCGGAACCCTTGTCGGGCTCGCAGGCGTAGGCGGAAACCAAGAGTTTCAGCCGTCCAGCTTTCGATTTGCTCTGTGGCGTTGCGTCAGTCATTGGATAGCGATACAACTCAACAGAGCCGCTGCGTTTGAGACCTCTCCGCGCATGGCGTCTTGCCGGGTTCACTTCGATTCATTCCGTTACTTCACCGGCGTGGCTTCGGTCAAATGTCGCGAAAGCTGGCGCTCGCGGTAGGAGATCGACCCTTCCGCAGCCTGCTCATCGAGCAACTGGGCGGTCGAATGAAGAAGGTAGAGCAAGTACAACGATCGATTCCGAAGTCTCACGTCCGCAACGCCGCGTACTGGATGCTTCACGGACAGAAGACTTTCGGTTTGCGCCAGAAAATGAAATTGATCCCAAACGCAAGGGGCATCGATCCTGGAAGACTCCCAATCGAACAAGCACAATTCGCTGCGATGCACTCGGGTGTTCCAGGGGGCGAAATCACCGTGACTGATTCCACAAAGCACTTGCGAGCCATCGAGTTCCCGCGCCGCTACTCGAAGCGCATCCCGGCCGAGCGTTTGTAACCTGGTTTCCATGCGCGGCGCAACTCCGTCCCACTCGCGTGCAACCTCTCGGACGACGTTTCGGCCAGGCACCATCGACGAATCGCACTCGTGCAGGGATTTCAAGAATTCGCCGTGTATCGGCAAAAATCGCGCCGGGCCGGGCTTGCCTTCGAGCCTCGCCTGCATCAGGACGTAGCCACCGGTCTCGGTTCCCGCATAAAGAAGCCGCGGAATCCGAGGTCGCAGATTCGGGAAACGCTGCAGCGCCTGCAAAACCCGTGCTTCATGTTCCAATCTTTTGTTCGCTCTGGCGGTCAGAGGCAATTTGGCATAGCACAGTATCCTGCCGTCGCAGCTCATCACCTGGACCGTCAGCTTCTGAAACAAACCGGGCGTGCCCAACGATACCGCAAAAGCGACTTGCTTCACGCCCGTCACCTCGCAGGCGAGCGCCTCTAACGCCAGAGGTTTTTGCGAGGCAATCAAAACACGATGGCGCGCCCAGCCTTGCCATCCGGTTGCGCGAACCTTGGTCAGTAGAGCCTTCAGTAACCGCGCGCCCGTCGAAAACGGTGTGTAGAGTTCGAAACCGGCCGCGAGCCCTGGGGATTGCGGCAATAGCCATCTAGCTCGCGCTCGCGACGGAAGGACGGCGAATCGCTGCTGATGCCTGTAGCCGCGGTTGAATAACTGTGTTGCAACGCCAATCGATCGGCTCCAGGAAATCAGGACGTCCGGGAAAGCACCGTTACTTCGAAGCAAATCATCCGGAGCCAGCACTGCCTCATGCGAACCACCCAGAAGAGCTTTGAGTGCCTGCTCCGCCGGGTCGCCTACAGCGGTTTGTGCAACGTCCTCTACCCTGAGTGTATTGGCTCTCACGCTTCCGCCACCATCCAACTCTGCATCGCCTTATCCAATCGCGTCTTCATGAACTGCAACACAGCGCCGGCTGCCGATCGCCGCGTCCGCCCGATCGGAATATCGGTTCTTACAACGCATGCCTGTCTTTGCCCGAACCGCAGTTCCCGATAGGCGCGAAGTTGCCGTTCAATCTCGAGAGCGGGCAGTTCGCGCTTGCGAGCCACTATCAAGCGTTCATCGGCAACTAGTTGAAGAACGACGTCGGGTTCCGGCACGAGCCAACTCAGAAATTTCGCAAGCCACTGCGGCCCCCCGTATCGATATCTGCGCGGATCAACCTGAATATCGTGAAAGTAGCGGTCGAATACGACGAGCGTGGATCGGACAAGCCGGGGCCGAATCACAAGGAGATAACCGAGCCAGTAGTCAACAAAGAAGAACAGTATGTAAAATACTGAGAAGAGCGCGCCACGAGGGATTTGGCCTTGCGGATCCAGATTTGGGCCAGCATCTTTTCCATGTCCGAGGAAGCCTGGACGCCAGTGGAAAAGCCTCTGATGCCGGAATAGCGGACCTACGTCGGCGAGTAGCCTGTCGATGACTGCGCTCTTGCCAGCGCCATCTGGCCCGAGAACCGCGACGAGTACCCCGGTCGGACGAAGCCAACGATAAACAGCTCGCTGACATTCCGCAACCACGAACCGAATGGCTGTAAGAGGATGGCGCAGCAGCGCGTTCTTCCAAAGCTCTCGCCTTCCATTGGCTAATATTTCATGGACCGTTCCCTTCGCGCACGCTTGTGCAATGCGCTTTTTCGATTTTGTCCCCAGAAACTGGCTCGCGATTCCCTCCGCTTCCGCCAATCCGATTTCGGCTGCCAACTGCCGAAGGCGGATTACCTGGCCAGCCGATGCCCCGCGTTTCCACGTCTTCTTGGCCAGCAGATAGCCGAACTCGGCCCTCGAGGAAGGAATCCAGAATTCGCGGTGCCGGTGCCGGTTCGCCACGATTTCGTCGCCCGTGGCGAATATCATTCCCGCGCGGCGATGCTCAAACATCAGATCGACGATCGCGACCTTCGAGGCATCACCCTCAAACCAATGGAACGCAAATTGGTAGCAATGGGCAAAATAATTCAGGCATTGAACCGGTGTGTAACCGCCCGCTTGGAGCTGCTGGAAAACGGAGGACACCTTCGATGCATCCTGCCGATGAGCGGCTAAGTCGAGGTCGCTGCTCAGTCCTTCCGGAAGGGATTCCCAGGAATGCAATACGCAGTAGCGGACGTCGTACTCGTCCAGCAAGTGAAACAGGGCACGCAGAAAACTTTCGACTTTCTTGCCGGCTGGCTCTTGCGCGATCAAATATGCTCCGACGGCGCTCGTACTGCTCTTCTCCGGCATTAGGCGAGGGGCCTCATGAAATGAGTGCAAACTCAAGACGCATTAAGCGGCACCGGACCGCTTCAGGACCGCCGGGATCGTTCGAGCGATGATCTTCACGTCCAGCCACAAGGACCATTGGTCGAGATACTGCATGTCCAGCTCCATCCATTTCTCGAATGGAATCGAACTTCTGCCGTTGACCTGCCAGAGACATGTGATGCCCGGCCGCACGCTAAACCGCCGGCGCTGCCAATCCTCGCTGAACCCTTCGTAGTCCCGCACCGGCAGGGGACGAGGGCCGACCAGGCTCATGTCACCCTTCAGAACGTTCCAGAGTTGAGGGAATTCATCGAGGCTGGTCTGCCGCAGGAATCTTCCTACCGGCGTAAGGCGCGGATCGTCCTTGATCTTGAAAACGGGACCCGATGCTTCGTTCAAATGCTCCAACTCCTCCAGAAGCTTCTCCGCCCCAGGAACCATGGTCCGGAACTTGCAGATTGAAAACCTTCTCTTGTTGAGGCCCACTCGCTCCTGCTCGAAAAGCACCGGCCCTTTCGAGGTCAGCTTGATGATCAAGGCCACCACGACGAACGTGGGAGAAAGCAAAACGAGCGAGACGGAAGAAACGACGACGTCCAGCACCCGCTTCATCAAGGCGGGCGCGCTTTCCAGCGCAACTCCGTACGCTGCAATTTGCGGGTTTCCGTCAAAATCCTCGGCGCGCGAACGCGCGATCTTCAAATTGAAAAGATCCGAATCGAGCCGCATGATAACGCCGTGCATCTCGCAGAGCGCAGCCACTTGCGAAGCGTGTTCGTAGAAAGACCGCAGCGGCACAAAGCTCGCGACTTCGTCAACCACGTTGCGGCGTAGAAAATCGGCAAGGGTCGCGAAATTGCAGCAAACTCCATAGCCGGTTTCACGAAATTCCTGGCTTCCCTGCCATTGTTCGTCCACAAAACCAACTACGCGGTATCCTAGTTCGGGTTTCGATTTGATCCTGCGCGCGAATTCGATTGCGCGCGCGTTCGTTCCCAGGATGAGGATGTGTCGCAAATTCCTGCCGTGCAGGCGGAGCCTTGCCAGCACGTGCCGCATGGCGAGACGCGCCGAGACAACGGAGACCGACGTAAACACCCAAAAAAGCAACAGGAAGGTGGTGTTGATCAAGCCCTTCGCAAACAGCATGGCGACCAGCATCAAGCAGATACTTGCAAGAGTGGTTGCCTTCAGCGAGTCAAGAATCACCGGCCCGCGCGAAGAGAGCCGCTTCGATTCATAAAGCCCGGACAGCGAAAAAATAAAGTAGCAGACAACAACGAAGCCTGCAAAAATGATGGCGTTTTCGACTTTTACCCGGCTGGCCAGAAAGTCAGCAAGCGACATCGTCGTTCGCCCGGAAACGACGAGTATGGTTGTCAGGCCCAAAGACAACAGCACGAGCCCCACGTCGACCAGTTTATAGGCGCCCAGCAACAGTCGTCGTTTAGCTTGGTTCACGCGATCCCTGCCACCCGGAGCTTGAATCCACTGCTTTTCATGCATGCCGACCCGGCAAATTCGATGACCGCCATCCCCGATTCAGCGTTGCCGCCGGCAGAACGACACATTCGTGCATCGGCCCTTACATTTGAATGGGCTGGGGCGGCCAAAGACGAGCAACGACGCCGGCTACGCTGGTTCCACGCGGTAACCTGCAACTCGCACTGCGAGGGATCTCTGAATGAGCTCTACCGATACGATCAGGCTTTGGTCGCCGTTTTTCGCCTCAAGAATTCCCTCGAGACCATCGAGGCTTCCTCCTCGAATGCGGACCTTCTGCCCGATGCTCAAGAACGGATGGCTGTCGAACGGAATGCCACGATCGAGAATCATCTGCACGGCTTCTATCTGGCCGTCGGGAATGGACACACCCATTCCGCGAACTCCCACAAAGCAGGAAACTCCCGGCGTGCGGAGCACCGCGATACGCGTGGCCGGAGTGGCGGCGATGCGGACAAAAACGTATCCTGGAAAGACAGGCATGTGAACCAAACGCCGCCGGTCGGTCCATTGGTGATATGAGGAAAACAGAGGCACGAAAGCCTGGATTTCTCTTTCTTGCAGCTCGGTCGAGATTTTCTTTTCGTGGCGCGAGCGAACCTGGATCGCAAACCACGATTCCGCGGCGCCCGCCGAATGCGGCTGCGCCGAAGCCAAGTCCAAGGAGTTCGGTTGGTAAAGGTTCGACACGGCTCCGCCTGTGTGAGTCACAGCGTTGCGTGACCCCTCTGTTTTGAAAACATCATTCCGCCACCCCTTCCGTCCTTAAGCGACCCCTGGGAGCAACTTGGTTCCCAACTTTGCCTGGTTTCCCCGAGGCCTGCGGCGGAAGCTCCGGCAGCTCGTCGCACCGAGCGGCCACTCCTTCAACAAATCCGCGTCAAAGCCTGTGGTACAACGATTCGGGAATCGGGAACGTGCGCTTGTTCAAGACCGCGCCGAGCACGTTGACGTGGCTGGCGCGCAGGTTCTCGGTAACTTGAATCGCCGCTTCACGACGAGTCGCATTGGCCTCCAAAACGAAAATCAGGCCATCCGCGATTCTTCCGAGCGCCATCGCATCGTTGTACTTGCCGAGCGGCGGAGCATCGATTAAAACGTAGTCGAATTCTTGCCGCAATTCCGCAAACCGCGCTTTCAATCGCTCCGAATTCAGCAAATTCGCGGAATCAGACGCCAAAGATCCGCACGACAACAGCCAGAGATTGTCCGGCCTCAGTTGCTTGGTAAAATTGCGAATCGGGTCTTCCTGTAGCAGGGCGTCCGTCAGTCCGTGATGGTTGGCGACGCCGAAATATTCGGGCAGGCCCGGCGTGCGAAGGTTTGCGTCCACTAGGCAGACCGTTCCCTGAATGTTTCGCGCGAGCGTTTCCGCCACCCGCGCGCACGTCCGGCTGCAGCCGTTCCCGTGATCGATGCCTGCGAAGACCACGGCGCGCGGCGGCTCTCCTGCCTGCAGAAGGAATACGCGCTGCACGAGCTTTAGAGATTCCTCCCTCGCAAGCTTGTCTATATCGAGCGGCTCGCCGCTCGAGCGAACGTGGCCATGCCGGTGACCGTTTCGCGCCGGAAACGGCGTTTTCATGTCCGGGACCGGGGACATCGGGGTCTCAACGCCTGCCTGTTGCATCAATTCAAAGTTCTTGCTCATGGTTTCTCCGCATGCGCGGTCTGGGCAGTGGGAGCCTGCCCGGCCGTGGAATCCGTGCTTGCTGGAAATTCTGTGGCTGGAGGAAGACGAAGTTTCTGGCCGGAAAGAATGAGATCAGGATCCGTTATTCCGGGGTTGAGTTCACGAATTTTTTCGACAATCGAGTGGTTGTACGTTCCAAAAGTTTCACGGCTGATTCGAGAGAGTGTTTCGTTTGGGCTAACCAAAATCGAGCGTGAGCGATCCGGATTCGCGGCGGCTCGCTGCGTGGGCGCTGCATCCGAGCGAGACACCATCTCGTACGGATTCTTCACCGAAGCGTCCGCAGGCGACGCAGCGTGAGTTGAATCTTGCGACGGGGTCCGCGGCACCGCCTCCGCAGGTCGCGCCGGAGATTTTACGCTCGGCCGGGCGACGGTTGCCAATGGCGAACTCGAGGCCTTAGGCATTTCTCTGTTCGGCGCTGTCGCTGCCCAAGTCAACGCCAGGGCGGCAGCGGCGGCTATGGCCAATCCTGGTATCCAATCGGTCAGACGCCAGCCTCGGCGCGCCGGCCTATGCGATTGGAATGGGAGGGCTCCATTCGCGATTCGTTCCGCCGGCTTTGAAACGAGGGGAGGCTCGTTATCCAATTCGCCCAAGTCCAAATCCCGCAGCACTTCTTCGACAGCATCCCTGTCGATCGTTCGCTGCTTTTGCGCGCACCCAAGAGATAGCGCGTTAAAGCAAATATTGTTGATGTTTCGGGGAATACCCTCGCTGCGACCCGCGATTAGCGCGATGGCGCGATCCGTGAAAAGCGGCGTTTCGGATGCGTAGCCAGCCACGCGAAGGCGGTGATTTATGTACAGGCCAGTTTCTTCCAACGTGAGTGGCGTCAATCGGCCAAAAATCGAAATACGCTGGCGGAGTTGAACGAGGTTTGGAGATGCAAGCCGGCTAGCCAGTTGCGGCTGCCCGGCGAGCACGATTTGCATCAGCTTTTCCCGCGGGGTCTCGAAGTTCGAAAGCATCCGGACAACCTCGAGCACGGAATCCGTCAGATTCTGTGCTTCGTCGATCACAACCACGAAACGCTTCCCGGACTTTGATTCGCGGACCAAGACCTCGTTCAGCTTCGAGTGCATCTGAACCAGGTCGCCGCCTTGGTCTTCAACGCCAAGGTCCGCCAGCAAGCTACGCAAAAAATCATGCGGACTGCAGAGCGTTTGAAACAAAAAAACGGTGCGAGCCGAGCTTTGTAGGGTCTTCAAAACCTGGAACAGCAGCGTCGTCTTCCCCATTCCCGGCTTTGCAATCAGGCCGACGAATCCCCGGCCGGCCGTGATTCCATAAAGGAGGGAAGCCAGCGCCTCGCGGTGCGTCGGACTCAAGTACAAATAGCGCGGGTCCGGCGTTACCCCGAAGGGCTGCTCGTCCAAGTTGTAGAAGTCGAGAATCATTCCTGGCCGCCTATGCCGCCTGTCTCGGAACGGAAGCAAGCACCGGAACGTTCAGCACTTCATTCACTTCCGCCGGAGTGCGGAAGGAGGGATCGAGATACTCGGCAATAAATGCGACGCCGATACTCACGCAAATCGCCAGCAGAAATCCGATCAGCAGAATCAAAGCAGTGCTGTAAGCTGGCAGGACGGGCATCGTTGGCGGCTCGGAGATTGCCACGTTTGCAATTCGATCCTGGTCCAGCGCATCGGATGTGCGTTCCTGCTCGCGCTTCGATAAATACAGCAGGTAGTTCGCTTCATCGGCCTTTGTTTCGCGGAGCAGGTCCGACTGTTTCAGCGCCTTGCTGTCCAGGTCCACCATTTGCGTTTTCAAACCCGCCAGGCTCGTCTGAAGGGCGCTGGCGGTAGCCTTTTGCGATGCAAGATCGGCCTGCGTCTTGGCAACATCTTCCCGCAAGTACTCATAGGTCGGATCGCGATCCGTGGTCTGATTCTGATACTGCGAAGTTTTGGCTTCGCTGATGGCCGATTGCGTTTCCGCGATTTCCTGATCGGCCTCCTTGACCAGTGGATAGTTCGCGTCGTATTTCATTGCCAACTGAGTGCGCTTGATCTGCGCTGCAAGCAGATTCGCCTGAAGCTGTTGAAGCAAAAGCTCCGCGGAATTCGAAACTTGCACGGTGGCCGATCGCGCCGGAATGACCTTCATTTGCGCCTGTTCGTCGCGAATGCGCTGTTCGTCCGCCGCGATTTGTTGCCGCGCCTGATCGCGCGCTGCCATCGAATTGGCAACCTCCTGGGCCATGTCGGTCCGCACGACGTCGGGGGCGGCGATGCCTTCGTCACGCCCGAAATTTGCCAGGCGCGTTTCGGAATCCTCGAGTGCTTTCCGGTACTTGTCGGTTTCCTGCGCGAAGAGGCCGTAGGAACCCGTGGGACGGTGAACGGCGACGTGTTTGGCGACGTAGAGATTCGCGAGCGAGCTGAGAACGTTGTAGGAAAGCTTCGGGTCGCCCGATTGGTAGCTTACCTGAATCATGTTTGTCTGCTTAATCGCCTCGACCTTCAGCTTTTTTCCCAAGTGCTTGACAGCCTCCGAGACGTAAGCCGTCTCGTCGTTTGCGGGCATGAAATGCGCCGCGAGTGAGTGTTTCTCCCTTTCTTGAAGCCCATTTGCCAGCACTACTTTCTGAAGGAGATCCCCGCTCTGCAGCAATTGCACTTCGGAGTTAATCTCCTCCGGTGTCACCGCCTGATTGGGCTGAAGCGTTTGCGATACTTGCTCGGTCGTCACCACCGGGTCCAGCCGCTCGCGATCCACCAGGATCTGCATCGTGGACTCGTATCGTCCCGACAGTACGATGGCCGCCACAATCGTGCCAACAAGAATGCCTACGAACGAAATCGCCACGAGACGCCGGCGGCGGAAAAGCGGAGCAAGCACGTCGCGCAGGGTGGTTTCTTTCGGCGCTTCGCCCCATTGATTCTGAGTATTACCTTGCGTCATATCCGTTCTCCCTCTGGCGATCGTTGATTTCATCTGGAACGCACGCGCCGTCTCGTGCAAAACCCCGGAAATCTAAAAAGTCGCGGGGTTCACGGCCGAATACGCGCCGATACTGTACGGAACGTATTTGCGGAAAATCGTTATCGCTTTCTCAGGCACGAAGATCATATCTCCGGGCCGAAGCTCCGCATCCTCGTTCACATTCTTCCCGTGGTAAATGTCCTTTAGACTCATCTTGTGGACTTCGAACCAACCGGAATTGATGCGATGGTAGACGAGTATCTGGGTCTTGGCCGTCGGAAGAAGTCCCCCGGCAACGGCGATCCCTTCCGAAACGGTAGTTTCGCTACGCAGATCGTATTGGCCCGGCTTGCCGACCTGGCCGGACACCACGAAGAACGGCTTCTGAAAGTCTTTCAGATCCACGTTTACGATCGGGTCATGCAGCACGTTCGCATAGGCTTTTTTGATCGCATCGGACAGTTCCGGGACCGTCAAACCCTGCACGTAGATGCTTCCGGCATTCAAAAGCGTAATATATCCGTCCGGTTGAATCGTGACGGTTTGATTTAGTTCGGGAGAGAGCGGGAACGACACATTCAAAACGTCGTCCCTCATCACCTGATACCGAGGATTTCGTTGCTGCAGCGCGGGCCTATCGCTGCTCGCTTGCGGCGCACTGTTGCCGCTCGTCGGCGTGCTTGATTCCGAAGTCACAGCGGACGTGGCGGGTTGCCCTTTCTGTGCAAAAGCGCTGGTCGCCGCACCGAACAAAAATATCGCCAATGCAATCGTCACTACCTTAGCTCTTGCCACGACCGTTCCTCCTTGCCCCTTGCGGACGGGCCTCACGACAAACACTCGAACAAGCCTGACAGCTAAAGCCCGGGAAATGCGATTCGCGGTGACACCGTAGAGCTAAGTCGCCACGCGCAAGAGATTCGATTCGTCACGAGGCCCAAGCGGCCAGCGTGCGTATGCTGCGGAGCGCCTTTTGGTATCACTTCGATTCGACCCCAGCCCGGTGACCCCAACTCATTCAAAAACAGAAAATTACGACCAAAAAACCGCTAGTCTGGAGACAGCAATCACTTTGCCATTTTGCCCTATCCGTGAATTTTATTATCCTATTGGAAATGCGGTAGTTAGGCGAGGCTGCGCTTCGACAAAAAACGGTGTATCGGGGCTGGATGGGAAACCTTATTCACAGTTGTGTAAAACCGAAGCAACATCTCTAGCGATTGAGACCGAAATGAAAGGGGCCAAAATTTGGCATCTTACAGGAAAGCCTGTATTTAGCAGAAAATAAACGTGTACGCGCACCGTCGGGCTACAGCGAAGGCTGGTGCCGAAACGGGGCGCGTTCCGCAAGTTTCGAGAGTCGTTTCTCACGCACCACCGCGCCAGAGCCAGGATCACCTCATACGGGATTAGCCATCGTGATTCTACTTCTCGACGAAACGAGCGATACTGCATTTCGCCCCTGGGGCTGAGATCCTACGTTACCGAACGCTGCCATTCGCGTGGTCGGCTCTGACCCGCTGTCCCACCCAGCCGTCTAGCTCCAGATGCGGAATCCTCACTACGGTTTCGTCGCACAAGACAGGGTGGAATGCGCGTCTTGCCCGTACGCATGGCGCCAAATCGTCACAGGAACGCTGGTAAGCTGCCAATCGAAGCTGCTTGCCGTCGAGCTGCCCAGGCAATAGGTATTGTAATCAAAATGATTATTCCAATTCGTGAAAACCGCCGGGTAAAAGTGAGAATCCTTCGTGTAAACAAGGATCCCGCTCGCAGCTCCTTTTTGCTGGGTGATGACGTTGTCGTGAACCGAGAGGTTGGAAAGAACGTGAACGCCGCTGCTGTCAACCCGAAGCGTTTGGTAGCCGGTGATTCCGTTCATCGAGTTGGTAACGGTATTTCCATACACTTGCACGTTGTCGGAAGCAAGAATCAAAATACCCGATCCGAAAGCGGGGCTGGTGTGGGTCGAAATGAATACGTCGTTCTCGCTCACGTTGTCGCGAATAATCGCGGCGTGTGAGATTTCATGGACAATGCCGGCCCCATTATTCCGGGCCGTGTGGTTGTATTCGTAAAGAGTATTTTCGCATCCGCTGTCGGTATGCAACGCGATGCCAGAATTGTCGTGGACGTAATTGCCGTTAACCACCAGATCGCTCGTGCCGCTGAAATACGCGCCGCCCGATTCTCCATAGAACCTGGCGTAATTGTTGTCGCAAATGTCGTTTCCCTGGATCAGGTTTGAATCGCCGTTGCCGATAATGGCCAGCTTGCCGTTGCCGCAAAGCGTGTTGTTCAGAACCCTCATCCGGCTGCCTGTGCTGATCGCCGCTAGATGCGCTCCCTGGATATTGCAGTTCTCCACGAGCCAGTCTCTGCCGTCTTGTGCGCCTTCCACGTTCGCGCGGATGGCTTCACCGGCGAACATCTGGATCGTCAAGCCATTAATCGTCACGTTGCCGGCCGCGCCAACGAAGGCCTCGCTAGCGGTGCTTACCTCGACGTCATGCCCGGCGGGATTACCCGCCACATAAATTACTCCCGCATTACGGTCCCAATACCACTTTCCGGATGCGACGGCACTGAGTTCCGTTACACGTTGCAACACTTTGTTGTCGAGGAAAAGGTCTTCGGTTAGATTACATGCGGGAAACCCAGAGACGCATGTACAGGGTCCGGAACTGCACACTGGATTCGTATGGTTCAGTTGCAGAAGAGCGGCCCAGCGTCCTCCCTCTTCCGTGAACGACTTGAGCTGGGTTGCGCCGCTTATAATCGTTGTCCGTCCAGCCGCGCCGATAAAGACGTCACCCTCCACCGGCGTGATTGGGGTAGTCAGTCTGTAAAGCCCAGAAGCAAACTGAAAGGTCGTGCCGGTTGGGCTGCTCGCGACAACAGCGGGTATGTTTTCGCCGGGTTTCAGATTCACAGTGCCAGCAAAAGAGTTGGGGACAAGGAGCGTAGCCAGCGTGAGTGCCAATGCGAAGACAGAAATCACCTTCGCAACGAGGCCGCGCCTGCCGTCCATTGCCTTGAGGAGCGCGAATGTCTTCCTAACCGATCTTGAGTCAATCATAAAAATCTCCTCGTCCGCGTCTAGAGCAAGCCCGCAAAGAGCTCGCCCGGCTTCAGTGCCGGTTGAGGAGGTAGCTTAACGACGCGCGTCATCGGCCACTACTGGCCCCTGAGACTGAAAACGGACAGTGTACCTGGCCTGTACCGCTCCCTGCTGTTTAAGAAAAAAGCTCAATAATTCAGACTGGGCAATTCGTTGTAGGGGCCTGCTTGCTGCGGCTAACTTACGTGAAGAAGCAACGTCACTGGGAACCTGGAAAACATCTACGGCTTCCACCGATCCGGAGGGATGGAAGGAAATGGCGGTCCGAGAACAATCGACAAGGTTCGAGTGCGATTTTAGGAGCCTCGAAAGCCCCGTTTGTAATCGCAACCGAAGCGATTAAAAGTCATTCTAACTCACGGAAAACAAAAGACGGCGGTGAATTTTAATCGCAACCGAATCGAGAGTGGCGCAATCGGTTACAGCCTCCAAAAACAGAGCGGACATGTCGAGGTCGCACGCTAACGCGGTACCCAATCAGGGAGAATGGAGCCGAGGCCCGGACTTGAACCGGGGACCTGCCGATTACGAATCGGCTGCTCTACCAACTGAGCTACCTCGGCGTGCGCTCGAATGTAACATCGGCTCAAAATAGCGTCAAACGGCGACACGGAGATTCGACGTAACAAGTACTTCGAGAAGGGTACATCAGCCACGCGACCCCCGCGCCGACTACCCACGAAAAGAGTGAAGGAGAGCGAGGCATACTTGATGCGACCAAGCCGGATCGCGGCGCCAGGCAGCCAAAAATGACGGAGCACCGGAAGGGTTTTCGTTCGCGGTGGATTCCAGCAGGATGTTTCACGCGAGCAGCGGCAAAATCTCGTCCTGGACCGCTCCGGTGACGCGCGCTTCGCGCCCGTTTACAAACACGTTCACTTCGCTCCGGACGCCGAATTCCGGCAGATAGATTCCCGGCTCGATCGAAAAGCAGGTATTTGGAATTATCTGGCGGCCGTCGCGCGTCTCGAGTCCGTCCATATTCGCGCCGTTGCCGTGGACTTCCTGGCCGATGCTATGCCCGGTGCGATGAACGAAATATTTCGCGTAGCCTGCTCTGCGAATCGTCTCGCGCGCGACGCGGTCGACTTCCCAACCGCAAATCGAGCGCTCTTCCGCAACCGCCTCCTTGACGAATTCAATTGCGCGGTTGCGCGCTCCGCGGACGATCCGAAAAATCTTGGCGTAGGAATCAGGAACGCGAGCGCCGAGATATCCCATCCACGTGATATCGTAATAAACGCTCCGGGGCCGCTCGGATTTCGCCCACATGTCGAGGAGCAACAAGTCTCCGGCCCGAATCGGCCGGGACGAGCCCGCCTTCGGTTCGTAGTGCGGATTCCCGTTATTCGGCTGAACGGCAACGATCGGCGGGTCCGCCGTCGTTAGGCCTTGCGCATGGAACTGATCCACGATCCATTGTTGCAGCTCCGCCTCGGCAATCGGCTTTCCTTCGCGGACGAAGGCTGCTGCGCGAGCGAATGCGTCTTGGGTTATGCGATCCACGATCTTTCCCGCCGCCAAGTGCGATTCCACTTGCTCCGCGGTCCAGCTTGCTTCGAATTTCTGCACCAGGTCCGCCGAACTCACTACTTTCTTCTTGAACTTGCGAATTAACTCGACCGTTCCCGCATCCACCAAGCCGATGTAAGGAATATTGTTTCGCGGCGAATACTGCATCGCAATCGTCTTGCAGCCCGAAAGGAGTTTCGGCAGCGTCTTGTGCAATTCCTCCCAGCCGGAGTACACGTACTTGCGGCCCGCAAGCGCGTCGAGCGCGCCTTGCTCGATCCGATGCACGAGCTTGCGCGGTTCGCCGCGCGACGGAATGAAATAAAACCACCGCCGGGTCATCATCGCGTCTTTGGCGAGCCCGAGGACGTGCGCCGCTATCGGATCTCGGTGGTGGTGGTCGTAAAAGAGCCAGCCATCGGTCTTGCTTGCACGCATTTCCGCCTGTATCGCTTTAATGTCCGGCATGGAATGGGCTGCCTTCTTTCCGTTTTACCTCGGAAGTTTCCGCGAAAGCGCCAGAACGCGCGGGATACTGAGAATCCGAACACGCGCGACGCGGTTTCACGCCAACAGGATTCTAACAGCCACGAATGCCCCGTTCAAACGCGCCGCGGGCAACCCGTGCAGAGATCACGCCGCCGGCCGGCTCCCAAAGAGCGCGGTTCCGATGCGAATTTCCGTGGCACCCTCTTCGATGGCCACTTCGAAATCGTTGCTCATCCCCATCGATAGAACCGGCAAACTTCGCCCGATTCGCGCCGACAAATCGTCGCGCAGTTCGCGCAATTTGGTAAAATAAGGCCGCACTTTTTGTGCGTCGGCTAAAAACGGCGGAACGGTCATCAGTCCCAGCAATTCAAGACGTGAAAATTTCACGAGCGCGTCAGCAAGTGGGGGCAGATCATTCTCGGCCACACCGCTTTTCGTTTCCTCGTTGCCGAGGTGAACTTCAATCAGCACGCCAAGGTGGGGTTGAAGCAGGGACTCCGCCGCATCGAGCTTCTGTGCGACAGCCGCGCTATCTACTGAATCCACACGATGGAACAATTGCGCGGCGCGACGAGCTTTGTTGCTCTGCAAATGACCCACCAGGTGCATCGTGATGTTCAGATCGCTCAAATGCGGCCGCTTCGATTCCCACTCCTGCACGCGATTTTCGCCAAAGTGCCGCAGACCAGCTTCGTAGGCCACGCGAATCGCGTCCGCAGGAAATGTCTTCGATACGGCGACGAGCGTTACCGCTTCTCGCCGCCGCCCGGCTCGGCCCACAGCGCGCTCGATTCGCTCCTCGATGCGCGGTAGATTCGCCCTTATAACCGCAACCCGCGTCGCATCTGCTTCCATGTCGCCGCCATCTTATCACGCACGCCTTTCCCGCATCTCGCGGCCATCCGCGGCCATGCCGGCCGAAGATTGGCGGCTCCCTCAACATCCTATGCTGCGACTGTCGCGTTTGTTAGACTGAACGCGATTCGATGCCTCCACGCGGAAAGTTTATCGTTCTTGAAGGAATTGACGGCTCCGGCAAACGGACGCAACTGGAAATGCTCGCGTGCGCGCTCGGCGAACGCGGTATTGCGTTTACAAAAGTGAGTTTTCCCCGCTACGAAGGATTTTTCGGCAAACTTGTTGCGCGGTATCTCAACGGCGATTTTGGGTCGTTCGACGCGGTGGACGCGCACTTTTCCGCACTGCTTTACGCGGGCGACCGCTTCGAATCGAAACCCGGAATCGAACGCGACCTCGCCGCTGGAAATCTTGTTCTCGCCGATCGCTACATCGGTTCAAACCTCGCGCATCAAGGCGCGCGCATCGCGGGCGAAAAACGACAGGAATTTCTCGACTGGCTCAAACATCTCGAGCACAACGTCTATGGGTTGCCCGCCGAGGATCTCGTGATCTATCTCCGCGTTCCGGTTTCCGAAGCTCATCGCCTGGTGGGGCAAAAAAGCGGGCGCGAGTACACGACGCTTCGCCACGACATCCAGGAGTCGAATCTCGCGCACCTTCAGGACGCCTCTGACGTCTACGACCGGCTGGCGCAGCAACCGAACTGGATGACCGTGGAATGCTACGACGTTGCGGCCCGGTCGTTACGGCCGCCCGACGAAATTCATCAACAAATTCTGGCGGCGTTGAATTCGCGGATTTTCGTTACTCTGCACGGGAACCGGTGAACGGAATGGGCTTTGAAGAATTTCTCGGGAACGAACGGATCGTCAGCGCATTGCGAGGCATGCTTCGCAGGGATCGCGTTCCAAGCGCTTTGCTCTTCACCGGGCCGCGCGGCGTGGGGAAATTTACGCTCGCGAGAATGTTTGCCGAGGCCGCGAATTGCGAGCACAGGAAGGATGATTTTTGCGGCGAATGCGCCGCGTGCGAAAAAATCGGGCGTCTCGCCAACCCTGCGCCACTGATCGAGCGAGGTCTGGCCGAGCGCGGTGAAAGCGCCGATGCAGCTGCCCTCGAGCGCATGCCGCTGATTATCGAAACCCATCCGGACCTGTGGCTGCTCGTCCCCGATCCCGTGCGCCTTCGCACGCCGGTGGCGCGGCCGATGATTCGCGTGGGCCAATTGCGAGCCGTGCAGCGCGCAGCCTATTTCCGACCCCAGCAACGCCGGCGCGTTTTCATTCTGGACGGCGCGGATACGATGCGCTGGACCGACGCCGACGTATTCCTGAAAATCCTGGAAGAGCCGCCGGAATGTGCAACGCTCATTCTGCTTGCGCCAACGCCGGATTCCCTGCTGCAGACGATTCGGTCACGCTGCCTGCAGTTTCATTTCGCGCCGGTCCCGTCCGAAGAGATTGAAAGCTTTCTCAAATCCCGCACAGACTTAAAACCCGCCGAGGCCAAACTGACGGCTCAGCTTTCGGGCGGCAGCCCCGGCGCGGCTCTCTCGCTCGATCTCAGGGAGTCCGCGCGGCTCCGTACCAGCGTGTTGCGATTGATCGAGCAATCCATCGGCGGTGAAAAATACGGCGATATTTTCGCGGCCACGGCGCAACTCGCGAAGCAAGAGAAGGAATCGTTTGAAAATATACTGAGGCTATTCTATAGTTTGCTCACGGACCTGCTTGAGGTTTCGCAAAGCCCGAAGAGCTCACTCCCCAGGAACCCTGACCTCAGGCGGGAGATCGAGTCCGTCGGAAAAAAAATAGATTGGTGGTGGCTCTTGCGCGCAACGGAAGGCTTGGACCGCCTCGATAGCCGCCTCCGGCGGAATATCGGACGGCAACTCGGCTTGGACGCGTATGTTTCCTCACTAAGCATCCGCTGAAGCGCCACGATTAGTTATTTCTGTAAGATTTTTTTAGAAACTTGCAACCCAACAGCAACTTCTGTAGTCATAAGACATAGTGGTCCATTTTGAGGAGTTATTCATGGTCAATCGCAAGCTTTTCCGCCCTACTCTTACGGAAGTGAAGGAGCAGTTTGCCCCGAGGCCGGTGCAAGTCGCGCCACAGCAAATTCCTCAGGCTCCCCGCAAGAAGCCTGCCCCTCCCGAGCAAACGCACGCTGAAAATTTTTATTACGTGAAGCAAATGCAGTCTCACACTCCCGTTGCCGTGATGCTGAACGACGGCGAGGTATTGCGCGGAACGGTCGAATGGTACGACCGGGATTGCATCAAGCTGACGCGATACGGTAGCCCGAACCTTCTCATCTACAAACATTGCATTCGATATCTATACAAAGATGGCGAGGATGCGGCAAACGGCGGCACGAACGGGCAGCAGTGAACATCCGCGAAGCGTGAATTATCCGGGGCGCTTCCGAGGACCGGGCGCGAGACATTCCGGCCGAAGGGCCGGAGGCCGCATGACGAACCGTCAGCGACTTCGCTTGCGACTTTTCCGGAACGGACCCACGAAGAAAGTCATCAGAGCTTTGGCGACCAGCCGGCGATGCCCATCGCGAACGTCGCAATCCACTACGGCGATGTGCCGCCCCAGGCGGATGACGCGCGCATCGGCGACGGCGATTCCATCGGCGACGGCTTCCAAGTAGTTGATCTTCAATTCGACGGTTGCCGCTCGCGTCCCGCGCGGCACGGCCATATAAGTCGCCATTCCACCGGCCGTATCGGCGAGCGCCGCAATGACTCCGCCGTGAACCACGCCGTGCACCTGTTTATGACGGTCGGCAACGCTCATCCTTACCACGGCGCGCCCACGCTGTGCCTTCACCAGATCGAAGCCGAACTGCTTTGCCGGATTGCTCTGATTCAATCGCAGGCGCATCTCTTTTTCGGCGAGCAAGCTCTTCGATTTCGCGGGACGCGCCATGTCAATATGCCGTCAAGCCGCCGTCGAGCGGCAGCGCGGCGCCGGTGATCCATGTCGATTCGTCCGAGGCGAGGTAGACGGCCATCTGCGCCACGTCTTCCGGCTTTCCAAGTCGCCCCAGGGGAATTTCGGCGCTGCGTCGCATGCGCTCCGCTTCCAAGTCACCGGACTTGGCCATCGATTCCCTTCCCAATTCCGTTTCGACAATCGAGGGGCAAATGCAATTCACGCGGATATTCTCATGAGCGTGATCGAGCGCCATCGCTTTCGTCAGCCCGGTGACGCCAGCCTTCGCGGCGCAATAAGCCGCACGTCGCTTGCGAGCCACGAGCCCCAAAATCGAGCCGATGTTCACGATCGCGCCGCCTCCTGACCCGCGGAGCAGCGGCAGTGCCGCGCGCGATACATAGAACGTGCCAGTTAAGTTGGCCGCGAGCAGCCGGTGCCAGTCTTCGTCAGACGTCTGCTCGGCCGTGGCGACGACCACCGCACCGGCGTTGTTGACGACGACGTCGAGTCGGCCAAAGCGTCGCATCACCTCTGCTAGCGTGGATTCGACCGATGATCGACCGGTGACGTCGCACATCACGGCGAGCGCTTTATTGCCGCCTCGTTCGATTTCGCGAACCGCGGCATCGAGCGGCTCTTTTTGGCGGCCAGCCACGGCAACGCGCGCTCCTTCTCGGGCAAACTGAAGCGCGCACTCCTTGCCAATCCCCGTGCCGCCCCCGGTAATAAAAGCCACTTTCCCCAAAAGTCTTGGCATCTTGTTGGTCCCAGGCCCGTCTAATAGAAATGCGCGAAGGCGAATCTAGCATCCGCCGGAGTTGCAGCGCAAGCAACAGCATCGAAAATCCGCGAGGTTGTCGATTGCCGCAGTTTGGAACCCGGCCGCTCGCGCGAATAAATTCTACCGAGGTTTCAATGCGTATAGGGATCACATGTTATCCGACGTACGGAGGTTCCGGCGTCGTGGCGACGGAACTCGGCATCGAACTCGCCGCGCGCGGGCACGAGGTTCACTTCATCAGTTACGGCATGCCCATCCGGCTGACGATCGCTTCGGATCGCATCCATTTTCACGAAGTTGAAGTCACCACGTATCCCCTATTCGACCATCCGCCGTACACGCTGGCGCTTGCGACAAAAATGTTCGAAGTGGGCGAAGAGGCCTCGCTCGATCTTCTCCACGTCCATTACGCGATCCCGCACTCCGTGAGCGCGTTACTCGCCCGGATGATGACCGATCCCCAACGCCTGCCGTTCATTACGACATTGCATGGCACGGACATCACGCTAGTGGGCAACGATCGCAGCTACCTGCCGATCACGCGATTTTCGATCGAGCAAAGCGACGGCGTGACCGCTATTTCAAATTACCTGCGCGACCGCACGCTGAAGGAATTCGAAATCCGCCGGCCCATTGAGGTGATCCCCAATTTCGTGAACTGCGATCTCTACAAGCGCAACGACGACGTTGCCGCCCGCGCGCTGTGGGCTCCAAACGGGGAACCAATTCTGATGCATCTTTCGAACTTCCGCCCGGTCAAGCGCATCACGGATGTCATCGAGATTTTTGCTCTGGTGCGGGCGAAAATGCCGGCCAAGCTGGTGATGATGGGCGACGGCCCGGATCGCGGCACCGCGGAATATCTCGTCCGCAAGAAATGCCTGTCGAGGGACGTGCTTTTTCTCGGCAAGCAGGACCGCGTGCAGGAAAAACTCGGTCTGGCGGATCTATTCTTGCTGCCGAGCGATCTGGAATCGTTTGGGCTGGCAGCTCTCGAAGCGATGGCTTGCGAGGTGCCCGTTATCGCGTCGAATTCCGGCGGGATGCCCGAGGTGGTCACGCACGGTCTTGACGGATATCTCGTTGAGCCGCGCGACGTGGCAGCCGCGGGGAAGTTTGCGATCGAGATCCTCACGCGCTCCGACCGGGGCCGCGCAATGGGCCACCAAGCTCGCGCCAGCGCCCGCCGGCACTATTGCTCGAACGACGTCATCCCGCAATATGAGGCGTATTACCAGAAAGTGCTCGAGACTTCACGCGCCACCCGCGCCTGATCTCGTTTCTTACCGTTCGTTGAGCGGAACCGGCTGGAGAGATTGAACGATGCCGTCGATATCGGATTGCGTGATCTTCGCGCTGGACCCCGATTCCACCACGAAAATGAACCGAAACTGGTGATCGCGACCATCAAAAACACGAAGAGCGACCGGCCTCCCGCTTGCGGGGTCGCCGAACTGAAACCCGCGCTCGGAGCCCTGCGTGAAAGAATATAGCGGCGGTTTCTCGTCGAAACCAAACGCAAGCTTGAGGAGCAGAAGCAAGTGCATCCGCAGCGAGTCATTCGCCGTCAGGAACGGCGATACTTGCGCGGGCGAAGCGGCGTAAACGGCTTGATACAGCGCGTAGTTCGTGCCGATGTCGCCGGCGACTCTCGCAAAATTCTGATATTGCGGGGAAGTCGAGGTTCTAAGCGTCGTGATGGTGTCGAGTTGCGCTTCGGGGTCGTAGAAAACGATCACCTGTCCTGGCTTGAACCGAAGCTGCGCGTAGTTGTCACCGGGGCTGACGTTTGCTTCGCCCCACGGCGACGCAAATTCGTAGTTGAATACCTTTATCTGCGTGGCCTTTCCAACCGTGATCCGCAGGCTGGTTAAAGGCTGCGGCACTTCTCGAATCCACGGATTCGCACGAGCCCACATTCTTGCTTCCAGCCAAGCGACTGTTTGCAGCCCGCGCAGAATTGCGAACGCTGCAATCACGATCATCACGATTACTAGAATGATTGCGGGGCGCGCGCTGTTTTTTTCGGTCGTGTCGGTAGCCATGGACAGATGCCGCGCGGATCAAATCGGCTCGGCCATTCTACGCTGTTCTTCTAGCGGCGCGCTTGAAATCGATGCCTATCTCGCGCCTGCTAGTTCCTTTGCCTTTGCCAGCGTTCGGACGGAATCCGCGTGGAATGGGTCGAGCTAAGGTTTACCGAAACCCAGGCGAATGCTAGGCTTGCGCAATGAGATCGCGACTCTCCGCACCGGAACGCACAAAGAGTGTCGGGGCCCCAAGCGGCCAATCAAGCGACGCCCGCCCGGACGCGATTACCAGTCGGGACAACAAATGGCTGAACATCTTTCGAGCGGCGCTACGCGGTACGGGACCGGCTGCAGGCGAACCGGTCGGCATAGAGGGGTCAAAACTGGTCGAAGAGGCGCTGTCCTCGGGGCTCGAAGCCGAGGCCCTGCTTGTGAGCGAGACAGGCGAGAGCCAACTCGGACGAATTCTCCGCGCCGCGACTGGGAGCGAAACCGGAATTCCGCGATCGCGCATCTTACGTACGACGGATAAGCTCTTTGCAGGCGTGGCCGGCACTGAGACACCGCAAGGCGTGGCGGCGTTGCTGCGCGCTCCTGATTGGGCTCTGGATGACGTCCTGCGCGGGCCTGCCATGGCGGATGGCATCTACAGAGCTGACGCTGCGCTGGCCGTCGTGTTGGTAGGCGTGCAGGATCCGGGCAATGTGGGCACGATTCTGCGCTCGGCGGAAGCATTCGGCGCGACGGGAGCGATTGCGACACGAGGGACAGCGGATCCATGGTCGCCAAAGGCCGTACGGGCCTCGGCTGGATCAGCGTTGCGATTACCTCTGCTGCGCTCGATGGCCGCGCCCGTGGTGCTGGCACAACTGAAAATAGCGGGTGTGAAAATCTACGCGGCAAGTTCCCATGCCGCGCAGCCGGCGTCTAAATCTGGGATGGACGCGGACTTGCGGGGGCCGTCGGCGATATTTATCGGCAACGAGGGCGCAGGATTGCCGAACGAGGTCCTGCATGCAGCCGATGCGCTAATTGTGATTCCGATGAGCGGGGCGGTGGAGTCGCTGAATGCGGGCGTGGCGGCGGCGGTGGTGTTGTACGAGGCTGCCAGGCAGAGGAAACTTGCGGGTGATCGCGAATGACGGGACGGGCGTTTGCGTGAATCGCAAAGCGGACGCAGCAAGCAGCGCCCCTACAAACTACCATTAAGACGGCGCTTCTTCGGTCCATGTTCCACCGTTCGAACGTATAGAAAACGTTGCGAAGCGGCGTCGGTAATGTCAGGAAAAGTTTAGGTTGTCCGGTGAAAGGCTGACCATGGGGTTGTTTCGCACAATTGAAGTGGGAGACGAACCGCTGGCCGGGAGGCCACTCGCCGACCGGATGCGTCCGCAGACGCTTGATGAATTTGTGGGGCAAGAGGAACTGCTCGGGCCCGGCAAACCTCTGCGAACGCAGATCGAGCGGGACGAATTGGGCTCGATGCTCTTGTGGGGACCGCCGGGGTGCGGGAAGACGACGCTTGCGCGAATCATCGCGAGGAAAACGCGCTCGGAATTCGTTCCCTTCTCCGCCGTCCTCAGCGGGATCAAGGAAATCAAGGAAGTAATGGCCAAGGCGCAAGCCACGCGCCACTACGGCCGGCGGACGATCGTCTTCGTGGACGAAGTACACCGCTTCAACCGCGCGCAGCAAGACGCATTTTTGCCCCACGTGGAGGCCGGAAACATCCTGCTGATTGGCGCGACCACGGAAAACCCGTCGTTCGAAATGATTGCGGCGCTGCTTTCGCGCATGAAGGTGTACGTGCTGCACGCGCACACGCAGGAGCAGGTCGTGCTGTTGCTGCGCCGGGCGCTCGCGGATTCGGAACGAGGTCTCGGAAACGAGCGCGTGGAAATCAGCGACGAAATTCTCGAGCGAATCGCGGTTGTCGCCAATGGCGATGCGCGGGCGGGCTATAACACGCTCGAAGCGCTGGCGCTTGGGACGGAGCCGGACGCGCAGGGGCGCAGAGTCGTGTCTCAGGAGCGACTGGAAGACGTGCTGCAGAAACGCCTGCTGCCCTACGACAAATCGGGCGAAGAGCATTACAACCTGATTTCGGCGTTGCACAAGTCGGTGCGAAATTCCGACCCCGACGCGGCCCTTTATTGGCTCGCGCGGATGCTCGAATCAGGCGAAGATCCGCTGTACGTCGCGCGAAGGATGGTGCGAATGGCGAGTGAGGATATCGGGCTTGCGGAACCTGGCGCGCTGGCAGTAACGATCGCCGCGAAAGATGCCTTCGATTTCATCGGACCGCCGGAGGGATACCTGGCGCTCGCACAAGCAGCCGTCTATTTGTCGCTGGCGCCAAAATCGAATGCGCTCTACCGGGGTTACGGCGACGTGAATCAAGACTTGCAGAAGACGATTGCCGAGCCCGTGCCGCTGCACCTGCGAAATGCTGTGACAGGATTGATGATCAACATCGGATATGGCAAAGGCTATCAGTACGCACACGACGCGCAGGAAAAAGTCACGGATATGGCATGCCTGCCGGACAGCTTATCCGGGCGGGAATATTACAAGCCGACGGACCAGGGATTTGAGGCGCGTATCCGTCAAAGGTTGGAAGAGATAAGACGAATACAAAAAAAGACGTGTGAGGAAAACTCCCAGTGACTCGCGACAACGCCAGCGCAAGAGCAACGAAGAATAGGGTCAGAAACCGAGCGGCATTGATGCTGGCGATTCTTGCGGCGGCGATATCGCCTCGAACCACCTCCGCACAGCGAAAACCGAAATTGAGGATTGATGCCGATTGCGAGGTGTTTGCAATCGCGCCGGATAACCGCATCGCCTATTCGGTGCCGCACATGAAGCGAATCAAGAAAATAGCCATCGAGCGTGATGACATCTGGATCGCGTCGCCGAATGGCAAGACGAAGCTGATCGTGGACCCGGAGAAATTCATGCCCGCGGCGGAGAAGACCAGCTACGTTGTCAACGCTCTGTCGTGGTCGCCGGATGGAAAGCGCATCGTGGCGGACCTGACAGTGCAAAAGGGATCTGACGATCCGGACGAGCCGGTGGGAGGCACGAAGTCCATCGCGTTATTGGACGACAACGGGCGCGAGATTAAAGTGGCCGGAACGAAAGCGCGATTTATCGAGAATGCGACCGACGGAACGTGGCTGGCAGACGATCGAACCGTGGTCTATCTAACGGGCGAAAGAGCGTACACGATTGTGCGAACCAACACATCCGACGGGAAAAACACGACGCTTTTCGCGGGCCACACCTTTGACGCCGTGGCATGGGATGCCAAACGCAATCAGGCGTTCGCCGTGAGCGAGAACCTGAGCGTTATGGGAAAACTGGCGCTGCTGGAACTCGATCTGGTGCATGAAGGCATCCGCCAGCTCACCAGGCTGGAAGCATTCGAAGGACAATTGACCGTGTCGTCCACCGGTTCGCAAGTTGGATTCTTTGCAGATGGCGACACAATCGAAGTGCGGGATCTGACGAGCCCCATGAAGCCCGTTCGCGTCAAAACCGGCATGGGGAAATTCGAATTTGGACGTGAAGGGCGGCACATCCTTCTGAAACGCGGGCCGGAAAACAAATCAGGGGACCTAGTTTGGGTGGGGCTGTACGACGGCACGTTCGTGCCGCTGTTCCACAGCCTCGAATTCCATGATTTTCAGATCGCACCGGATGGCGACTCCTTGGCGGTCACGCAAGTGGGCAAGGCGGTGCTGTCGGTCTACGCGCTGAGATGATTGGAGAGAACTTCCGTGCCAGAATCGCGAATCGCATCTCAGCGCGAATCGAGCGGAGCAATCCGCGGGCTAATCGCCGGGCAGACGAAACCGTTTGATGTGTTCCTTCAGAATGCACACGTCCATGATGACGAAGAGGCCAGCGCGGCGCGCGCGTTCCGCGGCGTCGGCGTGGCTGACGCCTTCCTGCATCCACACAGCGCGAGCGCCAATGCCAATCGCCGATTCCACAATCGCCGGCACGAATTCCGAGCGGCGGAAAATATCAACGACGTCTACCGGTTCCGGAATATCTTCGAGGCGCGCGTAAGCTTTTTCGCCGAGAACTTCAGTCTCTTGGGGATTCACGGGGATGATCCGGTAGCCTGCTGATTTTAGATATTCGGCGACGCCGTAACTCGGCCGAAAGCGGCGGCTGGAGAGTCCCACAACCGCGATGGTACGGCTGGTCTTGAGGATTTCTGTTACGCCCAGCGAGGAGCGCGTCGGCGTGGGAACAGGAGAATCGCCCGGTATTTCAGATGGGCTGGTCATCGTCAGTTATGGGAACTCTCTCCGGATGTTGCGAAGCCTTGTGTGCGACGCGCACCCGGCGCAGCTAGTTCCTACTTCCTTTCTCTGTGCGTTCCGGATCTAGGCGCGTCCGACTTCGAAAGCATGCCGGCAAGCGCATGCAGGAATTGGTCGTTCTCGGCGGCAGTGCTTACCGAAACGCGAATCGCATCCGGAAAGCCCATCCAGCGCATCGGGCGAACGATAACGCCGCGCTGCAATAATTCCTGGCACAACGGCTCGGTATCATACCCGAATTCAATCAGAATGAAATTGGCGACTGAAGGGATCACGCGAAGGCGCAGTAGTCCTAATCCTGCTTGCAACTGAGCGAGGCCTGCGCGATTCGATTCGACGGACCGCCGGACGTGTTCGGCGTCATCGAGCGCGGCGAGAGCCGCTGCCTGCGCGACACCCGAAGTATTAAACGGCATGCGAATTTTGTTCATTTCGGCGAGCAGGCCCGCCGGACCAATGCCGTAGCCGATGCGGAGACCCGCGAGGCCATACACCTTCGAGAACGTGCGCAGGACCAAGAGCGATTTGCCGGCGCGAACCAGATCGATCGAGCGGGAATACTTCGGATTATCCACGTAATCGCAATAGGCTTCGTCGAGAACCACGAGAATATTTTCCGGAATGCGGGCGAGAAAAGAGTCCAGATTATCGGCGGTGAACATCGTGCCCGTAGGATTATTGGGATTTGCGAGATAGATGAGCTTGGCGCCGGGCGTCACGCCGCGGGCAATCGCATCAAGATCAAAAACGTGATCTCGCAAAGGAACCTCAACCAGTCGCGCGCCAACCGAACGAATAGCGATGTAGTAGAGCGGGAAAGATCCCTGTGCGGTTATTCCAGTATCGCCGGGCGCGAGCAGCGTGCGCGCGGCGAGGTCGATGAGTTCCGTCGAACCGTTACCGGGAATGATATTGTCGGTGGGAATTTTGTGGCGCGCGGCAAGGGCTTCGCGTAAATAGAATGCGCTGCCGTCGGGATAACGGTTGGACCCAGCCAGAGCCTTGTGCGCGGCTTCGATGGCTCGCGGCGAAGGCCCCAGCGGGTTCTCGTTGGAAGCAAGTTTGATCGGGTGCACGCGCAATTCTCGCTCGACTTCCTCGATGGGCTTCCCGGGCCGGTAAGGCGCGATCTCACGAATGCAATCCGGAACGAGTTCGTGAATCCGATTCTTCATCCGCGCAAAGCCTTAGCGGCGCCTTCTCGGGGAATGGCGGCTGCCGGAGCTTGGCCGTCCCTTCTTGAACGCCGGCTTCCCCGTCTTCTTTCCTCGCGGCGGTTCGTGGCGGGAAGATCGCGTTGACCGCGGGCCTTTTGGGCGCGCGCTCGTTGTTTCGCGTCGCGCACCGGAATCTCGCTTTTCAGCCGCGTAGCCCGGATTTCCACGATAAGGCGCCGTGGAGTGAGGCCGTACTTTTCGCCGCGAGTAATTATTGGAAGGCCGCGGGGCGCGCGCGCGCTCGGATGCAGCGGAGAACCGGGAAAATGCCGCCGTGGCCGGTGTTGGCGCGCCCGGCGAAGACAGTGCGCGGCTGAAGGCCGACACTTCAGATGACGAAAGAACTCGATGCTCCCCGGGAGCAAGGCGATCGAGTCCGAGATTCGCGATGCGGACGCGCTTCATTCTCTCAACGGGATGGCCAGTCTGAAAAAGTCTGTTGCGCAGCGCGTCCCGGCGAGATTCGGTGAGCGTCACTTCATACCAGGGAGCTTCTTTGCCTTTGAGCCGCGAGATGCGAGCTCCGGTAGACCGGGCAAGCTGTTCGATTTCCGCGAATGTGAGCAGGGATTTCAGTTTGATCGCATATGTCTGCGGCAGGTGGTGCGACTGGAAAATGCGACTCGCGAGTTCGCCGTCGTTTGTGAGGAACACAAGACCGGATGAATGGTACTCCAGGCGGCCCACGGGAAAGACGCGCTCGGAAACACCCTGCAAAAAGTCGCGAAGCGAGGGGCGGCCTTCGGGGTCACTCAGCGTCGAGACGACTTCCGGCGGCTTGTTGAGCAGCAAATAGATGCGTTCGGACTCCGGACGCAGAAGCTTGCCGCTGACCTTGATGTGGTCGCGCGATTCGTCTGCTTTCGTGCCCAGCTCAGTAATCGTGCGGCCGTTGACGGTCACCAGTCCTGAGGCGATGAGTTCCTCGGCGTGGCGGCGGGAGGCGATCCCAGCGCGCGCTATGATTTTTTGCAAGCGTTCGAGCATGACCCCTCAGGCGGCAGTGCTTGTCCCCGAAGCTCTTGAGAAACGCGACCGAAGAAGCTTATCGGAAAACGCGCGCCGACGCGAATGCGGCTGGATCGAAAATGAACGGAGAACCCTAACGGCTTTGAATGACCCGGAGAATGTCGCTGTACATGGCGAAGGCAAAAATGCCGAGCAGAAACACCAGGCCGACCTGAACGAATCGCTCCTTGAAAGCAATACTCAGGTCGCGGCGAAGGGCGCCTTCTATAGCGAGCATCAGGACATGCCCTCCGTCGAGAATCGGTATGGGAAGCAGGTTCAAGAGGCCGAGGTCCAGGCTGATGTAGGCTATCCATTGCAGGAGCGTCAAGGGACCGCGCCTTGCCGCCTCGCCGGACAGCTGCACGATGCCGACCGGGCCGGCCAAATCATGCATCGAAACTTTGCCGGAAAAAAGGCCGCCTACGAAGTCGCCGATGAGACGCGTATATAGCCAGGTCGCGCCGCCAGCTTCCTTCACGGAAGGGACGACTCCCTGATGCGCGTAGACGGTCTGGGCCTGTCTCGATGCGCCGATCAGCCAAGCCATCTCGCCGTCCGGGGTCATAGTGTGAGTGGGAGTGATGGTAAGGGGCACGTCCTGCCCATTTCGACGAACTACGAAGTGAATGGGATGCCCCTCCGAACCGCGGATTGCGTCGGTAAGCTGTGGCCAGGTCACGATGGGTTTGCCATCAATCGAGATGACAGTATCGCCGGCTTTCATACCCGCTCGCTCGGCCGGAAATGCGGGCTGTACGTCCTCAATGGCCGGCGGTAACGCCGGATAGCCAGCAATATCGGAGCGGTCGGCAGCTGGCTTGTTGGGCATTTTTACGATCAATGACTGCTGGGCGCCGTTACGCGAAATATCGAGTTTCACGGAATCGCCCGGCTTGGCGCTATCGAGCCGCGAAAGTACGTTTTCCCAAGTTGGAGTTTCCACGCCATTCACTTCGACGATGCGATCGCCAGGTTGAACTCCAGAGTTGGCCGAAGAATTTTGAGGAATGGCTGCGACCTCGGCGGGTTTGTGGAGATAAACCTCGGAAGGCATTCCAGCGATGGCGTAGATCCCCCAGAATATGGCGAACGTGAGCGCGATGTTGGCGATCGGTCCGGCCACCGCGATAAAAAAACGCTGCCACCGGGGCCTGGAAAGAAATTCATCCGGCGCGCCGGTGCGTTCTTCAACCGGATTGTCGCCGGCCATCTTTACGTATCCGCCGAGAGGCAGAGCGCTCAAGCGGTAATCCGTGGTGCCGCGCTTGAATCCCCAGAGACGCGTTCCGAAGCCGATGGAAAAGATATCGACGCGGACGCCACAAAGTTTCGCGGCGACGAAGTGTCCCCATTCATGGAGCAAAATGAGTATCCCGAGGACGAAAGCCCCGGCGATAACGGCGATTATGAAGTTTGACATGATTGCCTCACGGACATTTTACAAGATTTTCGCTTGGCTCGCGCGGGCTGGCGCTCAAGAGTAAAACAGCATCGCCACGCTGCACGATTCCGCTGCTGACGCCTGCGCGACACAATGTTTCCCCGCTGTCCTGCGGCATTATTTGCGGCGCGATGCGCCGCTGCGGCCGGCGACAGCTTCCCGAGCCAAGCGGCGGGCTTCGGCGTCGGCGGCCAGCACGTCTTCGATCGTGTGCAGCGGCGTGCGCGGCATGCGATCCAGCACGCGCTCGATAACCGCAGGGATGCCGGGAAACGGCAGGCGGCGTTCGAGAAACGCCGCGACGGCTATCTCATCAGCCGCATTCAGCGCGCATGGCAAAGGACCTCCCTGACGCAACGCTTCCTTGGCGAGCGAAAGGCATGGGAATTTTTTCGCCGGCACATCCTCGAAGTCGAGCTCGCGCAGCGCGGCCCAATCGAGCGCACACCCATTGGATGCGATCCGGTCAGGAAACGTTAGCGCGTATTGGATCGGCATGCGCATATCGGTTGGTCCGAGCTGCGCGAGGATCGAACCGTCCACGAATTCCACCATCGAGTGAATCGTGGACTGGGGATGGATGACGACTTGAATGTTTTCGGGCGGAAAGTCGAAAAGCCAGCAAGCCTCGATCACTTCGAAGCCTTTGTTCATTAGCGTGGCAGAATCGATTGTGATGCGCTGGCCCATTTTCCAGTTGGGGTGCGCGAGGGCCTGTTTTGGAGTGATTTTCGCGAAACGCGAAACCGGCGTTTTCCGGAAGGGGCCGCCCGAAGCCGTAAGGACGAGGCGCTTTACTTCTTTGTGCGCCCCGGCGCGAAGACATTGGTGGATCGCGTTGTGCTCGCTATCCACCGGAAGAAGCGAGACGCCGTGCCGGCGAACCGCAGCCATCACGACTCCCCCCGCGGCGACGAGGACTTCCTTATTGGCCAGAGCGATCGCCTTTCCCTGCTCGATCGCCTTGTATGTGGCGCGCAAACCGACAACGCCAACAGCTGCCGATACAACAATTTGTGTGTCGGGATGCGTGGCGACGCGTTCCATGCCTTCGCAGCCAAACAGAATTTCAGGATTGTATCCGCGCGGCGCTTGACGCTTAAGTGCGTCGCGAAAGTCGCGAGCGTCAGATTCGCTCCCGACGGAGACGATCTTCGGCTCATGCTTGATGGCCTGC
The DNA here is from genome assembly GCA_050747005.1 of Candidatus Acidiferrales bacterium. Lineage (GTDB taxonomy): Bacteria > Acidobacteriota > Terriglobia > Acidiferrales > UBA7541 > Palsa-295. The sequence goes on from JBOGNE010000030.1 coordinate 201,149, forward strand.
TGGGCGGCTAGCGAAACGTTGGAGCCGGCCGCAATCGCGACAACCTCAAATTGGCCTGGTAGCGAATCGACAACGGCGAGGCTCTGGCGGCCAATCGAGCCCGTTGATCCCAATATGGAGATGCGTTTCATGAAGGCGATCTATTTTATAGGGTATGCAGACATTTTGCGAATAAGACCGCTCTTGCCAGCTCAGAAGCGCAGACGAAGAGTCATTGGCGGGCTAACGCGACGATTAGCTAAAAATGGGCGCTGGCGAGCCACTGGTAAAAAGCCCACACCACGGGACTCGCGAGAATCAGGCTGTCGATGCGATCAAGCATGCCGCCGTGGCCGGGGAGTATGCCTCCGGAGTCTTTTACGCCCGCCCCGCGCTTGTACGTGGACTCGATCAAGTCGCCGGCCTGACCGGCAATATTCGCAGCGGCGGCAATAATGAGATACATCGCCAGATTTAAGCCCAGCCACTTGGCGAAAACCAACGCAACCAGCAACGAGGCAATGAGGTTGGCGACGGAACCTTCCCAGGTTTTCTTGGGGCTGAGAACGCGGGCCATCGGAAAGCGGCCGATACTGCGTCCCACGAAATAGGCGGCCATGTCGCCAACCCAAATGAGAACGAGCGTGAAGAGAACGAGATAGCGCCCGATATCCGTGATCTCATTCACTCGGACGATGAAGCTGAAAGGGACAACGATAAAGTTAAGTCCTGCCGCGCTGATGGCCAGCGCTGGGAGGACTTCCTGGAGCCCTCGGCGCGTGGCGATGCCGATGAATACACAGCCAAAAAGAAAGATAAGAAACACATCCACGACCATAAGATGGCCGCCGGTGACGTTGCGGACGATCGAAACCTGCTGGCTCACGTGCCGAGTTTGAATCAAGCCGGTGGAATACTGCGAGTAGAAGACGAGCACCGAGCAGGCGATCGTCCATTTGCGAAACGCGCGAAGGCCATGGCGTTCACCCAGTGCAAACAATTCGATCAGCGCAAGTATGGCGATGACGGCGGCGACAACGGCGACGACGATCTCGGATCCGTACCAGATAAGAGCGACAACGATGGGAATCAGAACGACGGCGGTGATGATGCGACGGAGCATTTGGTGTTAACCCCTGGCCTCAGCCCTTTGCTTCGAGCGCGCGTTCTCGCGGCCCGCTCAATCCGCCATAGCGGCGTTCGCGCTTCTGATAATCGGCGAGCGCTTCAAGAAAACGCGCGCGGGAAAAATCCGGCCAAAGAGTTTCGGTGACGTAAATTTCGGCGTAGGCGATCTGCCACAGCAAAAAATTACTGACTCGCATTTCGCCGCTCGTGCGGATGAGCAAGTCAGGATCCGGCAGCCCTGCGGTATATAGGCGATCGGATATGGCCTGTTCATCTACCCGCAAGGTTGCCGCACCGTTGGTCCCCGAGTCTTCGAGCAATGCGTTGAAGGCATCGACGATCTCGGCACGGCCTCCATAATTGAGCGCGATGGCAAGCCTCATGCCGGTGTTGCGCGAGGTGAGCCGCATGGCGTCGTCAATGTCGCCGCGCACCGCCTCGGGAAGCTGATGCGTGCGGCCTATGACCAGAAATCGGATGTTGTTCTTGTGAATCGAACGCATTTCGCTCTTCAAATATTCGCGCAGGAGCCGCATCAGAAAATCGACTTCGGCGCGGGGACGCCGCCAGTTTTCGAGCGAGAAAGCGTAGAGCGTCAGACACTGAAGTTTCAGCCGGGTGCATGTCTCAATAATGTTGCGCGCGGCTTTGACGCCGGCGCGATGCCCCGCGATGCGCGGCAAATGCCGTCGCTGCGCCCAGCGGCCGTTACCATCCATGATGATGGCAAGATGCTGCGGCAGACGCTTGAGATCGAGTGTATCGAGTAGTTCTGCTTCTTCGCGGTTGTCAGGCTTCAAGAGGTCGGCAGCTTTCACGGAAAATCGCCCGAAGGACGTCCGACCGCAAAGTAGCACAGGGAGTAATGAGGTGCAAGATTGAGAGGACGGTCTCAGGGCGACGCGCGGAGTCGATGTGGCCGGGCCCGGATGCGCTCAATGAAAATGGAGAAGCGAGCCCGAAAGACCGGCGGATGCGGGATTGGCGATGGTGGTATAAACCAAAATCAGCGTGATCGCAATGACGACGATGCTGGCGGTCCAAGCGACAACGTTAAAAGCCCATGTGTTGACGTAGTCGCCCATCAGATCCCGCCGGTTGATCAGCAGCAAAACGAAAATCAGCACGATGGGTAGCCAGACTCCATTCGCGACTTGAGAGAGAACCAGAATTTTCAGCAACGGCGCGTTGGGAATCAAAATGATGCCGGCTCCTACGACGATAAGGCTGGTATACAACGAGTAGAATGTCGGAGCCTCCTTGAATTTGTGATCGATGCCGGCTTCAAAGCCGAGCCCCTCGCAGATGACGTGCGCCGTCGAGAGCGGAAGAATCGACGCCGCGAAAAGCGACGCGTTCAGCAGGCCGAAAGCAAATAGCAATCCCGCCCAGCGTCCAGCAAGGGGAATCAGCGCCTTCGCGGCAGTGGCGGCATCCGGGATGTTGGTCTGGCCCGAGGCGTTAAGGGTTGCCGCGCAGCAGACGATGATGAAGAAAACGATGACCATGCAGGTGATGCTGCCGACGAGCACGTCCCACCGTGCGTGCTTATACTGACGCGGAGCGATGCGCTTCTCCACGACGCTGGCCTGCAGATAGAAAAATTGCCACGGAGCGATCGTGGTGCCTATAAGGGCGGTGAGCACGAGCAGATACGGCGTGTTTATGTGGATCGATGGGAGGACGGTTTCGCGGGCGGCGTGTATCCAGTCCGGCTTCGCGAGGAAGGCAGAGAGCGCGTAAGACAAATAAAAGCCGCAAGCTACGAGAAATATTTTTTCCACGGAGCGGTAGCTGCCGTAAACGACGAGAACCCAGACGAAAATAGCAGCAAGCGGCACCGTGAGATATTTGCTGACGTGAAGGACCTCGCCGGCCGCTGCCACGCCTGCGAACTCCGCTACGGTGTTGCCCAGGTCCACTGCGAGGGCAGCAAGCATGACCAGGAACGTCGGGCGAAAGCCGAATTCCTCGCGGATCAGATCGGAAAGGCCCTTGCCGGTGACGGCGCCCATGCGGGCGCACATTTCCTCGCTGACGTACAGTGCAATCGTGAGCGGGATCAAACACCACAGAAGCGTGTAACCAAATTGCGCGCCTGAAGTGCTGTAAACCGTGATCCCGCCGGCGTCGTTATCAACGTTGGAGGTGATAATGCCGGGGCCAACGACGGCCAGAAAGACGGCGATGCGCCGGCGCCAGGAGCGGGTCCGGCGGCCGATGTCGCCACCGCGCGATTTCCAGGCGTCGAGCGTTTTCGTAAGCGTGGAGCGGGTATTCATCGGTCGTATCTTTTGAAAATCGCCATAGACCGCAGGCTCGGCCCGCCCTGCGTCAGGCTCAGTGCGCCGTACCCTGCGTCGTCAAGACAAAACCTTTACGTCTCTCCACGAACGCCAGCTACAGCTTGGCGTGCATGCGGCTGACGATATCATCCACCGTAATCGCGCCGATCGGGACTTGCGCGTCATTGACCACCGTCAGGCTCCGCAGATTGTATTTATCAAATAGCTCGAAGACTTCCCTGTCGCGCAAATCAGGCTTCACGGAAAGGAGCGGATGAACCACAAGCTCGGCCATGCGCTGTTCCGGCTCTGCAAGGAGCAAATGCGCGATGGGAACGGTGCCAGCCAGACCTGCGTCGCGATTGATCAGCACCACATTGTCGAGTTGATCCGCGGGGACCTGGTGGAAACGAATGTAATCGAGGACTTCGCCGCGCGTGGCATCCTCGCCGACGACGACGATTTCAGTGGTCATCATTCCACCCGCGGTATTCTCTGCGAAACGCATCAACTCCTGAACCTCGTGCGCTTCGCGGTGCTCCATTTCTTCAAGGACTTCGCGAGATGTTTCAGGCGGCAGGCTCTGAATGAGGTCGGCGGCCTCATCGGGACTCATCTCTTCGATAATCCCCGCCGCCTTTTCGGGATCGAGTTTTTCGACGATTTGCGTTTGGAGCCGCTTGTCGAGCTCCGCGATTGTCTCCGCCGCCGATTCGGCGTCGAGAGAATCGATGATGGACTGGCGCTCCGCCGGCGAAAGTTCTTCCATGATATCGGCCAGGTCGGCTGGATGGAGTTCGGCGAGCAGTTTGCTCGTCAAACGCAGCTTGACGCGCCGAAGAGGATCCGATTCGATCAAGTTGACAAATTCCCAGGGGATATTACGCATCGGCAGCTTCTCTTGAAGGCGCCGGATTGCCATCGGCGGCACGATGCCTTGCAATAGGCGGCGTATGGCGCTGGCTAGACCGATATCCACGTGGGTGATGCGAAGCTCGACGTTGCCATTCGTGCGCTGCTCGTTGAGATCGATATCGTTTACGCGCACTACTTTCCGTCCATTGGTATCGATGATTTGCTGGTCTAACAGATCCTTGCCCACCGCGAGCCACGCTTCGTTCGCCTGATAGAGATCGAGAGCGGATTCATCGGTCGTCAGACTAACGCGGCCGGGAGCGACCGAACCGATCTGGTCGTATCGCGCCACAAGCGGGCGATACCGGCCGCGGCCAAGCAGCAAGCGCGAGACGCGGTTCGGTTGGTCGGCGGGCTCGACGAACATTTCCTTGACGCGCCCGACCAAATGACCCGCCGAATCGTAGGCCTCAGCGCCGAGAATTTCCGTTGCGTAAAGCATGTGATGCCCCTTGCGACAGCAACGCAGCCAAACCCACCGCATCTGAGATGGCTTGCACTTCAAAGCCCCAAAGGGCGCGGCACGGTTCAGACCATGCTGGGCCCCCCGCAACCTGTGCAACCGCAAAAAAAAAGCCCGCGGCCGGCAATACGTCCGGCCACGGGCAGAAAAGCATCGCCCTCGATTACGTCAGGCCGGGTCTCGCCTTTCTGTTCCCGCTAACCCATTCGGGACGCACGCGGCGCGTCTCGCGGATAAACCGGGAGCAGCGAAGGAAAACAAGCGGGAAGCTGGCACGGCCGTACCGGGCGATTTGAAATGCTCCGGAGGGCCGACTACTTCCCGGCTCTGGATTCGACGGGTGTTCCATTTCACCTTCGACGGCAGAACCCAATGGGTTCTTTGAGAACTCAAAGCCAATCGAAACAGAAACTTCGAGGTCCGAAATGACTAGTAAAGGGAGATCGAAACTTTGTCAAGCGAAGAGTGCATATCCGAGCGATTTTTAGGGTCGAAAGAGCAAATTTTTCGGCCTGATGCCGCGACGGCGGCAATCGGCGGCGTAAACGTCCCAATACGTCGCGCGAATATAGTCCTTCGAGCTGAATCCGAGGGCGCGGGCAGTGCGGTCAATTGCCCGCGGTGCGCCTTCAAGTTCAAGGAATACACCGACGGGTGTTTCATCCAGGTCGATATGGAGACCTCGAAGGACGAACGAAGAGCGATATTTCTCATATCGGAACGCACGACGGAACCCGAGAGATCGCAGTTGTGTCGGCCAGGCCTCCGGATTCCAGACCTCGACTTCCCTTTCGAGCTTCTCTTTGTAGCGGAGCGCGCCGGACCGACGAGAACCGGGTGTAATTGGGACCTTCGTGGTGAGGACCGCGCGGGACTGTCCGGCGCGGATTGGAGGGGAAGGAGCGGGAGTCTCGACCCGAAGCCGGAGAAGGCATCCGCTGCGGCGCAGGTTGGAATCGGGCGTGTCAAAAAGCGCGTTCCGCTCGAGGACGCGTCCCCGCGAGAACGCGCCTAGCGACCGCAGGCGGCGGAGGATACCACTGACATCCGAGACGCGGAGTTTCACTTCAATTTCGCGATTTGTCGAATGGCGAAGAGGCACGGCTGAGTATAACGAAAACCAGGAAGCAGACCCCTCGGAGTTTGAGATTTCAGGGGAAATCGGGATTTCGAAAGTTGTAAGAGCGGAACGCGCGTGGCCATCTGTCGTGTACAAGAGTTAGAGAATTCCATAAAATATCTGTTCGCCTATGACGCATACAATCACGCTTATTCCCGGAGATGGGATCGGACCGGAAATCACGGGTGCCGTTAAGAAGGTTCTGCTTGCCTCCGGCGTGGATATCACGTGGGAGGAGATCCCGTCGCGCGAGGAAATTGAAAAACAGGGCCTCGAATTTATGAAGGCCGGCGTTGTCGAATCAATTCGCAAGAACAGAGTGGCGCTGAAAGGCCCGATGAGAACGGCGATCGCCGCCGGGGCGCCGAGCATCAACGTGGGGTTGCGGCAAGCGCTCGATCTTTATGCAAACCTCCGCCCGGTGAAGAATTTGCAGGGGGTCCAGTCGCGTTATCAGGATGTGGATTTGGTTCTGGTGCGGGAGAATACGGAAGATTTGTACGCGGGTCTGGAACACACCGTGGTTCCGGGCGTGGTTGAGAGCCTGAAAATAATCACCGAAAAGGCTTCGACGCGGATCGCGCGGTTTGCGTTCGAATATGCCCGCAAGTACGGCCGGAAGAAAATTCACGCCATCCATAAAGCAAACATTATGAAGCTGTCGGACGGGCTTTTTTTGACTTCCATTCGTAAAGTAGCCGCCGAATATCCCGACATTGAATACCACGAAATGATCATAGATAACGCCTGCATGCAGATGGTGCTGAACCCGCACCAATTCGACATGTTGCTGCTAACCAACCTCTACGGCGACATCATGAGCGACCTTGCCGCGGGGCTGGTCGGCGGATTGGGCGTCGTGCCCAGCGGAAACATCGGACAGGAAGCGGCGCTTTTTGAATCCGTGCATGGAACTGCGCCGGATATTGCCGGACGAGGAATCGCGAACCCCACGGCGCTGTTGATGAGCGCGATCATGATGCTGAACCACATTGGCGAAATTCTCGCGGCAAGGCACGTCGAAGAATCGCTATACAAGGTATACCGCGAAGGCAAAACGCTGACGCGCGATGTCGGCGGCACTGCGACAACAGCGCAGTTCACCGATGCGGTGATTCGAACGCTTGGAACGTAAGCCAGGTTTCCTGGCTTCCGCGCTCGCCCACGAAAGCGCCGGGGGGCCGTCGGCCCTACGAGCACGAGGCGATGCTCTGGGTAACCTGTACGTCCGTACAGTGGCCGGTAGGGTACGGCGGTCCAATGGCCAGGGCCGTTGGTGCGCTTCCGACTGGTAGACTTGAACCAGTAGGAGACCCCATGCCCGACCCTGCATTTTTCAAAAAACTCTACAAAATTCTAAGCTGGACGAGCCTCGTGGGACTGATGCTGACGCTCGCACTGGTGCTGAAGAAGTCGCCTCCACCAAACATCCCCTACGACGCGACCGCCGCCGCTCGAGCCGAGCAAAAATTCGAAGCCGCAGACCGCGCGAAAGCCCAGGGAATGACGAGCGAAGTGGCCCTCGATCCCACTGAACTCAACTCCTACCTGAAGCAGAACCTGCAACTTCAGGACGGTACTGCGCCGGCCGCTGAGCCAGCTACCGCGGCTGCGGCGGCTCCCCCCTCGGGAACGGAGCCACAGCCGGATACGAGTTCAGATGCCGATCCTCTTGCGAACGTCGCGGGAGCGGACCAGCCGACGCTCGATCAGGTGCAATCGAGCGTGAAAGACGTAAAAGTCGACATGGATGGCGATCTGGTGAAGGCTTACGTGGTGTTCGACTTCCACGGCAAGGATTTGTCGCTGGAGCTCGACGGGCATCTGAGCAGCCAAGACGGATACATCAAATTCGATCCGGTTGGCGGAAAGTTAGGGTCGCTGCCACTCCCACAGTCCACACTCGAAGCAGCGGTCGAGAAAATGATGAACAATCCGGATAACCGCGAAAAACTGCGGTTGCCGCCCGGAGTAAGCGATATTCAGGTTCAGAACGGGCAAGCATTGGTGACGTACAAGTGACTGGCGACTTACGATTCCGTGGATGAAGACCTCAACTGCAGATATCCGCTAGCGAATCCAGTAGCATATCCGGCTCAGCCCTGCGGCCCCGTGCGAATCCAGCCAGAATCGGCCGCGTGCACTCAGAGACCAATCCCCGGATGAACGATTGGCGTGTAAACGCGAAAGAGCAGCCAGTAAATGACGACGCCGGTCACGGAAACGTAGAGCCATAGCGGGTAGGTCCAGCGGGCGATGCGCTGGTGCTTTGCGAATTGCGCGCGAAGCGCAAACGTCAGCGTGATCAGGACCAGCGGAACGATGACGGCGGCGAGTATGGTGTGCGAAATCAGCAGAGCGAAATAGACCGGGCGGATCACGCCGTGTCCGCCGAAGCGAACCATCCCTGCATGAGCGTGGAAATAGAGATAGGATGCGAGAAAAGCCGTGGAACAAGCGAAGGCCGTGAGCATGCAGGCCCGATGGGCGCGCATGTTGCCTCGGCGAATGAAGGAATGGCCAACTACCAAGAAGATCGCGCTCGCGCCGTTGAGCGAAGCGTCCACGGCAGGAAGTGCGGACAGCGGAACGAACGGCGTCATCGGCCGAGTTTATCGAGGATCATCCACGCGAGGAGAATGGGAATGTGCGCGACCGTCGCGTGCATCAGCCATTTCGCACGAGCGTTAGTCCGATGCCGCGCGGCCCAGAGCGATACCTGCAGCAGCGCCATGCCCAGAATAAGCGCGCCAAAAAAGTAGCGAATCCCTGCCATGCCGATCACCGACGGCAGAAGGCTTACGGGAACTAGAATCGCGCTGGTCACGATAATCTGGCGGAAGGTAGCGTCGCCTTTCGGGTCAACCACCGGAAGCATTTTGATCCCGGCGCGGGCGTAGTCTTCGCGATACATCCAGGCGATCGCGAGGAAATGCGGGAACTGCCAAAAAAATAGAATCGCGAATAGCACCCAGCCACCCAGAGAAAGCGATCCCCTCGCCGCAGCCCAGCCGATGAGCGGCGGCAAAGCGCCGGGAAGCGCTCCAATGGCGGTAGCAAACGTTGTGCGAGTCTTGAGCGGCGTGTACACGGCGAGGTAGACGACGCTGGTGGCCATCGCTATCAGAGCCGCAAGAGGATTGACTGCCAGAGCGAGCCACAACGCTCCCGCGGCAATCGCCGCTCCGCCGAACCACAGAACTTCCGCTGGCTGGAGAATTCCGCACGGCAGCGGACGCTGCGCGGTGCGGCGCATGACCGCGTCCATTTCACGCTCGATGTATTGATTGAGCGCCGCCGTGCCTCCCGCGACGAGCATCGTGCCGAAGAGAGTGTTGAGTAGCCGTCCCCATTCCATCGGACCGCTCGAAGCAAGATAAAAGCCCGCGACTGTGGTGATAACGACAAGGAAGGTGACGTCCGGCTTCGTCAGCGCGATGTAAGCCCAGGATTTCTCGACTGCGATAGCATCGGCGCGTTCAGGAGCCATATGGCTACGCCCTCGAACCTTCCGCCGGATCGGCGGCAGCGGAATGCAACGCAGCGGTAGCGGGATCCGAGCCGATCAGGCGCACGCATGTAAGCGTCAGCAGCACGCTTGCCGCGAGCACGAGAGCGCCGACGAGAACGTGCGCCACGGTGAGGGTCACATAGGACAAAGTGGGTTGTGCGGCGTCCATTGCCTTTTCAACGGCCCAATAGGCCGCGAAACCGAGAAGAATCTGCGTACCGAAGGTAGCATGCAGCAGAGCGACGCCGCGACGGATTTCACGCACGCCGCCGAAGCGCTTCTTGGCGACGCGCCCGGTCCAGATGACCATGACTGCTACGACGCACGCTCCAATCAGGTGCGGAAGGATCCCCCAGGCGCCGTGGCGAAAGCCGGCGCCAAGAATGAGTTGCACGAAAATGGCGGCGGTGGTCCAAAAAGCAAGTGTGCGAACGCGCGGTGAGGAAGCATCCTCAAGTCCCGGCAAGTCGCGCTGCCACCACGAGCCTACGATCAGCGCCAGCGCAACCACTGTGATGAAATAAATCTGCGCGAGCGTGGCATGAGCCGTGGCCGAAATTGCCGGATGGCCTTCGAGAACGCGTATCCCGCCGAGGATCGCTTGCGCAATCACCAGGCCGAGAGCCGTCCAGCCCAGGCGTCGAGCGAGACGGCTGGATTTACTCGATGCAAGCCAGACGGCGAGGATAGCCGTTAGGATCGAGACGAGGCCGGCAAGAACCCGGTGCGTGTATTCAAAACGGATGCCGCCCACCAGCGGCGGAATAATCTTACCGTAGGCCAGCGGCCAGTCCGGGACGGAATCGGCCGCGTTGTTGCTGGTGACCAGCGCGCCCGCCGTCAGAAGGACGAGCGTCGCAATCGCGGTAAGGACAGCGAAGCGATGGATCGCGCGATTATAAATTGCCGGCATTGCGAACGCAGGCCTCTTCTTTAATGGCACAAATAAGAATTAAATTAAGCCCTACAGGGTACACCGGAACGCGAAAGGTTTTCCAGAAATGTCTCACGAATTTGCTTGCGCTGACGATTGCTCGGGCCCAACAGAGATCGAGAGATACGGTGACCAGCGCTGTCTCGCGCCCGCTGCCTTGCCGTTCGTAAAGCCAGCGCGTCCGCGGTAGCGATCATGGGGTCGAAGAAGCGGTTTTGAACACAAACGTGATGGATTTGGACTCGCGTGGACCGATGGTGACCGTCCGATCGAGGATGCCGTACTTTTCCTGCCACGCTTCAATCGTATACGTGCCGGGCGGCAGGTTCTTCAGCTCGAAGGCGCCGGCGCGCGGCGTGATGCTGAAATACGGATTATTAAAAACGAAAATATAACCACGCATCCACGGGTGAACGTTGCACATCACCGGGATAGCAAGCTCCGGCTTTGAGAACGATTTCTCAATCGGTGATGCTCCCGGAGGTTGCGATTGATTCCACGCCGCGTTCGCCTCCGGAGCCGGGTGAACATTGTGAATGGTCGCGTCGCTGTTTTTGATTTCGAGAGTCTGATTGACCATGAGCGCGACAACGTGCGGCTCGTACATGCAGCCCTTTTGATCGAGAATCGCCGGTACGCTCGACGCCTGGAAATGATAGTTGCCGAGGCCGCTCCGAATGTAGACGACTACGTTCGCAAGCGCGCCGCCATCGCCCGTAACCACTTCCGGAAAATCCACCGGCGTGGGATGCATCTTCTGGCACTCGGGTTCAGAACTCATATTGATGTGACGCGCGGGAGGCGATGCTCCTTCGAGTGTCACCGTGCCGGAAATCGAGCCGGTTGTTGCCGGGTTGAGAGTGAGAACGGGACCTGATGAAGGCGCGAGGGCGGACGGTTCTGACGATCGGGCTTTGCGATCGTTCGTGCAGCCCAGAAGCGCAAGTGCGAGGATGAACGCGCAAGCGAAACGAATGTGTCTCTCATGCATGAGGATGATTTCGCCTTTCTAAAATAGGAACGATTGATTGTAACAAAGCGATTCGCCTGAAGAGCGATCCGCAATCTGAACCACGAATCGTCAGCATCGGGATTTCGCGGAAATGTGAGAAGAGGCGCGGTGGGCACGGCATGCCGTGCCCCTACCC
>JBOGNE010000031.1:0-3122 GCA_050747005.1 Candidatus Acidiferrales bacterium
TAGGCAAGTGCTCAGTACGCTCACTCGTTGCAGTTCCTTCTGACTCAACGGAAAGGTCTCCTGTCTCATAGGGTGACATTTTCACGTTGCCGTTCAGGGGTGACAGAATTATGGAGCTAAGACACCACCGTCTCCGTGCGCTTGACATCCCTGCCTCCTCTTTCTAAAGTAGTTCGTTCCTGGGATCCCCATATCTAGCTGGCCGTCTACACCGAACATCTTTTACTGAGGAGACTCACATGCGTATCGCAGGCCGATTGTCCTGTTACCTGGCAATTTCCGCGACGATCCTTCTCGCCGCTGTTCCCGCACTCGCGCAAGAGCAGCAGGCGGCATCGACGTCCACCGCTCCGATCAGCGTCGTTGTCACCGTACTGGGCCCGAAATACACCGCCCCGCCAGCCGTGGGTAAAGATGACATCTCGGTGTACGAAGGCAAGACCAAGCGAGACGTAACGGACTGGGTGCCGGCGCAAGGCGACAAGGCTTCGCTGCAGCTTGCAATTCTAATCGACGATGTGATCAGCCCGACGGAAATCGGCAATCAGCTCAACGACCTGCGTGAGTTCATTCAATCGCAGCCGAATACAACTTCGGTGGGTGTGTTTTACGCCAGCAACGGAACGATCCAGGCGGCTTCGCAATTCAGCACGGAGCACGCGGCCGTTGCAAAATCCGTTCGCATGCCGATTGGAAATGGCGGCGCATTCACAAGCACGTTCCTGTCCTTGATGGATCTTTTCAAGCGATGGCCTGTTACCGGAGCGCGCCGCGAAGTCCTGGTCATCGCCGACGGTATCGACCGTTTCCGCGGCGATCCGTTCAGCCCCGACGTGGATTCCACGATCGCCCGCGCCGAGACGGCTGGAATCATGGTTCACACCCTGTACGCGCAAGGAACCGGCCGCGTGTTCCGCAACACGTTTCGCGTCAGCTGGGGACAGAGCAACCTCGGAAAAATGGCGGATGAAACTGGCGGCGAAGCATTCTTCCAAGGTCTCTCGACGCCTATTTCGTTTTCGCCGTTCCTCAAGCAACTCGACATGGTGCTCAAAAATCAATACCTGCTTACCTACGAGACGAAACGAAGCACGAAGAAAAAAGGCGAGCTTCGGCAATTCCGCGTCCGCACCGAACTGCGCAACGTCGACATTTCCGCCGCCGACCGCGCCTTCGTCCCAGGCCAGTAGACGCCGGCGTCAGTCACTGATCGTGGATTGAAGGGGCGGGATGAGAAGGCGCGCTTTGCTGGCCAATCTTTTCGCGGCCTGTCTCGTCCTTCCTCTCCTCTTGGCCGCTCCATTTTCACGCGCGCGAGAGGGCGTGAGATGCGAGAGTCGTACAATGCCTCTCTTGACTCCGAGCCTGAGTCGCATTCCCTCTAACGATTATCCTCAGCATCGCAGTATCGAGGAACTGGAAACGTCGGGGCGAGCGAAGGCGGGAGAATGATCCGGCAGACAAATCTCGGTTCTCCACACACGAAAATAAGCCTATCGCTCATTCTGCCGCCGTTCGTGGCGCTCGGGGTCGCTGCGACGTATTTGCACCTGCATTGGAATGCCCTACCGCAGAGTTTTCCCTCGCATTGGGGAATCAATGGCCAGCCGAACGCATGGGCCAGTCGGGACTGGCGCGGTGTCTATGGGCCGCTGTTGTTTGGCGCGACCGTCGATGGACTCCTGGTGGTGGTAGCTTGGATTGGTTCGCGCGTTTCGCGCAAGACGGTCATGCAGTACGCCACAGTGCGAAGCCTGCAACTCTTCCTGTACCCGGCGACGCTCTCGTTCATCTTGGTAGCGTTGCTGCCGCTGGTGAGCGTTCCGGCTTGGGTGATTCCGACTGTGCTACTGGCGAGCGCCGCCGCGCTGATCTATTGGTCTTACGTGAAGGTCAACGCCGCGCCGGAAACAGAGAGAATTCCCAAGGACAAGTGGAAGGCGGGAATTCTCTACTGGAACCCTGAAGATCCGGCGATCCTTGTCCCCAAGCGCTTTGGGATCGGCTACACGATCAATTTCGCCAATAAATGGTCGTGGCTAGTAATGGTTGTGTTGGTGGTAATAATCTTACTTCCGCTTTTTTTCCACGCGCTCCGTTAGATGCTCATCGAGAAACAAAAAAGGCCCTATCGTACCGAGAATGGGATGTAAACCCTTCTGGCGGCGGTGGACGAGATGCAGAGCGGATCGTGACTGGCAGCGCTGGAAGCGCCTATTATTCAAGCGACCACTACCAGAGCTCTACTAAGATAAGGTAGGTTCAAGGGTTGACCCAGCGGAAAACGCTCCAAGACCGGGGCTAAGCATGAGGCTGACGAGATGCGAGAGATAGTCATGGATGGCGGGAACTGGACTGCTCCTGACGATGTCTATGATGCCTTCTTCCAGGCGGTAGGGGCTCCGAGCTGGCACGGCCACAATTTCAATGCTCTCCGCGACAGCATCGCTGTCGGTCGAATAAATAAAATCGAAGTTCCGTACCTCGTCAGGATAAGGAACTACGCTTCCATAGGGCTAGGAGCAAAGAGCATGGCGAGGGATTTCGTTGAGTTCATTAAGCAGCTACGCGAGTCCGGGTGCCCCGTGGATATCGAAGTCGAGAATGGAAAAACCAATTGCCGTTTGGAGTGACTGAACTGGTGATGGCGGCAGCAGTCGGTTAACGGGGAGCGCCGGAAGGACGGTGCCTGCGGCACCGGGAGTAGGGGGGACACGTCACCCCAAGTTGGGCGCTGTAGAGCGCCGGACGGCGCTCTTGGTGAACCATCGAGAAATCCGGGACCACCCACAAATTCACCGGCAAAGAACGCGACTCCGAATCCAACCTCGATAACTTCGGTGCCAGATACAACTCGTCGCAGCAGGGCCGTTTCATGTCTCCCGATCCGTCCAATTTGAGTGTGGATTTCTGGATACCTCCGACATGGAATCGATACTCTTACGCATTGAACAACCCATTGGAAGTAGAATTCGAACTGAAAGGCGGGTGGCCGAGGCATTCGCATTTAATTTTTCTGATTAGATGACGCTGTCGGCTCCCACTCCCGAGTAGACTTGGTTGCGCTAACGACCAGGGCTCGGGAGAAAGGAGCCGAGCAATGCTGATTATAGGATGTGATT
>JBOGNE010000032.1:0-85655 GCA_050747005.1 Candidatus Acidiferrales bacterium
GGCCCCAGAAACAGCAAATTCCCCACCGGCCGCCCCGGTGAATTCAGCCCCGCGCGAAACACCTGGTACAGGTCCACCACCGATTGCACCGCTTCATCCTGCCCCACGATCTTCCGCCGCAGCCCCGCCTCAAAATCCCGCGATTCCACGCTTCTCCGTGTGGGGTCTAATTGCCTTCCGCGATTCGCTATCATTGGACTTCACTCCTCCCGCCATTAGCGGGACCGCAAGCACCGCCCAGTCACCTTAATACCGCATGGAGCAGACGCGTGGCCAAAGGCCGCCCGGCAGGCGGTGCAGCCAAGCACCTTGTTCTTTAATGAGTTGGGAATAAATGCAAGAATCGCACTGTGGGGATTTTTCCAGCACGGGACGTTTCAGCCGGGACACGCAGCCCCGCTTCGGGACGACACAACAAGCGCCCCGTATCAACGGCTGGAGAACGAAACGCATCAACGCATCGCGAATTCCAGCAGCGCAGTGCCGAGTGACAGCAAGAACGCTGGAATTGGCGCCACTACCGCGAGAGCCGCATGATTCCTCCGCTTACGATCCACACTACGGAAGGCCGTACCGTTCGCGCCTGGGACTTCAAGCAAAAGAAAAATCTTGTAATCATATTTTTGGATTCTGACTGTGAACCGTGCCGCGATTTTCTGCGGCGGCTCTCCGAGCGGGCGCAAGAACTTCGGCAAAAAGAAGCCTTGGCCTTAGTGGTCTTTCTGCAATCCCAGCCGGCGAGCGAGACCGACGTTCTTCCGCAGGGAATCGTTGTGGGAGTTGACTTCTCGGGCCGCTCCGCGCGTGCGTTTCTCGGGGACGACGCACTGTCATCCTACGGACTGGCGCGCCGGGGAGTTTTCATAGCCGACCGGTACGGAGAGATCTTCGCGCAGTGGACCATTTCCGGGCATGAATTCCCGCAGATCGGTGAAATCGTCGCTTGGCTCGATCAGATTGAAATCTCGTGCGAGGAGTGCTTTCCGCCGGACCCGCCCGCCGATAACCGGTGCGATGAATAGCCGCAACCGCGCATGCTGCCTTAATCAGCGCCGTCCGTAGAATGTGAGGCGCGCACAGCGCCACGCCAAGAGATGTTCGAGCGGGGAATAAAAAAGGGGCTCATCCGAGCCCCTTTTCTTGCTCTACCCCCAAGACCGGCTTCAGCGCGGCGAAACCGGCCCACCCCGGGAATAAGAGACAGCCAGCGTTTGGGATGCACGCACGATGCCAGAATTTCCTTCGATTGCCGGCCAGCATTAGCCGCTTCTCCTCATGGGACTTAGCACTGCCCACGGCGCATCTTGATTCGACTCCCCAATGTTGAGTATCCAGTTTCTGAAACTTGCGGCAGGTATTTCTACGTTCTTTGGAAGACGAACTCAACGACCACTGTAGATTCACCGCTGCGGTTGTACTTAAGTATGGGCAATTTAGATTCGACCGGACACTTCAGGCGCCGATTGCGGCCCGAACGGTTGAAGCGATCGATTCGGTCCAGCGAAACACGTCTTCATCGCGCTCGGCCTCCACCATTACGCGTGCCAGCGGCTCGGTGCCGGAATAGCGCAGAACCACGCGCCCGGAGGCTCCTAAAGCGGCGTGAGCTCGGGCCAATTGCCCGGCGACTTCGGGAAGCGATTCAAGCGGCGGCTTGGATCGGACGCGGATGTTGACAATCTTTTGCGGAAATATTTTCAGGTCTGCAATGAGCGTGTCAAGCGGCCCTGCAATCGAGACGATCGACGCGATTTTCAACGCCGTCAGCATTCCATCGCCCGTGGTCGCGTCATCAAGAAATAAAATATGCCCGGACTGTTCTCCGCCAAAGTTAGCGCCGATGCGTTGCATCTCTTCGAGAACGTAGCGGTCGCCAACGGCGGTGCGTACAAGGCTCAGGCCCGATTTTTCGAGGGCGCGCTCGAGACCAAGATTTGACATGGTCGTTCCGACGATGGCGTTGCCCTTGAGCTTGCCGCTCGATTGCAAATACCGGCCGGCGGCGAGCATCGCGCCGTCCCCATCCACACGCCTCCCGGACGCACTGGCAAAAATCGCTCGGTCGGCGTCGCCATCGAATGCCACTCCGAGCGCCGCTCCCGACTCCACCACGCGTTTCTCCATCGCTCCCGGGTGCAGCGAGCCGCAACCGGCATTGATATTCCGCCCGTCGGGCGTGTTATTCATCGCGATGACGTCCGCGCCAAGCGCACGGAAAAGTTCCGGCGCCAGCGCGCTAGCGGCGCCGTTCGCGCAATCGAGAACCACCTTCATGCCGGCCAGCTTCGCGCCCTGTAAAACAGATTCGCGCAATCCAGCAAGGTAGTCTTCGTCGAGCTTCGGATCGGCTTCGAGGCGCGCCGCTCTTCCGGCATGCACGGGATTTTTCGCGGAAAGAATCGAGCGTTCGATCTCTGCTTCCACCGCATCCGGAAATTTCATTCCGCTCGCAGAAATCAGCTTGACGCCATTGTCATGGTAGGGATTATGCGAAGCTGAAATTACAACCCCCGCGGCAAAGCCCTCGCGATTCACCAGCCATGCGACGCCAGGCGTGGTGAGCACTCCGGCCGACGCCGATTCGGCTCCAGCCGTCTCCAATCCACGAGCGATTTGTTCGGCGATGTGCGGCCCGGATTCGCGCGTATCGCGTCCGATCAAGACGCGCGGGCGACCCGAGCCCGAACGCCGCAAGTATTCGCCAAGCGCCTGGCCGGCCCGTTCAAGCGTCGCATCGTCGAGCGGATATTCGCCGGGGATTCCGCGAATGCCGTCCGTCCCGAAAAGTTCTTTAGGCATGCGATTCGTGTCCTTAAAAGAGTGCGGGATAGAGTACGTGATTCTATCATTGAGATACGGAATCATCGGCACGCGCGTGGCTTGCATTTGCGCGGCGTGCATTCGCGGTCACCTGTACCGCCCGACGTTGTATGCGGAAGCACACTTCATATTCCGCCGCCAAGGCTATGCTATCGTAGCCGCATGCCTGTCGAGGAAAGCCGCTTCATCACGACGAGTTCCGCGAGCGCGCGCATCATAGCCGCCGGAATCGTGGTCGCCTTTATTTACTGGGCTTCGACGGTATTGGTTACGCTGATCGTCGCGGTGCTGCTCGCGTATTTCCTCGATCCCGTCGTCACGTGGATCGAGAACTGGCACGTCCCGCGCGCGCTGGGGTCTCTGCTTGTGGTTCTGATCACGCTGGCATTGCTCGTTTTGGCGGCTGGAATACTCGTCCAGCACATCGACCGGTTCGGAGCGGACTGGCCTAAGTACCGGGCGCCATTGCGCACGGCCACCGACACGGTGGAAAAAAAATTGGAAATGTTCGAGGCGCGCGTTTCCGAACTCACGCCCTCGGATCATCCGGGCCAGCGAATCCTGGAAGTTACCGAATCTCATCCGGTGCGCAACGCGCTGCTCGCCCGGCTGAGTTCGTTTTATCTATTTCTTTTTGCCGCTACCTTCGTCCCGTTTCTCGTATTTTTCATGCTGGCGGCCAAAAGACAGGTATGGCACGCAACGATGCAGCTTTTCCCCGCGACGGAAAGGACGCAGGTGAAGGAGACTCTCGCCGACGTCACGCAAGTTCTCCGCAGCTATGTCGTTGGCACCGCGCTCGTCGGCCTCATCCTGGTTCTCGCGAGCTGGCTGTTCTTCGCAGGCATTGGGCTCGAATTTCCATTCCTGATTGCGCTCGTCTCCGGAATCCTGAATCTTATCCCGTATCTTGGAGTCGTCCTGGCGTGGTTGCCGCCTCTGCTGATCGGGCTAAAGCAGTTCCATTCCGTTGGACCCTACGTGGCCATTTTCGTCGTGCTCGCGGCTTTCCACGTTTTCGCGGCCAACCTGCTGGTCCCGGCCCTCGTGGGCTGGAGGGTACGGCTCAACGCACTGGCGCTCACGGTCTCGCTGCTGTTCTGGGGATGGATGTGGGGAGCGATGGGATTGGTGCTCGCAATTCCCATCACGGCAGTGATCAAGGTGATTTGCGACCACGTCGAAGGCTGGCAGCCGGTTGGCCGCTGGCTCAGCGCCTGACTCCGGCGCGATTCGCGGGTCAAGCGATTCCGTGTATCTCCGCCATTATTTCCGCAAGCGCCTGCGGGTCTGTTGCCTCTTGAAATAACCGAATCGCCGCGATTCCCGCCGCGCCAGCGCGAATGCAGTCTGCTGCATTTCTTGCGTTCACGCCGCCAATGGCGATCGCAGGAACGGGCACTTCGCGGCAGACCCGGCGGAGCCGTTCAAGACCCTGCGGCCCGCCACAAGCTCTCTTCGATGGCGTTTCGAACACCGGTCCAAAGAAAATATAATCGGCTCCCGAGCTGGCCGCTTCGCGGGCTTGCTCAACATCGTGGCAAGAAGCGCCCACCAGAAATCCTTCAGGCGCATTCCGGCCGCGGTGCCAGCGCACAACTTCGTCAACAGGAACGGATTCGCGTCCGAGGTGCACGCCGGCAGCCCCAGCAGCCAGCGATACGTCGAACCGATCGTTCACGATTACCCGCGCCGCGGCGTCGCGCCGGGCCGAGGCTACCGCGTCGCAAGCAAGCCCAAGCAGTTCGCGCGTGGATAAATCCTTCTCGCGGACTTGAATCCAATCAATTCCCGCGGAGGCAGCCATCTGGATTCTTTCAAGCGTCCCGGCAATGCCTTCGGAGACGGCAAACGCCTTCCGGTCAGTTACGTAGCAAATGATTGGCCGGCTATTCGTTAGTGGCAACGGCGGAAGTCCGGCGACGGAATGCCTCGAGCGCCCAGAGGACGTTGATCAGCCCGAGGCCGGACATCGCACCCCGCAGATACGGATTGCTGGCGAAGAGTCCAAGCGACGGATATTGGTACAAGTAATAGTTGACTTCCCAGAGTTCCGACCATGGCACGAGAATGAGCACCAGTCCCAGTTCGAGCCATATCAGCAGCATTACAACGCGTAAAACGCGAGCCATCATTTCAGTATGGAAAAAATCATCGAGGGTTGCAATGCTTACGGCGTTTAAGACTTTCGCAGAGTGGCGATCCTGTCCGCCACGTCGCGGTAATCGATATTTATCGCATACACCTGCCGGAAACTGTCGAGCGCGGCCGTGGAATCTCCCGCAGCTTCGAGGGTTCCCGCCAAGTCATAGCGTAGCGCAAGGACGGTCTCCTGGTCGAGCCCCGGCGTTTCCAAAGCGCGCTGATACCACAGGGAAGCGATCTTCGCTTCGCCCTTATCCATGAACGTAAGCGCCAGCATCGCGGAGCAATTCATTTCGTAGCGGAAAGGCTTGCCTAACTGTATCGCTTTGGCAACTTTCTGAAATTCTCCGATAGCTTCGTCCAGCAACCCCATCTCGCGATAGGCGATACCCAGGTTGTAGTGCGTCTCGAGATCTTCATCCTCATCGCTAAGCTCGCCCAGCTCGCTGCGGAATTCCTGGAAAACTTCGGCAAGTTCGTTCAGGTTTTCAATTGCCGGTTCGGAAGCCAGCGCGGTGGCCTCGGAAGTCCTGGCAGGCGCTGAAACCACTTCGGGTTCCGCCGTCGGCGCGTCGAAGCCGTCAATTTCGGCCACGAGCTCGCTGATAAAGTCTTCGGTGTTTGCGGCGCTAGCTTTCGCGGCCGCGTGCGAAGGCTCGGGCGCGAGCTCAAGCTCAAATTCGTTGCTATCGGCTATGGCTTCCTGCGCTGCGGGTTCTTCGACGGTTTCAAACGTGGGTTCGTTTGACACTTCGGCCGGAGTTTCTTCTTGTGCAGGTTCCTCAGGCAGCGTGGATTCCACGGATTCTTCCGGCGCGGCGGAGGCTTCCTGGGCCGCAGGCTCCTCGGCGATAGGGGCATCCCTCTCGGGCGCCTGCTTCGCGGCATCGCGGAAGATTGCTTCGAGCTCGGGGTGAGCCTCGGGAAACGCTGCCGCGACGGATTCGGGCGCTGATTCATGTACGGATTCCGGCTCTCCCGCCAAAGATTCCGCGGGCGATTCGGCGGCCTCCTGAGAAATCGCGTCCCATTCATCCGAAAGGTCTACTTCCTGGCCTGCGACAACCGGCTCCGGTTGCGCGGGTTCGGACGGAGGCGCTGCGAGTGGCTCCTCGCTTTCTTCGGGCGCCGTCTCGGCCAAGGGAACCTCAAATTCGATTGGCTTTGCCTCCTCGGGGGCTGGCAAAGGCTCCGGTTCAGGAGAGGGTGAAGCGATGTCGAATGCTGGAGGCGCTTCAACCACAACGTCCGGCGAGGCGTGCGCTTCAGGCTGCGGCTGTGCTGCCACGACGGGTGCAGCGGGCGGCGCAGACGGCAGTTCCTCCTCCGTGATTCCCGCCGCTCTCTGAAATCGTTGGCGGAGCTCACTGAACCGGTCGGCATTCTGATAGTCGTTGCGTTCGCGGTGAATCTGTTCCAATACCGCAGCCAATTCCGCCGTGCGGCGCTCGTTCCCGGCGCCCAGATACATATCGAGCAACCGCTCCAAGGTTGGCGTATGCCGTGGCGCGCGTTCCAAAACAGTTTCCAAAAGATGCGTGGCCTTTTGCGTCAAGCCGTAGCTTGAGAACAGATCCACGTCGGTAAGAGCTTGCGCGATGTAGCGCTGCGTCTCTTCGTCGTATTGTTCTTCGATAATAACCGGCGGGGCGATTGCAGCTTCCTCAATAGGCAACTGCTCCTCTAGTTCTGCCTCCACGGGCTGTTCCGCCGCAACCGCGGCCGGCTCCGGCGCACCGCCGTGAAGCGCCCTGAACTGAGTGAGCCGCTCCGCGACGCGTTCGTCATTCTTGTTGCGCTCAACCAGCTCCTCGAGAAGTTGTTCCGCTCGCTCGTAATTTCCCGCGCCGGCGTAGGCATCCGAAAGGTGGCCCAATGCCGCGTTCAGCGGAAACGGATCGCTGGTCGTCCGGCAGAAATCGGCCAGCATTTCGAGCGGTTCCGTCCGGCCGGGCAGAGCTTCTGCGGCGCTCGTCAGGGACTTGAGAAACTTATCTTGTTCGCCTGCCTCGATCATCGGGCCCTGCAGTTCGGCCAGCAGCGCAACCGTCTCATCCGCGCGTCCGCTCTGAATCAGGCTTTCCGCGACGTGATAAAGAAGGCCAAAGTGTTCGTGCCCGCGGGCCAGTTGCCGGCGTGCACGACTCGCGGCTTGCTCGACGTGTCCCGCCTGCAGTTCGAAGTCGACCAACAGCCTGGTGACGTCGCCGCCGGCATCCGCTTCGGGATGGCGCGCGAGCGTCGCAATGGCCTCGGCGGGTTTGTTGTTCGCGCTCAGCGCCTTCGCTTTCAGGAAGTGCGCCGGCGCGTTTGCTGGATCGACGCCCAGAGCGCGATCGATCAATTTTTCGGAATCTTCGGTTTCGCCGCGATCGAACAGCCGTTGCGCGTATGCCAAATATGTTTCCGCCGCTTCTTTCTTCTGGCCCATCACGTTGTAAAGCTCGGCCAGCCGCATCTGCACGCGCAGGTTTTCCGGTTCCACATCGAGGAGACGGTGGAGCACTTCCACGGCTTTCGTCGCGTGATTCGCTTTTATTTGCGCTTCCGCGATTTGCAGGAATAGCGGCCGCGCTTCGCTCAATACGCCTTGCTGAACGTACAGATCGGCGAGCCGCTCGAGCGGCGCCAGTTCGTTCGGCGCGAGCTTGGCAATCTTTTTGTATATGGCGATGGCTTTGCTGTTGAAGCCATCGCTGAGGTAAACCTGCGCGAGCCGCTCGAAGTATTCGACGGCATGCGACATGTCGCCCTGACGAGCGTACAGATCGCCAACCGTCATCAGGGTGGCTTGGTCTTTGGGATCGTTGCGAAGAATTTGCTGGTATTCCGCGATGGCCTGGGGCGTCTTCCCCTGGTTCAGGAATTTCAGCGCGTTCTCGAGCGCTTTGCTTTTATTGAACGCCATGTACGATCTCGTCTGCTCCCGGGACTGGTTCCGCGCGGCGTGGCTGGGTCGCAGCCTCAGCTCAGTGCTTCAGGCTAGCACGCGGTAAAAACAAGGGTCAACGAAGCGCGTCAGGCAAGGTTATGAAGGCGATAACAGTGCGAAGCTAGCATACGGCTTGCGGCTAAGGCTCGGTAGCGACAGGAACGGGCCCAACGGGCAGCGGAAGCGGGTTTTGCGTGGCGCCGGCGGCCCAGCAGCGCGCCTCCCGCACCGGCGCATACGAGAACCGGTGCAATGGCGAGGGCCCGTGCGTCCGCAGGGCTTCAAGGTGCTCTGGCGTGCTATATCCCTTATGTTGCGCGAGGCCGTATTGCGGGTAGAGTTCGTCGTACTCTTCCATCCGGCGGTCGCGTTCGGTTTTCGCGAGAATCGAAGCCGCCGCGATGGACACGGATCGCGCATCGCCGTGAATCAGCGCTTTCTGCTCGATTGGAAGATCGATTTCGATCGCGTCCAGCAGGAGATAATCCGGAAGAGGATTCAATTGCGAAACGGCGGCCATCATCGCCTGGCGGCTAGCCTGGTAAATGTTCCAGGCATCAATGCGGGCAGCGTCTATTTCCGCCACGGCCCATGCCAGCGCGTGTTCGTGAATTCGCTGGGCTAACTCGCGCCGCCGCTCGGGGACCAGCTTCTTCGAATCGTCGAGGCCGACGATCCGGCGGCGCGGATTCAAGATCACAGCTCCCGCGACCACCGGGCCAAACAGCGATCCGCGTCCCGCTTCATCGAGTCCCGCAATGCGCTGCCAACCCCGCTGCCGGGCTTCGCGTTCGTACCGCGCGCAACAGAGGCGTCCCATCGGCGCGGATTTTAGCACACGCATCGCAGCAGAGTGGGCTTCTCATGCAATTATTGTTTCGCGGATTTGAAACGAGCTAGCAATCACAACGGAGATAAAAACCAACATGGAGAGGGGGTGTTGTAGGGGCGCTGCTTGCTGCGCCCGCTTCGCGCAAAGAGATTGTGCGCTTCAGGAACTGGCTGCGTCCGATTTTGAAGCTAGTTCGCGGAGGCGCCCACAGGCTCGAATTTCTCGACGCGTTTGATGCGCGCGGCCTTGCCCTTGCGATGGCGCAGGTAATTCAGCTTGGCGCGGCGAACGCGGCCCTGGCGCACCACTTGAATCGACCCGATCATCGGGGAATGCACGGGGAAGATGCGCTCGACTCCAATTCCGAAGCTGACGCGCCGAACCGTAAAACTCTCGCCAAGCAGCTCGCCCCGGCGGCTCATCACCACTCCCTCGAACGGCTGAATGCGTTCCTTATCGCCCTCGCCTTCCTTCAACCGGACGTTGACGCGAATCGTGTCGCCCGGGCGAAATGCGGGGTGGTCTTTGCGAATTTGGGACTCCTGGGCCTTGGCAATTATCGGCTTCATGACTGTTTTTCCCGGCAGACCCGCTCTGGTGGGGCCAGCACACTACAGACAATCGCCAATTATAGTGAATTTCGGCCTATCTGCCTACATGAAATTGAGCCGGAAACATCCAGCCGGCTATGGCTGCTCGGGCGTCGCCGACGTAAGGAGTTCCGGGCGGTTGCGGGAGGTCTTCTCGAGCGCCTTCTGGCGCCGCCAGCGACGGATTTCCTCGTGATTGCCGTTCATGAGAACCTCCGGCACATTCCAGCCGCGAAATGACGCCGGTCGCGTGTAATGTGGATAGTCGAGGATGCCACGATCGCTGATGAGTGGCTGGTGATCAGTAGCTAGTGATCCTTGAACCGCCAGTCCCCGCTCAGTGTTTGCGTCCCCCAGACTTGTCTTTGCACTTCGTAGGGGCGCGCCATGCCGTGCCCGCTCAGGCGTGATTTCGGCCTCGCTGAACGATTCATTCACCGCGGAATCTTCATTGCCGAGAGCGCCGGGAATCAGTCGCGTCACCGCATCAATTACCATGGCCGCGGCCAGTTCGCCGCCCGAAAGCACGAAATCGCCGATCGAGATTTCATCGGTCGCAAGGTGCTCTGCCACGCGCTCGTCCACTCCTTCGTAGCGCCCGCAAAGCAGCACAACTCGTTCAAGCTTCGCGAATCGTCGCGCCGCTTCCTGCCGAAATAGCGTGCCCGCCGCGGAAAGCAGCACGACTGCCGTCGTGGAAGAATCGCGTGCCTCTGCCGTGCCAACGAGCGATTCGACCGCTTCAAACAGCGGCTCCGGCTTCAGCACCATCCCTTCGCCGCCGCCGAATGGACGGTCGTCCACCGTGCGATGCCGGTCGTGGGTGAAATTGCGCAGATCGTGAATGTGCGTCTCGATCAGCCACGTCTCGCGTGCGCGTCGCACGATTCCGTAATCGAGCGGGCCGGCAAAAAAATCGGGAAAAATCGTGATGATGTCAAATCGCATCGCGCAATCCTACCGCAAAGCCTCTTCTTATGTCGTCGCCACGATGCCTGGAGCGAGCTGAAAAGAGCCGAGACAACTGATTCTATTCGCGATTCAAATCGCGGAGACCTTCCGGAAGAATGACTTCGATGCTTTGGGCGGCTAGGTCTACGCTCACGCAAATCTCCGCCGCGAGCGGAATCAGCAACTCGCCGCGCGCCGTGCTTACAACCAGAATCGGCGTTCCCGCGACGGCTTCACCTGTGATTTGCACGTCAGAAACACCACCCAGACTCATCCCGCCGCGCTGGCGCACCTCGCAGCCAATCAGGTCTGTCACGTAGTAACTTCCGGTTGGCAGCGGAACGCGCTGCGCGACAGGAATCTGCACTTCAAGCCCCACGAGCTTTTTCGCGTCGTCGATCGAATCCACACCCTTGAAATGAAAAATTGCCTGGCCGCCGCGGCTGCGCGAAAGCCAGCACGAACGAACCTGCGCGTGCCGGGGCTCGGATTGTCCATCCCACAATTCGACGGAAGCAAGTTTTGTGAGCCGTTCGGGAAAGTCGGTGAGGATTTCGGCAGCCACTTCGCCGCGGCGTCCATGTGGACGCAGCACGCGCGCCAGCGTCGCTCTCGCCGATTTCGGCGTGGCCACTACTCGAGGATTTCCAGCGTGTAACGCTTTTTCAATTTCATTCCGGCGGCGCCGAGCAGCGTGCGAATGGACTTTGCCGTACGCCCTTGCCGCCCGATCACCTTGCCAAGATCTTCCGGGTGGACGCGCAATTCGAGAACGGTCACCTGCTCGCCTTCCACGGAATTCACCTGTACCTGCTCCGGATGATCAACAAGAGCCTTCGCGATATCTTCCACAAGAGCTTTCATGGCGTCACCCCCAAAACGAAGCCGAGTTCAACCGCGCGCGCGGGAGTTTGTACTCGAGCTATTTCGATAACCGCCCTGAGGGTGAGACGCCTTAAGCAGATTTATGGTTGCGTAGGAAGCTTCGGACGGTATCGCTCGGCTGAGCGCCTTTGCCAATCCAATACTCAACGCGGTCGTGCTTCAGCGTGATGGCCGCGGGCTTCTTCAGCGGGTCGTACGTTCCGACGATCTCGACGAACCGGCCATTCCGCGGGCGGGTCTTTTCGGTGACCACCACGCGGTAGAATGGGTGCTTCTTCTTGCCAATGCGGGCAAGGCGAATCGTTAGCACAGCGCAAATCCTCCTAAGTCAAATCAAGCCATTATAGCGAAGCGCTGCGCTTTCACCTATCCCAAACTGCCGGGAACGCTAGCGTCAGCGCAGCAGCCAAAGCGGCAAAGCAGCCTCAGCGCACTGCTCGATCATCTGCTGGTCGCGGGTAGAAAACGCGTTTGCTTGTTCGCTTTCGACGTCCACCGTTCCAATCACCCGTCCTGCACCGGGCGCGAGCACCGGAACGATGATTTCCGATTGCGTGCTGTCAAACGCCGTCAGGTAGCGCGGATCGTTTCTGACATCACCCGCGATCACGGTTTTCTTTTCCTTAATCGCCGCACCGGTGAGTCCCTGCTCCACGGAAAATGTCGGGAACTGCGGAGCGCCTAGTCCGATCCACCCGATAATGGAAACGAGTTCCACGCCAACATCGTATACGCCGACCCAGCGGTACTCCCCAAGTTTCTGGATGAGTTCGGCAAGACGCCTGGCCTTTTCGGGGCGATCGTTCCCGCTCGCCGCGATTCCCCGAATGTCATTGAGCGTGCTCTTAGCGGTGATTGGCACAGGCTCTCCTATTTCAATCCGGCAAGCTTGCCGATCCCGCGCATCTTGCCTCGCGCGAATGCGCCGTACTGCTTCATCATCCGCCGCATGTCGTTGTACTGCTTCAGGACCTGGTTTACTTCCTGCACGGACGTACCGCTGCCGGTGGCGATGCGCTTGCGGCGCTTGCCGTCGATCAAATTGTGATTTTCGCGTTCGCGCGCCGTCATCGAATTGATGATCGCTTCGATCGATTTCAATTGTCCCTCATCCACCTGCGCGTCTTTCGGAAGCTTGGCAAAGGGCCCGATCTTCGGCAGCATGCCCATCAATTGCTCGATCGATCCCATCTTGCGAATCTGGCGCAACTGATCGCGAAAATCTTCGAGGGTGAAATCATCTTCGCGCATTTTGCGCTCGAGTTCGCGCGCCTGCTTGGCATCAATTGTCTTTTCGGCTTTTTCGATCAGGCCGAGCACGTCGCCCATGCCCAAAATGCGGCCCACGATGCGGTCGGGGAAAAACGGCTCGAGCGCGTCGTATTTTTCGCCGACGCCGACGAATTTCACCGGCGCGCCAGTAACTTTTCGAATCGAAAGCGCAGCGCCGCCACGAGCGTCGCCGTCGAGCTTCGTAAGGATTACGCCCGTGACGCCGAGCCTCTTGTGAAACTCACCGGCCGAGCGAACCGCGTCCTGCCCGATCATCGCGTCGGCAACGAACAGAAGTTCGGAAGGATTCAGCTCGCTCTTGAGCACGGAGAGCTCGTTCATCAATTCGTCGTCAATGTGCAGGCGGCCGGCGGTGTCGACGAGAATCACGTCGTATGCGGAAAGTTTTGCCTCGCGCATTGCGCCGCGCACGATTTCAAGCGGCTTGTCCGTTCCCGTGCCTGGCCAGAGCGGCGTATTCGTCGCTTTGGCGACTTGCGCCAACTGCTCTCGCGCAGCCGGGCGGTAGACGTCCGTCGAAACCACGATTGGCCGGTGGCCGTGTTCGGAAAGCCATTTGCCCAGCTTGCCGGTGGAAGTGGTCTTGCCGGAGCCTTGCAGGCCCACAATCAGCCATACCGATGGCGGCCGCGATCCGAATTGCGGCTTGGCCTCGCGGCCAAGCAACTCCGCAAGTTCGTCGCGAACGATTTTTACCACTTGCTGATCGGGCGAGAGTTGCAGGAGGACTTCCGAGCCGAGCGCCTTCTCGCGGACACGCGTGATAAATTCGTCCGCTACGCCGAGGTTGACGTCAGCATCGAGCAGCGATTCGCGAATCTCGGCCAGCGCCGCGTCGAGATGCTCTTCGGACAGCTTCCCTTGTCCGCGGAGATTTTTGAACGCCCGCTGAAGCTTTTCTGTGAGTGTCTCAAACATGGTTAATATTGGCTGGCGTGTTATCGGCACGCAATTCGTTATTCTAGGCGACGCGCGCAGAGCGGTCAACGCGCTGGTATTCCCTGCAGATCGCGAGCGGCCAGCGTTCACGCCGCCGCGGTTCAAGCTCTCATTCTACTCGGGCAACACCCATTTGGAGCGCCGATTGCAGCCTCTTCGGATCAATTTGCACCGGCTGCGATCGAAGCACCCGGAAAGCCGGAGTTTCTGTTTGCGCAAGTGCGCCGGGAACTTGCTTGCTGAATGTCCGATGCGATGAGTACGATCTGTAAATCATGCTGAACAAGTGTTTCGAAATCTGCGTTGAGGAAATCAAGCGGGCAACAGGCTTCGTCGTTGGTGTGTACGAAACCATCGAACGAATGGATGCTCTGGCCTCTGATTTCTTGATCTCGCTTCTCAAAAAATAAAATCTTAACGAGCGGTTGGTAGTGGGTCAGTTTGAACTCGAATGATTAGAATGAGATACACCATCGGGAAGCATTGGTTGGAGTATCGGGGAATCAGCGATATAAACGAGCTAGTCCAAAAAAAGCCACAAGAATTCTGGATTGAGTTATGATTTGAGCTGGGAGGCAGCATGGCTGATAGGAAACAGTTTCAAAACGTAACCGCGCCGGATCCTGAGTTGATGCGCCTATTAGATGCGTCCCATAAGAAGATCGTATCGGAAGAGGAGCTGCAGGAGCAAAGAATTAGCTTCGCCTTCGGCAACGCTCCTGATTCTGCACTCATTACAAAGGACAGCGTCCGGCTTGCGTCAAAACACATAAGACTTCTGAGTTGAAATGGCTGCCTTTCGCAGTGTCTTCCCTGATGTCCGTCAGAGAAAAAGACGATCCTGCGCTATACGCAAAAATTCAAGAGCAGAACCTTTTGCGGCAGTATGATTTACTGTTCTAACTGCATTGAAATTGGCTTGACGAAGGGGCATCGAGTTTTTCGATAAATACACGCTTTGGGCTTTGAATTACGCGGCTGTCTCGAATATTTCCCAGTTTGGCGGGCGCTACCGCGAAGAACCGATTTATGTGGGGAATCACTTTCCACCTCACTTTAACGAAGTCCCCAATCAAATGGACCGGTTTTTTTCTGTCGTCCACGAAAATTGGACGATTTTGGAGCATCCCACCGTGCTTCCTGCCTATGCACTGTGGAGGCTCAATTGGATTCACCCGTTCGTAGAGGGCAATGGAAGGACCGCAAGAGCTGCTTGTTACTACCTGATTTGCTTGAAACAGGGCCGACTGCTGCCTGGGAAAAAAATCGTACCGGAGCGGATCAGGGAAAATCGAGAACCCTACTATGCTGCTCTGCGAGCCGCGGATCACGCATGGGATCAGGGGCACTTCGATGTTTCAGCGTTGGCGGATTATCTTGCTGGCCTGCTCAAGAGCCAACTCGCCGAAGTCGCCTGAATCGTTCCTTCGGAGCCATTCACAGTTCAAAATGACCCGCTACTGAGCGGTGTTCCTGCTTGCGAACATGCCGCAAAGCCGTGCTATAATTTTTGCCCCACCCGTCCTCGGCGGGTTTTTGTATCTTCGGGGAGGGTGAGTGGGCTGGCGGACGGCGGACTCGATACGCGCGTCCGGGAGGTGAGTTTATCGCAGAACGTGGTAGCGGTGGCCTTCGGGTCAATGAGCGTATTCGCGCTCGCGAAGTTCGTGTAGTGGACGAAGTGGGTAATCAGCTTGGCGTGATGACGCTTTTCGACGCGATGAAGACTGCTCGCGAATCCGGGCTGGACGTCGTCGAAATTTCACCAAACGCCGCACCTCCTGTCTGCAAGCTCGTGGATTACGGAAAATTTCTCTACGAGCAGAACAAGAAAGCGCACGAAGCCAAGAAACATCAAAAGAGTTCGCACATCAAGGAAGTGAAGTTCCGGCCATCCACCGCCGAGCACGATTATCAGGTTCGCAAGAACCAGATCATCCGGTTCCTCGGCGAAGGATTCAAAGTGAAAGCCATGATTTTCCATCGCGGCCGCGAAATGGCTCACAAGGAAGTAGGCCACGCCAAGATGGACCGCCTGCTCAAGGATATCAACGAGCACGCGCAGGTGGAATTCGGGCCGCGGATGGAAGCGAATATCCTGCTCGCTTTGCTGGCGCCGAAAAAGGGCGTGCCGACGCCGGCTCCATCGCGTCCGGCGCAGCCGGCGGCAGGCGGCCAGGCGTAGCATGAAGCACCGCCCGTCTAGCGGTCCTTCCGTAATGAGGAAATCGTGAAGAAAAACAAAAAAATGAAGCTCAAAACGCACCGCGGCGCTGCGAAGCGTTTCAAGATGACTTCGACCGGAAAAATCTTGCGCGCGCATTCCGGCAAGCGCCACCTGATGGGCACCAAGGCGCCGAGCCGCATGCGGAAATTGCGCAAAGGCACGCAAGTCAATGCCGCTGATGCACCGAACGTTCGCCTCGCGCTGCCGTACGGTAATTAGCTGAGGATCTCATTTTCGCGCCAGGCAGTGCGTAACGGGTGCCTGCCGGCAGCGTCTCGCGCCGTCAACCGTGCGGGACGCAATGAAGTTCTGAGACAAACCCGTCTTGTTGCCGCGCCATTCGCTGCGCGCAGCCGGACTTCGTTTGTCTCCCGGTCAAGTAGGGATTTCTTGCTCTTGTAGCGCCGGGCTTTAGCCCGGCATGCCACCCTGAAAGACGGCGCTACATGTATTTTCCAGCAAACTATTGAGTCGCATCCGAGGAGAACAGAAACATGGCTCGAGTCAAACGTGGAACAAAGCGGCGCGCTCGCCGCAAGAAGCTGCTGAAGCACGCCAAGGGTTTCTTCCTTACCAAGGGAAAGCTCTTTCGGTCGGCCAAAGAGGCGGTGAATCGCTCGCTGCGCTACACCTATCGCGACCGGCGCACTCGCAAGCGCGATTACCGCACGCTATGGATTCAGCGCATCGGGGCCGCCGCGCGCAACAACGGCATTACGTATAGCCAATTGGTTCACGGCCTCAAGCTCGGCGGAATCGACCTCGACCGCAAGATTCTCGCGGACATGGCCGTGCGCGATGCCGAAGGCTTTACAGCGCTGGTTGCCTCGGCCAAGCAGCATTTGAAGTCCGCTTCGGCCGCATCGCCGAAACCCGCGGCCTAAAACGAGGCCGCGCCCTTCGCTGTAGCTCACTTCTTAAGAGGCGAGGTTTTTCATAGGAGAAAGGCCTCGACTTTGAAGACGCAAGATAGGGGCACGGCATGCCGTGCCCGATGCAAACTGGCAAGCATGGCTGACAAACCGATCGTCGAAAGAACGCTCGCCGAGTTGGGAATCACAACTCCCCAGCAGGTCACTTCTCTGTTCGCCGAACTTCCATCTCAATTCACGACGGTCTACGCGCGGCGGATTTCGAATGAATCCGAATGGAAAAGCGCTCGGGACTATTGGCTCGGCCGCAAAACCGGTGTTCTCTCTCTCATCACGGATAACTGGCTGAAGCCTGCTTCCCCGGAACTGAAGCGAGTCGTAGGACAGGAGCTCAATCAACTCAAGGCCTTCATCGAATCGGCCCTCGAAGAAAAACGCCGGGAGATTGCATCCGCGACGGAACGAGGAGCGCAGACCCGCGACCGAATCGATCTCTCGCTTCCCGGCGTCGAACGCGCGATCGGCACGCGCCACTTGATCCGGCAAACGTTCGAAGAATTGCAGCGGATTTTTCTTTCGATCGGCTTCAGCGTGGTCGAAGGCCCCGAGATTGAAACGCCTTACTACAATTTCGAGGCGCTCAACATTCCCGAACACCATCCGGCGCGCGACAATATGGACACTTTCTACATCGAGGGCGCGCGCGGCGGACACTTGCTGCGCACGCATACGTCGCCCATGCAGATTCGCACGATGGAAAAACAGCAGCCGCCCGTGCGCATCGTCGTTCCGGGAAAAGTCTATCGCCGCGATAACCCTGACGCCACGCACGGATATATGTTCCACCAAATCGAAGGTCTGGCTGTCGACACCGACGTTACTTTCTGCGATTTCAAAGGCACCGTCGAATATTTCGCGCGGGAATTTCTAGGCCCGAAAACAAAGACTCGATTGCGCCCCAGTTATTTCCCGTTTACCGAGCCTTCGGCCGAGGTTGACGCCACCTGCCACGTCTGCGGCGGTTCGGGCTGCCGCGTCTGCAAACAGTCCGGCTGGATCGAGCTTTTCGGCGCGGGCATGGTGAACCCCGCCGTCTACGGCTTCGTGAATTACGATTCCGAGCGCCTCTCGGGCTTCGCCTTCGGCATGGGTGTGGACCGCCTCGCGATGATGAAGTATGGCGTCACGGAAGTGCCGCTGCTGTTCCAGAATGATGTGCGCTTCCTGCGACAATTTCCCTAGACCTGATGCGTCATGCTTCTCTGGCATAGTGGTGACGTTTCTCGCGGACACGAATCATGCCGTTGTGGCGCCGGGCTTCAGCCCGGCATGCCACCCTGAAGAATGGCGCTACATGTCAGGCATCCTGCTTTGAATTATGTTTACACCAAGGATCGCTTGCACGCGCGCGTCTCGTTTCCTAAGATGGCCGGATGAGTTTCAGGACGCCAAGTCGAATAAAGCGGGCTTGGGGAAGCACAACCCGCGCTGTTGGAAGCCAATTTCTAATCGGCACAACAGGGATTAGAAACGATGCTAACTCATTGAAAACACAATGCGACCATCACTCCTAATCGACAATTTTCAGGTGGTCAGCTAGTCATGCCAGGCAACGCGAGCAACCCCGCATCCGTGCCTGATCCGAAGCTGCGCTTCTCCGACCGCGTGGACGACTACGCCCGGTATCGTCCGGGATATCCGCCCGCGATAATCGATCTCTTACGAACGGAATGCAGTCTAACGCCTGAATCCGTTGTGGCGGACATCGGCTCCGGAACGGGATTCCTCACCCGGCTTTTTCTCGAGAATGGCAACGCGGTTTACGCGGTAGAGCCAAATGCGGCCATGCGGGAAGCCGGTGAGCGGCTGCTGATAAATAATCCGAAATTCCACAGCGTTACGGGTTCCGCTGAAGCCACCACGCTGCCGGATGCGAGCGTCGACTTCATCACTGCGGGCCAGGCGTTTCATTGGTTTGACGCCGCACGCACGCGCGCGGAATTTCTTCGCGTGCTTCGGCCGCACGGCTGGGTTGCCATCGTCTGGAACGAGCGAAAGACCGATTCGACTCCCTTTTTGCGCGACTATGAGACGTTGCTTCGCACGTACGGAACCGACTACGGCCACGTCGCCTCGACTTATCTCGGAAGCCGGCATTTCGAGGATTTCTTCGGGCCGGATGGTCTTCGTGAAAAATCGTTCCCGAACGAACAAATTTTCGATTTCGACAGCTTAAAGGGCAGACTGATGAGCTCGTCTTACGCGCCACAGGACGAGCACCCCAAGCATGCGCCAATGCTCGATGAGCTACGGCGGATATTCGACGCCCATCAGAAAAATGGCCGAGTGCGCTTCGAATACGAAACACAAGTTTTCTACGGACATCTCCGCCCGGCGGCGTTGGGGGCTGCGGAATCGCGATGAAGATCGTCTACAACTGGCTGAAAGAATTTGTGAAGGTCGAAGCGTCCGCGGACGCTCTGCGCGCGAAGCTTTCTCTTTCCGGCACGGCTGTCGATGCGATCGAAGAATCTCCGGCTGGCCCCGTGCTCGACGTTGAAGTTACGGCGAATCGTCCCGATTGCCTTGGCCACTATGGCGTTGCCCGCGAAGTAGCCGCGATTTATCGCCTGCCGCACAAATCCATGCAGCCAAAGCTGAAAGAATCCGCCGAAAAAACGAGCGATGCCATGCGCGTCGAAATCGAAGCCGCGGATTTGTGCGGGCGCTTCACGGCGCGAGTTCTGCGCGGCGTAAAAGTGCAGCCGTCGCCGGACTGGCTGCGCCAGCGTCTGGAAGCGATCGGGCAAAAGTCGATCAACAACGTTGTCGACGTGACCAACTACGTGATGTTCGGGCTTGGGCACCCGCTCCATGCTTTTGATTTCGACAAGCTCACCGAGCGTCGCATCGTCGTGCGCCGCGCCCGGCCCGGAGAGAAGCTTCGCACGCTCGATGGCGCCGAACGAACGCTGGCGAAAGATATGTGCGTGATCGCGGACGCGTCCCGCGCGCTGTCCGTTGGCGGGGTGATGGGCGGCGCGGACAGCGAAATCAGTTTCAGCACGCGCAACATTCTCATCGAATGCGCCTGGTTCGATCCGATTTCGATTCGCCGCACTTCAAAGGCTCTTGGCCTGCGCTCGGAAGCTTCCTACCGCTTCGAGCGCGGTGCGGACCCGGAAATGGCCGAGCTTGCCTCGCGCCGCGCGGCGGAGTTGATTCAGCAACTGGGCGGCGGAGAAATTCTCGCGGGTGTCGTGGACGTGCATCCCCGTCAAGAATCGCCACCGAAACTCGAACTCACGCGCAAGGAACTTCTGCGAGTGATGGGCGCGGATGTTCCCGACCGCGACATCGAGGAGATTTTGAGCACGCTCGGATTTCATCCCGTCCGCGTGGATGCCAATCGCGGCAGCACGGGCTCGCTCCTAGCGGTCTGGCAATGCGAACGCCCGTCGTGGCGGCGGGATGTCACACGCGGGATCGATTTGATCGAAGAAGTCGCGCGACATTACGGCTACGATAAATTCCCGCCGCAGCTGCCTCCCGCGAAGCGTCCCGCGCATCGATTGCCTCGCGCAAACGCGCAGGATCGCCTGATCGAACGGATCGTGGCCCTGGGATATCAAGAAATTGCCGAGATTCCGCTGGTAGATCCTCTTCGTGATGAAATCTTTCGCGCCAAGAACGTTGCGCCTGCAAAAATCGCAAATCCTCTCGCGGAAGATGCGGCCGTGATGCGATCGACCGGCATCATCAGCATGCTCTGTGCGCTCGAGTGGAATCTGAACCATGGTCAGCGCAATTTGCGCCTGTTCGAAATCGGCAAGACCTACGAATTACGCGACGGCGAACCTGTTGAAACACGCGTGCTGACAATTGGCGCCACCGGCTTGGCGCGTGAAAAGAGCATTCACGATACCGCGCGCGAATTCGCCTTCGCCGATTTCAAGGGCGATCTCGACAGGCTCGGCGAACTCGCCGGTGGATTCTCCTGGCAGCCCGGCGCTCCCGAATGGCTCGCCAGTGGACATGCCGCGATGGTTTCACTGGCCCGGGATAACGGCAACGACGGCGGTCTCGGCGTTGCGGGACAGCTTGCGCGCCACGTTGCCGATCGATTCAAGCTCCGGCAGGAAATTTTTCTAACGGAATTGCGGCTCGACCGGCTGCTTGCCGGAATTGAATCGGCCGCCGCCACCCGCCGATTCATCCCACTCGCGCGTTTTCCAGCGGTTGAACGCGATTTCTCTCTGGTGATCGACGATGGAGTAACGTTCGCCCAGGTCGCGGGCGCAATCCGCTCGTTGAATATCGCCGAACTTCAGAAGATCGAGGCCGCCGATCTCTTTTGCGGCGGGCAAATCCCAGCCGGGAGGTTTTCCCTGATGATCCGTGCGGTCTTCCAGAGCTCGCGCGCAACCCTAACGGAGGCTCAGCTTTCCGATTTTTCCTCGCGGATCGTCGCCGCGGTCGAAAGAGAACTAGGCGCCAGTCTCCGGACATCGTAAGGGGAACTTCGTAAGTGCTTGCGCGATCTCCATCAATCACGGACAATGGCGCGGGTTTGGCATTCGGGCGGGAGAGCAAGACCGTGAAAATTGAAATTTTCGATCAAACTTACAACGTCGCGGCGGACCAGAATGAGGATTACGTCAGAGAGCTTGGCGCCTACGTTGACGCCAAAATGCGCACCGTCGCCGACGCAACTCACACTGTGGACACCGTAAAGGTGGCCGTCTTAGCGGCGCTCAACATCGCCGACGAGCTGCTCACGTTGCGCCAGCGGCAGCAGGAGATCGACGGACCGCTGCGGAAGCGCGTTGAAAAGTGCGTGGGCATGGTCGAAAAGGCGCTCGAGCATACGAACTAACTTCCTAACTTCGGAGTGCCTTCGGCGGCACAATTCAGGCACAACCTATTGGCGCTCGGGGGCGTCTACAATGTTATTCTTGGAACTTGGGGAATCTCACTAGGTTTTCGATGATCGCTAAACGAGTCACATTTCGGCGTCTGTTGGTGCCGTTGGCGCTTGTGGCGCTGTTGGTTCTCGGCACCACGCTCGGCAGCGTTTACCATCACCACGCAACTTCCTCCGAGACGAACTGCTGCCCAATCTGTCATTTGAGCCACCAATCGGTCGAGCGCCCCGTGGCAACGAACCGGACTCCGGTTCTGGCTCCCTTGGGACGCGGCCCAGAACTGCAGATACTTGGCCCCGCGGCAATTCTGGTAATACACCCGCTGCCTGCACGCGCACCTCCTTCCGCATAATCTCCGGCTTTTTCCGTGCTGTTGCCAGCACACCAATCCACAATCCACGTTGTATCCGGTTCGAAGAAGGCTGAACGCCGATGCGTGTGCAACTCATGCGGTCCGTGTTTGTTGCGATTCTGATTTTCGCGGCAGCGCTCCTTGCGCCGTATTTGCGCGCGCAAACGCAAGGACCGGTTCGGATTACGCTCGATCAAGCCATTCAGTTGGCGATCCAGCATAATCACAACCTGCTGGCCGCGCAAACGACGATTCAGCAGAACGAAGCCGAGGAAATCACAGCCAACCTGCGCCCGAATCCCGTCTTCGGCGCCGATGTTGTGGGCCTGCCGCTGACGCCCGGCACTTTCACCGCTAACAATATCGACGCAACCGAATTCGACATCGGACTCGGCTATCTGTTCGAGCGGGGAAAGAAGCGCCAACACCGTCTGCAGGCGGCGAAAGACGCAACGGCAGTTACGCGATCGCAGGTGGCGGATAACGAGCGGACGCTCACGTTTCAGGTGGCTTCGCAATTCATCACCGTTCAGCTCGCCGAATCCACTCTGGCTCTCGCGCAACAGGACCTGAAGAGCTTTCAGAACACGGTTGACATCAGTGAAGCCCGTTACAAAGCCGGCGACATCAGCGAAGGCGACTATCTCAAAATCAAGATCCAGTTGCTGCAATTTCAATCGGATGTCACCCAGGCAAATCTTGCCAGAATGCAAGCTCTCGTTGGACTGCGGCAACTGCTTGGATATAACGCCGTTCCAAGAGACTTCGATGTCTCGGGCGATTTCGATTACACGCCGGTGACCATGAGTCTGGAAGACCTGCAAGCGAAGGCCCTGCAGAACAGGCCGGATTTCCGCGCCGCCGAACAGGGCATTACCTCGGCCAAGAGCCAGTACCAATTACAGAGAGCCATCGGGAAGCAGGATGTCACTGGCACGCTGAATTTCACGCATATCACCGGCTACAATTCCGCGTCGGTCATCGTAAGCGTACCTTTGCCGATCTTCGACCGCAACCAGGGAGAGATCGCGCGCGCCAATTACGTCATTGCGCAGTCGCGCGAACTTGAACTCGCGGCCAGCGATCAGGTGATGAGCGACGTGCTCAACGCCTACGAGGGAGTTCGCGACAACGACCAGGTGGTTACGCTTTACCGCTCCGGCTATCTCGACCAGGCGAAGCAATCGCGAGACATCGCGGAATACGCCTATAAAAAAGGCGCGGCCAGCCTTCTCGATTTCCTCGACGCCGAGCGCAGCTACCGCTCAACCGAGCTTGCCTACCGCCAGTCGCTCGCTTCCTACCTTTCCGCGGTTGAACAATTGCGGGAAGCCGTGGGCACCAGGAGTTTGCCATGAACGTCCAAACCATCGCTCGAAGCGCGTGCTTGCTCGGTCTGGCCGGCGCGTTTTCGCTCGCAGCGTGCAGTTCCGAGAAGCCCAGCACTATGACGTCTTATTCCTCCCAGGCATCGAAGGCGGACACCGCGTCGCTCTTCACGATCCCGGAGGATCAGATGTCCCACGTGCAGGTCGTGACGGTCGCGCCCGCGAAGCTGACGCGCACGCTTCGCCTCACGGGTGCCGTCGCATACAACGCCTTTAAGACCACGCCTGTCATCACGCAAGTTGGGGGACCCGTCAGCCGCATTCTGGTGGTTCCGGGCGAGCGGGTTCATCAGGGCCAGCCACTGCTCGAAGTGAGCAGCCCGGATTATTCGCAGCTCTTGGACGCGTATCTGAAAGCGAATGACGCGTTCCGCCTGGCGGATAAGAATTACGCACGCGCGCAGGATTTGTACAAGCATCATGCCATCGCCGAGCGGGATTTGCAGCAGGCGGAATCGGACCGCAATCAAGCGCAGGCGGATAGGAATGCGGCGGAGCAGGGAATGAAAATTCTTGGGATCAAGAATCCGGAGCAGCTCGAAAAAGCTCCAAGCTCAGCGCAAATCCCGCTCCTCGCTCCAATTGGAGGAGAAATCGTCGAGCGGCTCGTCGCGCCCGGCCAGGTGCTGCAGGCAGGATCGACGCAAGCGTTCACAATTTCCGACATGAGCACTGTCTGGGTGCTTGCCAATGTTTACCAAGCCGATCTCGCGGACGTGAAAGTCGGAGATTCCGTCGAAGTTCACACCGACGCCTATCCGGACGTCTTCCACGGAAAAATTTCGTTTATCTCACCGGCGCTCGATCCCAATACGCGCACTTTGCAGGCCCGCATCGTCGTTGATAATCATGGCGAAAAACTGAAAAAGGATATGTATTGCACCGTCAGCGTTACGGCTGGCCAGATTCCAAACGCGATTGCCGTTCCTGATTCCGCGGTTCTTCGCGACGATGAGAATCAGCCGTTCGTTTACGTTGCCAGCGGCTCGAACCAATTCGGCCGCCGTTCCGTCGACATCGGACAGAGCGAGGGCGGTAAAACGCAAATCTTGAAGGGTCTCTCTCCGGGCGACAAAGTTGTGGGCGACGGCAGCTTGTTCCTGCAGTTCGCCAATTCGCTCCAACACTAAGGCGGCCAGCTTTCATGATTCATCGCATCGTTCAGTTCTCGTTGAGGCAGCGGTTCCTGGTCATGATGCTGGTGGTGTTTATCCTGGTGGGCGGGAGCGTTTCCTTCGAGCGAATGCCAGTCGACGCTTATCCGGACCTGTCCCCGCCGATGGTGGAGATCATCACGCAGTGGAGCGGCCATGCGGCGGAGGAAACCGAGCGTCTCGTCACGCTGCCGATCGAAGTGGAAATGAACGGCGTGCCGAAGATGTCGGTGATGCGCTCGATTTCGCTCTACGGTCTCTCGGACGTCATTCTGACGTTCGATGAAGGCACCGACGACTACTTCGCGCGCCAGGTGGTTTTCCAGCGCCTCAGCGAAGTCACGTTTCCGGCCGGTGTAACTCCCTCGCTCGCGCCGCTCTCGAGCCCTTCCGGGCTGGTCTATCGCTACGTGATCGAGAGTCCCGACCGCACGCCCCAGGAATTAAAAACCTATGAGGACTGGGTTATCGAGCGCGAATACAAACAGGTGCGCGGCGTCGCCGATGATTCCGGGTTCGGCGGCACGGTAATGCAATATCAGGTTCTGCTCGATCCCGCGCGCCTCTACGGTTATCACATCACGGTTCCGCAGGTGATTCAGCAGCTAGCCGTCAATAATTCCAATGCCGGAGGAGGCTTCTACTCGCAGGGCGGGCAGTTTTACTACGTGCGAGGACTTGGTCTAATCCGCGATGAAGCGGATATCGCCAACGTGATCGTTGGAAATCAGAATGGCGTGCCGGTGCTGGTGCGCGATATCGGCGAAGTCACGATTGGGCACGCGCCGCGGCTGGGCGAATTCGGCTTCAACAAGAATGATGACGCCGTTGAAGGCGTCATCATGATGCTTCGCGGCGAGCAAACGCAGAACGTGCTCAAGGGCGTTGAGGCGAAAACCAAACAGCTCAACGAACACATTCTCCCGCCGGACGTGAAAATTTATCCCTTCTACGACCGCAGCGATCTGGTACGGGTGACCACGGACACCGTGGAAAAAAACCTGATACGCGGGATGCTTCTCGTCCTGATCGTGCTGATTTTCTTCCTGGTGAACGTGCGCGCCGCGGTCATTGTTGCGCTGACGATTCCACTGGCGCTGCTTTTCTCGTTCATCTTCCTGCATGCTAAGGGCGTCGCAGCGAACTTGCTTTCGATCGGCGCCATCGATTTCGGAATCATCATCGATGGCACGCTGGTGATGGTCGAAAATATCTTCCGCGAGCTCGGCTTGCGCGAAGGACAGAAATACGATCTGCACGAAGTGATTTTGGCCGCTGCAAAGGACGTCGATCGGCCAATTTTTTATTCCGTTGCCGTGATCATCGCCGGATATATTCCGATCTACGCGCTCAGCGGCCCCGCCGGAAAACTGTTTCACCCGATGGCGGACACGATGTCCATCGCGCTCATCGGCGCGCTGATCCTGACTCTCACCTTCGTTCCCGTCATGTGCTCGTACTGGTTCAAAAACGGCGTGCGCGAGCGCGTCAACAAGCCGTTCGAATGGATAAAAGAAAAATATGCCGTGCAGCTCGACCGCTGTCTCGATCATCCCAAGATCACGATTCTAGTTGCTGTGGCCATTTTCGGGTCCGTGCTGCTGCTGGTTCCTTTCATCGGCGGCGAATTCATGCCTCATCTCGATGAGGGCGCACTGTGGGTGCGCGCGACGATGCCCTACACCATCTCTTATGACGAAGCGAGTAAGTTCGCGCCGCAGATCCGTGACATCCTGATGCAGTATCCAATGGTGACGGACGTGGGTTCGGAGCTTGGCCGCCCCGACGACGGCACCGATCCCACCGGTTTCTTCAAC
The DNA here is from genome assembly GCA_050747005.1 of Candidatus Acidiferrales bacterium. Classification (GTDB taxonomy): domain Bacteria; phylum Acidobacteriota; class Terriglobia; order Acidiferrales; family UBA7541; genus Palsa-295. Next base: position 26,123 of record JBOGNE010000032.1, read on the forward strand.
TGCGAATTCTACGTCGGGCTGAAGCCTTATGATGACGCGGCCTGGAAAAAGGGCCCCATTCACGACAAGGCCGCACTGCAGGAAGATCTTCAAAAGAAACTAAGCACTTATCCTGGCGTGATCTTCAATTACACACAGCCCGCGGAAGACGCCGTTGACGAGGCCTTGACCGGACTCAAGAGCGCGCTCGCTGTAAAGATTTATGGCCCGGACCTCAACGTCTTGCAGTCGAAGGCGATCGAAATCAAGCGGCAACTCTCGCAAGTGCCCGGTTTTACGGAGCTGACCGTCGTGCGCGAACTGGGGCAGCCCAGCCTTCTGATCGACGTCGATCGCGCCAAGATCGCGCGGTACGGAGTCAACGTCGCGGACGTCGAAGCCATCGTACAAGCCGCCGTGGGCGGACAGGCCGCCACGCAGGTGATTCAGGGTGAAAAATTGTTTGATCTCGTTGTCCGCATGAAGCCCGAGTTTCGCCAGAACGCTCAGCAAATTGGAAACTTGCTCGTTGGAACCCCCGCCGGACAGCAAATTCCATTAAGCGATCTGGCCAACATTCGCGAAGCCAGCGGGGCATCCTTTATTTACCGCGAGAATAATTCGCGGTATATCGGCGTGCAATTCAGCATCGAAGGCCGCGATCTGGCCAGCGCTGTGAAGGATGGCCAGCGCGCCATTGCCGGTATCAGTAAGACGCTTCCCACGGGCTACCGCCTGACCTGGGGCGGAGAATACAGCGAATTCGTAGAGGCGGAGCACCAGATGGAAATCATCGGCCCACTGGCGGTTCTGCTGATATTCATGATTCTGTTCGTGCTGTATGGCAATTTCAAATTCCCCATGGCGATCGCCTTTGGCGTGCTCATCACGGAGCCCGTGGGAGCATTAATCGCTCTCAAGCTGACGCACACACCGCTCAGCGTCTCTTCCGTGCTCGGCTTGTTGGCGCTGATGGGCGTGTCGGTCGAAACCGCCGTCATCCTCGTGTCTTTTATCAATAAGCTCAGGCAAGAAGGAAAGGATATTCGAACCGCAACACGCGAAGCCGCTCTCATGCGGCTAAGACCCATCATGATGACGGCGCTCGTGGCTTGCCTCGGCCTTCTGCCCGCCGCGCTTTCCTCAGGGATCGGTTCTGATACTCAAAAGCCGTTTGCGATTGTGATCGTTGCAGGTTTGATCTCCCGATTGTGCCTCGCTGTGTTCGTCGATCCGGTGCTGTATCGAACCGTCGCGCGTGATGGCGACGTTTTGCAAGTCTGATGCGGTTACCATAACAATGCATGGGCCGCATGCTCGCGGAATCGGACGCGCCGTAGATCTTCATCTGCGCGCCGTGCAGAATGCGACATCGGGCGAGCTCGAATGGTTCTTGCGCAACGGGAGTCTCGCAGCGGGCATGCCTTGCTGGCCGGGTTGCCGGAGCAGCGCCGCCGGCCGATCGCGTCGCCTACCTGAACTCGTTGCGCCGGTGATTCCTGCTACAATATCTCTGGAGTTGGCCTGCAACGCAGGTGACGTTGCGAAAGCCTATTTGAACCAACACTGGATCCCAGGGAGCCCGCGTCGTCCTGCCCTTGTGCCGCCCAATGGTTTCGGCCACTGGATAGCCTGAAAGCAGGCGCAGGGCGCCCACCTATTCGTGGGGTTCAGGGCCTAGCACGCACGGCGAAGCGGACCGCTCCGTATTAAATTGGAAGCTAGACACTCGAGGCTGGAGAGAAAAGAGACTCGCGAGAGTGCGCATTCTGTTTATCGGTGACATCGTAGGCTCTCCGGGCCGCAAGATCGTTCACGACCGCCTGGCGGACATTCTCACGCGGCGCCAGATCGACCTCTGCATTGCCAATGGCGAAAATTCGGCGTCCGGCTTCGGCATCACGCCGCGGCTTGCGGAAGAGATCTTCGCCGCCGGCGTCGAAGTCATCACCGGGGGAAATCACATCTGGGACCGAAAGGAAGTTCTCGATTTTTTCCCGCACGAGCCCCGCCTGCTGCGCCCGGCGAATTTTCCCGCGGGATCACCCGGCCGCGGGTTGTACGTCGGCACGGCGAGAAACGGCGCGGGATACGCGGTGCTCAACCTTCAGGGCCGCACCTTCATGGCGCCGATCGACGATCCCTTTCGCGCGGCCGAGCAAGAACTCGCGAAGATTCCAGCCGATGTGAAAATACGAATCGTGGATATGCACGCCGAAACAACCTCCGAAAAGCAGGCCATGGGATGGTTTCTCGACGGAAAGGTTTCCGCCGTGCTCGGCACGCACACGCACGTTGCCACGGCCGATAATCACGTGCTGCCAGGCGGCACGGCGTATATCACCGACGTCGGCATGACCGGCCCGCACGATTCCGTGATCGGCATGGAGAAGAAGGCCATCGTGCAAAGATTTCTCGATGCCATGCCGGCGCGGTTTTCCGTAGCCGAGGGCGACATCCAGATGAATTCAGTTTTGCTCGAAGTGGACGAAGCCACCGGCCATTCGCATTCCATCGAACGCGTCAACTTTCGCCTCGATTAGATTAACCCCATGAATTCTTCGACGGTAATCCAGCCTGGCGGATAACCGCGCGGAGTGTTCCTTTAGCAAGCTCCTTGTGATTCGGGATCGTGAGACGACGAAACGGAGAAAACGATTGTCGAAGAATAATGTGCGAACCCGTCTGGCGATCAATTTCATAATCTCTCTTGGAGAGCACCGTGATCGCTTCTCTCGCCTTACTGTACCCCTCGCCGTCATTTGAATAAATATATAAGAACACCGTAGCAGCCGTCGGCGGAGATACGACGGAAAACCCAGCATGATTTGGGGGAAATCGAACCTTCAGGCCCGTGCATTTATGCGGAGTACTTGTGAGGTTTCGTGCAACAGTTGCTTCAGCGAGACTTCGACGATTTCGTCGCCGACCGGCGGTGGGATCGGTTCTTTGTGCTGTTCAAGACTGGCGAGGTAGCCTTCCATTGCATCTTTTATGTTCGCGAGCGCTTCCGCACGTGTCTTTTCCCTGAGAGATGCAGCCCGGAAGATTCGGGCATTCAGCGACGAACGCACCGTCTTCGTCCTGCTCGATTAAAACGCGGAATCGCAGCGTCATTTGTCGTGATTGTGAAGCCACAACGGCCAGGAGTCAATTTGACAGACACGCGTGATGCACGAGAAGCAGCTGCGCGCAACAGAAATTTGATCTGTGGAAAAGTTGTGAATTAAATGTGAAACCTGTGAGCGCGCTTCGCTCAATTTTCTCTTGCTACCGACGCCGCGTTTAGGCATCATCCCGCCTCGCGTACCCGATGCACCGGAAACGCCAGCACTCATAGACGCTGCGGACCCAGGGGCGCTTGGTCGCAGCATCGAACCTAATAGGCCAGATCAAGAACATCCCCACAGGAGCGTGGTGGGATTTCCACAGTATTTCCACACCAGTGGAAATTGTGGCGGGGGCGGACTCGTTTCATGAACCTTTGGGATAAGATTCTTCAGCACACCGAACGGCGCGTAAATCCACATAGTTTCGCCACTTGGTTTCGCCCCACACGCCAAGAACGCGCCGAGGATGACAATCTCGTAATCCGCGTTCCCACGCGGCTCTTCAGCAAGCGGCTAACGGAAACTTACGGGCAACTGCTGCAAGCCGTTCTGACCGAAATCGGCAAACCGCAACTGCATCTCGAATTTATTTGCGCGGAAGCCGAGCCAGCACAGGCCAGCGCAGCTGCGCCTCCGCCGCAGGCCAAGCTCGATTTCGATTCCGTCAGTCCACAGCTCAACTCCAGATATACCTTCGACACATTCATCGTCGGATCGTCGAACCAGTTCGCGCACGCCGCGGCCGTGGCCGTTGCCGAACAGCCATCCAAATCATACAACCCGCTGTTCCTTTACGGCGGTGTGGGACTGGGTAAGACGCACTTGATGCAGGCGATCGGCCACGCGCTCAAGAAGCGAAACCCGTCGTTGAGGCTCACGTATATCAGCGCGGAAAAATTCACCAATGAAGTGATTTCGTCGATCCGTTTCGAGCGCATGCCTGCATTTCGCGACCGCTTCCGCAACATGGATGTGCTGATGGTGGACGACATCCAGTTCATCGCCCGCGCCGAGCGCACGCAGGAAGAATTCTTTCACACGTTTAACGCGCTCTACGATCAACAAAAGCAGATCGTCATCTCGTCGGATTGCCCGCCCAAGGAAATCTCCTCGATTGAAGAGCGGCTGCGCTCGCGATTCCAGTGGGGGCTGATCGCGGACATTCAAATGCCCGATCTCGAAACGAAAATCGCGATTCTGCAGAAGAAAGCCGATAGCGAGCGCGTCCACGTGCCGGACGATGTGGCCGAATATATCGCGCGCTCGATCAAGTCGAATATCCGCGAGCTCGAAGGCGCGCTCATCCGCTTGATGGCTTACGCTTCGCTCACCGGAGCGGAAGTCAATCTGCTCACCGCGCAGCAGGTGCTCAAGAACATCATCGAAACGCAGGAAAAGAAGGTTACCATCGAGCAGATACAGAAGCGCGTGGGCGAGCATTTCGGTTTGCGGGCGCAGGACCTGAAGATGAAGAGTAATTCGAAGGTCATCGCGTATCCGCGCCAGGTGGCGATGTTTCTTGTGAAGCAGCTCACCTCCGCTTCCTTACCCGAAATCGGCCGGCAATTTGGCGACAAGCACCACACCACCGTTTTGCACTCGATCAAGAAAATTGAACTGCTTCGTCAGACCGACAAAGATTTGAACAAGACGATTAACAGGCTATTGGACTCGTTCGGATAGACTTAGCTGCATCTCGTCCGCGCGGCTCTCTTTCCTGCTGTGATTGTCCTGTGAATGGTTTGTGCAAGATTCCGGAAAGGTTCCGCGACGGCTCGAACGGCGCCGGTTTTCATGAACGCCGCGCGGGTTTCCACACGACACGGAACGAGGCAACGATTGCGCGGAGTTGGCCTTACGGCGTTTTCCGCAGCATGCACAGATGCGACGGCTACTACGGTGTTCTTATATATTTATTCAAATAAAGAAAAGAAGTAGAGTAGCCTCTTCAAAACGTTTTTAACCGAACACGAGGACTGGCCGAGATGGAATTCAGCGTAAAGAGATCCGATCTTCTCGATGAGCTTTCACTGACGCAAGGCGTCGTCGAGCGCAAGACCACTATTCCCATCCTCTCGAACCTTCTTTGCGAGGCGAAGGGGAACCACCTGACCATCACGGCCACCGACCTCGAACTCAGCATCCGCACATCCTGCGACGCCAAAGTCAAAAAAGAAGGCGCGGGGACGATTCCGGCAAAAAAACTTCTCGAACTTGTGCGGTTGCTGCCGGAAGGCGAGATACGTTTCAAGCTGCTCGAAAATCACTGGGTGCAGATCACCTGCGATCGTAAGAACTACAAACTGGTGGGCATGTCGAAAGAGAATTTTCCAGCGTTGCCCAGCTTTCCGCAGGCGCTTGTGAGAATTCCGTCAAAGCTACTCGCGGACCTGATTGCCAAGACCACATTCGCTATTTCACTTGAAGAATCGCGCTACACGTTGAATGGCGCCCTGCTGGTGGTAAAGCCCGGTTCACTAACGATGGTTGCCACCGACGGCCACCGCCTTGCGATGGTCGAAACAGACCACAAATTCGACGGTCTGTCGTCGGAGACCCGGGTGCTCGTTCCGAAGAAAGCCATGACGGAAGTCCAGCGCCTTGCCGCGCAAGCTGGCGACGACGGCGTGATCGAATTCGCGCAGGACGAAAGCCACCTTTTCTTCCAGTTTGGCGCGCGCTTGCTAACTTCGCGAAAGCTCACCGGGCAATTTCCGAATTACGAAGCCGTCCTCCCGCGCGACGCAAATAAAACGGTCGTGCTCGAGCGCGGCGAACTGCAGGATGCGCTCCGTCGCGTTTCGCAGCTTGCCGACCAGCGCTCGCATGCCGTGAAATTCACGCTCGCAAACGAAGGCATCGAAATTTCCGCGTCCAGCCCCGAATACGGCGAAGCCAAGGAAGCAATTGAAAAGGAATTCAAAGGCGACCCGATTTCGATCGGCTTTAATGCACAATACTTGCTGGATTTTCTCGCCGCCGCCGCCGACGGCCCCATCAGCTTCGAGCTGAAGGATGAGCAGTCCGCCGGCCAGTTGCGCCCCGTCGGCGACGAATCCAGCCGCTATCGCTACGTCGTAATGCCCATGCGCATCTGAAGTTCCTAGAGCGTTGGGTGCCTACTACGGCGGCTCTTTGGAAATACACTGACTTTGGCTCGCTTCACTTCCGTCTTTGGGAACACCGTTCCCAATTCAGCAACTGACCAACCCTCACGAGATGCGCTGACCGTGCCAGTTGGCAACCGCCCCGCACGGCTGGCTAGGAGGAAGTTTAAAGTGAGCACAAAAATCTATGTAAGCATCAGCGGCGGGTGCTATCAATGTGCGGAGAAGGTCCCCGAGGGCATTGCGATCGAAGTGATTGACTGGGATAACGTGCTCGGAGATGGGGGCACTGCCGAAGAATGGGAAAGATTCGACGCGGAAGCCAGACAGTTCATTCGAGGCAATTACCCGAAGGAATACCAAATGATTCAGGATCGTTTGCCGCGCGATCGGCGCGATGTGATTTGAACCTGGATTTCCCGCAAGCGGTAGTGGCCTCCGCCCAGAAAATCAACCAAGCCGAGATCGCGTAAAACTTGAAGTTGCTGCCGAATCTTATCCCGAACATGTTTGTTGGCGGGGTGCAAATGCGCGAGGCGAGCTTCAGCTCTATAGGCATCGCTCAATGAGAACTCAGGCTTATTCAGCGAACGGACGACGTTCAATACGTCGAGGGTCCACCCGCGTTGTTCTGCTTGTAGACTTGCAAGGGGCCGCATTCGCTCATATTGCTGTCGAACAACGTCTTCCGAAAACGGCTTGCCATCCACGATAACGGCAATTCGTGCTTCGGGTGGGATTCTATGCAGAAGAATGTTGCAACCTACCCACCCGGCGCGACGAGCATTTGGCTTAAGGGCGGGTCTCTTCTCAATGGCGGAAAAGGGAAAAGCGAACCATGGAATTAGAAGCAGGTTCGCGATTCCCCACGTGGCCGGTTCGTAGTGCAGCACGAAAAGATTTGGAGTCCGATTCTCTTGTATCGCACGAACCATGGAGCTATAGGCGGCATCAACGATCCGTCGCGACAGGGCATACGATTGTGCTTTGAGTTGGAATCGCGATTTGCATTTGGGGCAATCGTAATCAATTGCGGGCGTATTCGCGCGCGATAGGGATAGAGCTGGGGAATCGCAGTTTGGACAATATAAATTCGCTTGCGCCCATGCTTCCGTCGCGACTCGAGCACGCTGCGATTTGCTCTTGTAGGCGATGAGTCCGTCGCTCGGGAGCGCCACTTGCACCCCAGAATTAGATCACATCCACAGGCGGGATTAAAGATTTTGGCTCTTGGTCGAAGTCAAAAGACTACATCTTGAGTTTGTCATAACCCTATGAACATAAAGCGGATATCGTAATTCTCGGATATCGATTTTGCTTGTGAATCGGCCTGACCTCCGGTAAGATTTGGTGTCCGGGAAACCTCCTGAACAGCACCGCGTCCGCGCTTGCGGCCTCACGCAATTCTTGTTCGCGCCAGAGCAAGAAAGGCCAGCAATGCGATGGACGATCCCCTCCGCGGGGAAAAGAAAAGCTTCGCCGCGTCTGCCCGATTTTTTCGGAACGAGACGGGATGAAGCTTCAAAGAACCCTTCGAGTCCCAGTTCGGACTGGGGCCAATGGGCAGGCAAGTGTCGGGCAATCCGCGCGACCGCCTTCCCGAGCACCACCAGCAATCTGAGGAGACGCACAATCCATGGGTGACAAAGAGACCGCAAAAGGCCTCGGGCACAAGTACGACGCTACGTCCATCAAAGTGCTCGGCGGAATCGAAGCGGTGCGCAAACGTCCCGCGATGTATATCGGCTCGACTGGCGAATTCGGCTTGCACCATCTCGTCTGGGAAGTCGTCGACAACTCGGTTGACGAAGCGATGGCCGGCCACTGCGATGAAATCAACGTCGTGGTGCATGACGACAACTCCGTGACCGTAACCGACAACGGCCGCGGCATTCCCGTGGATATGCACGCCACCGAAAAGAAGCCCGCCGCCGAAGTCGTCATGACCGTGCTGCACGCTGGCGGGAAATTCGATAGCGACACCTACAAGGTTTCGGGCGGGCTGCACGGCGTTGGCGTATCCGTGGTCAACGCTCTCTCCGACGTTCTTCAGCTTGAAATCTGGCGCGACGGCGAAGTGTGGGAGCAGTCCTACGAAAAAGGTGTCCCAACATCGAAGCTGAAAGCTTCGGGCAAGACTCGCAAAACCGGCACAAAAATCACTTTTCACGCCGATCCCTCCATCTTCACCGTGACGGACTACGGCTTCGATACGCTTTCGCAGCGTTTGCGCGAACTGGCCTTTCTGAACAGGGGCCTGAAAATCACGCTCGAAGATGAGCGCGCCAAGACGCCCAAGACGGCGGAGTTTCGCTTCACCGGCGGCATCTCCGAATTCGTCAAGCATCTCAATCGCGGCAAGGGCACGCTTCACGATTCGCCGATTTACATGGAAGGCAAGCGCGAGCAGGTGGATATCGAGATCGCGGTGCAATACAACGACAGCTATGCCGAAAATATCTTTGCGTTCGCAAACACCATCAATACGATTGATGGCGGCACGCACCTTTCCGGCTTCCGCTCGGCTCTCACGCGCACGATCAATTACTACGCCAATTCTTTTGGCATGCTGAAAGAGCAGAAGGACGAAGTCTCGATCAATGGCGACGACGTCCGCGAAGGGCTTGTGGCCGTCGTTTCCGTGAAGCTGCCCCAGCCGCAGTTCGAAGGCCAGACCAAAGGCAAGCTCAATAGCGACATCAAGGGCCTCGTCGAATCGCTGGTGAACGAAAAGCTCGGCGAATATTTCGATAAGCATTCCTCGATCGCGCGGAAAATTATCGGCAAGTGTATTGACGCCGCCCGCGCTCGCGAAGCGGCCCGCAAGGCCCGCGAGCTGACGCGCCGCAAATCAGCGCTCGATTCGAGCGGCCTTCCCGGCAAACTCGCCGATTGCCAGGAACGCGATCCATCTCGCTGCGAGCTCTTCATCGTCGAAGGAGAATCGGCCGGAGGCTCGGCCAAGGGCGGCCGCGACCGCCGCTATCAGGCGATCCTGCCGCTCAAAGGCAAGATTCTCAACGTCGAAAAAGCGCGTTACGACAAAATGCTCGGCCACGAGGAAATTCGCTGCATCATCACGGCGCTTGGCACCGGAATCGGCAAAGATGATTTCGACGCGTCGAAGCTCCGCTATCACAAAGTGATTTTGATGACCGATGCCGACGTCGACGGCAGCCACATCCGCACGCTGCTGCTCACGTTTTTCTTTCGCCACATGCGCGAACTGATCGAGAAAGAGCACATTTACATCGCGCAGCCGCCGCTGTATCGCGTGAAACGCGGCAAGATGGACCGCTACATCCGCGACGAGCGCGAATTCTCCCGCGAACTGATGAAGCGCGCCACCGAAGAGCACGCCGTGAAAGGAAAGAACGGCGAATCGCTCGAAGGTGGCGACCTCACGCAGTTCCTGCTGAACATTCAGGAGTACGAACAGGTGGCGATAAAGCTCGGGCGTCGTTTGCGCGAACCCAGGCTCATCGAGTTGCTCGCCGCGAGCGAGCTCGACAAGAAGACCGACTTCGCGGACAAGAAAAAGCTTCAGGAGTTGGCGAAGACCATCGAGAAAGCCAAGCTCAATCTGGAAGCGAAGCTTGAATTCGACGAAGAGCACAGCCTCCACGAGCTCGTCCTCAAGAATGGCGGCGAGCGCCGCATCAACTGGGCTTTGGCTGCCACGCCGGACTACAAGCGCCTGCGAACTCTGCATCAGGCGATCGAAGAACACGACAAGCCGCCTTTTACCGTCACGCACAACGGCGACAAGGTGACCAAGGAAAATGCCCTCGGCGTATTGAATTACGTTCTCGAAGACGCCAAAAAAGATTTCACCATCACGCGATTCAAGGGCCTCGGCGAAATGAATCCCGAGCAGCTTTGGGCCACCACCATGAACGCCGAGACGCGCACGCTCCTGAAAGTGCGACTCGAAGATGCCGTCGCCGCCGAGGATATTTTCTCGACGCTCATGGGTGAAAACGTCGAGGAGCGCCGCAAATTCATCCAGGACAACGCTCTCGAAGTCGTCAACCTGGATATTTAGTTGGCGCACCAGAAAATGATCCACCAACTGACGTGGAAGATTTTGCCGGGGCTGCGGGGATTGAGTTGCTCCGAGTTTCGCGCCACGCTCACTGACGCGCCGGATACCGAACAGGGCGTTGCAGTTGAATTCACAAACGATGCCGAACGCGACGCGTTTCTCCGCGACCTCGAACAGCACTTTGTGGCGCAGCGCTTCACGAACAGCGCCTCGGCATTCGAAACCGTGAAGGCGTATGTGCTCGACCGGGCTGCAAAGCGAATTTAGCGGCAAAAATTTCTTTCTAATGCGTCTTTCGGCGCCGCTGAACAAGTTGCGTGAAATATGCATCTAGCGCCATTCTTCAGGGCGGCATGCCGGTCTAAAGACCGGCGCTACAACACCGAGACCTACGGCTTATCACTAACTGAAACGAGGAAAAATGGCCGACGAGACAAGCCAGCAAATACTGACGCCGGTAGACATCGAATCCGAAATGAAGAAGTCGTACCTCGATTACGCCATGAGCGTGATCATCGGGCGCGCGCTTCCCGACGTGCGCGACGGCCTCAAGCCCGTGCACCGGCGAATCCTTTTCGGCATGTACGAGCTCGGGCTTACTTCGACGAAAGCCTACCGCAAGTGCGCCAAGATCGTCGGCGAAGTGCTCGGCAAATTCCATCCGCACGGCGATTCGCCCGTCTACGACGCGCTCGTGCGCCTGGCGCAGGATTTCAACATGCGCTATCCGCTGGTTGACGGCCAAGGCAACTTCGGCTCGGTGGACGGCGATCCTCCGGCGGCCATGCGCTACACCGAAGCGCGTCTTTCGAAAATCGCCGAGGAGATGCTTGCGGACATCGAAAAGGAAACGGTTGATTTCGTTCCCAATTTCGACGAAAGCGAGCACGAACCGGTCGTTCTTCCCACACGCATCCCGAATTTGTTGGTTAACGGTTCGAGCGGAATCGCCGTCGGCATGGCCACGAATATCCCTCCGCACAACCTGAAAGAAACCGTCGAAGCCGCAATCCTGATGATCGAAGAGCCCGACGTAAACCTCAAAAAAGTGATGAAGCTCGTTCCGGGCCCGGATTTTCCGACCGGCGGCTACATCTACGGCCGCGAAGGAATCGAGCAGGCCTATAAAACCGGGCGTGGATCGTTTCAAGTGCGCGCGAAGGCCGCCATCGAGCAGCGCGGCAAGGATCGCCAGGACATCGTCGTCACCGAATTGCCTTACCAGGTGAACAAGGCGCGGCTGATCGAACACATCGCCGAGCTGATTCAGAACAAGAAGATCGAAGGCATTGCCGACATTCGCGATGAAAGCGACCGCGACGGAATGCGCATCGTCGTCGAGGTAAAACGCGACGAAGAGCCGCAGATCATCCTCAACGCGCTCTTCAAGCATACGCAAATGCAGGAGTCGTTCGGCATGATCCTGCTCGCGATTGTCGGCGGCCAGCCGCGCGAGCTGGGCCTGGTCGAACTGCTGCGCCTTTTTATCGAGCACCGCGTGGATGTGGTCCGCCGCCGCACGCAATACGAACTGCGAAAAGCACGGGACCGCGAGCATATTTTGCTCGGCTACCGGATCGCTCTCGACCACATTGACGACGTCATCAAAATCATTCGCGGTTCGTCGAGCCGGGCGAATGCCCGCGAGAACCTGCACGAATTCTTCGAGAATAAGTCCATTAAGGTTCTGGTCGGCGCGAAAGAAGCCGCGATTCGGGGCGTGAAGCTCGACGCAAAGAAATATGGGATTACGGTTGCCAGCTCCGGCGAAGGCCTGGGGCTTAGCTACGTCCAGATTGACGCCATCCTCGAACTGCAGTTGCACCGGCTCACGCAGCTTTCCGTGGACGAGATACTCAAGGAACTGAAGGAAATCCGCGATCGCATCGCCGAGCTGAGTGAAATTCTTGCCAGCGAGAAAAAGCTGAAAGCCGTGATCGTCGCCGAGTTGCGCGAAGTGCTGAAATCCTATGGCGACGAACGACGCACGCAGATCGTCGATCGCGTCGAGGAAATCAAGCTCGAAGATTTGATCAAAGATGAAGAGATGGCCATCACCGTCAGCCACGCTGGTTACATCAAGCGTACCTCGGTGGACGTTTACCGCCATCAATCGCGCGGCGGCAAGGGCCGCATCGGCGCGCGAACGCGCGAAGAGGATTTCGTCGAGCACCTTTTCGTGGCTTCCGCGCACAGTTACATTCTGCTGTTCACCTCGAAAGGCCGCATCTACTGGCTGAAGGTGTACGAAATTCCCGAAGCCGCGGCCGCCACGCGCGGAAAAGCGATTGGAAACCTCGTGCGTTTTCAGGAAAGCGAGAAGTTGACGGCCGTCGTCGCGGTGAGGAATCTGGAGCAGGAGGACAAATACGTCTTTCTTGCCACGCGCAATGGCACCGTGAAAAAAACCGCCATCGCCGAATTTTCAAATCCGCGTCCGTCCGGCATCATCGCGATTAATCTCGAACCCGGCGATGAATTGATCGGCGCGAAGCTCACCGACGGCAAGCAGATGATTTTCCTCGCCAGCCGCGACGGCCAGGCGATTCTATTCCGCGAGACCGAGGTTCGCTCGATGGGCCGTGCTGCTGGCGGAGTCAACGGAATGGACCTCGCGAAGGACGATTTCGTGGTCTCGATGGATGCCGCACAGCCGGATTTCGGAATCATCGAGAAGGAATACAAGCAGACCACGCGAAACCTCGACGAACTCGAAAGCGACCACATCCGCGAATCGCTCACGTCTCTGATGCTTACCGTCGCCGAAAAGGGTTACGGCAAGCGCACGCCGCTCGCCGAATATCGCGTCACGTCGCGCGGTGGCAAGGGCGTGATCAACTTGAAGTCAACCGATCGAAATGGCGCTGTTGTCGCGGCGCTTCAGGTGCGCGAAGATTCCGACGTGATGATCATCACAGGCCAGGGCAAAGTGATCCGCGTGCATTCGGCCGAAATTCGCGAAGCCGGCCGCTCGACGCAAGGCGTCCGCCTGCTGCGACTCGAAGAAGGCGACCGCATCGCGGCGGCGGCCGCAATCCTCGAAGAGGAATCCGCCGCCGTTGTCGCCGCTGCGCCACCCGAACCCGAAAAGAGTTAGCGTGCGCGGCCGGGCTGGGTTTCGTCCCGCCGGCTGTTTTTCGTTTAGACTTAACTTAACCTGTGATTACCGTCCGGAGTCGCGGCGAGCTCCCGCATTGGGAAGAAGTAACGCGGACGTTACGATCTCGGCGGGGCGATGTAGTAGCCCGGGCGGGTGCGAACGGTGACGTTCGGGCGATCCACGGTGATTTTGATCTCATGGTAGCCGGAAGGATTATCGCCTTTCGGCCGGTAGCTGATCGAGTACTGCGCGTGAAGCTCGCCGCCGATTTCGTCCATGGCCTTTTCGATCGAGCGGTCCTTCATCGTGTTTACATGCAAGCCGCCGGTCGCCTTGCTTGCCACGGCCAGTGAATTCGGTCCGACGGCATTTTTCCCCGTTTTCAGCAGCCACACGGCAAGCCCCATCAAGTCCATATTGCCATACACCTGCGATTCATTGTCCGGCGTCTGAAGCGTGCCTGGCGGCAGCGGTGTGGGATATGTTCCCGGCGGCCCAATTTCGGGAGGCTGCGCCTGGCTGGGCTTAGCGCGCAATGCCGCCATCGTGGTGCTCAAGCCGATGGAATAGATCGTCACGTTGGCGAGCTCCGCGCGCCGGAGCACCTCGCCCAATTTGTTTTCGCTGCCGGTATCCCGCGCTTCTCCCATGACGACGAGAATGCGCCGACGAGCGGCGGGACGCTTTTCGAGTATTGAAATTCCCTTGGCCATGGCGTCGTATACGCGGGAACCATCCGCGCCTTCGCGAAGATGATTAATTACGCTCTGAATGGCGTCTGAATCGGTCGTGATGCCGTGCAGCAGTAATACGGAATCATCGTAGCCAATCACGGCTGCTTCCGACGTTTGTCCCATCACGGTTTGCGTGAAGATGATGCCCGTCTTGCGAACCTGCGGCATGAGCGCATCGATGCGGGAACTCGTTTCTACCGCGAGCACGATCGAGAACGGTTCGCCGCCGAGGTCGAAATGGTCGATTTTCTGCTCCGCGCCGTTATCGAAAACGTGAAAATTCTTTTGCGTGAGGTCAAGAACCATCTCGCCTGACGCGTTCCGAACCGTAATCGGAGCGATCACTTCGTTCACTTGCGACCGGAGCGCGCGCCTCTCCTGCTCGGCTTTCGGCATCGCTTGCGGCTGCACTCCAGTCCTGGGATGTATCGGCCCTTCCGGCTCGCCCTGGCACCACGCCGATGAGCCAAAAGGCAGCGCGATAAACGCAAACAATGCCAATAACAGGATCGAGCGAATTGCGCGGTTGGATCGCATCAGACTTACTCCCTCCGATTCAGCCTAGCACAAGTGCGTTGCATGTTAGCTGAACGCGAACTTCGCTCTCGGCGCGAAGTCGCAACCGCCGGGAACGGTACTAGAATGAATATTTGCAATCTGACGCCAGGGGGAAATGAATGAATCGTCGCGGCCATCTGTTGATGTCCAAGCTCGCGTATCAAGACAAGATATTCATGGAGAGTCTCACAGCCCGGCCGCTCCGAATCCTGGCCGAGTACCTTGATCCGCTGAAACGCCTTCGCCAGGAAAATGTGGGAGACACGATCGTGATGTTTGGATCGGCGCGCATCCAGCCGCGCGATCGCGCGCTTGCGGACTTGAAGAAAGTCCGTGCTGCCGCGCGAGGCCGCCGCACCCACGAATGGCGGCTGAAAGTCGGCGCGGCCCGATCGATCGTGCAGATGTCGCGCTACTACGAAGAAGCCCGCGAGCTTTCCGGCCGCATCACTTCCTGGGCGATGACGCTCGGCACCCAGCCGAAGCGATTCGTGATCTGCTCGGGAGGCGGACCGGGGATCATGGAAGCGGCCAATCGCGGCGCCGCCGAAGCAGGCGGCTCATCGATCGGCTTGAGCATTCAACTCCCGCACGAGCAGCGCCCCAATCCGTATATTTCGCCGGAGCTGAATTTCTGCTTTCATTATTTCTTCATGCGCAAGCTGTGGTTCGCGCAGATGGCCAAAGCGCTCATCGTTTTTCCGGGCGGCTTCGGCACCATGGATGAGCTATGGGAAATGCTGACGCTGCTGCAAACGGGAAAGCTATCATCGCACCATTTGATTTTGATCTACGGAAGGCAATACTGGGACAGAGTGCTCGACTGGAAGCATATGGTGCGCACTGGAACGATCAGCCAACGAGAATACAAGCTGTTGCAGTTCGTGGACAACGTCGACGACGCGTTCGAGCAGGTCCGCACGGACATGGAAAACCACCACTTGAATCTGGACGCCGACTGGGACCGCCGCTAGCAGACTGCGGAGAAATACGCGAAGCGCCCTTCAGGGCGCCATGCTTAACTAAAGCTCGGCGCTACAACACCAACCAATCCTGAGTTGCTTGCGCGTTGGTTTCGCGAACGCGAGTCAATTCGACGATACTTCGAGATCCGCCGAGAAGACCGCTTTGAATCGCCGCTTTTCGTCCTGGTCGTGCAGCATCACCACCGGCGACACGCGGAACGACTGCTTGCAATTGCGGCACGTCGTCGCTTCGCCCTGCAGGTCCTGCACGAACCCGTCCGAGAAATGATATGCCGACCGCGGACGCCGAGCAGACTTCGCTCCTTGCACCCCGCAGTGCGGGCAAGTGTACTCAACCTGATCTTCGAGCGGGTCGCGATTGAGCGCTGCCCATCCCGTGTACCGCACGCCTACTGTCTCAAGAGAGGTTTTGTTCATGATGGCCTGCCTCAGACCCCAAATGGGTCGGTTCACCCGATTAGACGTGTATTCACTGGAAAATGATGCATCGACTCCTGAAATTTGTAACTCCAACAGACTAACAATCTTAGAGGAGGCCAGAGATGATGGTTAAAGCCCCGGCAAACAGTCGGGCACTGCGATGCAACTTTGGTGTCTATTCAAATCAGAGGTCGCGCGAACTCCAAAGGCAGACTGGGCGGCGCTGCCATACCAGCCGCCCCGATTCACATTTGCTTTGTGAAAGCCAACGGAGGGGGTGTGTCCACGAGCGGCCTTGGAAGACTGACGGAATGTCTGTTGGAGAGCGACTCGGAAACTCGCCAACGAGCTCGCCGCCTGCGAAGAGAGGCGCTGGCTCTGTCGATTGCGCTCGAATGCTTTCTTGTTGCCGGCGTATTTCTCTGGCCGCTGCTCATGCCGGGCGCGTTGCCTGCGCACTACGTCGTGACTCCCGTCCCGCCATATCCCGGCGGCAACGCAAGCGCTCTAAGTGCCCATGCCAATTCGCATCCGCCGGCACGCAGGCACACACCAATCGCCGATCCGCCACCCATCCTTCAACCGCCTCACGTCCCACTTCACATAGCCGCAGCGAGCCAGGGACCACCGCTGGAGATCGAGACGGGCGGCGCCGACGATCGGCGCCCCGGCGACGGAACCTCCGGCCCCGTGATTCCCGGCGCGACGGGAAATGGTCCAGTCACGCCGAATCCGCCTCGCCCTCCCGAAAAGCCAACCGAGCTGCGGCGCATCAGCGAAGGCGTCATGGAAGCGGCGCTGATTCACCGCGTTGAGCCCGCGTATCCGTCAACGGCAAAAATCATGAGGCTTTCCGGCACTGTGGAGTTGCGCGCGATCATTGGCGTGGACGGAAGCGTGCGCAATCTGACGGTGCTGAGCGGTAATCCGATTCTTGTGCAGGCAGCGATTGCAGCCGTGCGCCAGTGGCGATACCGTCCTACGCGGCTGGATGGCGAGGCTGTCGAGGTTGAAACGTACATCACCGTGAACTTCGTAATGTAGACAAATGACTTCCACTCGTTTGCAGATCCTCCTGACTCAACCGGAATGTCTCCTGCCTCTCAGGGGCGACGGAATTTGGAGCTAAGACACGCAACCGATTCCTCGCTTTGCCGAACTTCGCGCAAGGTGTATTGTCCTTGCGCTTTACCGTGAAAGGGCGTCGGATGATCGAGACTTCTCCTCATAGGATTGCGCGGGCTCGCGGGTTTGCTTGTGGCGTGAGTTTAGCTTGCTCTGTTTTCTTTCTGATCCCTTCTCCCGCTTGCGCATCGAAAGTCGCTTCGCGCACGATTCGCTGCGACGATGCCACGTATCATTACAAGCTCTTCTCCCCTGACAAGACCGCGCCGCTCCCCGCGATCCTTCTCCTTCACGGCGCGGGCGACATTCCTGAAAATATGATTAGCGCCTGGGAACATTTCGCGGCCAAGAACCGCATCGCATTAATCGCTCCCGAACTTCCCCGAGATCCCAAATTCGAGCCGGTCGCGCCCGCGGTATTCCGCTGCGTTGCGGAAGACGCCAAGACGCAAACCATGCTGGACTCGCGCCGCCTTTACGTGTTCGGCAACTCCATGGGCGGCTATCTCGCCTACGATGCCGCTATGTTTGATTCCAACTATTTCGCCGCCGTCGCCGTGAGCGGCATGGTCATCGCCAGCCAGTACGATTGGATCGTCACGCGCGCCAAGCGCAAGACGCCGGTCGCCATTTACATCGGCGACCGCGACCAATTTTCCTCGCTCGCGAGCGCCCGGAAGACACGCGACCTCCTTGTCGGTTCAGGGTTCCCCGTTCATTATGTGGAATTGAAAAATCACGATCACGACTATTACGCGGTGTCGGATCGCATCAACTCAGATGCCTGGCAATTTTTCCAGGCACACCCGCTCCCAAATCCCTAGCTATTGGCATCCCCGTCCTTCACGCGTCGGACGGGCGGCATGCGCCGCCGCGTGCGAACGCAAAGCACCGGCGTTCAGAAATGTACGACTATGCCCGTCGAGAGCCTCGCGTTGTTTTGCGTGGTGCTGAAAAAATGAGTGTGGATATAATCTCCCTGGATCACACGCCACGAAATTCCATGTGCGATTCGCGCGTCGATTCCGCCGCCAATGGCCGTCGCAAAAGATGAATTGGAAAGGCCCAATTCGCTGAAATGACCGCCCCCGAAGAGCACATGCGCGAAAGGAGAAATGCGCGCGGGAAACGACACTTGAGGGCCAAACAGATACGTGTGCACGGACTCGTGTAGTCCATTCGGAGAGCCCGAGTGGCCATCGAAATCCGCAACGCCTCCTAGCCAATCGGTGAGTTTGTACTGCCCCGAAAGCTCCCAGCCGTTCAAATTACCCGACGGGGAGCCTCTGAATCGCTCGAAGGAGTATCCGCCGAAAGCTTCCACTTTGTCGGCGATTCCCTGCGCATGAACCGAAATTGAAGCTACGAAGACCAGCGCCAACAACAACGACAGCTTTCGAACCATCGATCGTTCCTCCTAAGGAATCCTGCATCTCGAGATGTTCTTCGCATTGCCAAAACCATGGTATCCATTTTTTGCCCAGAACGTGAAAGATTTCCAACGATGGAATAGCCTTTATCAAGCTGTAACCGGCTTGGATGCTCTCCGCGCTAACTTCGCCGCGTCAACTACGCCCGGGGAATCGCAGGCGCAATTCCGGCGAACACGACAAACGGTACCTTCGTACCGGGACGAAATGAACCGAGCGTCCTATCGACGCCCGCGCGTCGCACAGGCACACTGACCAAGTATTCGAGGCTCTGTGCAGTGCGCGGCAATTGCCGCAGCGCTGGATAGCACTTCGAATGTTTGCACCTCCATCACCCCATGCCCACGAGCGGCCGGCACCCCCACCGGCCGCTCCCCTTTTCTGACCCCAAGTCATACAAGTGGCGTTTATCATCTGCTGGGTTTTCGATCCGTCTTGACTTCCGATTCTTGCAGTTCTATAGAGTGATTCACGGGCTGCGTGGGTTGGGTGACACGGGGTGGTCTATATCTTTTGGGGCGATTCCTCGGCTCCGAATGATTCTATTCTTCTCCGCGTTCCAGGCCATCCCTGCACGTTGTAGTTTTTTACGGAGGTGGGGCGTGAGGCGGAAGCAATTAGTCTTCGTTAGTCTATTTCTACTCGGTTGGTTCCTGGTAGCCAGCGGAGCGGTGTGGGGGCAGGCGGCGACTTCCGTACGCGGCACCGTAACCGATCCCAGCGGTGCGGCAATCCCCAACGCGCGGGTCCATTTGCTGGAAGTGGCGACCAACGCCGAACGAACGGCGACTACCGACTCGCAAGGCAACTACGCCTTCTCACAAGTTGTGCCCGACACCTACAAACTTACGGTAGAAGCTGAAGGCTTCGCGACCTACGAACGGCCAGGGGTCGTCTTGCGAGTGAATCTTCCGTCGACGATCAATGCGCGTATGAAAATCGGACAGGCCCACGAAGTGGTTACGGTGACCGAAGCTGAACCCGTATTGAATATGACCGACGCGAGTGAAGGAAACACGATGGGACAAATGCAGATTCAGCAGCTTCCCATCGAAGCCAAGGACGTCACTCAGCTGTTGAGTCTGCAGCCTGGGGTGATTTACACGTCCGATCGCACCGACCTGAACACAAACACATACGACACCCGCGGCGGGGCTGTGAATGGCGAACGTAGCGATCAGAACAACGTCACGCTTGATGGAGCGGACGATAACCAGCAGAACACTGGAGCGGCATTCCAATCAGTGCTTCCTGTGCCTATTGAATCCGTGCAGGAATTCCGCGTGACAACATCCAACTATGGAGCGGACCAGGGGCGGTCGGCGGGAGCGCAAGTGACCCTGGTCACCCGCAGCGGATCGAATGGGTTTCATGGCGCGGCCTATGAATTCAATCGCAGCGCGATCGGCGAAGCCAACGATTACTTCATCAAGCAATCCGAGGGCAACTCGGGTCAGGCCAACAAACCCCTGCCGCTGGTTCGCAACATTTTCGGGGGAGCTGTGGGCGGGCCGATTAAGAAAGATAGGCTGTTTTTCTTCGTCAATTACGAAGGCCGCCGCCGCGCCCAAGCAGATAGCGTGGTTCGCACGATTCCGACGGCATCGCTTCGCGATGGTGCCATGATGTATCTCTGTCAGACTCAATCGGACGGGAAGACGCCCGTAGACTCGCGTTGTAACGGCCCTAGTTCCGTGAAAGGGCGGAGCGGCGCCAGTTATAACGTCCCAGCCGGGTATTACGGACTCAGCCCCTCACAGATTGCCGGCATGGATCCGTTGGGCCTTGGCCCCAATTCCGCGTCCCTCAAATACTTCAACACCTACCCGCTGCCAAACGATACAACGGTCGGCGACGGCTATAATTTCTCCGGCTACAGATTTCCGGGACACGTATACGAGCGTGATGAGTGGTTGGTGGCGCGGATAGACTACAAAATCACGGCTAACGGCAACCACACGCTCTTCTGGAGGGGCAGCGGACGCAACGACATCGTCCCTGGCGTTTACGGCCCTGGCTCGTTGGACACCAGCGGAGACCCATTCTTGCCTGGGCAGCCTCCTCTCTCCACGCTCCTCGATCGAAGCAAAGGATTCGTACTCGGTTACACAGCGGTTCTCAGGCCAAACTTGGTGAACAACTTCCATTACGGCTATACCCGCCAAAGCAACGGATTTCTGGGTATTTCGAACCAGCCGTGGATCTATGTCCGGCTACTCTCCCAGCCCATCAATTACACCCAGGACTTCATCCTGCCAGTGAATAATTTTGTCGACGATTTGACGTGGACGAAGGGGAACCATTCGTTTTCTTTTGGAACGGATATTCGCTTGATTCGAAACTCGACCAGCAATTTCAACAACTCCTACAATTATGGAACCACGAATGCCGCATGGCTCGACACCGCAGGGTTCGCGAACACGGGCAGTCCGTTCTCGCCTGATAACAGCACCGTTTGCGGAGGAACAGCGTGCCCTGCGGTGGATTCCACCTTTACCAACAGTTACGATTTTCCACTCATCGGCATGCTCGGCATGGTCAGTGAGGTAGACGGTCTGTACAACTATAACGTGCAGAAAAATGGTTCCGCGACAGCGTTAGCGCAGGGCGCACCGATAAGTCGCAATTGGGCCGATGGCGAATACGATTTGTACTTTCAGGACTCCTGGAAGCTTCGCTCGAACCTGACTTTCAACTACGGATTGCGTTACGAACTCATGCAGCCGGTGTACGAAACGAATGGCCAGCAAGTAGCTCCGACCTTTGGGCTTTCTCAATGGTTCGATCAACGGGGAAGCAATATGCTTCAGGGCATCCCCTCGAATCAAAGCCCCAACATTTCGTTCGGCTTGGCCGGCCCCGCGAATGGCAAGGCGGGATATTACAATTGGCAGACCAAAAATTTCGCTCCGCGAGTTTCTGTCGCGTGGTCTCCCAATCCCAATGCAAACTGGCTTGAAAGACTCGTCGGTAACGCCGGCCAGTCCGTAATCCGCGCCGGCTTTGGGATGTATTACGATCATTTTGGCGAGCAGCTAGTGCAAACGTTCGACCAGAACGGTGCATTCGGCCTTTCGACCAATCTTTCCAATCCCGCTCAGACAGAAACAGCGGCCTCGGCGCCGCGACTCACGGGATTCAACACAATTCCGACCGTTGATAACAGCGGGGCTCCGATACTCTTGACGCCGCCCACCCCAATCTTTCCCGAAACTTTTCCGCAGGGGAATACTTGCATCTGCTGGGGCGTAGATAACTCAATCAAGACCCCTTATTCGTATGCGATGGATCTTTCCTATTCGCGCGAGATTTCCAAGGACACCAGCTTCGAAGTTGCGTACATCGGTCATTTGGCGCGGCACTTGCTCGTTCAGGAAGATCTCGCCCAGCCTATGGACCTTGTTGATCCGAAGACCAAAGTGGATTACTACTCGGCCGCGACCGCATTGGCAAAGCTTTACCGGAACAACGTGCCGGTAACAGATATCACTGCTGCCAAAGTAGGGCCGACAGCTTCCTACTGGGGCGATATGATCCAGCCAGTGCAGCCGGGTGGGGCGTATTCACTTTCTGCACTCGGGTGCAGCGGCGGCTCGACGACGTCGGCGCTCGCGGCTGCCTACGATCTTTTTAGTTGTTACGCCAATAACGAAGTATCGGCTCTTTACGTGCTAGACGTAAACGGAATCCCGGACGCCAACAACGCAAGTCAGACCTATTTTCCTCGCGGAGGCCAATATTCTTACTTCGACAACCAGTATTCCTCGTTGTACGCGTGGCGCTCGATCGGCAATTCGTCTTACAACGCGCTGCAGGTGACCCTGAAACGAAATATCTCCAAGGGTTTGCAGTTTGACGTGAACTACACCTATTCCAAGTGTATTGATTTGGAGTCCGATGCCGAGCGGGTTGGCTTTAACAACGGTCTGGGAGGGGAGATCGTCAACGCCTGGGATCCCAATCAGCTAAGAGGCCCTTGCGATTTCGATTTGACGCATCAGGTGAATGCAAACTGGGTGTGGGAACTTCCACTTGGCAGAGGCAAGGCCTTTGCCAGCGGGATCAATAAGGGCTTGGAAGCCGTGATCGGCGGGTGGCAACTGTCCGGCTTGGGACGATGGTCCAGCGGTTTCCCAGTGAATGTGGCCAACGGCTACTTTTTCCCGACGAACTATGAGCTGTCTGGCCAAGCTCTATTGAGCGGAGCGCCGATTCCGACAGGCAGGGCCGTGGTGAACGGCGACATAAACATGTTTTCCAATCCCGCCGCAGCGTACAACGGATTCGAGCATACTTTCCCCGGACAATCCGGGAATCGCAATGCGATACGTGGCGACGGATATAAGGGCTTGGATATGGGACTCTCGAAAACCTGGATCATGCCTTACAACGACAGGCACTCGCTGGAGTTTGAGTGGAATGTGTTCAACGTGACGAATTCGGTTAGCTTTGACGTGCAGACGGCCTCCCTTTCGCTCGATACCGCCAGCACATTCGGGAGATACACAGGATTGCTAACCAATCCGAGGGTTATGCAGTTCGGCTTGACCTACGCTTTCTAGCGTGCGCGTCCTGCTGGCTGCGGGCGGTAGGTCGCAAGAGGGCGGGGACGCATGCGGGCGCGTGGCGCGAGCGGCGGTGGGACGTTGTGAAGCGGCTGGCTGCAATTGCTGCATGTTTCGCTGGGCTGGTCCTGGACGCGCCGCCAATGGCCTCGCGCCGGACAGCCGGGGTTTAGGCATTGGACGGTCCCACCTGGCAGATGTTGCATGGCATCTCTCCGTTCGCAGAAGGATTTGACCGGTTCGCCGTGCTATTGATGCCGCCAAAATCACATGCTTGACGTAGCGGATTTTGCGCCGGACGCTGCTTGTGTGTCAAGAAAAATACCTACAATTAGTGGGGGTATCATTGCGGAGCTGTGGAAACGGTAGCGCGATTGGAAATACCAGGCTCGCTTACAAAACCGAACGCCGCGAATCCTAATTGTTATTTGGCGGCGGTGCAGGCGGATTGCTGCCGCCATTGTTCCCGCCTGCGCCGCTGTTATCGTTTTGGGGTTTGCTGGGGGCCGATTGCAACTTGATCTGCAGGTCGCCGATCTTCTTCTGCGCGTCGGCGATTTCCTGCTGCTTGGCGTCGATCTTGTCCTGCTCGTCCTTCAGCTTCGCCGCGCCAGCTTTGTCGGACGAATAATCGGGTTTGCCGAGATACATCTCCTGATCGAGCGTAAACGTCCGCTGCAGGATATCGAGGTCGGTCTCAAGGCTTTGCAGATGGTCCTTGGCCGCCGCTAGGTCGTTTTGCGTCGCGGCCTGGTCGCTTGCGGCTGCGGCTGGCGAACTGGCGTTAGCAGTTTCGTTGCCGCTGGCGGCGGCGCCGGGATTAGCCGCGTTCGAATTATCGGTGTCCGCGCTCGTTTGGCCAACCACACTCAGACTACCGGGGGTCTTCGGGATATTGTCGTTGTCCCAGACGCGCGGAGCTTTCGGTTGGTCTTTCTTCTGCTCGCGAGCGCGGCGTGCGGCCGCGGCAAGCGCGTCCGGCTGCGGTTGCGCGGATTGCTGCGCGGACGGCGAAGGTTGCTGTTGCGCTTGTTGCGCCGACATGGTCGCGGCAGGAAACGCCAGCAGCAACACGAATCCACAGGATGCGATTCTCATGACAAGTCTCCCTGGTGGCAGTCTGCCATATACCCATTTTAGGCCCGGGAATACGCCAGTGGAAACCGGGCCTCGAAGCCGCACCCAAAGAGACACCCTGTCCGCTTAGGCAGGTCCGTTCGAACGCCGGGAACCCGAAACTGTCCTTACGCTCCGCCCCGAAGGCGAATCTGATCTCTGCGGGACTCAGTGCAGCAACGCAAGAAATGAATTGGCGAGATAGCGAACGCGAGCGGCGCAAGCGGCATCGGGAATCGAAAGATTGAGCGCGGCGTCAAAATATTCGGAAGCCTTTGCGCTTCGCCCGAGCTCGGCATTCAGGTTGCCGAGCAAGAGAAAAAACACAGGGTTGTGCGGGTAACGCGCACCGAGAGGCTCGGCAACGGAAAGAGCTTGCTCGTATTTCCGGTCATAGGTGCGCAAGCTTTTCGCGAGATAGAAGCGAGTATCGACGGCGAGCAGCACGCCCTGTTCCATGCCGGTTTGCATCTGCCGCAGGCCTTCCTCCTTGTTTCCGCCTGGAATGCCCATGAAAAAACGGAGCAGCTTGATGACCGGCGAGAGCGTGTCGACATAATAGTTATAAAGGCCGAGGCCCGCCGTGGCGTCCGCCATTTGCGGATCGAGTTGAAGGCAGCGAAGAAATTCCGCGCGCGCGCTGACGGCAGAGCGGGCGGCTGCGCGATGCTCGTCGCGCAGGCCGTAGAGGCGCGTCTTAAGCGCCCAGGCGATTCCCGCGTATAGATGCATGTCGGCCGTGTCGGACTTCGCAATCTGCGAACGCGCGAGGTAGATCGCTTTGTCCGCGAGGGCCAGATAAGTCCCGTCCTCGGGAAGTTTCCCTTGCTTCCATGCGTCGAGCATGCCCCATTTAATCTCGCAAGCAGCGCAATAGGTGTTCCACCAAAGCGCTTCGTCCTCCAGCAAATAGCCGAGAGGATGTTCAGGCCGCGACTGTTCGAGTCTCCGGGCGATAGCGATAGCCGCGCCGGGATCACCGTCATAAATTTTGTCCATCGCTTGCGTGGCTTGATTTGAAAGCGTTAATCCACCCGCATCCGCGGGTGCAGCGGCAAGAGGCGCAAGCGACAAGATGACGCCGAACGCCAGAGCCAGAGAATTCCGGGCGGGCATGATTTTCATTTGACTCTTTTCAGCCATCCCGCAAGCCATGAGGCTGTGACGTACATCACGAAGCATTCCAGAGCAAATGGTAGGAATCCCAGAAAGCCCGGCGCGGGCATCTCGAAAATTTTGATGTCTTGAAACATCGGGAAGATGTAAAGCCATTTTGCCGCGGCCCAGTAGTTCCAAAATTCCCACAGCCATCCGCAAATCCATCCCGAGAGAAGAAACCCGCATAGCCGCCGCGGAAATCCTTCCGAAAGATCACCGAGAAAGGAAGGCAATCCAAGCCGGCGATTAACCGGGTCCAGCAGCAGAATGAAGCCAATCCACACCAGTATAAAAAGATAGGCCGCCTCGTGCCGCGGACTCGCGATTGGAATAGCCAGACAGCCCGTGCCGATGACGATCAGTGCATTTTCGAAACCGAAAGATATTTTCCACGGTTTGGCAGGCATCGGCGGCAAGAGAGCTTGCACCAGATCAGCGGTCTCGAAAATCGCCGGCGTGATGGTTGCGAACGACCAGGTGTACCCGAGAGCGCCGCGCCAGCCCGGAGGCACGCCCACGTACGTCCAATTCTGGAGCCGAAGGTTGTAGGCCTCGAAGATAAGCCACAGCGGAATGGATAGAAACGCCATGCGTGCGAGAACGATTGGAGCGTCGTTCAGGCGCGAACGGCTCGTCAGTGCGAGCACGGCCGCATCGGCGATGAGAATGTAGGCGCTCCAGGCGACTGGCGTGAAGTATGTTGCGACGGGCTCGACGCGGCGAAACATCAACCACTCTGCCGCGGCCAGAGCGACGAGGCCTAGCCATCCGTGCACGGGGAAAATCCGCCGGCGGTGCGCGCGGAAGAAACCGATCGCGAGTGTTGCGACCGTTAGCGCCGTTACGGCGATGCCGATGGATGTTGCGAGCATTGGGCGGATTCATGTTATCGCAGTCCGCGCCGGTTGCAGGATTTTGGCGACGTTCCCGCTGGGCGGCTGGCAAACGACCGATCGGCTTTTTTGCTATGCTTTGCGGGCCTTTGCAGGAATTCCGAATTGCGAGATTCGGCCGCGCGTCGCCGCGCGACGAGAAAATGAATGAATGAGACGGAAAAACTCGAACGCGGACTCGGCCTCGTCGAGGCGACTTCGCTGAACATGATCGAGATGGTGGGCATCGGCCCGTTCATCGTGATTCCGTTCGTGATTCAGGCGATGCATGGACCGCAATGCCTGCTGGCATGGGCGGCTGGCGCGGTGCTGGCGCTCTTTGACGGATGCATCTGGGCGGAGCTGGGCGCGGCCATGCCCCAGGCTGGCGGAAGCTACGTCTTCCTGCGCGAAGCTTACGGGCCGGGCCGGTGGGGACGCCTAATGTCGTTCCTCTACATCTGGCAAACGCTGTTTCAAGCGCCGCTGGTGATCGCATCGGGAGCGCTCGGCTTTGCGGAATATTCGGAGTACGTAGCAAGAAAAGGCGGTGCGACGGGCGCGTTTCTGATGCGCCTGGGTCCGAATTACGACCGGGTGATTGCAGCCGCCATCATTGTCGCGGTTGTGTTTCTGCTGTACCGGCGGATTGGGCAAATCGGGAAAATCTCGGTTGTATTTGGCGCGGTCGTCGTCGGCACGATTCTCTGGTTGATCTGGGGTGGCGCGACGCACTTCAACGCGCATCGTGTGTTCGATTTTTCGGGAGGAGGTGGAACTCTCTCGTTTCTGGTTTTCGCCGGGCTCGGCCATGCGACTGTGCAGACGGTGTACAGCTATCTCGGTTACTACAACGTCTGCAACCTCGGCAGCGAGATGAAGAACCCCGAACGAAATATTCCGCGGGCGATCTTCATTTCGATTATCGGCATCACGGCGCTGTACCTGGCGATGCAGATGAGCATTCTGAGCGTGGTGCCGTGGCGCGAGGCGGAGAAATCGACCTTCATCGTAAGTACTTTTGTCGAGCGCGCGTTCGGCAGCCAGTGGGCGACCCTGGCGACCATATTGATTCTATTCACGGCGCTTGGGTCGCTTTTTTCCGCGATGCTCGGGTATTCCCGCGTGCCGTATGCCGCGGCGCTCGACGGCAACTTTTTCTCCGTTTTCGCGCGCGTGCATCCTACCAAGCGCTTCCCGAACGTTTCGCTGGTGGCCTTGGGCGCCGCGGCAATCGTGTTCAGCTTGCTGTTCAGCCTTTTTTCCGTGATTCGCGCCATCCTGGCGATGCGCTGCCTCATCCAATTCGTCGGCCAGGCGGTTGGATTGGTGATTCTGCATCGTCGCAAGGATGCCAAGCAGCGGCTGCCTTTTCGGATGTGGCTTTATCCGCTTCCGGTTGTTGTCGCGATTGGCGGATGGATCGCGATTTTTCTGTCCACGGGACGGAAGCCTATACTGGCCTCGCTAGCGGCGACCGCAGCAGGTATTCTTATCTATTTGGGGCGAGCGCGATTGATGCGCCAGTGGCCGTTTCAGGAGGTTGCTTGATGAAGAGCCGTCTACGAGTATTTTTCGCAATGATTTCCGCGCTGGTTTTAGGCGTGATGGCGACGCCGGCGTTTGCTCCTCGAATTGCAAGTGCGACCGCACAATCGCTGCCGGAAACGGCGGAAGCGATCGCCAAGGCGCGCGTCACCACCCGAATCCTCTTCATCACGGCGCATCCGGATGACGAATGGTCGAGTTTGCTGACCTATCTTTCACGCGGCCTTGACGCCGACGTGGGACTTTTGACAATCACGCGCGGACAGGGCGGTCAAAACGCAATTGGACCGGAGCAAGATGGGCAACTGGGCGTGATTCGCACCGAGGAATTGCTCGCGGCGGGCAGCCATTACGGCGTTCGGCAATTTTTCACACGTGCGGTAGATACGGGCTATTCCAAGAGTCCCGAACGGACCATGAAAATCTGGGGCCAGATACCACTGGAAGACATGGTCCGCGTCATCCGCACGTTTCGTCCGCAAGTCGTCATCAACGGCTGGGGCGGCGTGCATTCGGGACACGGGCAGCATCAGGCGAGCGGTATTCTGACGCCGCAGGCTGTAGCCGCCGCCGCCGATCCAAACGCGTTTCCGGAACAGCTATCGGAAGGGCTTGCGCCGTGGAAAGTGAATCTGGAATTGCGGTTTGCGCGCGACGGAGCGAAAGACGCCGTTGAATTGCCAGTCAACACTGTCTCATCGCTGTGGGGTAAGAGCTACACCGAAATCGGAATGGAAGGTCATGCCCAGCATCGTTCGCAAGGAACGCCCGCATTTTTCGGCAATTCATTTTTCCGGCGGCCGATCTATCTGGTGACCGAGAACGCGAAAGGAGAGACGGGAACTTTCGACGCAAAACTGCTGGCCGAGCCGCTCGTTTCGCTGGCTGCGCGTTTCACGCCCTTGCGATTGGCGATGGCGCCGGCGCTCGGTACGGCCGATCGAGAACTCGCTGCGGCAGAGAAGTCCGCGCTTGAGCTCGATCGGACGGCTGCGGCCAAATCCCTCGCCGAAGCAGGAAAGGAAATCGCGGGTCTGCGGGACCGGATTTCGAAGGACGCGGGTGATGACGGCAAGGACGCGGTTTGGGAACTCGCCCGCGAGAGCGAAAAAATTGACTTGGCTCTAACCAATGATGTCGCGTTGCCCGTGGAAACGCAGGCGGACCGGCGCCAGTTGGTTGCGGGCGAAAGCTTCTCGGTGGATGTGTTGTTTTCGGGCCAAGCCATCGTTCCGGTGAAATGGACGCTCACCAAATCAAGTTTGCTGCTGCCGTCGGGATGGACGGCCAGCGCGGAAAAATCGGAAGGCCGAGGCGAAGGCAACTATCGTTTTCGCATAAGCATTCCCGCTGGGGCAAAGCTGCCGGAGTTTCCCGGCGATGCGATTTTGCCGTTCCCTCCGGCGCTCGTGCGGCTGGCGCTCAATGTGACGTTTGACGATTATCGATTCACGATGGAACAGCCCGTGATGTCCGTGCAGGCTTCAACCACTGGCATACAGACCTATCCGCTCGAGCTTGTTCCTGCCGTGACGCTGACCGTCGAGCCGCGGCAAATCATGCTGCCCATTGAGCGCGACGGAAAGCCCGTTCAATTGCTCGCACGCGTGCGCTATCACGGAACGCGACCCGCCAAGGTGGCAATTGGTCTCGACGAGCCCCGAGGATGGACCACTCAATCTGTGGCCCCGGTGGATTTTTCGGGAGTGGGGAATCAACTGATTCGCTTCACCGTCACTCCGCCAGCGCGCCGCGCGGCCGGAGCTTACGTGCTGCATCCGTACGCCAGCCTTGGCGGCCAAACGTTCCGCACCTCGCTCGAACCGATTCCTACGCTGCCAACGCGCGATTGGAGCGAACCGGATGATGCAACCGTACACGTCCTCGACCTGATCGTCCCTGCGGGCTTGCACATTGGTTACGTTGCCGCGGACAACGATCCGCTGCCTGAAGTCCTCCGGCAGCTTGGCATTCGAGTGGATTTGCTCGATGACGTCGCGCTGGCTTTCGGAAACCTCAGCCGCTACGACGCGATCGTGGTGGGGATACGCGCGTACGAACTTCGGCCCGATTTGCCACAATCGAACAAACGGCTTCTCGATTACGTTCGCAACGGAGGATCGCTGGTCGTTCAGTACGAACGCGACTTCGCGTGGGATAAGTTCATGCCCGCGCCCTTCAAAGCGAGTATTGCCGATGGCGGTACGCGCGTGACCGATCCGAACTCTCCGGTGCGGTTCCTGGCGCCGGATAATCCGCTGCTCAATTCTCCCAATAAGATCACGGCAGCCGATTTCGCGGGCTGGGTGCAGGAACGCGGAATTTATTTCTGGAATACATTCGATCCGCGTTACCAGGCCGTGCTGGGCCTGTCGGATCCCGGCGAGCCGGAAGCGACAGGATCACTGATGTACGCCCGTGACGGCAAAGGTGTGTACATCTATACGGGCCTTTCATTTTTCCGGGAGCTGCCAGCGGGCGTCCCCGGCGCATACCGGTTGTTCGTCAATCTGATCAGCCAGACTCCGCACCGCGCCGAGCCGGCGCACGATTAGCGCTTGTTGGGCCCGCCAGGGCGCTGGCTGTTTGAAAGAGATTGAGTTTCCCGCGCGCGTCGCGTGGCATGCAGGTGTTTTTCCCGCGAGAACAGGCGCCGCTTCCTGATTTTCGCCGGTCGCGACGTTCTCTATCTGCCAACACGAACCCGTAAAGGCTGCCGCCACATTTTTTTCTCCGTGCTATTCTGCCAAGCGTTTCAAAAGGGGGAAGCCAATGGACGATAAGCTGAGCGGATTCGCCCGGACACGATGGCTCGCCATAGCGATTGCTATTCTGCTGGCGTCGTCCGGAGCGCAGGCGCAGAAGAAGAAAAAGAAACAGCCAGACGCGAATACCCCGATGCCGGCGCTTGAATTGCCCGTGTCCGAGCAAATCGATCATGACATCGGCGAAATGCTCGGAGCTTTTCAGGTGGGCAACGTCGAGGCCATGCACAAGTATTACGCGGATAATGCGACGTTCGTAAGCTCGACGTATCAGCCGCCTGTCGTCGGCTGGCAGAATTACGCAGCGGACTATCAGCGGGAGCGAGCCGCGTTCCCGGGGATGCAACTAATCCGCAAAAACACCTCGATCTTTCACAGCGGAGATGTCGCTTGGGCTTGCTATCAGTGGGAATTCGATTCAACGTACAACGGCAAACCATATACGGCGCGGGGCCAGACAACCCTGGTACTTGTGAAGCAGGCCGGTAACTGGTTGATCGTGCATAATCACACCTCGGAGATTTGTCCGCAGGCAGCGCAAGGGCCAACTCCCGGGCGCGGCGCTCCGCAAACTCCCGCCAAGAACGCTCCTGCGGCTCCGCCGAAGTCATGAGTGGAATCCACTCGCACCGCGCGGCCCCTGGCTCCGGAAGCTAGAAACTCCTGAATCCCTGCCAGAGCCATATTGCCGCGGAGATCACCAGCAATGAACTCGATGCCACAATCAGCAGCGTGATCGGCCGGCTCAGCCGGGAAAGTCGCGCGACAATCGCGCGCTGCTCGCTGGCCATCGAGTTTCCGGAACTGTCGAGAAACATCTGATCGTCTTCGTGGCTTTCGATCGTGGAACGATAGATCAGCAGGCAGATCAGCACAGCTGTGACGATCCCCCAGGCGACCAGCAAAACGAACAACGTGCTATCAACCATTGGCATGGTTACCTCCTCGCCTGCAGACCGCGAGGAAACTCGGAAGGGAACGGCGGCCTGTCGAGGCCTATTCGGCTGGAATTATAGCCCCGTAGGGGAAATGGATGTCAAGCGCTTCGGCGTTCGTCGGGGAATTGGATCCCCCAGAAGCCGAGTGCGGGGTAGAGTATTTCGACTCCAAGCTCGTAGAGCCCGTCGTCTTTCGCATCGCTGACGCGGACCACCCGGAATTCCTGGGTTTCCTGCGAGAGTCCGTTGAGAATCTCGATCCGCGAGCCCAGCTGCGGACAAAAAGGTGCGCGAAGCAGCGCGCCGTAGCGGCTCACCGCCACTGCTTCAGCAGGCGTATCCAGCGGCTCGCCCTTGGAGGTGTTGCTGTAGACGTTCACCGGGATGCGAATCAGAACGCGGCTCGAGCGTCGGCGCTCGATCATCGCGCGAGTGGATGCCATTCCATTGCCCCCATGTCCCACATGCCCACTTTCAATCTAGGCGCAGCTTTCCTTGCGGTCAAGAATTCCGCGTTGCCGTGTGCTTCGTTGACAAATAATTGATCGGGCGTCAATATGGTTCTGCAAGAATCCCGCATACAAAGCCCAAGTGGCGGAATTGGCAGACGCGCTAGCTTCAGGAGCTAGTTCTCGCAAGGGAGTGGAGGTTCGAGTCCTCTCTTGGGCACCATGCACTCTTCATTCCCGTATCGCACCCTCATCAGAGATCGCGAGTCCGCGAAAGACTGAAATACTTGCTGGCCAGCGAAGTGGGCTTTTGTTATATTTTTGCGTCAGTTGTTTCAAGCTTGCTGCGGGCGCGCGTGATTTGGCGCTTCACATCAAAGCAAATCCAGGACGGAAGCTTCTATGGACACCGCTCGGCGATCGGCGCGTTATATTTTTTGCCTCTTGGCATTACTCGTCATTCCATTCGTGGTTTCAACGGCGGCTCCTCAGAAAGCCGCGAAAGCTCCGGCGTCCGCGAGGCAAGCTTCGTCGAAACAAGCTCCAGCCAAATCAGGCGATGTGGAGAGAGGCCGATATCTTGTGGAAGAAGTCGCAAAGTGCCCGGAATGCCACACGCCCCGCGATGCAAATGGACAGCCGGACCGTTCCCGCTGGCTCCAGGGATCGCCGATCTGGATCACGCCCGTTCACCCCGATACAAACTGGGCGAACTACGCTCCGGCGCTTGCGGGTTTTCCAAGCTTCAGCGACGAACAGGGTGAACAGATACTAGAAAAAGGCATCGGGCCAAACGGCCTTCCGATTCGTGCACCGATGCACATTTACCACATGAATCACGCCGACGCGATGGCCATCATCGCCTACCTGCGATCGTTGCCCAGCCGTTCCCAATAACTCGCGGCCAACTGCCGGGCCACCTTCGAATGTCGCGGCTTGAACGACCGCGTCATACTTCGTCGTCTCATCCTAGGCGTAACTGAACGCTCGCGGTATCGCGCATACCTTTGCCCTGCGTCTTTAACCGTATAATCGCGGAATGATGGAGCATCTCGCGGCGCTCTTGAAATGGCTGTTCGGCCCGGAGAATGCGGAAGCGCCATTCGCGCGCGCACGAGGTCTTGGTTCCGAGATATGGTCGTCCGCGCGCCAGCCCGAAATCCCCGAAATCATTGAAACCCCCGCAAGCCCCTCAACGCACTTGTGGGCGCGATGGATCGTCCTCCGCGGTCTCGCACTCATTTACTTCTCTGCGTTTTATTCGCTGCTCTTCCAGATCAAGGGGCTGATCGGCCCGAGCGGAATCCTGCCCGCCCACGACTATCTCCAGGCCGTGTCGGCGGCCTTGCACGGATCGCGCTTCTGGTTTGCTCCGACGATGTTGTGGTTTGGCTCAAGCGATCGCGCGCTCATGCTTATCTGCTGGGTGGGAATTGCCGCGTCAGTGCTTGCCGTATGCAACATCTGGCCGCGTCCTATGTTTGCGATTTGTTTTGTCTGTTTTTTATCGTTCATAGCCGCGGCGCAGGATTTTGCCAGCTACCAATCGGACGGCATGCTCCTCGAAGCGGGCTTCATCACTCTATTTTTTGTGCCCTCTGGCGTTTGGCCCGGCCTGGGCCGCGCTCATGCGCCATCCCGGGCGAGTCTGTTTTTGCTGCAGTGGGAGTGGTTTCGCATTTATTTCGAGTCGGGCGTGGGAAAAATCGCGAGCGGCGATCCTTCCTGGCGGCATCTCACCGCGATGGACGATTACTATCAGAACGGCCCTCTGCCGACTTGGATCGGATGGTACGTGCAGCAATTTCCGCATTGGTTCCACGCATCGACTGCATTCTTCACGCTGGCCGCCGAACTGGTTCTAGTCTGGATGTTGTTCCTTCCGCGGCGATTTCGCATCGCTTGCTTCTGCATTTTGACGCCATTCCAGATCGCCATCATCCTCACGGCCAACTACACATTCTTGAACTATCTCGTCTTGCTGCTCGGATTCCTGCTGCTCGACGACCGATTTGTCGAATGGGTTGTGCCGGAGCGGATTCGCCGTACTATCGAAAGACCGTCGCAGCTAACCCAGGCAAGCACGACACCGGATTCCGCGGATCGAGGACATGATTGGCGAGCAGCAGCCCACAAATGGACAGCCACAGCAGGAATCGCGCTCGCCGCGATTTGTCTCGGTCTCGTTTTCTATTCGACCACCCTGCAGCTTGCATGGATGTTCATTCCGAATTTGCCTCTCCCGACTGCACCGGTCCGCTGGCTGGAACCATCGCGCATCGCGAATCGCTACGGGCTGTTTGCCGTGATGACTCACGCGCGCTACGAAATCGAGTTCCAGGGTTCGCGGGACGGCAAGACGTGGGTGGCCTACCCGTTTCGCTACAAGCCGCAAGACCCAGCGAAAGCTCCGGGAATCTATGCGCCGTATCAGCCGCGATTCGATTGGAATTTGTGGTTCGCGTCTCTGGGGACTTGGCAAGAATACCGGTTCGTGGTGTGGACCGAGGAAAGGCTGCTGCAAAACGATCCCGATGTGATCGAGTTGTTCGCCGGCAATCCATTCGACGGATCGCCGCCACGGCAAGTCCGCTCGGTCATTTATCAATACTGGTTCACGAACCGGAAAATAAAGCGCCAAACCGGAATGTGGTGGCGGCGCGAACTGCTGGGCGAATATGCTCCCGCGCTCGGTCGCGGACCTGACGGAAAAATCATGCTCCTCGACGTGTCGCCCATCGCCACGCAAAAACCGTAGCTCGCAAATCCAGCTCCGCGGCGTGAAAAGCATCTTTTGCCACAAACGGCGAAATCCGCTAGCCTGTCGGAGCCAACAACTCTTCGATGAGACGCCCGGACAAAGACCCTCGCATAGAATCGACCCCGGCTCACGTCACGGCTGAGGAAGTGCTCGCCCATCTGGCAACGCTCTCGAAACCCGCCAGCATTCGAGAAATCGCGCACGGAATGGGACTGAAGCATCACGGACGCCGTTTCTTGCCTCGAGTAATTCACAAGCTTGAGAAGCGCGGCGATATTCAGGAAACCCATGGCGGGCGCTATCGCTTGCCGGGTGCGAAAACAGCGTCACATGCGAAGCCGGCTCCGCGGAATCCCAACACCGGCGAAGCGGCTTCCGCATCGTCAGCAGCGCACAGGCCGAAAGCCGCTCGCGATCCGAGCCTGATTGCGGGCCGCATCGTGGCGCATCGCGACGGCTATGGCTTCCTCGTACCCGAACGTCCCATCCCTCGCGTGGACGGCGATTTGTTCATCGGGCGCGATAATCTCGAGGATGCGATGCACGGCGATCGCGTGCTTGCGCGAATCGTCCGGCGGCGCGCCGATGGTCGCGCGGAAGGGCGCGTGGTCGAGATTCTCGAACGCGAGCATCCGACCATCGTCGGGCTTTTTCGCTACGGCCCCCACGGAAACGTGGTGCTTCCTTACGACACGCGGATTCTTCACGAGATTTCGATTCCGCCGGGTGACGAACTCACGCCTGAGTTGCGGCAGAAGCTGGGCTTAGCACCGGACGCAGAAAAGCGCATGAGCCGGCAAACGCGCTTCCCGGAGCTCGATGGCGCTGTCGTAAACGTCGAGATCGCACGCTATCCAAAAGGCGGCTTGGCGCCCGTCGGCAAGGTCGTCGAAATCCTGGGCCGGCCCGGTGACATCGGTGTGGATGTCGAAATCATCATCCGCAAGCATCACTTGCCGCATACGTTTCCAGCCGAAGTATTGGCGGAAGCAAAGGCTGCGCCGCAAACCGTTGGCACGCTGGACTTGCAGGGTCGCCGCGATTTTCGAGATTTGCCGATCGTGACGATTGATGGCGAAACGGCCCGCGATTTCGACGACGCGGTGCATGTCGCTTCGCTTCCCAATGGACACTTCGAGCTACAAGTCCATATAGCTGACGTGGCGCATTACGTTCCGCGCGATTCCGCGCTCGATCGCGAGGCGCGGCTGCGTGGCACCAGCGTTTATTTTCCAAATCGCGCCGTGCCCATGCTGCCCGAAGCGCTCTCGAACGGAACCTGCTCGCTGAATCCGCATGTGGATCGCCTGGTAATGAGCGTCATCATGGAAATGGACGCCGGCGGAAAAATGGTGCATGCGGACTTCACGCCGGGAGTCATTCGATCATCAGAGCGGATGACGTATACAAACGTCAACAAAGTCCTTGAAGACGACGCGGCCGCCAGCCGCCAGTATGCGGCGTTTCTCGAAGAATTCCGGCGCATGAAAGAACTCGCGCTCTTGCTCAACAAGCGCCGGGATGCTCGCGGCTCGATCGACTTCGATCTTCCCGAGCCCGTGATTGAATTCGACGTGCAAGGGCGAATGCTCAGCATCATTCGGAGCGAGCGCAACATCGCGCATCGCATCATCGAAGAGTTCATGCTCGCGGCAAACGAAGCCGTGGCGCAATACCTTGAACATCGAGGAGTCGCGTCGCTTCATCGAGTCCACGAAAAGCCAGACCCCAAGAAAGTGATCGAATTTGATGAATTGGCGCAGGCATTCGGTTATTCGCTAGGCGTAGATGACCTCGCCGAACGCAAGATCGTCGTGCGGCACGGCCGCGTTCAGCCACCAGTCCGCGCCGGGCGGACTGGCCGCGGGAGAATGCGCCCCATGAGCGTCGTCATGCCCGCCGCGCAAGACGTTGACATCCGGCCGCAGCATTACCAGCGGCTAACGCGAAAAATTGCCGGCACGCCCGAGGAACGCATCCTTTCGTACTTGATGCTTCGCTCTTTGAAACAAGCTCGTTACGCACCCGATCCTTTGGGACATTTTGCGCTCGCCACGGAGGAGTACACGCATTTCACATCGCCGATTCGCCGTTATCCGGATTTGATCGTCCATCGCGCCCTGAAATGGGCGCTCCAGAATCCCTCGATTGCTCCCGAGCCGGAAATGCTGGAAGTTCGTCACGGCGAGACTAAGAGTGTGGCGACCCTTGGCCCTTATCGCCGCGTCGAGCTGTTGGAGATCGCTTCCGAAAGTTCGGAAGCCGAGCGCCGTGCCGACGCTGCCGAGCGCGAGTTGATGGAATGGAAGACGGCGCAATTCATGGAAAGCCATCTGGGTGAGGAATACGACGCGCTGATCATTTCCGTGCAGAAATTCGGTTTCTTCGTCGAATTGCTCGATATCTTTGTCGAGGGCCTGGTGAGTATCGACCGTCTTGAGGAATCCACGGGGCAGCGGTGTTTGTTTCAAGAGCGCGACCATGCGATCGTCACCGAGCCATATCGAGGTTCGCGCTCCCACGCCACGCGGCGCGCTTTCCGGCTCGGAGACCGGCTCAGGGTCCGCGCCGAGAGGATCGATCCGTTCCGCCACCGCGTCGAGTTCGCTCTGGCCTGAGCTGCGGAAGGTGTAGCGGCGCTGCTTGTTTACCCTGACGCAGGAAGGGCTGCCCCACCGGTGGCTCACGAGACACGATACGGGTGGGCATCATTCATGACAGTCAGGTGGGCAACGCATAGTGTTTAGTAGAACGTATCGTAAACGCGAGTACTATTGAGCCTTTCGTCTGCCTTCACCAGACTTGTGCTTATGTCCGAGGTTGCGACGAAGTACTCGACTCTGGTCGGCAAGCGCGTGGAGGCCCACTATCGCGCGGCCGATATTCATTTGTCCGCCGTTGGCACGCTGACCGGCGATACCGGCAAGTCGATCTTCATCGAAGAGCGGTTTTCGCAGAGCGGAAAACAAAAAACGATGCGTGTGGAAGTCCCCTACGAATATCTGATCCGCATCCGCGAAGTCGAATCGCGCGAGATGGCCGCCGCAACACCGAAGCCGGCCTTGCTTCCTTCTTTTGCACGCAACCGTCGGTAAATTCTTCCGTGTCGTTTCTTCGCTGTTTTAACTGCCAATAAATCTTTTGCAGTTTCCTCCAGCGTCGCCGCCCGGTTATATTAAATCCTGCGCTGTGGGAGGAACACAATGGCC
The DNA here is from genome assembly GCA_050747005.1 of Candidatus Acidiferrales bacterium. Lineage (GTDB taxonomy): Bacteria > Acidobacteriota > Terriglobia > Acidiferrales > UBA7541 > Palsa-295. The sequence continues at coordinate 64,098 of JBOGNE010000032.1, forward strand.
TTCAAAGTGGGATTGATTGGACTTGGATTGATGGGGAAGCCCATGGGGCAGAATCTGGTGAACGCGGGCTTCGCGCTGACGGTTTGGAACCGCACGCCGGAGAAAGCAAAAGAGCTGGTGGACCGAGGCGCGCATCTGGCCGCCAACCCCAGAGAAGTGGCAGCGCGCTCCGACGTGTTGATCACGATCGTGAGCGATCCGCCGGCAGTCCAAGAGATTCTCTGGGGAGCGAACGGTGCGATCGACGGCGTGCGACGCGGCAGCGTGTTGATCGATTCAAGCACGATCTCGCCCGAACTGGCGCGTCGCGCAGCGGCAGCGTGCTCCGAGCGCGGCGTCGATTATCTGGATGCCCCAGTCACGGGCGGCGACTGGGGCGCGAAGAAGGGCGAACTTGTCTTCATGATCGGCGGAAAAGAGGACGTGCTGGAACGCGTGAAGCCGGTACTGTCTGTCCTCGGCAAGAAGTTCTTTCTGCTCGGCCCGAACGGCGCCGGCCAGACCGTGAAACTTGCCATGAACCTGCTGCTCGCGCTGGAAGTGGACGCTTTGGCGGAATCGCTGGCGCTTGTAACGGCGGGAGGCGTCGCCGGCGAGCGGCTGATCGAGGTGATGCAATCGAGCATGGCGAGGGCCACCGTGCTCGACGTGAAAGCCCCATCCATGTTGAAGAACGAATTTCCCTCGAGCTTCCCTTTGCGACTCATGCACAAGGACATGCGGCTCGCACTGGAACTTGCGAGACAGAAAGACCTGAATTTGCCTGCGGGCGAAGCTTCCTACGCCACGTACAACGCTGTTAAGGAAACATCAAAGGACGATCCGGATTACGCCGCGGTCGCCCGGTTTTGGAACAAGCCCTGACGTTCCTTTTGCGCCTTACGCATTGTCGTCAGGCGGGAAAAACTTCAGGGGCAATTCGCGTGACGTCTGTAAGCCCGCTGGCGCGGCAAGAATTGCCGGAATTGCATTCACCGCAACCGCTGCGGTCGCTACGTCGCCGTGCGTGCCGCCGGGAATCGTCAGCGTAAGATTCGGCTCGCCTTTTAGTTCGATGGTGTCCGCCGGATTCTTCGCGCCAACGTACATCTTCAATTCCATGAAAACCCTTTCTTTCCCCCCGCTGGTCCCTCGCGCGACCTGATGAACTCCCGCCACTTGCCCCGGCGACACTTCCAGGAATTCCGTCTTGACCGTTTCTTCGGCGATGACTGGATCGATTGTTTCGGAAATGTCATCGAGCCTGAGTCCAAGCCCGTCCGCTACCATGGCAATCGATTCCGGCAATCCGTGGTGTTTGATAATTCCCGCGGTAACCTGCGCGCGGAATTCGTCCGGCGTCATTCCCGCGCCGATTTTCCTTTGCAGCGGGAGACGCCTTTTCGATGCGTCCACAATACGCACCGCCTTTGCAAAATCCACGCGTTGCGAAACCGCCGAAAGGGTCAGAACGAGCTTGTCCATCACGAATCCTGGATTCACGCCGGTGCCGACGAGCGCAACGCCTTCGTCCTTCGCCGCTTCATCGAGCTTTTTTGACAAAGCGGGGTGTTTGCGAAATGGATAGGCGAGCTCCTCGCACGTTGAAACGATGCAGCAGCCGGCTGCCAAACATTCCAGGAGCTGGTCCATCACGCTTGGCAGATACGAAGAAGTCGAGTGGATAACTACATCCACTGGCTTTTTGAGAGCCTCCGCCGCATCACCGGACACTTGGACACCCCAGCGGCCATCCGCCGCGCCGATGATTTCGCCGAGATCGCGGCCGGCCTTTGCGGGATCCTTATCAATTGCGCCTACAATTTCGATGGACGATTTCTGCCGCATCAGCCGCACGATCGACGCGCCGATGGGACCCACACCGAACTGCACCACGCGAATCTTCTTTTTCACTGTGCCTTTCTGGTTTTGAGATGGTGGCGATGCACGCCTTACGTTAAATTGCCAGCGCCCGGAGCGCAATGGGAATCGTGATATTTCTGATGGCCAAGCAGGACCTCTTCGGAGTCTTCCTGTTCGTGCTTTCCAACGCACAGAAGCGCCAAGTCTAGGCCGCCGGAGCCGCTTCGCGCGATCTGCGGCGTGGCGCGGCCGATCCGCTCGCCGGCCGCGCCTGCAATTTTCTTCGGGCCGACCAGCGAGTCGTGCAACAGCTTTTAGTGAACGCTCGAGTACTTCGAATAATTCGGAAACGCCGGATGCTTCACCGTGGGCGGCGGATTCTTCTTCAATTCATCCAGCGCGATCGCGACCGCCTTCTCGATCTGTGCGTCGTGGCCCTCGCGCCAGTCGTGCGGGTTCAGTTCGATATCGTAATCCGGTGGCACACCATGATTTTCCACGTCCCACGTTCCCTCGGTCGTAAAGAACGCGAATCGAGGCGCGGTCACGAAGCCGCCATCCATCAGGGTCGGATATCCTCCGATGCCAACGAGTCCTCCCCACGTGCGTTTGCCAACCAGCGGACCAAGCGCGGTATGGCGGAAGAGCCATGGCAGCAAATCGCCGCCGGAGCCGGAGAATTCGTTCGTGATCATCACCTTCGGCCCAAAGATTCCGCCAAAAGGAGTCGTGATGTCCGCGCCCTCGCGGTTCATGAAGTACGCCCAGATTTTCCTCTGCATGTGCTGGATGATGTAATCGGGGTCCTGTCCGCCGGTATTGAATCGCTCGTCGATAACAGCGCCCTGCTTGCCGATCTGCGCGAAGTAATACCGGTTGAAGTTCGTGAAACCGCCCAGCGCCGTGTTGGGAATGTAAATGTAAGCCAAGCGCCCGCCGCTTAGCTCATCCACCTTTCGCAGATTGTTTTCAATCCACGCACGGTTGCGCAGCGGCTCTTCGTTATCGAGGGGCACGACGGTCACTTCGCGCGAACCCGTGCCGTCCGCGTTTGGCCCGACCTTAAGAACCGTTTGCTTTCCGGCGGTTTCCTGGAAGAAGCTGTAAATATTATCGCTGCCATGCAGTTCCCGCCCGTTCACGGCGAGCAAGTATTCGCCGGCAACCACATTTACGCCCGGCTGCGTGAGCGGCGCGCGAAGCGTTGGGTTCCAGTTCTCGCCGTTGTAGACGTGCTGGAATCGATAGCGCCCGTCCTCGATTGTGTAATCAGCGCCGAGGAGGCCCACCTTCAACGCCTGCAGTTCCGGCATCTCGCCGCCGCCGACGAACATGTGCCCAACGTTCAATTCGCTGAGCATCTGCGCGAACAAGTAATTCAAATCATCGCGCGTCGCGACGCGATCCAGATACCGGCTGTATTCCTTCTGAACCGCCGCAAGATTCAGGCCGTGGTAATGCGGGTCGTAGAAGAAATCGCGCTCGATGCGCCAGATTTCGTTATACATCTGTTTCCATTCGGCGTGCGGATCAACCCAAACCTCCATATCCTCCAGCTTAAGCTTGCCTTCTCCGGGCTTCGCAGGCTGTGCGGTCGGCGCAATCGCCCAGTTGTCTCCCTGCTGGTAAAGAAACTTCTCGCCGTTGAACGAAACGTCCGCGCCCTGAATTCCCGAGATCAGCGTGTCGGTTTTTCGTTTGTTCAGATCAAATTTTATCAGGGCTAGCTGCGGGGGCCCTTGAAGTTCCGGTTGCTTGATATTTTCGAGAAGAAATATCTCGCCTGTCTTGCCCGCGAACAGGCCCACGTAATCCTTTGCAGGGACGGGGAGCGCCAGGATGCGCTGGCTGATGTTGCCGAAATCAATCGTGACTTTGACCGCTTCCTTGTCTTTTTTATCCTTATCTGCGTTCTTGCTCTGATCCTTGTCCTTGTTGCTCTCTTCCTTTTGGTCCTTTGAAGGCTCTGCAGTCGTACTATCCGTATCCTTCTTGTCAGCGTCTGTTTTTTCCTCATCGCTTTCTGGAGCGAGTGGCGACGGTAAATCCTTGCGGAGAACCACGACGTAGGCGTTGCGCGTCAGCGTATGGTCGTCGTTCGACATGTCGAACCCAAAAACCGACGGCCCGATATTCGTGCTCGCCGTGAAATAGAGATATTTTCCGTTCTTATCGAACACCGCATTTTCGGCGTCGCTCATGCCGTCCGTGATCTGCGTGATTTTTCCATCCGCCAGCGAATAGACGTACACCGCGCGCATGTGATTCCTCAAGAGCTTCGTATACGCGATCCACTGGTTATCCGGAGACCACGAGGGATTCAAGCCGGTGCTCTCGTAGGTGTCTGCATCGATTTTTATGGGCGCGCCTTTATCGAGATCTACGTACCAGAGATTCGACCGCTTGTCCGTGTACGCGATCTTCTTGCTGTCGGGAGACCATTTCGGCGAATAGAAAAACGACGCTGGTGTGCCGAGATCGATTTTCCGCACATCGCCCATCCCTTTTTGGTCGCGGATGTGCAGCGCGTATTCGCCGGATTCATCCGAGAAATACGCGATCGATTTTCCGTCCGGCGACCACGCGGGGTCGCGATCGGCCACCCCCGGAGACTTGGTCAGGTCGCGGATGTCGCCTTTTTCCGCGGGGACCGTCAAAATCTCTCCGTGAGTTTCGAACGCCGCTCGCACGCCCGTGGGAGAAATCACGGCGTTGCCGATCTGCTTTTGGACCTTTTCAAAATGCGGCCGGACTTCGACCAGGTCCGCGGAAATCCGCACGTTGACAGGGCGCTCGCGGTGCGTTGCGGGATCAAAGAGATGCAGCGAGCCGAATTGTTCGTAGACGATCCCGCCGGGGCCGGCCTCGGCGGACTTGATCGGCAGGCCCGTATTTTCGACCACCTGAGATTCCTTCCGGGTCTTCGTGTCGAAGGCGAAGAGCGTGTACGGTCCGTTGCGATCCGATAAGTAGTAAATCGTATCGCCAACCCACATCGGATCGAAATCGTTCCAGTCTTCGCGCGGCATTTTCACCACGCTCGAATCCGCGAGGTTCGCGATCCAAATTCGCATGGCTGTGCCGCCCCGATAATGAGTCCAATTTCCCCACGCCGCCGGCGTCGGACGGTAGGCGATATGCGAACCGTCCCGCGAGTACGAGCCTTCGAAAGCCAGCGGCAGCGGAAGTTCCGTTGGGAAACCGCCTTCCACCGGAACCGTGAAAAGCCGCTGCACGCCGAATGCGAAAGCATCGCGCGGCGATGCGAACAATATATTCTTGCCGTCATTCGTCCAGCCGACCACGAGGTCGGGGCCTTCGTGAAAAGTTACACGGCGCGGCGTGCCGCCTCCGGCAACCACCACGTAAACATTTTCTTTCCCAGCGTATTCCCCCGTGAACGCGATCCATTTGCCATCCGGCGAAAAATGAGGACCTCGCTTGATGCCCGGTCCCGCCGTTAGGCGAATGGCATCGCCTCCATTGCGGCTCACTTTCCACAGGTCGTTGCCGTAGACGAAACAAATGTCGGTGCTGTTCAGCGTCGGCTGCCGCAGCAGAAGCGGCTTATCGCCTTGAGCGAAACAGGGAAGCGAGAGCAAGAGGGCAGCCAGGATGAGCACGGTCTTCTTCACGCAAATCTCCTTTGGTTGATCGCAGGACATCGGTCACCTATCGGACACACGTAAATTAAGTTCCAATAGAATCAATAGACGGCGGACATTGTATCGGGTTAGCGGGGAATTCGGGTAGTCTGGGTAGTTAGCGTCCGGCTTTTGCCGGTGAGACAGAAGGAGTGCACACGCCATCGCCGGACTAGGGTGCCCGGCCGTGTCAGACGTTCAACTGCGGGTCAGAAATCGTCAAAATCGTGAACGCGTAACTCGCACGAAATCCCGCAACGAGCTCACGTTCGGTCCGTACGACCCCACGCGCCCGGCATCCACCGGAAGGCCGAGGTACTCGGCGCGCTCGATGCTCAAGCCCGCTTCGTCAAGTTCCGCAAGGCTGTACCCTTCCGCGGGCAGCACACGATTCCTGCGGGAAAGATCCACCGGGCGCGGCGGCCTTTGCGAGTGCCACCGCTTCCCTACGATGTTGAAAAACTCGTCCCAATCTCGCCGGTTCCACATGTAATCCTCCCGCATATTCCGGGTTCACGGACTTGGATGCTACTTGGCCTCTCGCGGTCGCCTTTATCCAGCCTCGCACTCTTTGCTGTGCGCGAGGTAGCGAAGCGATGCGGATAATAACCCCATCATCCCAAAGAAGTCGCTAAGGAATATTCCGTGTATCCTGTGAGTTATCGCTGTATAAGCACAAGTGAAAACGCCCGATTCGGCCTTTCCGCCGGTCTTTTGCCTGCCATTCCGAACGAAGCGCGTAGTTTGCGCTCGGACGCTTCCGCGGAGCGGGGAATCTGCTTTCCCTCCCTCTCGCGCATGCCTAACAACCTGCGCCTTTTCATCCGCCTGGCTACTGGCTATCCTGAGCCGCCGTCCCGCTGCTATACTTTGCTTCTGTTACGCTTCGGTTTGTGTCGCGTGAAATCTCCATGAGTAATCCCGTCATCGTCGTTCATTATCACGAACTCTGGCTGAAAGGCGGCAATCGCCGCTTCTTTCTCGGCAAGCTATTTACCGCGCTGCGTCAGTCCCTCGGCGGCATTCCCGTGGAACGCATCGAGCAGCCCGGCGACCGCTTCCTCATACGCCTCGGCGACGCCGCGCCGCTCGAAGAAGCAATGACTCGTGTGCAACGCGTTCTCGGAATCGCGTTTTACGCGCTGGCACGCCCCGTGGATCGCAGTATCGAAGCGATCTGCCAGTCCGCGTGGGAAGAAATCGAGCCGCTGCGATTTGCAAATTTTGCCGTTCGAGCCAAGCGCAGCGACAAATCGTTTCCCCAACGCACGATGGAGATCGAGTCAGCCGTGGGACGATTTCTGCTCGATAAGCTTCGTCCGCAGGGCCGCGAAGTTCGCGTGAAATTAAACGATCCCGACCTGACCTGCTACGTCGAAATCACGCCAGGGCCCGCCCTCGTCTACGCGCGGAAGATTCCCGGCACGGGAGGCTTGCCCGCGAACACCGCGGGCCGGATGATGTGCCTGCTATCGGGCGGGTACGATTCCGCCGTTGCCGCCTATCACATGATGAAGCGCGGCGCGCATCTCAGCTTCGCGCATTTCTACGGCACCGGAGCCCAGCCGGGCGAATCGTCGCTGCATGTGGCGAGCGGCCTCGCGCGAGTGCTCGCGCAGTATCAATTCCGCGCGAATCTGTACCGCATCCCCTTTGAAGCCATTCAGCGCGAGATCGTGCGCTTCGCTCCGGAAAGTTACCGCATCTTGCTTTACCGCCGGATGATGCTGCGCATTACCGAGGTGCTCGCGAAGCGCGAGCGTGCGCTTGCGCTCGTGACGGGTGACAGCCTCGGGCAAGTCGCTTCGCAGACGCTTCGCAACCTCGTCGCCGTCGAAGCCGCCGCGCGTATGCCGGTTTTTCGCCCGCTCATCGGCGCCGACAAAATGGACATTCTCGCCACGGCCCGCCAGATCGGCACCTACGACATTTCCTCGGAACCGTTTCATGATTGCTGTCCCGTTTTCATGCCGCGTGTCCCCGCACTTCACGCCACCGCGCAGGAGCTTGATGAAGCAGAGGCAAGCCTCGACCTGTCGGCGCTGATCGCGCAAGGAGTTCGCGGCGCATCGCTCCAGAGGTTTCACTACGTAAACGGGAAAGTCGAGGTGTCCGAGCCGAAGGTCGCGTCAGAAGATGCCGCGGAGAGGCACACCGCTACCGCATAAATCTTTTGGATTGAGGACAGTTTGTGGGAAAAAATTCGATCGTCATTCTGAGCGAAGCGAAGAATCTTTCTTCGCAACAACGCCAAGAAAAGAGAGATTCTTCGGGCCAAGAATCTCTCTGAGGCGTCGCGAAGGCACACTCTCCACTCCCCGCTAATCACTCGCCACTGCTTCTACCGGTCCCGGTCTCGCCCGCCGCCGCCGTATCCGCCACGGCCACCGCCGCCTCGCCCGCCGCCTCCACCACCATGACCGCCGCCATGGCCACCGCGTCCTCCGCCGCCACCTCCACCACCATGGCCGCGCCCTCCGCCACCGCCGCCCTCATGCTGTGGCCGCGCTTCATTCACCACCAGCGCGCGGCCCAGGAATTCCTTGCCATTGAGCGCTGCGATGACTTTTTCCGCCTCGCCATCGTCGCGAATTTCAGCGAAGCCAAAACCGCGAGGCTGGCCCGTAAAGCGATCGCGCAGTAAAGTCAGAGAATCAGGCTGAACTCCTATTTCCGAAAAAAGCTCCTGCACCTGCTCTTCTGTAGCCTTGAACGACAGGTTTCCCACGTAAAGTTTCTTCACGATCGCTACTCCTTGTACACCCCGCATGCGCGAGAGGACGTTTCCGAGGCTGAAGTGGCAGGTATCCGGCCGCGGGTAGTCCGGACTACGCGGCTACACCCGGCTGAAGCGAGCGCTTCAGTTGCTCCCTAGCATCTTGCGGCAAATTACCATCGCAGGTCAATAACTTGCAGCACACCGCGCCTCCCGCACACCCGAAAGGGGTACTTGTCCCAGTTTGAATTTCGCGCAACCTCGCGGTCAAGGAACGCTCCGACTGGGTTGGACGCTGAAACTCAAACTGAGACACCAGGTAGGAGCGAACGTCAAAACAGTCTACTCGGGCCACTGCGAGGCCGACCTCGTTATGACATCAGTTTGCCGTGCAAACCGGCCAACCATGTTGTAGACTTCTCTCTTCATGCGACAGCGGAAGCTTTACTCCTACGTCGTTCAGCATGATAACGGGCATGCTCCGAACCCGTACTTCGGAGTCTGCACGCTTTGCCGCTGCAAATTCGATGAGCACCGAAAGCGGCGAAACATTGTCGAGCTGGCCGATGAGGATGACTGGATCGTGGGCACTGGGGGCGCGGATGAGCGCAGGAGTGCTGGGCACGGGGAGCTCGTTTATGCGATGCGAGTGGATGAGAAGCTTACACGCGGGGAATACTATGCCGACCCCCGATTCGAAAGCAAAAGACCTTCGGCGAGGGGGAGCTACGCGAAAAAACGGGGTGACAACCTAAAACCGGCCGACAAATTTGAGAATCGGAAGCAATTCGCCCTGATCTCCAAACACTTCTTCTATTTTGGAAAAAACGCTATACCGATTCCGAAGAGCAAATTCCACCACCTCGAAAAGAAAGGACCCGCATTCCGGAAAGATTTCGACGAAGCGTATATCAAACGGTTTGTCGGCTGGCTGCAAAAAAAGTGCGCACCAGGCAAACACGGGGCTCCCTGGTACCGCGTTGATGAATCAAAAGGAAGCAAAAGATGCAAGTCGTCTTGCTGCGAGTCGGTATAGACGCGGGCTCGGGCGGAATCCAGGGGCCGATCTTCAGCGACGGTTCATTCGAGTTCATCCCAATTCCGGACCATTTTCGACGCAACGGCGTTAGTCGCTGGACATATGGGAACACTCGCGGCAGGAATGGGAAAGCATTTGTCGATTACTTCCCTGAAACCCGCCGCAAAAAGGCATCCGACCAACGCGTCCACTTCGACCCCGAATTTGAGACATTCACATACGGCGATCCGACACGTCCGAAGGCGTCACTTCGGCGGCTGGGCGAAGGCAGCCTTCTAGTCTTTTACGCGGGACTCAAGGGCTGGAATTTCAATTGTCCAGCGGCCTTATACATCATTGGCTACTTCGAGGTCAGGCGAGCAGGTCTCGCAACGACCTTCAGCCCCGCAGAACTGGCGAAGCTCTTTCGGAAAAACTTTCACGTCATGCATGACGGCGTATTCGCCGACCAAAGAAAGCGCTTGGTTCTGGTCAAAGGCAACGTCAACAGCCGATTGCTCAACAAGGCTGTCAAGATCAGCCGCTTGGGAACAGACCGGATGGGCCGCCCATTACAGAGACTTGCTCCAGATATGCAAAGGATATTCGGGGACTTTGGCGGCAAGACGAGCATCCAGCGGAGTCCGCCGCGTTGGGTTGCGCAGGACTTCACGCAGGGCGCTGCGGATTTCGTCTTTTCACTTCGGTGACGTCGTCGCTACCCGTCACACCATCTGCGCGTATCAAACGTAGGCCGGTAGGCCTTGCACCCATGGGCCGCTCCACGATGGCGACGTCTCTGCCGCGAGCCTATGTGCGGTAGCTGGCGTTGATGCGAACGTAGTCGGCGGTGAAATCGCAGGTCCAGACTCGCGCGCGGCCTCGGCCCGCGTGCAAATCCACGACAATCGCAACGTGCTTCGCCAGCATTTTGCGATGTGCCACGCGTTCGTTGAACGGGCGTTCGCGTCCGCGGCGGCAAACTTCGATCCCTGCTAAGCGGATATCCACGCGATCGGGATCGAACGGAACGCCCGAACGGCCCGCCGCTGCGAGAATGCGTCCCCAATTCGGATCGCCCCCCGAAAACGCCGTTTTCACCAGCGATGAATTCGCGATGGTGCGCGCGATTCGGTTGGCTGCGCGATCCGATGCCGCGCCGCGTACTTCGATTTCGATCACGCGTTGCGCGCCTTCACCGTCGGCAACAATCGCGAGCGCGAGCGAATGGCAAACGCTTTCGATCGCGTCGCAGAAAATTTCGTAATCGCGATTTTCCGCCGTGATTTTTCGCGCGCCGGATGCTCCGTTTGCAAGCAGCGTTACCGTGTCGTTGGTGGACGAGTCGCCATCCACGGTAATCGAGTTGAACGTCGGGCCAACTGCTCGCCGCAGCGCGCGCGAGAGAAGCATCGGAGAAATCGCGGCGTCGGTTGCCAGGAATCCCAGCATGGTCGCCATGTTGGGATGGATCATTCCCGAGCCTTTTGCGCAGCCGATCACGCGCACCAGCTTTCCGCCAATGCGGCATTTCGCCGCAGCCCACTTTGGCTGAGTGTCCGTCGTCATAATCGCGCGCGTAAATCCATCAAACGCGCTCGCACTCGCGTTTCTCGAACGAACAAGCCCCGGCACGGCGCGCAAAATATTCTGGACACGCAGCGGCGCGCCAATCACGCCCGTCGAGCAAACCAGAATCTGCGATGGATGCAGATCGCCGAGCTCCCGCGCAACTTTCAAGGCTGTCGACGAAGCGGCGGCCATGCCGTCAGCACCGGTGCAGCAATTTGCGTTCCCGGAATTTACGATCACGCCGCGAATTTTGTTTCGCGATTGCGCGAGATAAATTTGCGAAGCAAGCACCGGCGCGGCCTTCACGCGATTCGTGGTGAACACAGCAGCCGCGGCTGCCGGAATTTCACTCACCAGCAGCGCGAGATCCAGTCCGGATTTCTTGAGTCCGCAAGCAACGGCTGAGAATGAAAACCCACGAGGAATGTCTGATGACGACACCTTGCGCCCCACTTTCATCACGCCTGCACAGTCACCAAAGAGTCGTTGAGAATTGGGAGGGGAAGAGGCGAGGGGAGCACGTTCGCAACGACAGCAACGAGGTTGCAGGAACGGCGCTTCGGGCAGGCGCGGCAATCGCGCTCGATTTTCTCGATCAGCGATTGGCGCGGCGCGGACGCGAATCCCTGCCGCAGGAAAAATTCCGGGGCGCTTGTCACGGCGAAAAGACGCGCGATTCGGCGGCGGCGAGCCTCCTTGATTGCGAACTTCGTCAGGCGAGCGCCAACGCCGCGCTCGCGGAGTTCGGGACTCACGGCAAGAGACCGTATTTCGGCCAAATCCGGCCCATAACTTTCGAGCGCCACACATCCCGCCACGCCGTCTTTATTTCTGAGAACAAGGAAGTTACCGATATTGCATGCGATTTCTTCTTCGCTGCGCGGCAGCAGCAATCCTTCCTCCGCATAAAGAGCAATGAGGCGATAAATCGCGTCTGCATCGGCAAGTGTGGCTCTTCGCGCTTTCACGAGTTTTGCTCGAGTGCGGCGATCCGCGCTTTGAAATCCTCGATCGCCGAACGCACCGCATCCGGCGCCGTTCCGCCGGGAACGTTGCGGCGCGCGAGGGCCGCTTCGACGGTCAGCGACGTCGCTAAATCTGGTCCGAAAAAGGGGGAGAATTCCTGCAATTTTTCGAGCGGCAACTCGCGCAAGGTCCTTGCATCAAATTGCGTCTCGCGCAAAATCTTTCCGACGATTTCGTGGGCCTCGCGGAAGGGCACTCCGCGAGCAACCAGATAGTCCGCCACTTCCGTGGCGATGAGCCCGGGATCCTCGGCGGATTTTCGGAGGCGAGCTTCGCAGAATTGACTGGCGGCCAGAGTGGCGGCAGCAATCTTAAGCATGGCGAGACACTGATCGTGCGCGGCAAAAACCGGTTCCTTGTCTTCCTGCAAATCGCGCTGATAACTCGACGGAAGACCTTTGCAGGTGGTCAGCAGCGCCATCAGCGCGCCGTAGATTCGCCCGGTCTTGCCGCGAATCAATTCCCACGCGTCTGGATTCTTCTTTTGCGGCATCAGGCTGCTGCCCGTCGAGTACTCGTCCGGCAGGGCGATAAATCCGAACTCGGAGGATGCGAATAGCACCATGTCTTCCGCCAGGCGAGAGAGGTGCATCGCAAGCGTCGAGAGCGCGAAAAGATATTCGAGCGCGAAGTCGCGATCGCTCACCGCATCGAGACTATTGGCGGTGATTTTGGAAAAATGGAGATGGCGCGCGAGGGCTTGGCGATCGATGGGAAAGGCAGATCCTGCCAGCGCTCCCGAGCCGAGAGGGCAGCAATCCGCGCGCGCAGCCGCCAGCGCCATTCGTTCCGCATCGCGATAAAACGCCTCGCCGTGAGCAAGGAGCCAGTGCGACAGCAGGATCGGCTGCGCATGCTGCAAGTGAGTCGTGCCGGACACCGGAATGCCGAAATTCGATTCCGCCTGGGCCGCAATTGCGCGATTGAGAGACGCGATCGCGCGACGGACGTCCTGCGCGGCGTCTCTCACAAACATGCGGAATTCCGTCGCAATCATTTCATTGCGGCTTCTGCCGGTGTGGAGTTTGGCTCCGAGCGGGCCGAGCTTCTCGATCAGCGCTGTCTCGGCGAAATGGTGGACGTCTTCGGCGTTCGATCCATCGAGCCAGGCAGGTTCGGACTGCGCGCGCGCCCGAATCTCGCCGAGTGCAGCCGAAATTTTGTGGCTCTCTTCGCCGGTGAGAATTCCGGCGGCGGCGAGCGCCTGTGCCCAGGCTTCATCGAGCGCCAGTTCCTGCGGAAGCAACCGGCGGTCGAAATGCCAGGAGCGCTCGAATTCGTAGAACGATTCATCGGGCGCGCGATCGAACCGGCCACCCCACATTTTTTGGCCGCCGGAGGGCGTCATCGAGCTTTGGCCTCTTTGCGCGCTTCTTCGCGAGCTTCCCGCGGCACCGTGATCGGAAGCGCAAAAAGATTGATGAAACCCTCGGCATCCTTGGGGTTGTAGCCGGTCATGGTGAAGCTCGCGAGGTTCGTGCGATAGAGAGAATACGGAGAGTGGCGCGACGCGACGGTGACGACGCCCCTGCATAACGTGAGCGAAACCGAGCCGGTGACGCGGCGCTGCGAGCTCGCGAAAAATGCGTCGAGGGCCTCGCGCAGCGGCGTGAACCACATGCCGTAGTAAACCATTTCCGCATAGCGCAACGAAAGAAACTGCTGATAATGAAGCGTCTCGCGATCCAGGGTGAGCGATTCGAGCTCGCGATGCGCGGCGATCAGCAGGGTTCCTCCCGGCGTTTCATACGCGCCGCGCGATTTGATACCGACGAGGCGGTTTTCCACCATCTCCATCCGGCCGACGCCGTTCGCGGCGGCGATTTCATTTAATTTTTCGAGCAGCGCGATGGCGCCAAGTTTCTGACCGTTGACGGATACGGGAGTTCCGGCTTCGAATCCGACTTCCACGGTTGCCGGCTGCTCGGGCGCTTTCGCCGGCGAGACGACCCACTGCCACATTGATTCGTCTGGCGCGTTCGCGGGATCTTCGAGCACGCCGCCTTCATGGCTGAGGTGCCAGATGTTGCGGTCGCGGCTGTAAATATTCTTGGTTGTCTGCTCGATGGGAACGTTGTGCGCGCGAGCGTAGGCAATCGCTTCTTCACGCGAATTGATTTTCCATTCGCGCCACGGCGCGATGATTTGAAGCTCCGGCGCGAGCGCCTTGGCCGCAAGCTCGAAGCGCACCTGATCGTTGCCCTTGCCGGTGCAGCCATGCGCGACCGCGTCCGCGCCGAGCTTTTTCGCAAGCTCGACTTGCCGTTGCGCCAGCAGCGGCCTCGCGAAGGAAGTGCCTAGCAAATATTTGTGTTCGTACACGGCGCCAGCGCGAAGCGTGGGCCAGATAAAGCCGGTGATGAATTCCTCGCGAAGATCTTCGACGTATGCGGCGCTCGCGCCTGTGGCCAGAGCTTTTTTGCGTGCGGCATCGAGATCTTCGAGTTGGCCGAGATCGCCGATCATGGCGATGACTTCGCAGCCGTCGTACGTTTCCTTGAGCCAGGGAATGATGATGGAAGTGTCGAGTCCTCCGGAATAGGCAAGCACAACTTTTTTTGGCAATGCGATCTCCCTAGTTGGAGTTGTCAATTTCTTTTGTAGCTCCGGCAGCCCCAGGGGCTAAAGCCCCTTTTTCCGCCGAGCATCCATGCCGGACCTAAAGGTCCGGCCTACTAATAAAATCGCAACGAATTCGGCGGACCCGACATTAGTTCAGCAGCGTTAGAAGAATTGCTTTCTGAACGTGCAGACGGTTTTCCGCCTGATCGAACACGATGGCGCGCGGCGAGTCGATGACATCGGCAGTGACTTCCAGCCCGCGATGCGCCGGAAGGCAGTGAAGGAAAACGGCATCGGGCGCAGCGAGCGAGAAAAGCGCCTCGTTCACCTGATATTGAGCGAAAGCTGTTTCGCGAGCGGCTGCTTCTTCTTCCTGGCCCATGCTGGCCCAGACGTCGGTATAGATCGCCTGCGCGCCGGCAACAGCTTCTTCGGATGACCGCAGGATTTCTATCTTTCCCCGCGTTTCGCGCGCGACGCGTTTCGCTTCCGACACAACGGCGGCATCGGGTTCGTAACCGGCCGGCGTGGCGACGCGCATGTGAACTCCCAATCGCGCGCCAATCGTGAGCAGCGAATGGCAGGTATTGTTTCCGTCGCCGACGTAGGCAAATTTCAGGCCGCGCAAATTGCCGAAACGCTCTTCGAGCGTGAAGAAATCCGTGAGCGCCTGGCAGGGATGAAAGCGATCCGAGAGCGCGTTGATCACCGGCACACGCGCGTTCGCTGCCAGGTCGTCAATCGCTTCCTGCGTGAAGGTGCGCGCAACGATGCCATGCACCCAGCGTTCGAGGCTTTTTGCGACATCGGGAATGGATTCGCGCTGGCCGAGGCGCATGACGGTGTGGTCGAGAAACACGGTCGAGCCGCCAAGGCTGGCGATGCCGACTTCGAACGTCACGCGAGTGCGCAAGGACGGTTTCTCGAAAATCAACGCGAGATAACGGCCAGCAAGCGCTCCGCGATACCGGTCGGGACGCGCTTTCACGTCTGCGGCGAGGTGCAGCAGCTCGCGAACCCTGCCTGCGTCCAGTTCCATGCCTGTAAGAAGATCCGTGGCCAGCGTGAGAGTTGTGGCGACAGCGTTCATGTCCACCTCGTAGCAGCAAGGGCCATTTCCACGACACGCGGCCGCGATGCTGTTCTTTGAGTTTTCGCGGATTTCGTCGGTGTGGATTTCCGCGTTCGCGCAAGAACCTTTTCAAACTTGGTCAAAAATTCCGCAACGTCCTGCTTGCGAGTTATGAATGGCGGAAGGAGGCGGAGAATACGTTCGTGGGTGCAATTGATCAGGAGGCCCTGCCGAAGCGCCTCCTTGACGAACGGAGCGCCGTCCACGGAAAGCTCGACGCCCAGCATCAGCCCTTCGCCGCGAACCTCGCGGACGAAATCAAATTGCGGCGCAAGCTTTTCGAGGCCTGCGCGCAATTCAGCGCCGCGCTCGGCGATGTTGGCGAGAAGATTGGTTTCCTCAACGATTGCGAGGAATTCGAGCGCCGCCGCGCAGACTAGCGGACCGCCGCCGAACGTGGTTCCGTGAAGTCCGGGGGCAAATGCGGAGGCGAATTGTTCGCTGGCAATCAGAGCGCCGAGCGGAAGGCCGCCGGCCAGCGGCTTGGCCACGGCCACGATATCGGGCGAGGAAGGAAATTTCTGATATGCGAACGGGCGCCCTGTGCGACCGAGTCCGCACTGGATTTCGTCCGCGATGAGAGCAGCATCGTGCCGCGTTGCAAGCTCCCGAGCGCGCTGCCAGAACGCTTCGCTTACGGGAAAGATGCCGCCTTCGCCTTGAATCGTTTCGATAACCAGAGCGCAAACCGCGCCGTCAAATTTTGCTTCGAGGTCCGCGACATCGTTGAAACGGACGAATTCGACGCCGGGGACGAGCGGAGCGAATGGCTCGCGGTACTTTGCTGCGTGCGTGATTGAGAGAGCGCCGAAGGTTCGTCCATGAAATGAATTTTCGAGAGCGAGGATACGCGTTTTCGATCTTGCGCCGCCCTGTGATTTGGCATGAGCGTAGGCGCGGGCAAGCTTCAACGCGCCATCGATTGCTTCGGCGCCGCTATTGGTAAAGAAAACACGATTGAGGCCGGACCATTCGGCGAGCTTGCGCGCGAGCGGGCCTTGATGTGGATTGTGGTAGAGATTCGAAACGTGGATGGCGCGACCTGCTTCGCGGCGAATCACGCGGACCACGCGCGGATGCGCGTGGCCAAGGGCGTTCACGGCGATGCCTCCGAGAAAATCGAGATATTCGCGTCCGGTGGAATCGTAGAGGCGGCAGCCGCGGCCATGCGTGAATACCACCGCCGGGCGACGATAGGTGTTCATCAGATAGCGGGACTCTTCGGCGAAAATGCGCGCGGGCGCCAAGGCGCGCAGGCGAGTTTTTTTCGGAGGGAGCTTATGCCCGGTCATTTTATTGCGAGGCCCCTTGACCCAATGGCAGCGCTGGAGCTGGTTGCGGAACCGACAGGACCCGCGTGCCAGAGCCGCGCGCGCCGCTAATCGCGGCATGCAGCGCTCGCGGACGCGTACCGCCGACGATGCGCACCTCCGAAACGCCTCCGGCAAGCGCGCGTTTGGCTGCTTCGAGCTTCAAAATCATTCCTCCGGAAATTTTATTGCGGCGTATTAAGTCTTCGATTTCGCCGCCGTGCACGGCGCGAAGCACTTTGTCGCCGTCAAGAACGCCCGCAACGTCCGTCAGAAAAATGAGGCCGTCCGCGGCGATGAATTCCGCGGCGGCGGCGGCCATGTGGTCGGCGTTGATGTTGTAGAGCTCGCCGTCAGCTCCCAACCCGAGACAGGAAGCCACGGGAACGATTCCGGTTCGCCACAGAGAAGACAGAAAATCGAGATTGGCGCCCGTGAGATAACCCACGTATCCGAGACCGCTTTCGCATTCGCCCAATTGCATGGGCTCCGCGAGGAAACACGCAGCGTCCGAGGCGCAGATGCCGACGGCCGGCTGGCCGGCGAGAGAAACCGCTCCGGCGAGTTTCTTGTTGAGCAGACCCGCAAAAACCATCACGGCTGCGTCGCGCGTTTCGCGATTGGTGACGCGCAGGCCGTTGATGAAGCGGCTCTCGATGCCCATGCGCGCCAGAGTTGCCGTAAAGATTTTTCCGCCACCGTGAATCACGAGCAGTTCGTGGCCGGCCTGCGACAGCCTGGCAATCTGCCGCGCGATGGTCCGCACGGAGTCGTCCGTTTCGAGGAGCGCACCGGCAATTTTGACGACGTATCTCATGTCGATTTCACGTCATTCATATGAGGCCCGCCGTTTCCGGATAGCCGCGCATGGCGTTGAGGTTCTGCACGGCCTGCCCGGCGGCGCCTTTGCCGAGATTGTCGAGGCAAGAAACGATCACCAAACGTTCGCCTGCCGGATCGAGCGCGAATCCGATATCGCAGAAATTCGTGCGCGTCACGTGCTGGAGCTGAGGCAGAGTTCCGGCGGAAGAAATTCGAACCATGGGACGGCCTGCGTAAAATTGGCGATAGAGCGTTTCGATTTCGTTGGGCTCGCGCGGGGGATTCAGCCAGGCGTAGACCGTCGAGAGAATGCCACGATCGACCGGCAAAAGATGCGTGGTGAAGATCAGGTTATTCGCGGCGAGGCCGAGATGCTCGATGATTTCCGGCGTGTGGCGATGCGTGAATACGCCGTAGGCATGGAAATTTCCGCTGACCTCGACGAAATGCGTTTCGCGCTTCGGCTCTTTACCAGCGCCCGTTACGCCGGACTTGCAATCGCAGACGATGCCGCGCGAATCGTCGATCCAGCCGGTTTCGACAAGCGGGCGCAGCGCGAGAATCACAGATGTGGAATAGCAGCCCGGATTTGCAACCAGGCGCGCTTTTGGAAGCACGTCCGCGTAAAGTTCCGGCAGTCCATAAACGGTGGCGGCGAGTGCATTCGCATCGGGCGATGGAAGCATGTACCAGCGTTCGAACGCGCCGGAATCGCGCAAGCGGAACGCTCCGCTGAGATCGATGATGCGAAGATCGGGATTTGCCGCGAGCAATGCAGGCACGAGTTCGAGCGACGCTTCGTGCGGCGTGGACAGAAATACGATTTCGGCTCCGCTCTTGGCGACGGCTTCGGCGGAAAATGGCTTGCACGGGGCTTCGCCCCAGCCGCGAAGCTGCGGGTACAGCTCGGTGAGACAACGAATCGTCGCGTGGGCGTCGCGCAAGAAAAACATGGGCTTTTCAATTTGCGGATGCCGCAGAAGCAGCGTGGCGAGTTCAAGACCGGCATACCCGGTGGCTCCCACGACGGCGACACGGGCGCGCGGGCTGGTGCTTGTGCCGGTGCGTGGTCGCGTCAACGGAGCATTTCCTCCATGCGTTTCTGTATGGTGGCGCGCGCTTTCGAGGACGTGGTGATGATCAGGATCGTGTCGTCGCCGGCAAGCGTTCCGGCGACTTCTTTCCAACGCTGCGAGTCGACGGCTGCCGCGATTGGTTGCGCGCCGCCGGGGGGAGTTTTCAAGACGAGCATGTTCTGCGCGGGACGAATATCGAGCAGGAACTCCTTGAGCGCGCGAGCGAGCGTGGGGAGCGGAGCGGAATCATCGGCGGTTGCGGCTGCCGCGGCCGAGAGAGCGCGATAACCCTGAGCCGTTTTGATGAGCTTCAATTCGCGAAGATCGCGGGAAAGCGTGGCTTGCGTGACGCGCATGCCCACATGAACGAGCTGGCGGCGGAGCTCGTCCTGGTTCGAGACAGCCTGGCCCGCGACGAGCTTCAAAATTTGCCCTTGCCGGAATCGTTTGTGTGCGCTCATGTATATTTATGCAAATACATGCATAAACATTCACAAGCATACAGCAACCGAACCGAGTGTCAAGCGATTCCGGTGTTTCGTGAGAACGAACGGAAGCGGAAAAGTTACGGTACAGTCTGGCGCGGCGTGGAAGGCTCATGCCAGCCATTGCCGGCGCGACCGCGTTCGGGAGGCAATCGATGAAGCGGTTTGGCTTTGATGAAGGGCGGCGAAGTGGTGCGAAATGAATCCAGAAAAACTGTAAATTGACAGAAAAAGATAGCTGATACAATCCCGGGCACGGCATGCCGTGCCCCTACAAATTCGCCGGCATATGACTGCCAATTATCGGATGGCGGGGCATGCGCCCGCGTCCGGCTATGCTAAAATAAGGCCTCGCTCAATAGGCCCGTAGCTCAGTTGGTTAGAGCGCCACCTTGACACGGTGGAGGTCTGCGGTTCGAGCCCGCACGGGCCTACCATTCCTTTTCCGCCATCGCGGTAATTTCTTATCTTAGAGATTCCCTGTTTCTTGTCGATTAGAGTGCCCCAGGACGCGGGTAGCGTTGTCTGAATGGACCGGAAACAGGAATGGCTTGGATATAACCCTCAGATGTAAAGCTTCGGCTAGATGTTTCGGCGGGAGAGGCTCTGCGTGATTCCCGGTCGCCCGTGGATTTCACTGTGGAGTCTCGACCCGGCCAGCGGTAATTTTCCACGCAGAATGCACGGTTTACTCGGGGTTGTAGGCAAGGAATCGCGAAAATCCGCACCCTTTGCAAAAAGCAAAACGCAAAGAGTGCGGCACCCGAAAAATCAAATGCGAACGCCTGGGCCACCCGCCACTCGGAACGCGGGGCGCTGGAACCGCTATTGAATTTATGCATGATTTGGCTGGACGGCTCGCGCATCGCGTACAGCTAACAACCGACGGCCACCGGGCCTATCTCACCGCAGTAGAGAGGCCTTCGGTTCCGAGATTGATTATGCGATGCTGGTGAAAATATATGGCACTGACGGCCAAGTCGAAACACGGTACAGCCCTCCGATCTGCCTGGGATGCCAAAGGGTAGGGATCAGTGGGCGTCCCGATCCGAAACACATTTCGACAAGCTATATCGAACGCCAGAATTTGACGATGCGAATGGGGATGCGCCGATTCACGCGGCTAACGAATGGCTTCTCTAAGAAGGTTGAGAACCATGGGCACGCAGTAGCCATTCATTACATGCACTACAATTTTTGCCGCGTTCACCGGACCTTGCGCGTCACACCTGCAATGGAAGCGGGTATCACAAATCACGTCTGGAGCCTTGAGGAAGTTGTTGGACTGCTAGATGTGGAAGCGAAAAGAGCGGCGTGAGAGCTAGTCAGTGTTTTCCGGGGAATTCTTTGGCTTATCCAACTTCAGCAATTCCTTCGCAGTTTGTTTCAGACCCTTGTGCACATTCTTGATATCACCTTCCAAAGGAAGCATTTCAGGCCTTGTGCCGGTGTTATCAATCATCATTGACCTTACTTTTTTACCGACCTGCAAGGCTACCGCCTCGGCAGGCCTCTGTCCCTGGATATTCTCACTTTTCAACTTAGCTTCGGTTTCTGTAAGGCGGAAAAGGTTACCGGCGAGTTCTCGTTTGCCCATGAAATCCAAAAGAGAGCGAGAAGAATCCTCCAGACCCTTCAGCTTTTTAAGCCTACTGAGATCCATGTTGTACATGCCACGATAGCCAGCATTCTGAAAATATCCATATTCCGAAACACCCGACTTTTTCGCCGTACTGCTCAAACTTCGTTCCCTGTCTGATATTTCGTCGCGGACTTGCACACGCTCTACATCCTGCACGGAGCGTATATACGCGTTTGCAGCCTCCGCCAAACTAGCGAAATATGCTTGAGCCGTCGCAACTTGAGGCTTTCGAACATCACCATTCATCGCTGTTAGGTAGCAGGCAAAACGCGATAGCTTGTAATCGGACACTTGCTGTCCATTAATATCCCGTCGCACCTGCTCGAAGTTCTCAATTACCGGAATTTTCAAGGTCGTGCATGTGGCAATCGCTCGGTTGATCGCCTGCTCAAACGATTGCATGCTCTCATAGCCAAGCATTTCCATAAAACTTGTGGCATACCAATAGCGACCGCCATTGGAGACGCCTTGACTCTCAAAAAGGTTTCCGTCTGAGTCGAAAGTGGGCGCAATGTCAGACAAAGGGGTGCCTACGCGTGAGAGTTTATCAGTTCTGAAGTTGGTTTTCAAACTGTACCACTACGCGCCTGCGAGCGCGAGACAAGGGAGTTGAGCTGTGGACAAAATACGACAGACCAAACAGCCACAGTCAAGGAAATCCAAAACCAAAATCCCCGCAAAGAAAACTGCAGGTTTCAAGCCACAAGCGGG
>JBOGNE010000033.1:0-23128 GCA_050747005.1 Candidatus Acidiferrales bacterium
TTAGGCAAGTGCTCAGTACGCTCACTCGTTGCAGTTCCTTCTGACTCAACGGAAAGGTCTCCTGTCTCATAGGGTGACATTTTCACGTTGCCGTTCAGGGGTGACAGAATTATGGAGCTAAGACACAGCGGACGAGCTCGCGTTGACACCAGTTTCACGCCAACGTATCCTGCTCATTCAAATGAGCGTGCGATACTTTTTGGGCGCAAAATCCGCGTCAGCCCCGGGGATCTTCGTTGCTTCACTTAGAACACGGTGGTCGCCGGGGATCACGATTATCCGTACGCAAGGCTCGAAAGCCTTAATGCAAAGGAGCCGGCGGGACGCCGGCGCTACAAATGCTGCGCTCGGCGGGACGCTATGAATCGGGGCGCGACGTAAATTGGCGGGAAGCAACGGTGAATACGTAGGTGAGCGAGCAACGACAATTGATTCACTACCAGGTGGACGCTGGAATTGCGATCATCGAAATGGACGAGCCGCCGGCGAATACCTACGGCTACGAGATGATGCAGCAGCTCGACGCCGCGATTCTGAACGCGCGAATGGACGAGAATGTGCATGCTATAGTGCTGCGCGGCGCAGGTGAAAAGTTTTTCTGCGCGGGCGCGGCTATCCCCATGCTCACCACTGCCACGCCGCAATTCAAGTATTACTTCTGCCTGCATGCGAATGAGACGCTCTGCCGCCTGGAGCAGACGCCCAAGCTCGTGATCGCGGCTCTGAACGGGCACACGGTCGGCGGCGGGCTGGAGGTTGCGCTGGCTTGCGACATTCGTCTGGCCAAGAAGGACGGAGGGAAAATCGGGCTTCCGGAAGTGAATCTTGGCGTCCTGCCGGGAACCGGAGGCACGCAGCGGCTCGCGCGCGCGGTCGGGCGCGCTCGCGCGATTGAGCTGATGGCCACCGGAGCCACGTTCAGCTTCGAGGATGCGGAAGAATTCGGACTGGTGCATCACATATACGAGGCGGAATCGTTCTGGCAGGAGGTGATGGGTTACGCGCGGCAATTCTGCCCGCCGAATAAGGCGTCGCGCGCCATTGGGAACATCAAGCGGGCGGTGGTGACGGGACTCGAAATGGGATTTGGGGAAGCGCTGGGGCTCGAACGCGAATTGCAGCAATTGCTCTTTACAAGCGAAGACGCGAAAGAAGGCCTGAAAGCCTACGTCGAAAAGCGCAAGCCGGAATTTAAGGGAAAGTAACTTTGCTGGGTGACCCTTCCAGCCGGACTCGGGATATCGGTGCTAGCAATCCGTAATAATTGAGATTCGGCGGCGACCTTCCTTTAGCTATAGAATAATTGACGTCATACGGCTCTTTTCTACAAGCTACTAAAAGGAATCGATGCGGACGCTGCCGGATTATCTGCGCAAGGGCATGAAGATGGTTCTCGTCGGGGCGAACCCCGCCGAACGCTCGGCGCGGGTGGGGCACTACTACGCCGGACGCACCAATCCCTTTTGGCCCATGCTTTACGAATCGGGCGTCATACCGGAACCGCTCGGCTATGAGGACGACCGGCGATTGATCGAGTTCGGTATCGGGCTGACGGATCTCGTGAAGCGGCCCACGCGCGACGTCGAGGAAATCGAGCGGCAGGAATTTGCGGAAGGGCGAGTGCTGCTCGCGCAAAAGCTCGAGGATCTGCGGCCGCGCGTGATCGCGTTCAACGGAAAACTGGTGGGCGAGAAGTTCATGGGGCGCCCCTGCAAGCTTGGATTGCAGAAGGATAAGCTCTACGGCGCGCAAGTGTTCGTTCTGCCTTCGATGGGCGGGCGGAACGCGGCCTCGCAGCTCGCGGTCAGAAAGCGATACTTCAAGCAACTCGCGAGTCTGCTGAAAAACCTAAAAGATTGAACAGTACAAACGGAGCGTTTTTCGCAGGCTGTGAAGCGCCTCCCTGACGCAAAACCTAAGTTGCCTCACAGACTCTGAAGGAGGTCTGCCTCTCATGGCGGGCGCCAGCCAGCATCCATCGCAGGGATCTCAATCCTCCGGCGAGCCACTCGTCCAAGAGATGCGGTCGGGAGCGGTGCTCACGCTGCGGATGAACCGGCCGGAAAAACTGAACGCGCTGAACGTTGAACTGGGACGCGCGCTAGTACATGCGCTGATTCGAGCTGCCGAGGACAAGGAGGTTCGCGCCGTGGTGCTGACGGGGGCGGGCCGCGGATTCTGCGCCGGCGGCGACTTGGCTCTGTTGCGCGACGTGCGGCAGCGCAAGGCTCCTCGTGAGATGGAAGGTCTTCTGGTTGCCGGCAAGGAAATTTGCCTGGCGATTGCAACGATGACCAAGCCGGTGATTGCCGCGGTAAACGGTCCAGCGGCCGGAGGCGGGATGAACCTGGCGCTGGCGTGCGATTTGCGAATTGCATCGGACAAGGCGATATTCGCGGAGTCGTTTGCCAATATCGGGCTGTATCCCGATTTTGGCGGCACATATTTTTTGCCCCGCATTGTGGGCATGGCGCTAGCGGCCGAATTGTTCTACACCGCGGAAACGATCTCGGCCGAAGACGCGCTGCGGCTGGGCATCGTGAATCGCGTCGTTGCGGCGGACAAGTTCGAGCAAGAAACGAAGGAACTGGCGGAGAGCCTGGCGGCCGCGCCACCTCTTGCGATCCGCGATGTGAAGCGCACCATCCTCGCCGACGACCGCAAGGCGCTTGAGACGAAGCTCGACGAAGAAATCCGGCTGCAGCTTCATTGCTTCGAGTCGGAGGACTGCCTCGAAGGGTTGAACGCGTTTTCCGAAAAGCGAAAACCACAATTTCGCGGCCACTAACCGACCGATGCCCGACAATTCATTTTTGGATATCGAGGTGACTCCCAGCGAAGTGAAGGAGCGCCTTTCGCAGGGTGCCGATTTTGTGTTTGTGGACGTGCGCGAACAGTGGGAGCGCGACACGGCGCATATCGAAGGTTCCGTGCTGATTCCCATGCGGGATATTCCCGAGCATGTTGGCCGCTTTCAAGACGCGGACGAAATCATTCTGTTCTGCCATCATGGAATGCGCAGCCTCGATGCGGCCGCGTGGCTGCGGTCGCAGGGCGTGGATGGCGCGCGTTCGATGGCGGGCGGCATCGAACGCTGGTCGATTGAAATCGATTCGAGCGTGCCGCGATATTGACTTCGAATAGGGAGGCCATGAAGCAAGGTCAGAATCCGATGATTCCGGCAAAGACGAAACGTGGAAACCGCAGGAAGGCCCAATTCCTCGAAAAACCAAATTGCAGCACCTGTCGCAAGGCTCGGGCGTTCATGGAGAAGCGTGGCTTTGATTTGCAACTGCGCGACCTTGGCAAGACGCGAATGAATGCGGACGAGCTGGACGCCCTGATCGGAACCAAGGATCATAGAGAATTCTTGAATACGCGCAACGAACTTTACCGCCGAAAAAACATGAAGCGTAACCCTCCGTCCAGGGAAGAAGCGATCCGTCTGATGGTTCAGGAGCCAAACCTGATCCGCCGGCCCGTGATTTTGTGCGGTGGCCGAATCGTGCTTGGATTCGACGAAGAGAAGATCAATAGTTTGTTGGCGGCGCAAGGCCGCCGCACGCGCGATCGCGAGGAAAAGGAATGGACGTAAAGACAATAACAGTGGTTGGCGCCGGCACGATGGGGCGGGGAATCGCCTATGCCTCCGCGCTTGGAGGCTACCGCACGGTTCTCGAGGATGTGTCAGCCGAAATGCTGGAGCAAGGCGCGGCGTACATCCGGCAATCGCTCGAGGAAGGAGTGGCGCGTGGGAAGGTCACGGCGGAGCAAAAGGATCGAGCGATCGGGAATCTTGTGACGTCGCGCTCCGTGAACGAAGCCTGCCGCGAGGCGGATTTGGTGATCGAAGCCGTTCCCGAGGAAATGGAAATCAAGCTCGAACTCTTCACGATCTTCGACAAGTTCGCGAAACCGCAAGCGATTCTCGCGAGCAACACGTCGTCGCTTTCGATCACGGAGATGGCCGCGATCACGTTCCGCCCGCACGATTGCGTCGGCATGCATTTTTTCAATCCCGTGCCGAAGATGAAGCTACTCGAAATCGTGCGAGCGCTGGAGACTTCCGACGCCACGGTCGAAGCGTGCGCCGAAGTGGGCCGGCGAATGGGCAAGGAAGTGGTGATCGCGCGCGAATCGCCGGGATTCATCACCAGCCGCATCAACGCGATGATCGGCAACGAAGCCTTCTACATGTTACAGGAGGGTATTGCGAGCGCCTCGGATATCGATAAAGCGCTGAAGCTGGGACTGAATCATCCGATGGGCCCGTTCGAGCTTGTCGATCTGGTCGGGCTGGACGTGAGGCTCAACATTCTGGAATACCTGTATAGGACGCTTGGCGAAAAATACCGGCCATGCCCTCTGATCGCGCAGTACGTGAAAGCGGGCCGGCTGGGACGCAAATCCGGACGCGGGGTCTACGAATATGGCGAGGTGCCGAAGAAGTAGTGTCTGCCGTGGGCAACTCGGTATTTTGGAAGGGCGGGATTTCAACCCTGCCGTAATGCCAGCGATTTGATGTGACCTTACAGTTTGCCGAAAAATGCGACATGCCGGGCTAAAGAGCCTGTGTGATTACGCCAGTTATTCGTCAGGGCACGGCTTCAGCCGTGCCGCAAGTGTCGCAAATACAACGCGGCTTCAGCCGCTGAGGGTCGGTCGAACGACTTCTCACACAGACTCTAAAGCCCGGCGCTACAACACCGGGCAATTGGTGACTTGCGTAACGAATCTACGGAACACGATACTAGCAGCGGAGCAACTGTCGCGCCCACATGGAGACAACAACCAGATGATTTTTGCCGAACGAATCGAGATTCGCGAGGGCGATCTGACCGAGATGGACGCCGACGCGATTGTCAACGCCGCGAATAATGATTTGCAGCTTGGGGGCGGCGTGGCGGGAGCGATCAGCCGGAAAGCAGGTCCGCAAGTTCAAAAAGAATGCGATGAAATCGGACCGGTGCCGCTGGGAGGCGCTGCGATCACGTCTGGTGGAAATCTGAAGGCTCGATACGTGATACACGCCGCCAGCATGGAGCTAGGCGGGCGGACGACGGCTCATTCGCTGCGCAGCTCCACGGCGCATTCGCTTCGCATCGCATCGCAAAAAGGATTGAAGACCGTCGCATTTCCAGCCGTAGGCACAGGCATCGCGCGATTTCCGATGCGCGAGTGCGCGGAGATCATGCTGCGCGAAGTGTCGCGGCACTTCGAGGGGCCGACGTCGATCGAGAAAATCTACTTCGTGCTCTTCGGCAAGGAAGCGCGCGACGTGTTCGGAAAAGTTCTTGCTGAGTTGCAGGCAAAGGGCAGGTCCACCTCTTAGCTGCGAGAATGCCAAGGCGAAGAGAGATTCTTCGGGCCAAAATGCGGCCCTCAGAATGACCACGGCCCATCCCACTAATTCGGGCGGCGCTTGAGAACGGGCTTATTGCCGGCCGTTGAATCAGCGGGCGTCGTGCTTTTGGATGGAGTGGAATCGGATGGCGATGCCGAGGTCGCGGTGGCAACCGAGCCTTCGGTGTACGGCTTCTTCAAATATGTCGCGGCCTCCTGCTGGGCGCCGGCGGTATTGTCGTTGAGGTGCTGCGCCAGGCTGTACTCGTTGACGGCGCGTTCGCGTTGGCCGAGCAGATCGTAAATCTTGCCGATATAGATGTGGCTCCAGACTTCGATCCATTTCGGGTCGAGATCCCCGCTGAGAGCTGAGCGGAACGAATTCGCGGCGGTCTGATAGTTCTTCTCGTAAAACATCGCCTCGCCGGTGCGGAACAGCGCGAGTGAATTATTCGATTGCAGGTCCAGCGCGCGCTGATATTCCTGGATCGCGTCGTAGTATTTCCCGTCTTGCG
This sequence comes from Candidatus Acidiferrales bacterium, assembly GCA_050747005.1. Classification (GTDB taxonomy): domain Bacteria; phylum Acidobacteriota; class Terriglobia; order Acidiferrales; family UBA7541; genus Palsa-295. The sequence continues at coordinate 5,859 of JBOGNE010000033.1, forward strand.
CGAGCCCTTCGCCGCGAGCCACGGCCGCGAGGACGCGGAGGTGCGGGCTCGATTTCAGCACGTTGTTGTTGGGGTCGATCGTCACTCCATTGGGGCGAGGCCTGCCGAATGTGTCGATCTCGAAATTCGTGGATGTTCCGAGGACGAGTATCTTTTTCGTTACGGGATTGCCTTCGGTGTCCACGCGGATTTCCACCGGCTGGCGAAACGTGTCAAGCCCTTGCAGAACCTTGCCGACAACCTTGAAGCCCTTGACGGTGCGGTACGTGATGTATTGAAGCTGAAACTCGGGAACGCCGGTCGAGTTCAGCCATTGCGAGAAGAAGGCGACGAGATTGACAGGTGGATTGTCGGCCGTGGGCGCAGGAACTTTCGTTGCCGCCATTTTCTCGAATTCGGCATCTGTTGCGTTCTTGCCCGCGTACTGTTTGTAAAACTGTTGCAGAAGCGCGGTAAACGCGTCGTCTCCGAGTTGCGCGCGAAGCATATGGAAGACCATCGCGCCCTTGTCCACCACGATCGAATCGTACTGCTCGGAATAGGGCTGCAGTTGCTGCGCCTGTGCAATTGGCGTGGTCTCTTCGTACATTAGGGAGCCGATGGCGAAGTCTTGAAGCGTTTTGTGCAAACCGGCGATACCGTCGCTCTGCTCGGCGTACATCGCCGCGCCATAGCGCGAGAGACCATCCGTGAGCCAGACATCCGCCGAAGAGGCAGGGAGGACAGAATCGCCCCACCATTGACCGGCGGCGAGCTGCGAGAGGAGCAAGTCGTTCGATTTCGGCGTCCACTGGCGCGCGCTGATCAGCAGCAAGCCCGGAGCGGAAAATCCTGGCACCGAACCGTCCGGCATTTGCGCAATGGTGATGCTCGGTTGTCCGTTCAAGCCGCCAAACGTGTCGCTGAAATAACTCAAAATTCGCGCTAGAGAATTCGCGTAATCCTTCGCTGTACTTGCCTGAGCCGGCGGCGCGTAGACCGGAATGTTGTAGCCCTCCGCCTGGCTGGGAGTGAGCTGTAGGCTGCCGGCGACAAACGTTCCCACCGGTCCGGCGGTGTCGCAGTGGAACGTATAGGCAGCCTGTCCGGGTTGGCCGCGCCCAAGCGCGGGCATCATCGTCGGCGAATCCGCTTTGCCGGTGCCGGCCACCGCGAATGTGTCCGGCACGATAATCTTGAACGTCCCGGTATAACGGTTCGCGGGATAGTCGGTGAGCGGGAACCAGCGCGCGGGCTGCAGCAAGTAGGCCGACGTTTTGTCAACCGACGCGAGGCGCAGACCTTTCGTGGGGCTATCGTCCTCGCTTGAGACTGGCCCGGCGTAACTGAAGGTGAGCGTCACCTGCTTGCCCGGCGCGAGCGCCTGCGGAAGGCCAACGTTCACCAGAAGCGGGGAATGAGCATCGCGCTCGAAGCTCAGTTTTTGTCCGGTGGATGTGGTGACCGAGCTGACGCTGAGGTCGGGGTGGAGTTCGACGAGAAGGCTTCGCGAAACCTCGGTCGCGACGAAATCTACCCTGGCCTGCGCCGTAATCGTCTGCTGGGCGGCATTGACGACGGCTTCCACGTCGTAATTGGTGGCGCGAAATGGAAACGGCCGGGCGATTTGTGCCGGAGTCGAGAATGCCGCGAGCAGCGAAAACGCGAGCGCGCCGAACAAGAGCCGGATATTGAGCAAGAAGTAAAACTCCTCTCGAAAATAGCGCGTTTGGCCCGTTACTTTAAGATACGAAACCCGCGTTTACAGTTGCCCGCATAAAAAAAGACTACAACATCCGGGCAAAAATGTCCGCTGCGCGCTCGATCGCGCCTCCCGGCCCAAGTTTAGCGCGCACTTCGGCGAGACCCGCTTTCATTTCTTCGCAGACAGCTGGAGATTCGAGCAGCCGGCGCACTTCCGACTCCACGTTCGCGGGCGTGAAATCATTCTGAATCAGCTCCGGCGCAACGCGGCGGCCCGCCACCAGGTTGACCATGCCGATGAAGGGAGTGTGAAGCATGCGACGGAGAACCACGGCGCTCGCCGGAGCGACGCGATAGACAACGACCATCGGTGTGCCGAGCAGCGCGGCTTCCACCGTCGCGGTTCCGCTCGCCACGATCGCGCAATCCGCGGTTGCCAGAGCGTCGTATGAAGAGGAGGCGCCTTCCACGCGCACGATCGGAAGGCTCGTCCGCGGGTCATGAGCGAAAAGTTCCGCGCTTAGTCCCGGAGCGACGGCGTGCACGAACTGAATGTTCTGGACGGATTTGGAGAGCCGTTCGCAGGCTCCGATTATGCTCGGATAATTCCGCGCGATCTCGTTCGCACGGCTGCCCGGAAGCAGCGCGACGATTGGCTGATTCGCGTCGAAGCCGTGCCGTGCCGCGAATTCCGCGCGCGTCATCGTGGGGCGCACCACGTCCACCAGCGGATGCCCCACAAAATCGACCGGCACGCCGGCATCCCGGTAAATCTTCTCTTCGAACGGAAAGATGACGACGATGCGATTGACGAGCCGCTTGACTGTTTTCACGCGGCCCGCCCGCCACGCCCATACTTGCGGGCCGATGAAATAGCCGATGGGAATTCCGGAGTTTTTAACGCGCCGTGCGACGCCGAGATGAGTTCCCGGCGAATCCACCAGAATTGCGAGCGACGCGCGCCGGCGGCCGGCCTCGCGCGCAAGACGCCTCTGCACGCGAACGACGGCGGGAATCTTGTGCAGCACTTCGGCAATTCCGACGACGGCGATCTCGTGGTAATCGGCGATCAGCTCGACGCCTGCTGCCGTCATCCTGGGACCGCCCATCCCGAAAATGTGCGCGTTGGTGCGCGCGCACAAAGCCGTCGCGAGGCGCGCCGCATACATGTCACCCGAGGTTTCGCCGGCGGAGAGCAGAATTTGCAGCTCGCTCATCGGGAATATTCGCGGCGCGGGACATCAGACGGCGTAACGGCTTGCGCACGCGGCTGAAATCGTGCGCGCATCGCTGGCGTATCTTCAATCATTGGCGGGCAGGGGCGCGGAGAACCCGGGCGTCCCTCCGCCGGATAGAGGAAGCGAAAGCTCCTGCTCTTTGTACTGGAGCTGATAGAGGCGATGGTAGATTCCGCGTTCCGCGAGCAACTCCTGGTGCGAGCCCTGTTCGCGCAAACGGCCCTTGTGAAAGACGAGGATGCGGTCGGCATGCTGAATGGTGCTCAAGCGGTGAGCGATGACTACCGCAGTGCGGTCTTTTAGCAGGCGATCGACCGCGTCGCGGATCATGATTTCCGTCTTGGTGTCCACGCTGGAAGTGGCCTCGTCGAGAATCAGGAACTTCGGATCGTGCGCCAGCGCGCGGGCGAAGCTGACGAGCTGCCGCTGTCCAACTGAAAGCGTGGAACCGCGCTCCGTGACGAGAGTCTCGATTCCTTGCGGCTGTGCGGCGAGGAACGGCCCCAAGCCGACTTCACGCAACCCGCTCTCCGCCGCGTCGCGGCTGACGCCCGGCGTGCCCAGCTTGACGTTCGATTCGAGAGTGCCGGTGAAAAGAAACGGGTCCTGCAGCACGATTCCAAACATCCGGCGCAGGACTTGCAAATCCAATTCCCGAATGTCCACGCCATCGAGCAGAATCTGGCCGCGCTGAACGTCGTAGAACCGCAGCAGAAGCTGGATGACCGTCGTCTTGCCGGCGCCGGTATGACCGACGATGGCCAGCGTCTGGCCGGGCTCGACGCGGAAAGAAACGTCGCGGAGCACCCAGTCCGAGCCCTTCGGATCGGCCTCTCCGGTGTAGGCGAACCACACGTTGCGAAACTCAATTTCGCCGAGCGGATGTTCGAGCGTGTGGGGATGCGCGGGAGAAAGAATCGTCACCGGCGCGTCAAGCAGGCGGAAGATTCGCTCGGAAGCCGCCATCGCGCTCTGCAGGATGTTGAATTTTTCGCTGAGATCCTGAATGGGGCGGAAAAATCGCTGTGCATACATCATGAATGACACCAGGACGCCGAGTTCGATGGTTCCGGCAATCACGCTCACGCCGCCGATCCAGTAGAGCAGCGCGACGCCCGCCATGCTCAGAAACTCGACCGCGGGATAAAAGAAAGCGAACGCGTCGATTGCATCCTTGTACGCTTCCATGTGAACGCGGTTCAATTCCTCGAATTGCTTCCGCGCCTTGCGCTCGCGGTTGAAGAGTTGCACGACGGACATGCCGCTCAGATGCTCCTGCAGAAACGCATTGATGCGCGCAATCGCCGTGCGAATCGCGCGATTGGCGCCCCGCACCTTATTGCGGAAGAAATACGTCAGGACGAGCATGAAGGGCAGCGGCGAAAGAGTAGCCAGCGCGAGAAACGGATGCCACTTGAACAGGACGGCCACCATCGCGAGGAGCAGCACCACGTCGTTGAGCATCGCAACGACGCCGGAGGCGAACAAATCGTTGAGAGCGTCCACGTCGGTGGTCACCCGCGTGACCAGACGGCCCACGGGACTGCGATCGTAGAAGCTCATCGGCAGGTTCTGCAGGTGCGTGAAGATTTCCTTGCGCAGGTCGTACATGATTTCCTGGCCCACCCATTGCATGATGCGGACCTGCAAATATTGCAGGGCAAAACTCCCGAGCAGGGCGCCAAGAAACACCAGTACAACGAGCAGCAAGCCATGCACCGCATCGTGCATCGGAATCTGCCGCGAGAAGCCGGGCAGAATAAAGCTGTCGATGCCGACGTGGAACAAGTAAGGAACGACGATTTCCATGACTGTGACGCCGATGGTCAGCGCCAGCGCCGCCACCACGTACCAGCGATACGGGCGCAAATATCGCATCAGCCGGCCGGTAAGCTGCGCGTCGTAGAGCTTGCCTAATTTTTCTTCTTCGCGGAAATCGCTCATTCGCGTTCCAGTTCTTCCTCGAGCAACTGTTTCTGGTAAAGATCGGCGTAATAGCCGTTGTGCGCGAGCAATTCGTCGTGCGTGCCGCGTTCGGCGATGCGTCCATCGCGAAGAACGACGATCCGGTCGGCGTTTTTCACGGTGGAAATGCGATGCGCCACGAGAATCGTGGTCCGCTGCCGCATGACGTTCTCAAGGCCTCGCAGAATGCGTTCTTCGGTGTCCGTATCCACGCTCGAGAGCGAATCATCGAGGATCAGGATTTTCGGCTTTCGCAGGATCGCACGCGCGAGAGATGCGCGCTGCTTCTGCCCGCCGGAAAGCGTGATGCCCCGTTCGCCGACCATGGTATCGAAACGCCGCGGAAACGCCTGGATTTCACCGGCAATGCTCGCGATTTCGGCGGCCTCAAAAATATGCTCTTCGAGCACGTCATTTACGCCGAAAGCGATGTTCTCCCGCAGCGTATCGCTGAAAAGAAATGTATCCTGCGGAACGTACCCGATTGCGCGGCGCAGCTCGGCCAGCGGATATTCGCGGATCGAGCGGCCGTCGATAAAAAGCGTATCGCGAGGCGCTTCCCATAAACGCGCGATCAGAGCGGCAAGCGTGGACTTTCCGCTGCCGGTGGGGCCGACGATTGCCAGCGTGGAACCGGCGGGTACGACTAAATTGATGTCGCGAAGAACTGGCTCGTTTTGCGAGCCGTTCGACATGGTTGGATAAGCGAAGGTTAGGTGACGGAATTCGATCTCTCCAAATATCGGCATCGATGATTCCAGGGAGTCTTCACGTATCATCGCGCCAGATTGCGCGTCCCCGTTTCCGGCGACGGCCGAAGGCGGGTTCGCGGGAACGGCTGCATCGTTGATTCGCGGCTCGGCGTTCAGAATAAAATTCAGTCTGCCCATCGAGGCGGCGCCGCGCTGGAAAATGTTGGTCACCCAGCCGAGCGCGATGACGGGAAACACGAGCTGGGTGAGGAAAGCGTAGAAGGCGAGCAAGGTTCCCACGCTGATTTGCCCGTCGATCACCTGTCGCCCGCCAACCCATAGCAGGATCACGTAGGTCATGCCGATCAGCGCGGTGAGCGCCGGAAAAAACAAGCTAAGCGTCCCGATCAGCTTGATGTTGTTATCGACGTATTCGCGGTTGGCGCGATCGAATATTTCGATCTCGGATCTTTCCTGCGCGTAGGCGCGCACCACGCGAACGCCCGTTAGATTTTCCTGGGCGCGCGTCGACAACCCGCCCAGGGAGCTTTGTATCTGTTCTGATAGCCGGTGAATGGTCTGGCCAAAGTAGCGAACCGAGAGGGCGACAACGGGAACCGGCAACAGAGCCCACAGCGTGAGCGTCGGCGAAAGCTTGACCATGAAAAAGATCGCCAGGACCATGGTGACGATCGTCGTGGCGCTGTACATGATTCCGGGACCCAGCACCATGCGGACGGCGTTGAGGTCATTCGTCGCGCGCGACATCAGATCGCCGGTCCGGTTGCGCACGTAAAATTCCGGCTCGAGCAGGACGAGCCGCGCCAGCAGGTCGTTGCGGAGGTCGAATTCAATGTCGCGCGAAACGCCGATTAGTATCCAACGCGTCCAGAACGAGAGAAAGCCCTTTACCAGCACCACGGCGACGAGAATCAGGCAGAAAAGAACCAGGGCGTGATGGCTCTTCGGCTGGTAAAGCACGAACAGCGGATGGAGAATGGCGCGGGAAAATCCCGTCAGCGTGGAGAGCGTTTGCGGCGAGCCCTTCAGGCAATCGATGATCGTTCCGATGATCAATTGCGGCAGGGAACCGGCGAGGCCCATCAGAGCGAGAGCAAGCAGGCCGAGCGACACCATGCCGCGATAGCGGAAGACGTAGGGCAGCAGCGCCTTCAATTGATGAAAGCCCGATGGCCTGCGTTCGGGCTTTGCCGCGGCTGCGGCCACGGGTTGAGCGATGGCGCTCATTGTCTAATCTGTGATTGCGGGGTTTCGAGCTGCTTTGTTTCTCCAACGAATTCCTGAAAATTCCGGTCGAGAGCCTGGTACCGCCTTAATTTCGGATTCCAGCGCACGCCAATCGTGATGATGTATCCACCGGCGGGCTTGGCGATCGGTGTGAAATACATCGTCAAGCCTTTCTGCGGATCTCGCTCGTAGCGAATGCGCCAGCCATTGACTGGAGACAGCGGCGTTCCGCCGAGAAAGCCGCTGGCGTTTTGCAAATGCTCGTCGCAGCGAAGGATTTCCTTCCACTTGCCCGCTTCGTTCTGGATAACCACGGCGCGCGTGACGAGAATTCCGGGTACAACGCCCGGCGGCGTCGTCTTCAGGCGATTTACGGCGAGAACTTGCTGTTGGCCATTGAGGGCTAGGTCGCCAAACAATAGGACTTCGGCCTCGCTGCCAAGCGACGATTGCGCGGCCGCCTGCACGTCCGCCGGAATGGCCGGCTCGGACGGAGCAGTTTGCGCCGTATCTTTCGTTTCCTTCGAGGAGGGCTTTCCGCTGCAAGATGTGAGCAGAAGCGCGAAGGCCCCTGCAGCCGCTACAAACGCGATTGTTCTCATGCGTATTGTCGATTCCCCGGTATTGCGAGTTTGATTTTCGTAACGGCACCGGCGGTGCGGTCGCCGGAAACCCGCGAATCACCGCTTCGCCACCCGATAAAAAGCAGAAGTAAGATTCTATCGCTTGATTGGACTCCACGGAAGAAGAGTTGGATTCCGGAGTTTCGTGAATCCGCCGAAACATGCCACGCGGTTCGCCAGAATTCGAAGCCTCGCCCGCACGGAGAGAGATTCTTCGCTGCGCTTGACGATCGAAATGACTCTTGCGACAAGCCCTTAGCGCGCTGCAAGAATTTCTTCCAGCCGGGCTTCGAAGTTTTCCTCTCCCTCGGACCACATCTGGACGCGCTCGACGGGAACCGCCTTTTCGATATGGCGAACCCACTCGAACAGCTTCTTGATGTTTTCGCGGGTTTTGTCCTGGTACGCGGTCAAATTTTCCGGCCACGCCATCGCCGCGAGAAACTCCATTTCCTCGGGGCTTTCCGCGGGTTCGGGCGCACGGTCGCGAAAGCCCAGCAGCCGGGCGTGCCCCGTGAAGAAGTGCTCAAAGCCAAGATTCACCTCAAAGTGGCCGCTTTCCCGAAAGATGCCAGAATCGTAGTCTTCGCCTCGCCAAAAAATTTCGAGCGTCTGAGGATCGAGCTTGGATCGCCCGCTTTCGCTGTCGAAGGTCCACAAATCCCAGCAGCAACGAACCTCGAAGGAGCAATCGTTGTGCAGGTGGTCGCGGGAAATTTCCACGATACTCGCCGCGTCCAACGGAAGCCCGCGGAGGTCCTGCTCGAGTACGGGCGTTTCCGAAGGATCCACGGCGCGGATCTCGATCTGGGTGAATCCGGGGCGCGAAGCGGAGAAGGGCACCGTGGCCAGGAAGCGCCCGAATCTGTCGAGAATTTCCTCTTCCGGAAAGTCCTTGCACCAAACCCCGAGATAGGCCTGATTCGACATAGCAGCATTATAACGGGTCGCGCTCGAAGGCCAAAAATCACCCGGCGGTTTGGCAGACGTCCCACGGAGAGGATGACAGGAGCTATTTCTTTTGCGACGGTGGCTGCGGTCCTTCGTCGACTTCATCGCCGGGGGTGAAGCCGGTGGAAATTCCCAGCAGGCGCTCTTTCAGCGTGTCGCCCATGCCGGCCAGAACGTCGGCGCAGGTCTCACGAATGCGCTTTTCGGCGGCCTTGGCGAGCGTATCGAGAACGGCCTGCGAGTGCTGGCCGAGCGTCGTGGCCGACGCGAGAAGCCAGGAGTTGGATGCGTTTTCGAGCCGCGTTTTATACTGTTCGATGGATTCCTCGGCGGATTTTTTCATGCCTTCCATCCACTCGCGCTGCTCGGCTTCGCGCTTGGCGTCCCAGGCCTGCAGCAGGGGGATAAGCTGCGAGTGCAGTTGCGCGCGAGCTTCTTCGACGCCCTGAACCATGCGGTCGTCGAGCGTCTCTTGAAATTTCGCCAGGGACTTCTCGCGGTTGTACTCCATATCGGACCGCGCCTTTTCAAGCGCGCTCCTCGAGCTCGATTCAAATTGATGAAGCGAATCCGTCATGACGCGATCGACGCGATCGGTAAAGCCGGCCGCCGCGACTTCGGCGGTCTCGCCGAGCTTTTCGCGCTCGCGGTCCACCGTTTCCTTGGCGGCGTCCTCGATTTGCGCCTGGCTGTGCTCGACGTAGGTACGGCGATAGTGGTCAAGCTCGGAGGCGACGAGGCTGGAAATTTCCGCCGCGCGATCGCGCAGGGTGGTTGTGGACTGCTCGACGGCGCGTTCGAGCGTCGATTGCATCGTCGTCTGCGCTTTCTTCTGATACCAGTCCGCCGCCTTCGAAAGCGATTCGTACGTTTCGTGCTGTGCCTCGATGCTCTTCTGCTGCAACTCCTCTTCGACTTTCGCCGCCGCGGCGCGGCAGGACTCCTCGATCTGCGCGGGATACTTCGCGGTTTCCTCGCGCATCCGTTCCAGCGATTGGTCGATGGTTTGCTGCGAAATCTGCTGGACCTGCTCGCGAACCGCATCTTGCAATTGCTCGGCGCGCTCCGCTGCTTGCTTCGTCTGTTCGCGGAAGGTGACCTGTATCTGCGCTGCTTGCTCGGTAGCCTGCCGCATTTGTTCGCGAATTGCAGCCTGCGCCTGCTGGGCTTCTTCTCCGGCGCTGGCGAGATGAGACACAGCCTGGCGCACGTCATCGAGTTTCGGAGACAGATTTTGCTCGAGTTCGGCCGAAGCGCGCTCGAAGATCTTTTTCGCGGACGCATCGAGCGCCGGCTCGATCTGCTGGGCGCGCTCGGCAATGATCTCATCCGTCTTGCGCGCGATCTCGTCGTGCCGGCCCGCGACTATCTCGCCGAGCTGCTGGCGAGTTCGCTCGAGCGCCGCGTTTGCGACTTCCTGAAGCTGGACCTTGGCTTCTTCGGCGCGTGCCCGTTCTTGCTCCAGAATTGTGCTGAGAGAATCGATGGAGGCCTGCGCGGAGGCGACGGTCTCTCCAGCCGACGCGTGCAATTTCGAGGTCCGCTCGGCTAAATCCCGCTCGGCGCGCGCCACGGCTTCCTGCGACACCTGGTTGACTTTTTCTCCAAGCGTCTGCGTCGCGCTGGCGAGCGATACTTCGAATTGCTCCTGCCAGCGGCGGCTTGCGGCGGCTGCTTCGGCCGAAGCCTGCTCGACTGTCTGATTCTTGACGCCCTGCGCGGTGTCCTCGAGGTCCTTGCGCCATGAATCGAGGTGCTGCTGCGCGGCTTCGGGTGACGCGAGAATTTGGAGAGATGGAGTGGAAGCTTCGCGCTCGACAAGCGAACGTTCCACGGCTTCGCTGACGGCGGCCTTCAGGTTTTGCGCGGCAGTCTGCTGGGCTGCCTGCTGCGCGGCCTGTTCGGCGGCGTAGCTGACGGCGTTCTCCACCGCGTGGCGAATCTTGGCGTCGAGCGCTTCCGCGGATGCTTCCGTGGATTTGCGCGCCTCCTCGACAATTGCAGCGGTACGGTCCGCCGCCTCCTGAACCACCTTTTTCGCGGCCGAGTCCGAAGCCCGCGCCATCGACACCTTGATGGCCTTTTCGACGGCTTCGTGGAGCTGTGCGTCCAGTTGCTGCCTTACCGCGGTCATTTCTTCGGTGATGGCGGTCTTGGCGTCCCTTCGGAGCGACTTATCGAGCGTGTCTTTGGCTTCGGCGACCAATCTTGCCATCTGATTCGCAACCGCCGCAGAGTCCTGCGGCGACGCGGGGCTCGGCACGATGTGAATTTTGCTCCCGCCCACTTGCGTTCCAGGCGTGGCAGAACCGGCGGGCGCTGGCGTCTTCGGTGGCACAGCGGGCGTGGCAGCCTTCGCCGGTGGCGCGGCCTTTGCCGCGGGAGTGACTGTCGGAGCCGGGCTTACGGTCGAAATCGCGGGAGGCGCTGCCTTGTCCACAGGAGCGGCAGCATTCGGTGATTCTGCTTTCTTTTCGGGCTGTTCGGCGTTCGCCGTTTCGGCTGGCACGCTAGGCGGCACTTCTCTGGCGATTTGCAGCGGAAATTCGGGGCTATAGGCTGTTGCCTTTTGCGCGGTAGGGGGAGCAGCGGTGGCAACCGGAGCGTCGTCGGGATGCGCGAACCAGTCTTCGGGTGGGAAGGCTATGCCCCATACGTTTCCTGCAATGTCGAATTCGAGCCCTATCTGGAAAAGCTCACGGACGGAACGGGGACGCTGTACCCATACCACACGACCCTGAATCTGCCGGGGAGGGAGACTGGGCTCCGGACGGGGGATGTCCAGAGTCACCAGCGAATTCTTCGGAACGTAATGTTTTGACTGGTACTTACAGCCGTGGCAGTTGACCATTACGGTCGTCGTGCGCTCCTTGAATGGCTGCCCGAGCGCATCCATGCCAGACACAGTGAGCGGGATCGCCTGCACGATGCGCGTGCTCCGGCGTTTTTGCGTGCCCGGATCGCTCGACAGCAAGGAATCGGTCAAACCTGCCTCCAAGGGTGATTTTCAAGATTAACATACGGCTTAACGCCAGGGGTAAGCGGCGCAGCAGCTTGACACGAAGTGGTAACTTGGCCGGAGGGACACATGGCTTCGGCGGCCGGGTTTCAGCGTGCGGTTTTTGAGCTGCGGCGCATCCCGAAGAGCTTTTCTTTGGCTTCTTTTGCTATCCAGGCCGGCCCAACGAGGAAATAGATCACGCCCTAGAAGAACGCAGGCTTGTTTCCTTCGATGCGATGCCCGGTGACAAGAAAAATCCATCCTCCAACGAACAGCAGCAGCCCAATTCGCCAGAACGTCAACGCAAGCAGGACGATTCCGGCAAGAATGAAGGGAATGCTTTATTCCACGCGTTGGTGTGCTCGTGGTCGTATTGCGACATATATTTATTCTTCGAATGAAGGCATTGGCACCTCACATCGCTGGAATTGGTTACTGTATATCGCGAATTACCAGACGGTCGCAATCGAACGAAAGGTTCGTGACCGTGGTCCGCTGGGGTATCGCAATTGGCTTATATCGCCGGCCGCCGGCTTTCGCTATTATGGGATTCTTGCCCCTGTGACCCAACTAGACGTGTGCTAAAAGGTGGCCGTCTCCCTTATGCGCAAATGGATGATTGTCGTCGTGATTCTGGTAGTGATCGTCGTTGTGATTGGCTACATCCTAACCCGGCGCATTCCAGCCTACGTACAAAGCCGCACTGACAAGATCCTGCAGATGCACTTCAAGAGCAACCTGCAGTACTCGGACTTTCGCGTGTCGGTCTTCCCGCGCATCCACGTAACGATTGGCGGGCTTGTGTTGCGACATGAAGGCAGGACGGACGTGCCGCCGCTGATCGAGTTGCGCCAGGCCACCATGGACGCGAGCATCTTCGGTTTCCTTTCGAAGAATCCACACATCGCGAGAATACAAGTTGACGGCCTGCAGATTCACATGCCGCCGCGCGGACATGGCAACGGAAAGCCCTTGATCTCGCCCACCGATCAGGACCTGGCGAAGAAATATCCAGTTCTAGTTGAGGAGCTCGATGCGGATGACGTGCTGTTGGAGATTCTCAACTCCGATCCGGACAAGCAGCCGCGCGATTTTCAGATACATCGTCTTCAAATGCATGGGCTCGGTTTCGGCCAACCGGCTTCGTTCCATGCCAAGTTGACGAACCCCAAGCCGGAAGGCGAAATCGATACCTGGGGGAAATTCGGTCCCTGGCAGGGAGATGAGCCGAGCGAAACTCCCATTGACGCGCAATTCACCTTTGACCACGCGGATCTGGGCACGCTGAAGGGATTGAGCGGAATACTTTCGTCCAAGGGGAAATTCAGCGGCCCGCTCGACTACTTGCAGGTTGAAGGCGAAACGGACACTCCCGACTTCGCGTTGCGCACGGCGGCGCATCCCGTGGATCTGCGAACGTATTACACGGCGATTGTGGACGGAACGAATGGAGATACCTATCTGCAGAACGTGACGGCAACGTTCGGGAATACGACCTTGAACGTGAAAGGTTCGATCGTGGACATGAACAGGAACATTAAGAGCCGCACGATCGTGCTTGATGCTGTCTCAGAGGACGCTCGCGTGGAAGACTTGATTCGCCTGGTCGTGAAATCCGACACCCCCGTGATGACCGGCGCGGCGACGTTGCGAACGCACATCGAGATACCGGAGGGCGATGAAGACCTGATCGAGCGCTTACAACTAAAGGGGCAATTCGGAATCGCCAAAGCGCACTTCACGAACTCCGGCACGCAGGAAAAGATCAATAGCCTCAGCCGGAGAGCGAAAGGAACGCCCAGCGATACCGACATCGATAATGCGGTTTCGGCGCTTCAGGGAAAATTCCGAGTGAGGAAGGCGGTCGTGTCGTTTTCCAAGTTAAGTTTCGAGGTGCCCGGCGCTGCAATCCATTTGGACGGAACTTACGACGTGGACAACGGCGACCTCGACTTTCGGGGACACCTTCTGATGAAGGCGAAACTTTCGGAGACGCAAACCGGCGCGAAATCATTTTTCATGAAAGTGATCGACCCTTTCTTCAAAGGCAAAGATGGAATGGGAACCTCGCTCCCGATTAAGATTACCGGCACGAAAGACCATCCGAGCTTTGGATTGGACCTTCATGATAAGGACAACAAATCGAAATAATCAGCGTCGAACGCCCGCGTTTCCGGGTTTCCAGAGTACAAAATGGGCTTCCACAGATTTGCGGTGGAAGGCCGGGATCAGTTTCGATCAGGATTGCCATCTTTCTTTTACTTTCATGTAGTTGCGACGAATTTTGCTCGAACGCAGTTTCGATCTGCTTGCCGCGATCCGGTGGTATTTCCGCCCTCGTCCGCCGGCTTTTGGATGCAGTTACCATTATCAAATCGATGCAACAATTTTAGCGGCAGGAATCGCGGATGCAAGCGAACGAAACTGTGGAGAAAAGTTCCGGAAATCACGCAAGACAAATGGAGTGGCGGAAATTCCGCACGCGTTGCAAACGGCGCAAAGCATGTGGTGGCGACGCCAGCTACGCTGGGCTATTTCAGGCGCAGGACCTTGCTGCGGATGTCGGGCCAGAATTCTTTGGCGATGTTGTTGAGCGCGGCCGATTCGATCTGGGTTCCATAGTTCTGCAACGTCTTATTCAAGGTGCGCTCCTGCGGCGGGTAATAGGCGGTCGATAATCCCGCGACCAATGCATTGCCTCCCACTTCGGACCAATTGAAGCTGGTGCCACCGGAATCGGTTTTGGTGAGGACGACTCGGGACAGGGCGTAACCGGTGCGGCGGAAGAAGCCGCCGTGGCCCCGAGTGTAGTAACGAGGATCCTCATGCGTGATTGCGGGAACGATGGCCTCGGTGAAATAGGATCCAGAGGCCCCATCGAGAAGGCCTCGCCAGTAATAGCGGGCATAGCCGGCCGCTCCGCCGCCCAATTCAGGATAGGAATTCAATTCAAAGCTCTGCGCGGCTAGTATTCCCGTCCATATGAAAGAGGAATAATCCCAACTGTCCTCCGACGCCAGAGCAAATTTCTGGCGGGTGCTTAACGGCGGAAGCAGCGTGTTGGCGCTGACAGCGGCAAAGTTGGGAACCACCCCGAACATGCGCTTGGTCTGTTGAGGTTCGTATTTTTTCTTCTGTTTGTCGGTTTGAGAACCGGTTGAAGGCGTCGGAATGCAGGGCGGCGGCGCTGGAGAAGCGGAGCTCGAAGTATTTTGCGATTGGCCGGATGGCCGCGCTTGGGCCGGCGGGCACGGTTTTTCGGCTGGTTGTATCTGGGCCCATATGGTCGCGGGAGCTAGCAGAAGAAAAGGAATTGCGATGACACAGCGGGTTCCTGTCAAAGTGTGAACTCCCATCGATCCAGGCGCGAGATCGCGTCGAGGGCTTGGCGCTGCACGAATAGTTTACTATAGATGAAGATTAACTCAGGGAAGTTGCATCGGCAGCGCCAGAGACGCGCGCTGATGGTATTGTTTGTTCTTCGCCGTCGCAAAATCCCCACCCTTCGCAAAAGGCGCGAAGAGTGGGGCACCCCCTCGCATAGTGTGAGAAGTCGAAGATGACGGGGCGAGCCTAGAGAATTTCAACGGTAGATTACGATTCAATCGGCAAAAGGTGCCGCACCCGGCGTTCAATGAGACGCTTTCGGAAACTCGCGCTCGGCAGCGCGCTAGGTTTTCTTTTCGGCGTGATATTGGGTATCTCTGCGAAGAGCTTGACGCAAGCCATACCGCCAACCTCAAAGAAGCAAATTCGCGTCGTTGCCAATGAAGTAATTGCGGCGGTTACCACGACCGATTCAAGGGGCGAATTTGTCCTCGATTTGTCGCAAGCGGACTTTCACGTATCTGATGACGGTACAGAGCAAGTCATCGATCATTGGGACCTTGGTGGCGATCCTCTGGCCATCGTTTTCGTAATTGAGACAAGTTCTCGACTCAGGGCCCTCGCTCCGGTGATTCATAGCATGGGCAGCATCTTTACGGAAACAGCGATGGCGCTTGACGGCGAAGCTTCCGTCGTGACCTATGACGCGACCGTAGCTATACCCCAGGGCTTTACGCAGGACCATTACCTAGTCGAGAAAGCGATTGCCGGAGTCCAATTTCAAGCGCCGGGAACGAATCTCTACGATGCGATGGCTGTTGCAGTGCGGCTATTGATCGCTCTACCTCCGACGCGACGCCGGATCGTGCTTATCGTGGGTGAATCGGAAGACTCCGGCAGCAAGGCGAAGCTGGGCCAAATCGTGAGGGACGCAGAGCGTGCGAACATCGCGATCTATGCCGTAGGTCCAAGCAGCGCTTGGGCCGACCTTCGCGGTAACAACGCGGTTGCGCCGCTTAAGCTGCCGCGGCTTCCGCCAATCACGGCAGGCCCCGCAGGCGTCGATCCAATGGGACGCCCGTACTTCGATTTGATGGCGCCAGCCATCTGGCTTCTCGAGCGCGGCACAAATCAAATCAAGGAACGCCAGTTGGAGATTGCCGCAGCCGCGACGGGAGGAATTCACTACCGGGCGATTCGAGACGCGACGATGCGTCGTGCGCTAGATAAAATCGGAGGTGAACTTCATGCGCAGTACATCATTAGCTATAGACCAAGCTCAGAGCGCTCTCCCGGTTTCCACCGGCTCAGCGTAACGGTTTCCCGACCGGGTGTTTCCATTCGCACCCGCCCCGGCTACTACGTGATACCCCGGCCGGACTGAGCGTTTCGCTCATTCGTTCCACGGCTGTATGAGTGCTGCGACATGCCCGCAGATGGTCTCGTGTCGACGTCACAAATCGGCGGGTGGCCCAGGCTTGATTTGATTCTCTAAGGCTCAGGGTTTCTCTCCGAACGCGAGACGCCGACGAATAATACCACTCCGATATTTCACGTCACGGTATATTTTCGGGTGCCCCGCCCCTTGCGGGTTCCAAGGGGTGGGGCTTTTGGTTTCGTCGTATGCCCAAGGGATTGCAGCGCATCTACGGTCAGGGACACCTGCACTTCATCACGTGCAGTTGCTATCGGCATCTGCTGCTTCTGGGAAGCACGCGCGCGGAATATCTTTGTGAGGATTCTGGGAGAGGTGCGCGACCGTTATGGCTTTGCGCTCGTCGGGTACGTAGTCATGCCCGAACACATCCATTTGCTGGTGAGCGGGGCCAAGGTCGGAAACTCCTTCCCTGGTCATGCAGGTTCTGAAGCAACGAATTTCGCGCGAATTACGGCGCCGAAAACGCAGCCGCGCCGGCTGCGCAATTCAGGATTCGTTTCGATGGAGCGGAGGACCGCCTGCCGCAATTCTGGCAGCCGCGTTTCTACGACTTCAACGTTTGGAGCCGCAAGAAAAAGATCGAAAAGCTGCAATACATCATTTCAATCCGGTCAAGCGCGGACTGGTGGTTCATCCAAAGGATTGGCTGTGGAGCAGTTTTGCATTCTATGCGAGGTCGGGCTCGAGCTTAATTTCAATGGACGGTTTCTTGGGAAGTCAAAACCAAAAACCCCACCGTTGATAAACCACAACGGCGGGGCACCCGTAAAATCAAATGCGAATGCCTCGGCCACCCGCCTCGGATTCATAGGCTCGATGCGCCAAGGTTGAACCATAGCCAGGTCAGGACGAGCCCATTCAAGATGACGAGGACACGTGGAACACGTCTGCCGAACACACCAAGCAAGATCGAAGCAACGGCCACTGGGACGGAGAGCCGGTAATTGTAGATGTCGGGCGACCAAGTAGAAATCAGGCGTGGACCAAAGCTCACGGTCAAGAATAAAGCTAGGGACGTTGCGTTTGCCAGCAGCCCAAGGAGCAGTAATCTCCGCCGCCAAACGGGAAGCTCCGGTACCTTCACCGCCAGCGATTGCCTCCATC
>JBOGNE010000034.1:0-25009 GCA_050747005.1 Candidatus Acidiferrales bacterium
CCACAGCCACAGCGGCGGCGAATGATTAACCTAAACCGGACAGATCACTTGCTACAAAAACCGGACATTTTAATTTGCTAACGACATCTGTTCGACGGTCGTACAGGCAAGCCGCTGAACAGAATACTCTGAGATTAATTTCCGCCCGTTGGCGAAGCCATCAAAAACGAAAAGCCATCGGCACTGTACTCCACTTGACCTGGACCCGCAGCGGCTTGCTTCGCTCTCCCAGCCTGAACCTGGCGGAAGGCCGCCGCAAGCTTTGGCAGGACCGCGGGGTCGGCCACTGGAACGTTGTGCGAACACAGCACCAGGCGCAGTCGCGGCGCCAGTTTCGCGATCCTTTCGACGGACTGCCCATACGCGTCGAGATCGGTTTCCGGCCGATAAAGCCATATCGTGCCCGGGTAATATGTGTCTCCAGTGAAAAGCAATCCATCCGCGCGATCGAGTAAGCCGATCGAATCGGGCGTGTGTCCCGGCATGCCGATCACTTCCAAGATGCGTCCGCCTAGATCGATCATTTCGCCGTCGTGAATCCAACGCGTGATATGGAAGGGCCTGGTCGCATAGGCCTTTCGATCGAAGCCCCGCGGCAGCGGCCCGCATACCAAGCCAGATGCAACCTCGGCTTGCGCGTCGGCGCGCGAACCGCGTGCGTTGACGCGCGTGAATTCCGTATCCATCCCGTAAACATTGCTAAATTCCCAATCATCTCCGTCATGATCGTCATGCGTGTGAGAATTCAGAACTACAATCGGCAGGCTCGTAAGTGACGCCACGACGTTCTTGATGTCGCCGATGCCTAGGCCAGTGTCGAACATGGCAGCCTGCTTGCTTCCAAGTATCAAAAACGGGATCGCCTCTTCCGCCTGATGCGGCTCGTAAATCGCAAACACGCCGGGAGCAACTTTGTAAACTTCAAACCACGGATCGACCGAGGGAATTCGCCGCAAATGTTTGTATTCAGGGCGCGGCAGCTTTCGGCACCAGTCGGGCGCGTTCGCTGTCGAAGCTTGTTGAACTTGCGCCGGCATGGCCGGCAGAACCCCGACCAGTATCGGCAAAAGGAAAGACGCAATGCGTCGCAAAGAGGTCTCCCTGTCGTTCTGCCTGCGGAAGCCGGAATTATACACGGATGCTATTCTCTCCAGCTCCAGCGGCGGCACAAGAATTCTCCCATAAGTGCTTTTCTCCAACTATCAACGGGTGTTACGCTCTTCTTACCGCCCCTTTTGTGTCCGGCCCACGGCCGGGTCATTGGCCAATTGCTGAAGCGGCCAAGATCGGCTTTCAACGAAACCGCACTCAGCTTAAAATCACGGCTGCCGTGCTTCAAATGTCGGTCGGCCCGATGCTCCCAAACATGGCGTGGGGCTGAGCGGCCAATGTTTAGGAATTAGGCGGACTCGCAGACACTGGAGAATAGGCGATGCGACACTTCGGCATGCTTCTTGGGGCAATTCTGCTTTTTGCATTCGGCGCGGCCGCGCAGATCAATTCTGAAAACGTGCAGTTGATGAGTTCGCCGTTCGCCGGGAGTTCTTTCGACATGCTTTTCGATCCTCTTGACGCGGCGGGCGCATCGCGATCGGCATCAAGCACGGCGTCAGGAGCTCCAGGGCCCGCCGCTGTCTCGTTCGCGGAAGCGGAGTCGTGGTCCCCGGAGTCAGTCGATGTTGGCGATCCGCCGCCTCAAGAATCGGTTTCCGGCGTTCGCGTCCTGTACTACACCCAGATTTCGGGCGGTTACACTTTCTTTCATTTTAGGGAAGGGTTCGGAACCTCACAGAACCTGAACGGATTCAACATTTCCATGCAGCAATATTTTCCTAACCGGCCGCACTTAGGGCTCGACGGCGAATACTTTGCGGCACTGGGCTCGTTAGGGCCGGGAACGGGCTGTGTGAGCGATTGTCGCAAGGTCTTGCAATTCGGCGGAGGCGGCTTGCGTTACCGCCGGGCTGAGCCGCGCGGCATACAGGTATTTGCTCGCGGCCTTCTCGGCTATTCCCACTTCGTACCGCGAACGATTTTCGGCGGCGAGGGGGCCTTTGCTTACGAATTGGGCGTCGGCGCGGATCTTATCGGCCTGAACCGCCGCTGGGGCTTGCGATTGCAAGCCGATATGCTGGGTACGCGATACTTCGGGCAAAACCAATTTAGCCCCAAGCTATCTGTCGGTGTAGTTTATAATTTCTAGCAGCTTTTTGGGAATTGCGTTTGGCGATCACTTTGATTCCTCCGGCTTCGCTCAGAATAAGCTCGCGGGGCGCGCCTTGCCTTCGTTTTGCCGTCGTGGTACACCGGAAGAAGAGGCCTTTCATGTCAGCACAATCCGAAAAAGATGCGAAAGAGAAACGCCCAGCCGAGCGCTCTCCATCACCTCCGCCCAAACCCGATGTGGTTGACGAAGCATCGCGCGAATCATTTCCGGCAAGCGACCCTCCACCCTGGACTTCCGGCCGCAAGAAGGACAAGAAGCAGGCTGCGCCGCATGGCTGAATAATCGCTGCCACTTTTCGACGTGACCGCTCATCCAACCAATGTGTAGCGCCGTGGCGGACCGCAGGGCGCTGAATTTCCCTGTTTCTCCGGAGGCAATCATGGCCGCAAGCAGCAGCGAAACAAAAATCGTGTTGCAAGTTGGCACCGAACTGCGCATCAAGAACAACGGCGATATCATCATCGATAATCCGGAACTCGAGCTCGCCGGCAATGACAGCGCCGCCGACGCCGTATTGCTGTATCGCTTCGACGCGAAAGCCGGCGTCCACGTCCTCCGCCTTCTCGAACCCCTGGCCGATCGCCAGCACCAGAAAACTCATCACCGCAACGATTGACCGCTGCTTTCTTATCCCTCTTTGATGCGATTAAAGGAGTGCGTTCATGCATCTGTTTGATGAATTGCAGATTCGCGACGTGAGGCTGCGCAATCGGATTTTAGTTTCGCCGATGTGCCAATATTCCAGCACTGACGGGTTCGCCAGCGACTGGCATTTGGTTCATCTTAGCAGCCGCGCCGTGGGAGGAGCGGCTATCGTGTTTACGGAAGCGTCCGCAGTCCTCCCGGAAGGACGGATCAGCCCTCAAGATCTCGGGATTTGGAAGGACGAGCACATCGCAATGCTCGCACGCATCGCGAAATTTGTGCGCGAGCAGAGCGCGATTCCGGGCATCCAGCTTGCTCACGCCGGGCGCAAGGGAAGCACGCCGCGCCCCTGGGAGTCGTCGACGGGAACAATTCCGGAATCCGAAGGCGGCTGGATTCCCGTCGCCCCGAGCGCATTGCCTTTCGATGCCAAACACGTTACGCCAACCGTTCTCGACGAATCTGGAATTCGCGGCGTCGTGAAAGCCTTTGCGGATGCGGCGCACCGCGCTTTGGACGCGGGTTTTCAAATTGTCGAAATACATTCGGCGCACGGCTATCTTCTTCACGAATTCCTTTCGCCGATTTCCAATCAGCGCGCGGATTCCTACGGAGGCCCGCTCGATAATCGCACGCGGCTCGTGCGTGAAGTCGTTTCCGCTGTGCGCGGCGTCTGGCCCCAGGGCTGGCCGGTCTTCGTTCGAATATCAGCGACGGACTGGATCGAAGGCGGATGGGATTTGAATCAATCCATTGAGCTCGCGAAGCAGTTACGGCCGCTCGGGGCGGACTTGATCGACTGTTCTTCGGGGGGCATTGCGCCCAGCGCTCGCATCCCACTTGGCCCCGGCTATCAAGTTCCTTTTGCAGAAGCGATCCGCCGCGAAGCTGGCATTCTTACCGGCGCGGTCGGATTGATTACATCCGCCGCACAGGCCGAGGAAATCGTCAGCGAAGGGAAAGCAGATGTGGTGATACTCGCGCGCGAGATGCTGCGGCAGCCGTACTGGCCTCTGCAGGCCGCGCGCGAACTAGGCGCGCCAGTGTCATGGCCTCCGCAATACCTGCGCGCCGCGCCTGAAGGTTCCCGCGCGCGCTAGCAGCCGTCGTTCGAGGGATGTTTCATGTGGTACCAAACATGCGGATCGTTCTCCCGAAAAGCGAGCGTGCTTCGGCGAGACCAAGCGCCAGAGCAGCCGCGAAGTAAATTACGCCGTAAGGTGCGAGCACGATCACAGCGAGCAAAATGGGCCTGTGATGCCCAAAGTGATGGCGTATCGTCCAGGCGGCCGCAGCAGCCGCGAGCGCGGCTATCCAAAGCTTGGCGACGTAGTCCGTGGGAAGCCCAGTGCTGCCGATCCGGCGGTTCAACGTTCGCCTCAACAGCATGAATTCGACCCAGGACGATATTCCCGCGGAAATCGTCAGCCCGGCGACGCCCCAGCGGGCGCCGATTCCAAGCGCCGGCGGCAGCGGAATCGCGCAGAGATAACCGAGAATGGTTGTCAGGATGACTCGCACCACGGCAAACCGAAGCGGCGTGCGGGTGTCGCGCAGCGCGTAATAGGTTGACGAATATAGCCGCCCGAGCGTCGAAGCCAGCAAGCCGACGGTTGCGCCTGCCAGAATTCCCCAGACGTAGATCACATCGCCGTGCTTGAAACGCCCCGACTGATAAATGGCGGCCACGATCACATCGCCAAGGACCAGAAAAGCGACAATCGAAGGCACAACAAAAAATGCGATCTGTCGCAACCCGGAATTCAGACGGCGGCGCAAAGCCTCCGCCACGTCTTTTTCCTCGCCGACCGTCCCCGACATTGCCGGCAATTCCGCCGCGGACACCGACATTCCGAATAAGCTCACGGGAAGCAAGTAAAGAATTTGTGCGTAGCTCAGTGCCGCAACCGCTCCCGTGGGAAGCAGGCTCGCGAGCAAGGCATCGACGTACGCGCTGAGTTGTACGACGCCACGTCCGACGAACACTGGGAAGAAGTTATGCACCACGATTTTTACGTTCTGCGCGTGGTAGCTCAAAGAAAGCCGCAGGCCGCGCAAGAGCTTCAGCACCACGGGCAATTGCACGGCAACTTGCAACGCGCTGCCAATCACCGACCCCCAGGCCAGGATTCCAGCCAGCGGATATTGCGGGTAGCGCCTTCCGAATCCCCATAACGTCGCGATCATCGCCGCGTTCCAGACCACCGGCGCCGTGTAGGAAAGCAAAAAACGCCGGTGGCTGTTGAGTATCCCGAGGCACCATGCGGAAAAAGCCAGCAGGCCCGCGCCTGGAAAAAGAATGCGAACCAGTTTGATCGTCAGTTGGCGTTTTGCGCCATGAAAGCCGGGAGCGATCGCATCGATCAGATACGGCGTCGCCAGCACCCCAACTAGAACGATGATGGAAACGCTCAGAGCCAGCAGCGCCGCAATAGCGCCCGCTACCCGCCCAGCCTCTTCTTCATCATCCTTGGCAAGCAAAGCGGCGTATACCGGTATGAAAGAAGCCGATAGCACTCCCTCGCCAAAAAGATTCTGAAGAAAATTTGGAATGCGGAATGCGGCCTTGAACGCGTCAGCCGCGTCCGAGTTGCCGAAGTAATGCGCGAAGACGGCCTCGCGAACCATTCCCGCGATGCGGCTGAGAAAAATTCCGGAGGCAACCAGGAAAGCGTGGTGTTTCGACGTCTCGGCGGCTGCCCTGCGCTTATCGGAGTTTGTCGCGAGCGATGGCACTGGCATGTGTCTTGGTGTGGAGGATTGATTACAAAAGCTAGTCGGGGGGAAGTCAATCTCGATTCTTGGCGATGTGCATTGTTGATAGCTTGTGGGGTGGAGCGTGTCCCCGAGGGGCTAAGGCTGCTGCTCGAGAACAGGATGAAGACTAATCTTGCTGCCGGGCAGCACCTCCAAGTCGCGAGACCATTCCTTCTTGCCAGATGCCTTGACTGTCAAATGATGCACGCCGCTCGCGAGCGAGATCGTGGACGGCGTCTGTCCGACGAATTGTCCGTCTACGTAGATGTCGGCGCCGGGCGAGTCGGACGTAATCGTGGCATCTCCGCTCTCCGCCGCTGGAGTTGCGGGTGTTGCCTGCGCGTGCTGTTCCGGAGGATTGCGCGGATAAATTGGTCCCGCGCCTTCTTCCTCTTCGAAGGAATCCGCATCGCCAGTCGAAAGTGATTCGAGCGCCACGTCAAAACTCGCCTGTTTCAGCAGCCAATAATTCCCGCGACGCCGGCCATTTAGACCTTTCCAAACAAACGGGCCATCGCTGAGCGTGATTCTCTGGGTCGCAAAGCCGCGCTTCGAAATTCGCAGCACCATTTCGTGCTTCAGCCTCGCGCTGAACGCGGAGTGCGGTTTGTGGAAGTAACCGCCCGGATAGTTCGTTTCGTAGGGCGTCGTGCCAACGGTGATGCCGTTGATCTCGACTGTGGCTCCGGAGGGCGTGCTCGTGATCCTAAGAGTGCCCGCGCTCGCGGAAGTGATTGAAAGCGATCCGGCGAACAAGGTTAGAAATAAGCAAGCTGGCAAGATTCGTTTCATTTCTGAAGCTCGCATAAACCAGTTAGTAAACAGACACTCGCATTTCCCGGGTGGCCTGTCAAGGCCGCGCGCAAAAAAAAAACACCCTCCAGATGTTTTTAACGCATCCCGGCGCGCCGCCAGACGCATCGTATATATGAGGGCGCTTGACGACGAATTACATGACGAACCAAATGGCGCGCTCGGCCGCGGGAAGTCGCAACCCCTCTCGATTTTCCGGCGGAAATAATTCATTCATTATGGGAGGCAATTCCAATGCGTACGCGTTTGAGCTATTTTTTAGCGGTATCGGTGGTTTTGGTTCTTGCGCTGCCCGTCTGGGCGCATACCGACAAGACGCCGTTCGACATCGACCAGACAGAGACAATCGCAAACACTCAATTGCAGCCGGGCCATTACGAGTTGAAGGTTCCCCCGCAGGGAGCCGAGGCCACTATCCTGAAAAACGGCAAGGTCATCGCTGAAGTTCCATGCCACTGGATCGATTTGCAGAGCAAGCCTTCCGAGGATGAGGTGATCTCCAACGGAAACACGATCGTTGAAGTGGAATTCGGAGGCCGCAGGCAAGCGATCGATTTCACGCAGGCCGCTAAATCGACAGGCGGCGCATCCTAACGAACTTCGTTCTCATAGCCCGAAGCTCCGGCTTCGGGCTATGCCGGTTCGCGCATGAATTCGGCCATTAAATATACTTCGCGACCCAATCGAGAAACGTCTTGTACCAAAGCTGGCTATTCTGCGGCTTCAGAACCCAGTGGCCCTCGTCGGGAAAGAGCAGCAATTTCGACGGCACTCCCTGCCGCTGCAGAGCCGTGAAAAATTCCAAGTCCTGCGTGTATGGGACGCGGAAATCGAGTTCGCCGTCGATCACCAGTGTGGGCGTCTTGAACTTGCCAAGCTGGTCCGCGTACGTGCTCGGCGACCATTTCGCATAGAGCGCCGGTTTTGACCAAGGCGTTCCGCCCTGCTCCCATTCCTCGAACCACAGTTCTTCGGTCCCGCCGTACATGCTGACCGCATCGTAGGGACCCGCATGGCTGATCAGGCATTTGAATCGTCCAGTATGCGTGGCGATCCAATCGATCATGTATCCGCCGTACGATCCCCCCGCTGCAGCCAGCCGCGCGGCATCAATGAAAGGATACTTGGCAATCGCCGCGTCCACGCCGCGCATCAGGTCGATGTAAGCCTTGCCGCCCCAATCGCGGCTGATTTCTTCCGTGAATTTCTGGCCATATCCCACCGATCCGCGCGGGTTGATCATCACCACTACGTATCCCGGCGCGGCCATCACCTGCTGGTTCCAGCGATAACCCCATTCATCCGCCCAATCTCCTTGCGGGCCGCCATGGATCAGCAGCAGCATGGGGTATTTTTTCGTTGCGTCGAAATGCGGCGGCCGGATCATCAACCCTTCGACTTGCGTCTTCACGGCGCCTTCGAACCAGAAAGGTTCAGCCGCGGGCAAATCGAGTTGCGAGAGCAAATCGGCGTTCTGATGCGTAAGTTGCCGAATGCCGCTGCCATCTGAATTCGCGACGAATATTTCCGCTGGCATCGTCAGGCTCGTGCGAGTGAACGTCAGCACCTTGCCGTCGCGGCTAACGTCGAAGTCGGCGTTGTAGCTCTTGCCGAGCACGATCTTAGGAGTGCTCCCCAATGGCGCGGCAACCGAGTAAATCGGCAACTCGGCTTTTTCGTGAGCCTGAAAATAAACCGTGCTGCTGTCCGCGGACCATGCATAGGACTCAATCGTCTGATCGAATCGCCCGGTCAAATCGAGCGATTTGCCGCTTTGCCGGTTATAGATCATCAGCCGCCATCGATCGCTTTCATATCCCGGCTGAGTTTGCGCGCGATACGCGATCCATCGGCCGTCCGGAGAATACTGCGGACCCCAATCGGCAGCTGGATTCGTGGTGATGCGTTTCGGTGCGCTCGCGCCTGTGACCGGGACGGTAAAAAGATCGGCATTCGTGCTGAGGGCTTCGTCCTTGTCCGTGTTGGCCGTAAAACAGATCTCCGAACTGTCGGGAGAAAACGCGATCGCTTCCGGATCGCCGAGGTTGAATGGCGGCACATCGTAGTCCGCGCCGGGCGTCAGATCGCGCGGCGTGCCTCCGTCAACAGCCATCACAAAAAGATGGCTCCGCTTTCCGTCCCACCATTGCGTCCAGTGCCGGTACAGCAGTTTTTCGTAAATTCGCGCCTTAACCTTGCTCTTGCTATTGTCCTCGTCCCGCTGCTTGTTGCACGCATGGTCCTTGCAATCGGGATAGACGCTTGAGACGAAGGCGATCCATTTTCCATCGGGCGACCACAGTTCGTTGTCCGCGCCCGTCGAGAGCGAAGTAACTTTGGTGGCCTCGCCTCCTTCAACTGCCATCGTGTAGACCTGCTGCGCGCCGTCGCGCGAAGAGAGAAACGCCAGTTTCGCGCTGTCGGGAGACCAACGCGGCCGCACATCGCTCCCTCCGCGCGTCAGTTGTCTTGCTTCGCCGCCATCGGCCGGCACGATCCAGATATCGCGCACCGTGCGATTCGCGGCTAAATCCGGCGTCGCAACTTCATAGGCGATCGATTTGCCGTCCGGAGAAATCTGTGGACCGCTCAACCGATGCATAGCGATGAGATCCTGAAACGTGATCGCGCGCCGCGGCGCGTTTTGCGCGCCGGCAGTCAGGCAGATGAACGTAATCGCGAGCAGAATTCCAGCCGCGCGCAAACATAGTTTCATGGAGCCTCCATTGCTTCAACGACCGGACAATCTTCCGCATCCGCCGCAAAGAGAGGCCTCTTTGCAGGGGCGCCTGGTGGCCGCCAATCTAAACTTCGACGAACTCGGACGAGTGACGCGAACTCGCGCCCGGCTACTTTCAAGTGTGTCGCGGGCCCAGGTAGATCAAGAAGCCGCCGCAGAGCACGACGATCACGCTGGTGATCGGCGGCACGTCAAAGACGCGCCGGGTCTCCATCGTTGTTTTCACGGAGCCCATCTGCACTTCGGTCTGCTTGGCCGGCATCTTGATCGTGGGATGCACCAGCGCAATGAGGCCGAAAAGAACCAACAGAGCGCCCACGATCACAATCGCCTTTGATTTCACGCTTATTGCTCTCCCGCTCCGGATGCCAGCGGATGAAGGATTTCGCCCAGATAATCGGGCTTGCTCGCCTCGCGCGCCAGGTGCGGATAACGGAGCCCTCCGTGATAATCGACCGCGAATTTCTGATATTGCGCGCCGTTTGCGACGAGCAATTCAATCGGCGTCGTTGCTGATTTCGCGGCGATCACGGCTTCGCGCAGCGCATCCAGCGAAAATTCTCCACCATTCACCGCGGCAATTTTCATCCCCGGTCCGAGGCCGGCCGCATACGCGGGGCTACCGTGGATCACGTCGCGGACCGTGCCGTCCTCCGTGACAATCATCCCCGCCGAAAGCGACAAATCGATTTGTCGCTCCACGGCATCCTCATTTGCTTCCATCTCATTCGGCGTTTCATCGTAAACGATCTTCCATCCGCTATTCTGAACGGATTCGATCGGAGTTCGTGTTGACGTTCCGTCGAGCCTTGCTCGAAGGAACCCGGCCCAATCGTACGGTGCCAGGCTATTGAGCGTTGCCACAACGTCGTCGAACGTGTAGGTCTTGAGCGCGGGTTCGCCTCCCGGGCCGCCGTGGAAAACACGGCAGAAATCGTTCATCGATTTCTTGTCGTTCGTCAGCCGCCGCAGCGTCCCGTCCACGTCCAGCCATAGCAATTCGCCCTCGTCGTAAAAATCGGTGCCGCGCCGCCAGTTCGACCAGCCCGAGGTCGCATCGTAAAGAATGGGCGCTTCGTCGGCGGTGTCTTGCAAGGGCCGCCACTCGCGGCCTGGCCGGTGGTCGTAGGTCGCTGCAAGATACGCCAGTCCTTCGCGCGTCTGGTCTTCGGTCAGCAATCCGCTGCGCGCCGTCAGCACAAAGCTCCCCATGTATTCCGTCAATCCTTCATACACCCAAAGAAGATCATCTTTCATGGGCTGCTGGTAATCCGGCGTAGCCAGCCCGGCCGGGCGGCGAAATTTTCCGTTCCAAGAATGAGTGTATTCATGCGGAAGCAATCCGGCGAACGAAACCAGCAATTCCGGATCGATCAGGCTGCGCTCGTCCGTCCGGTCGTCGCTTGATTCGTGATGTTCCAGGCCGAAGTGCGCCACGTCATCGCTCAGCGTAAGCAGAAAATGGTAATCCCGATAATGCCTCGAACCGAATAGCGCTCCCGCTTCCTCCACCAGTTGATGCAGGTGCATCTGCGTGTCGGGCGTCATTTCCAGGGCAGCGGCGCTATCCGCCGCGATATCCACTTCATGCGATGGATTTTGTCCGGGCGTGAGATCGATCTTGCGGAAGAAGCGTCCGGAGATCACCGGAGAATCCACGAGCGCGTTCAATTTCACGGGTGCGAATTCAAGCATGTCGCCCGATTGCCGTGCGCCGGGGAGCGCGGTTCCATACTTCCATCCCTCCGGCAGCTTCAGACTCGGCACGAATGTCAGTTCGCGCGCCGGCCAGCCTTTCGGATAGAGCAGCACCTGGTTCCAGCTCAGAACGTCGAGCGAGGCCGTCGCGGAAGCGCCTCCGGAGAACCCGGTGGCCGGAGCGGACAATAGAAAATCAAAATCCACGTCGAGCGAACTCACACCTTGAGGAATATCGAGATGCAGCGAATACATTTCAATTAGGTCTCGCCGCCAGGGAATCGTCTTTCCGCCGCCTGTAAATTTCAGCCCAGCCATCTCAATGATGGGGCCATCCGGCATGTGTTCGCCCGGAATCCACTCCGGGTAATAGAGCGTGAGCGCACCCGCCTGCACGGGTATCTGTTCGTGAATGTGAAGGATTTTGTTTGGCGCTTGCGTGGCGTCAACGGCCAGGTGTATCGGCCCCGGCGGCGCTTGCGCTGCAACGTTCAAAGCCACGAAAATCATGCTGACCGTTAGTATGAGAAAAGCCAGCAAGCTCCTGCGCATGAGTCCAATCATTTGCTTCCTCCGAATAAGTCTCCATCGAATAAATCTCGATACAGAGTATGACAATTCCAGTTCAGTTCGCTTTCACGTCCAACTGCCAGAAAAGGAAACTGAGCGCGTCCGTATACTCTTCGATCTGCTTCCCCAGCGGACGTCCGCCGGAATGTCCCGATTTCGTGTCGTAAAGCAGCAGGATCGGCCTGTCCGACGCCGTCGCGGCCTGCAGCCGCGCCGCCATTTTTCTCGCGTGCAGAGGCGCAACGCGCGTATCCCCATCGCCGGTGACAAAAAGCACCGCCGGATAATTCACGCCCGGCCTTACATTCTGATATGGCGAATAAGCGAGAAGATACTTGAATTGCGTTGGGTCGTCCGCCGAGCCATATTCTGGAACCCAGTACGGCCCGTCTTCAAATTTCTGGTAGCGAAGCATATCCAGCAGCGGATAAGCGCAGATGACCGCCTGATATAAATCAGGCCGCTGCGTGAGCGCCGCTCCCACCAGCAGGCCTCCGTTGCTCGCGCCAGTGATCGCCAGCTTCTTCGAGTTGGTATAGCCGTTGGCGATCAGCCATTCCGCGGCCGCGATGAAATCATCGAAGACATTCTGCTTATTGGCCAGCATTCCGGCGTGGTGCCAGGCTTCGCCAAACTCGCCACCGCCGCGCAGATTGGCCCGCGCGAAAATTCCTCCGGCGTCGGCCCATTCCACAGCTTCGGCCGAAAACGACGGCGTCAAGCTCACGTCGAAACCGCCGTAAGCCGTCAACATTACCGGCCGGACTCCGTCGTGCGGAATTCCGTTCTTGTAGAAAAGGAACATCGGTACGCGAGTCTTATCCTTCGATTCGTACCAAACCTGATCGACTGTATAGGCGTCACTCCTCATCGGCACTTTTGGCGCGGCCCACACGGCGAGTTTGCGGCTCGCGATGTCGTAGCTATAGATGCTTTCCGGAACGTTGAACGATTCAAATCCGAAAAATAACCGTTTCTGGTCCCATCTGCCGGCCGTGCCGGACACCGAGCCCATGCCGGGGAGCGCGATTGAGCCTTCCGCCGCGCCGTTCGGCTCGAAAACCTTCACCTCCGAACTGGCGTTCTTCACATATTGCACGAATATCTTGCCGCCCAAAAAATCAGCGCTCTCGATCGTTGTGTCCGTCTCCGGCACGATTTCCTTCCATGCCGCGCGAGACGGATTCGCTGCATCCGCCGCGAACACGCGCCAATGTGGCGCATTCCAGTTGGTCCGGATAAAGAGCTTTCCGCCAGCCTCGTGGCCGAAGAAAAGCGCATTCGTATCGTTGACTACTGGCCGCACATTGCCTCCGTTCTTTAGATCCGCCATGTAGAGGTCGCTGCGCACGCTGCCGGAACCGTAAACCACCTGGATCACCAGGTAGCGGCCGTCGTCGGACAGTTCCGAACTCACGATTTTGTCGCGCGCGTATCCTTCACCGAAAATCAGCTTGTCGGATTGCGCCGACATTCCCATCACATGGTGGAACACACGCGGACCGTCCTTCGTCGTCCGCGAGTAGTAAACGCCGCTTTTGTCCGGCTCGATCGAAAGGCCGAAATAAACCGCGTGCGGAAGTTGGTCGCCCAGGGCCTTGCGCGTGTTCGTATCGATGAAGTGAATCGTGACTTCGTCCTGCCCGCCGACGCGAACCGCATAGGCCGCAAGCGACCCGTCGCGCGAAACGTCGCGGAGCGCCACGCTGGTCGAATGGTCCGCGCTCATCGGGCGGGGGTCGACCAGCGCTTCATCGGCGCCGCCAGCGCCACGCCGCTTGTAAATAATGTAAAGGTCCTGATCCGAGTTCCGTTTCTCAAAAAAGTAAACTCCGTTTCTCACCATCGGCAGGCGGACGGAATCGACCTTCAGCAGCGCCCCAAGGCGCTCGGAAATTCCCTCGCGGCTTGTCAATCCATCGAGCGCCGCCGCGGTACATTTATCTTCCGCGTCGATCCACGCGCGTGTTTCCGCGCTGTTCTGATCCTCGAGCCAGCGATACGGGTCCGCCACGGAAACGCCGTGCAGCACATCAATCGTGTGATCCTGCCGCGCAGCGGGCGGGCATTTTGCTTGGGCAGCTTTCTGCCCGGCTCCTGCACGGCGCGGCGCGACGAAAAACGCAGTGGCCAGCAGCGTTCCAGCGCAATACAGAAAGAGACGCGACAGCGATGCGCGAAGTGTGCCGGGTAGACAAGTGTGATCGGGACATTCGATCGAGCGAAAGATGAAAACTGGCCTATAGCTCATCGCGTGATGCTTTCCTTCCTTCGTGCACCGTCATACACCCGCAGGTCGCTACTGCGCCAGCCGTCACAGGCCTGGACTCATTCGATCGCGTCATCCCACCGGCGTTGCGGTCTTCCGTGGTGGATTGAAAAATGGCAGATCGCGCGTGGTCGCGCGAACCTTGTGCCTCACGGCTTCGACCGTCAGCTCCATGTGTAGTTCCGTGCCGAGCGCGGCATGTTCGCGATTCAAGCTCGCAAGTGCAATCATTTTTTTCAGCGTCGGCGACCAAGTCGTCGAAGTTGCCTTGCCCACTTGAAGTCCGCCGCGATAGACGGGCACAGGAACTCGCGAAGCCGTACTCGGCACTTGCGGCGCGAGACCGATTGCGTCATACAGCCGCTCGACGTCGTCCCAATTCACGTCCAGCCCCATAAGCAGGCGCTTCGATCCTCGCCGATTTTCTTCTTCCAGAGCGGCGCGTCCGATGAAATGTTCTTTCTTCAAATCGACCAGCTTGCCGAGGCCGATTTCATATGGCGAATACTTTTGCGATTCGATCAGCGCTTTCTTGCTGCTGAAATAATCCACTTCGATCAAAATCAGCCCCGCTTCAATTCGAGCCACGTCCAGCGCTACCATTCCCGCCGGGTGCAAATCGAATTGCCGGCCGTTCTCAACCAGCGCGTCCCAAACCCTGCCAGCATCGTTCCAGGGTATCCAGATTTCGTAGCCCATATCGCCCGTGTATCCCGTTCGCGAAATATCCACGGAAACGCCGCCAATCTTTCCGTGCGTGAGCCGGAAGTATTTTAGGTTCGCGATGTCCGCTTCGGCTGCTTGTTTCAAAAGCCGGCTCGAGGTTGGACCTTGCAGCGCAAGCGCCGCCACCTTTTCCGAGATGTCCTCGATAGCCACGTCGAGCCCCAGCGCGTTTTCGTGGAACCAGCGCAGGCTTGGATCCGCCGCCGTCCAGCGATACAGGTTTTCATCGAGCCTCGAAATCGTGCCATCGTCGATCACCTTGCCCTGCTCGTCGCACCAGCAGCAATAGATGACCTGCCCGATTTTCACTTTATTGATGTCGCGCGTAATCACGCGATTCACGAATTTCGTCGCGTCGCGTCCGCTGATCAGATATTTGTAGAGCGGCGAAACATCGATCAGCGCGGATGCGTTGCGGATCGCGTTGTACTCGTGCTCGTGGTGCATTTCGTAAACGCTCACCGCGTAGTAGCCCGACCATTCGCGATAGTTCATGCTCTCGCACAACCTCGAGGTGCGGTCGTGAACGGCGGTTCCAATCGGCACGGTAGCTCCTATGTTGCGCGAAATTCAAATTCGCCGGCGGGCGAATTATAGTGCGCGCGTTGCAGCTTCCGCAAGGTGAAGCGCGTCGCTAAACGCATTTGCCCGCGATTTTCAGCCCATTTTGCGCGGCTCCCATGACTGCTGGTCAGGACGCCGCCGCGTTTCTTTCTTGTGAGTCATCGCGGACATTTGTAGAATGCTGCGTCTCGCGAAACATACGCACTGCATTTCGTCCGCATCCCGAGGGATCCTGCTCAGAGCGGCCATGGCGAAACGATACGACGCAATCGTGATCGGCGGAGGCCACAACGGCCTCGTCAATGCCGCGTATCTCGCTCGCGCGGGCAAAAAAGTCCTGGTGCTCGAGCGGCGTTACGTTCTCGGAGGCGCCGCCGTCACCGAAGAAATCATACCGGGTTTCAAATTCTCCGTTTTCTCTTACGTCGTTTCGTTGTTGCGTCCCGAAATTATTCGCGATCTCGATCTTCCGCGCCACGGCCTCGAAATTCTTCCGCTCGACGGCACCATGACACCGATGCAAAACGGCGATTATCTCTGGCGCGTGAACGATCACGGCAAGACGCGCCGCGAGCTCGAGCGCCATTCCAAGCTCGATGCAGAAGCCTACGAGGAATTTGGCAAGTCCATGGTCGCGATGTGCCGCTTCGTGAAGCCGATCCTCGGAATGATTCCGCCCGACCCAACGTCCCTCGATCCTCGCGACTTAAAAAAACTCGCGTTCCTCGGAAAGCGGTTCCAGTCGCTCGCCTCCGAAGACCGCTACAACTTGATCCAGCTAATGACCATGAGCGCCGCGGATTTCCTCGATCAATGGTTCGAGACGGACGTGCTCAAGGCGACGATGTCCGCCTCCGGCATCATCGGCACGTTCCTCGGAATTCGCTCGCCGGGCACGGCCTACGTCTTGCTGCACCATTACATGGGCGAAATTGATGGCGCGTTTCGCTCGTGGGGATTCAGCCGTGGCGGGACCGGAGGTATCTCGAACGCGATCGGCAACGCTGCGCGCGAATTAGGCGCTGAAATTCGCATGGATTCGCCCGTCGCGCGAATTATCGTGAAGAATGGCGCGGCGCATGGCGTTGCGCTCGAAAGCGGCGAGGAAATTTACGCGGATGTGATTTCGTCGAGTGTCGACCCGAATCTCACGTTCTTGAAGTTCATCGAATCGCGCGAATTGCCCGGAGATTTTCTCGACGAGGTTCGCCGCTACAAATTCCGCGGCTCGTCCGGGAAAGTGAATCTGGCCCTTGATGCCTTGCCGGATTTCAAATGCCTGCCCGGTCCGGGCCGCCATCTTCGCGGTGCGATGTCGATTTCGCCTTCGATGGAGTATATGGAGCGCGCGTACGATCAGGCGAAGTACGGCGAATTCTCGCGCCGTCCTTACATTGACATGGTGATTCCGACGCTTACCGATCCGTCCGTGGCTCCTCCGGGAAAACACATCCTCTCCTGCTTCGTGCAGTACGCTCCCTACAAATTGAGCGAGGGCGCTTGGGACGAGCAGCGCGAGGCGTTCGGCAACACCGTCATCGACACGATTGCCGAGTACGCGCCGAACATCAAAAACATCATCATCGGAAAGCAATTCATCACGCCGCTCGATATCGAGCGGACCACCGGACTCACAGAGGGAAATATCTTTCAGGGGGAGCTCTCGCTCGAACAGCTTTTCTTCCTGCGCCCCGCAGCCGGCTGGGCGCGCTATCGCACGCCCCTCAAGAAACTTTACATGTGCGGCTCGGCAACGCATCCCGGCGGCGGAATCATGGGCGGCCCCGGACGTCTTGCAGCTCTCGAAATTCTGAAAGATACGGGGAAAAACTGAATCGTGGCGGCGGCACGCGATATCGTGATCGTCGGCGGAGGGCACAATGCCCTCGTCGCCGCGTTCTATCTCGCGCGCAGGGGTCATAAGCCGCTGGTACTCGAACGCCGCGATATTGTCGGCGGAGCCGCCGTCACCGAAGAATTTTATCCTGGCTTCCGCTCCTCCACTCTCGCGCACGCAGGCGGTCCTCCGCTTCCGTCCATCGTGAAAGACATGAATCTCGCGCGTCACGGCTTGGTCAAGCTGGAATCGCCCGTCCGCATTTTCGCGCCGTTGTCTGATGGCCGCGCGCTTACGCTTTACACCGACGCGCAGCGCTCCGCTGCTGAAGTCGCCAAATTCTCCCGGAAGGACGCTGCGGCGTACCCCGAATTTCAGCAGGGCCTAGCTCGCGCTGCGGGAATCACCGAGCAATTGCTCGAGATGACTCCGCCTGTCATCGAAAAGCCCTCTCGCGGAGACATTTGGAAACTCCTGAAGATTGGTCGCCAAGTCCGTGGCCTCGGAAAAAAGGAAATGATGCGGCTCGTGCGATGGGGACCGATGGCCGTCGCCGATTTCGTGGCGGAATTCTTTGAAACGGACCTTCTTCGCGCCGTTATCGCCGCGCGCGGAATTTTCGGCGCGGCTCTCGGGCCGTGGTCCGCGGGCTCGACGGCTCTGCTGCTCTTGCGCGCGGCCGCCGATCCGTTTCCCGTCGGAAACTCAGCTATGCCGCGCGGTGGCATGGGCGCGCTTACGTTGGCAATGGCTGCCGCTGCCAAAGAAGCTGGCGCGGAAATTCGCACCGGTGCGAAAGTCGAACAAATTCTCGTCAAGAACGGCTCGGCAATCGGCGTCGTCCTCAAGAGCGGCGAAGAAATTGCCGCACGGACGGTGATCTCCGGCGCGGATCCTCGCCGAACCTTCCTCGGCTTGCTCGATCCCGTTCACCTGCCGCCCAGCTTCCTCGTAAGAATGCAGCATTATCGTTCGCAGGGCACGGTCGCGAAAATGAATCTCGCGCTCGATGCGCTGCCAACGTTCACGGCGCTGAAAAATTCCTCGGATGGCAATGCATCGCTGGCGGGCCGCATTCATATCGGCCCGGGAATCGACTATCTCGAGCGCGCATTCGACCACTCGAAGTACGGCGAGTTTTCGACCGAGGCGTATCTCGACATCATGATCCCCACGATTTCGGATCCGTCGCTCGCGCCAGCCGGCAAGCATGTCATGTCCATCTGCATGCAATTCGCGCCATATCGGCTGAAGAAGGGCGACTGGTCGCAACAGCGCGACGTGCTCGCCACAACAATTATTAAAACCATCGCCGCGTACGCTCCCGATCTGCCCGGAAAAATTCTCGCACAGCAGCTCCTCACCCCGAAAGACCTTGAAGACATCTACGGCCTCACCGGTGGCCACCCCTTTCACGGCGAGATGGCCCTCGACCAGATATTCACGATGCGCCCCGTGCTCGACTGGGCGCGTTATCGCACGCCGGTAAAGGGCCTCTATCTCTGCGGATCCGGCACGCATCCCGGCAACGGCCTCACCGGAGCCTCGGGCGCCAACGCCGCCCGCGAAATCCTCAAGAACTTGCGTTAGAACGCCATCTCCCGAGAATTTTGAAGGATATCTTCCCTGCATCCTCTTGACCTCTATTACTCCCTCCCGCCTCCGAGATGGCTGAAGCTGAATATTCACGCAAAAAGTTGAATCCAAAACTTGCCGAGCTACGTCCAAGTTATCAGCGTGTCTTGTATAAAGCAGCCCTGCGCCGGATATCCGCCTGCAGGCTGGATTTTTCACCTGAAATTCAAAAATATGGAATAAAAAGCCCGCGAGATACGTCTATTCATACGGGACCCGTTTTTTATCTGAAAATCCGTAATGCTGCTCACCGGTTGCGGCGCTTAGGAGTTCCGGGCAGCTAACGCGGATGGCTGGGGAATACGTTGAGAGAAACATCACAAACGGAATCGGAATCGCGGGGCATGGACGAGGCGCGCGCGATTCGTTTGGCTCAGCAAGGCGACGCGGCGGCTTTCGAGCAGATTTACCGTGCCCACAGCCGGCGGGTCTATGCGCTGTGCCTGCGGATGATCGGGAATCCGGCCGAAGCCGAAGAATTCACGCAGGATGCTTTCCTGCAGCTATTCCGCAAGATCCACACATTTCGCGGCGACTCCGCGTTCAGCACGTGGCTGCACCGGCTGACGGTCAACATCGTGCTCATGAAGCTCCGCAAGAAAACCCTGCCGGTGGATTCGCTCGACGAGAGCGCCGAGCCGGACGAAGAAACCGGAAAGCGAGCGCCAGAGCTTGGCGGCCCGGACCTGCGATTGAACGGTTCGATCGATCGCGTGCATCTGCAGCGCGCCGTCGATCAATTACCTCCGGGATACAAGCAGATGTTCATCCTGCACGACGTGCAGGGCTACCGCCATGAGGAGATCGCCGGAATCCTGGGCTGCTCGGTAGGCAATTGCAAATCGCAGTTGCACAAAGCTCGCATGCGCCTGCGCGAACTCTTGCACGAAACGCTCCGCAGCGGCGCGCATCGGAACGTCGAGTCGGATGAGGTCCCGCACGAACGTGGAAGCCTTGCACGTCGCCCGCCGGCAGCCCGACGAGAAACCGCATTTAGCCTGGTCGGCACGCGCTTCGCGCTCAACCGCGACAAAGCCTGACCCGATCGGCTTGCGCCAGCCAACAAGATGCCGCGCGAAATTTCTCGCTCGCCGGTTGCGGCATCCGTATAATCTTCGCGTGCCACCCGCGTCAGACGCATCTTCGGCTCCGAATTTCCGCGGCAACCAGCGTCAATCCGAAATCTTTGAGCGCGGCTTAGCAGGCAGCCGCATCTCAGTTCCCGCCTCGCTTTCGCTCCTCGAACAAGCCGCGAAGGAAATCCTCAAGCCCGAAGCCTACGATTACGTCGCAGGTGGCGCCGGCGGCGAGGAAACTATTCGCGCCAATCGCGAAGCCTTCCATCGCTGGAAGCTTGTCCCGCGAATGTTTCGCGACGTCTCGCAACGCGACCTTCGCACGGAAATTCTCGGCGCTTCCCTGCCCGCTCCGCTTCTTCTCGCGCCCGTCGGCGTTCAAGGCATCATTCATCCCGAGGCGGAAGTAGCCGTCGCACGCGCAGCTGCGTCGCTCGGAATTCCAATGGTATTAAGCTCGGTCAGCTCGCGCACGATGGAAGAAGTTGCGCGCGCACTCGGCGGCGGCATCGCGTGGTTCCAGCTTTATTGGAGCAAGGATGCGGAGTTGGCCGCCAGTTTTGTGCGGCGAGCAGAGGCCGCTGGCTTCAAGGCCATCGTGGTCACCCTCGACATCCCCATGCTGGCCTGGCGCGAGCGCGACCTTCAATATCCTTACCTGCCGTTCCTGCGCGGTGAAGGCGTGGCCAATTATTTCAGCGATCCGGTTTTTCGTTCGCGCCTCGCGCGACCGCCCGAAGACGATCCCGCGCCTGCAATTCGCCAGTGGACCCAAGTCTTCGCGAATCCCGCGCTCACCTGGGATGATCTTCGATTTCTGCGACAGCACACGAAGCTGCCCATTCTGCTGAAGGGCATTCTCCATCGTGGCGATGCTTCGCGCGCGCTCGATTGCGGCGTTGATGGCTTGATCGTTTCCAATCATGGCGGCCGCCAGGTCGACGGCGCAATCGCCGCGCTCGACGCTCTTCCCGCGGTCGTCGACATGGCCAAGGGCCGCGTCCCCATTCTCTTTGACAGCGGCATCCGTCGCGGCGCTGATGCCATCAAAGCTCTTGCGTTGGGTGCCAAAGCGGTCCTGCTCGGCCGACCTTACATTTGGGGGCTCGCCGTTGCCGGCGAGCAGGGCGTTCGCGATGTGGTCCTGAATTTCCTCGCTGACTTTGACATCACGCTGGGTCTTTGCGGCTGCACTTCGCTTGCCGATCTCAATCCAGCCATGCTCGTACGCGACTAGCGTCGCGTACGGAATGGAATTGACACGCGGTTGCGTCAGGGCACGGCTTCAGCCGTGCCGAAAGGTCTCGGAAAGTCAGGGGTTTTAACCCTTGGGGCAACGCCCAGGCGCGCGCGATTCTTATATGTCCGGTACTTCGGAAACACGACGCTCGCCGCCCAAGCAGCTACATGCACGCGCCGGCTTTGTTCGACCATTCGAGCTGGACGGTGTACGCACCAAGGGTCCGCGTCTTCCACGCGCAAATGTCGCCGATTTCGCCGTTGTTGTCGTCGTACCAACCCTGCCCGGGCACAGGATCGGTGATTGATTCGCAGAGCTCGTGCGACGTCGTTGACGTCAGTGCATCGAACGCGGCCAGGCCACCCGTGCATCCGGCGCAGCCGGGATAGGGCATCACCGCGTAGTAGACATTTTTGCCGAACGAATCGTGGTAACCGCAGAACGACTGGCACGACGCGGTGTTTCCCTGCACCACCTGCACTCCCTGGGGCAAAAACACAAAATAGAGACTGTTTGAATTCGTGCCCGGCAGCGTCCCCGCGCTGATCTCGCTCTGAATTAGTTTTTGGATCGCGCTGTCCTGAACCGACGTGCCGGGATCCGGCGAAGTAACCACGGCCGTACCGATGCGCGAACCGTGGCCGATCGTTTTCCCCAGGACGTTGTACTCGCGCATTTGATCGATCAGTTGGCTCGTCAAAATGTAGTCGAAGAATTGATTGATTTTCGCCATCACATCGCTGCTCGGTGATTGTTGCCACGCCGCGCCCCAGAACACCGTGAAAACTTGCACGGCAGTCAGTAGCGGACCGTTGCGATAAGTGAGATTCGGTGCCGCGCCGGCAGCGCGCCCCGGAGCTTCCGGGCGGTGCAATGGAACGATGCGGATCGGATGTTGGACCGGCCGTTCGATTGAGTGTCGCGTCGCTTCCGGTTCTTTCTTTTGACTTGGTTCCGTGGGCATATGGGCTCCTTCTGTCTGCGGCGTAATGTATTACGAGGGCTGAAGAGGAAACGCGCGGGCGAATTCACCGTAGCAAACAGCATGAAAATTGTAAATGGAACTCGGCGATTCTGACGAAACACAGCGATCCCCGCACCGGACGACAAACCGTGGCCATCACCAAACTCAACCGCACGGTGTTGTAGCGCCAGGCTTCAGCCTGGCATGTACGGTGCAGGCAAGATGCCGCCCTGAAGGGCGGCGCTACAAAATCTTGGCCCGCGATGACGGAGCGGCTCGTAGGGGCGCCGCTTGCTGCGCCCTTCAGCGACACGCCATTGTGGAAAGGCGGGGCTTCAACCCCGCCGTGCCTGGTGTTGTAGCGCCAGGCTTCAGCCTGGCATGTACGGTGCAGGCAAGATGCCGCCCTGAAGGGCGGCGCTACAAAATCTTGGCGCGCGATGACGGAGCGGCTCGTAGGGGCGCTGCTTGCTGCGCCCTTCCCCGTGCAACTCGCTTTCGGCGAAACGCACGGGTAACTACTTCGCGTCTCATCAAATATCGTCACAAAAAGGCCGAAGCTGTGATATACTCCTTTTGCGCTTAATACCGCGGTTGTGTTGTGCGGCTCCTCTGACTAAGTCAACGATCTGAGATACCCGCCCTTCAGTACTCTCCGAAGTCTTCAGCGTAATTTAACAAAAAGCTGGCAATGCTGGCCGTCGTGCTTGTTCGCAGTTTTGCGTGCCGCCGCGGCCACAGCCAGATAAAAAAGGTCAATCGAAATGCAAAGTATCACCGAATCATTTTCAGAAATGCCGGTTTCCAACTACATGAAGGAACGCCTGGCAATCAACAATTTCGTCACGCCCACTCCCGTGCAAGCTGCGGCCATCCCGCAAGCGCTCGAGGGCAAGGACGTGCTCGCCACCGCGCAGACCGGCACCGGCAAGACGCTCGCCTTCCTGGTTCCCATCATCGAGCGCCTGCATCTGCAGGCCTCGCCGGGAATCGCGGCGCTGGTTCTCGTCCCCACGCGCGAGCTCGCCATGCAGGTCGTCGAGCAATATAACGCGCTTCGCGGCGCGAAACTTCCTCCGGCAGCGCTGGTTGTCGGCGGACTGGCCGAAGGCGCGCAGCTCACGGCCCTGCGCCGTGGCGCTCGCCTGGTTGTCGCCACTCCCGGCCGCCTCGAGGATTTCCTTGATCGCAAGCTGGTTCATTTTCGCGATTTGCGCGTGCTGATTCTCGACGAAGCGGACCGCATGCTCGACATGGGTTTCCTTCCCGCGATTCGCAGGATCGCCTCGATCCTGCCGAAAGACCGCCAGACGATGTGCTTCTCCGCGACTCTCGAAGCCTCCGTCGCGCATCTCGTTCACGATTACATGCGCAAGCCGGTGCGGCTCGCGTTTGGCTCGATTCTCAAGCCGTCGGAAAACGTGCGTCTCCAGGCGTTTGAAGTTTCCTCGGACCGCAAGCAGGATTTACTGCACTACTTGCTCACCAAGGAAACAGGACGCTGCCTGATCTTCGCGCGCACCAAGCGCGGAGCCGAGCGCCTCGCGTATAGCCTCGTGCGGCAAGGAATCGGCGCGGCCATGATCCATGGCGGGCGCTCGCAATCGCAGCGAACCGCCGCGCTCACCGGATTCCAGCACGGAAAATATCGCGTTTTGGTGGCAACCGATCTCGCGTCGCGCGGGATTCACGTCGAGGACATCGCGCACGTCATCAACTACGATTTGCCCGAACTCGCCGAAAACTTCATCCATCGCGTCGGACGTACTGGCCGCGCTGGCGGCCTCGGCGTCGCGTCCACTCTGTTCGGGCGCGATCAACGGATGGAACTGCAGCAGATCGAACGCACCCTCGGCATCAAGATGGAGCGGATGTCAGTTGAAGGCATTCCGGTTCCAAGCCCGATGCGCGACGCCATGGTGCGCGCCAGCTCAGCCCGCGTTCATGCAGGCCGCGCCCACGCTGGTGGCACCCACGCGGGTAGCGCCGAAGCAGGGACACACGCTGGTGGAAGATCGGCATCAGCCCGCCGTCCGCGAGCCGGTTCCGAGTCGCGTATGGCAGCCCTCCCCGGCGAATTCCTCCAAGCCCAAATGGAAAACTAGCCCTCGCTGGGTTGCGCCTTCGTGCGCTATCCGCAGACGCGCTTCGCAATCCCTTTCGATGCGCTGATTCTGGCCGAGTCCCGCCTTTCGTAACCCGCAAAGGCGGGACTTCACTTACACCAGTGGCATTACATTCGTTCCTTCGCCCCAACTCTACCTAGTGCCGCTTTCTCTTTCGTGGTGAGCCAGGACATAGAAAGATGAAGCAAACATTTAGTCGCTTCAGTGAATCCATCCACTGCCTCAAGCAGCTCTTCCTCTTTGACCGCCCGCGCGCTATCTCCTAATCCGAATGAAAACTTATCCGTCGTCACGTCATGGCAATTCACTATCGAGACCATGTGAACTTTTGAAAGATGGATAAACCCCGACGTTGCCTCGTAGACCGAATCAACCCACGGATAGACACTTGATAATTCTGTATGCAGGTAACGGTCAGTGAGGCTGTTTCCCGTTTTCGATTTAATCAAGCTTAGAGGCTCGCCTTTCAAAAGGGGCTCAACAATCGTGTGAGGGTTTTCAACAAGCCAACAGGCATAGAGCCGCATGAGGCTATCAATCTGCAATCTCAAAAGTGAACCAGCGCACAGAATGTTCTTCGCCTCAATCATCATCGTGAATCCCTCTAGAAGAGAAAGAGAACGATTGAGCACAGCCCAAACGACAAGGTCGACTCCGAAAATCCTGCCCCCATCTGCTTCAACGAGCTTCGTGGTGGCTTCTACATGTGCTTTATAGCTCTCCCGGAGATATGCGGTCCGCTCCTCTAGCTGATTCTTCATCGGACTAGCTCACTCATTGAATTGCTCCTAGCCACCATTAAAAAACCGAAGAATCAAACGTTGTCTTAGCACGGTACAGTCTTCATCTATGAATGGCGAAGCGCTTGCCAGAAGTTTATCGTCTCGAGTTAAAAAAAGCTAACAAGAGCACATCGGCGAGGCAACTCTTTCGAGGCAATCACAAGGCTGAACTGGCTCGCAAGGGAAGTTGCTTGGGATTCCAAATCCATCAGCCTGATTAGATGACGCTGTCGGCTCCCACTCCCGAGTAGACTTGGTTGCGCTAACGACCAGGGCTCGGGAGAAAGGAGCCGAGCAATGCTGATTATAGGATGTGATTTTCATACCCGCTACCAACAGA
>JBOGNE010000035.1:0-1659 GCA_050747005.1 Candidatus Acidiferrales bacterium
GATCAATTCGAGGGCGCCTGGATCCAGACTTAGTTTCAGAAGATCTGACAATTCTTTGATTTCTTCGGTGTAATCGCTGATGCTCTTTAGTGCCGCTGCCGTTGCGGAATTGTTCGTGAGCCTCGCACGCTTGCACACGCGGTACATGGAGTCCAGCAGATCGTGCAACTGTAGCAGGATACCGGACGCCCCAAGGATTACCTCTGGAGTTATGCCAGGACGCCTCCGAATTTCCCCGCGCTCTATCGCTTTGTATATCTCGTCGAATAATTCCGACAGCAAGGAATTGAGACGCCGCAACTTGCTGGCAAGCGTAACCGTTTCGGCACGATCCTTTACGAGCACGGCTAGCCGCGAAGCTAAAGCCATCGCGCCATACACGTCGGCGTTCCACCGATACAGGTCGAAATTATCTAAGATTGCCTCGCCTACGCTCACGGGAAACTACCCTTTGATCGCTTTGATGCACTAGTTTATATCGGCGTTTCATAGCAGTCAAGCCTGGTAGCCACGCCTGGGTAATGCCTGGCTACCCGGCTTTTTCGTAATAGCCCTGCTCTGCAAGGAACGGACCGGCGATAATCCGGTGCCAATGAATATTCGGGCGTGAGCGCGAGGGAACAGCAGCGATGCTGTGGATTGGCCATTGACCAGTTGAATATGCATTTCGATCCGAAAACGCGAATCGGACTGCCGCCAGCTATCGACGGCCGGAAAAACCGCAGACCTGAAACCCGCAGGTCGGTGCTACCGGTGGACTTCCTCAGCAACCTGCTAAAGCCGAAAGCGGGCGCTTGCCCGTGCGCGGGTATTTTCCGTGTTGTCAAAAACCAGGCCATGAATGCCCAATCCCATTGCGGCGTCCACGTTCTCAGGACGGTCGTCCAGAAACAAAATCTCCTCCGGCGGCAGGTCCAGGGAACGAAGGCATTCCTGATAAATCTCCGCTTCCGGCTTGACTCGGCCGACATCACAGGAAAACGTGAGATGGTGAAAGCAGGAGAGCCAGGCGCAATGCGAAATCACATACTGCCGAATCTCAAGCGGCATGTTCGACAGAACGGCCAGGCGCAGCCCCGCCTTGCGCAACTGCTCCACCCAGCGGATAGCCGCCACATTGGGCCGCGCCCAACTGTGGCCATCGATTGCAATCAATTCCCGGAGTTGCTCGCGGCTCAGAGTGCGGCCCGCCGCTTCGAGGATCGCCGCCCAGTAGTCGCCGGCGGTCAGATCGGCGCGGTCATATGCCAACCGCGATCGCCAGTAGAGCTCGCTGAACCGCGAAAACTCCGTGCCGCAGAGCGCGGCCAGACGCTCCGCATCCGCTGTCGTTTGTGGCTGGGAAAGAACGTTGCCGTAGTCGAAAACGACGGCGCGAATCGGAATTTTTGTTTGCGAACCGCTGCAATCGTCTTTAGTCTCTGTTTTCGGCATAAGACCGATTATATCGGATGGCGGCCAAGCACGTAGCGCCGACCTGCGTCTTTCGCGTCTGGTAGCCACGACGAGAAAAAGCGCTCGTCGTGGCTACCGGCTTTTTCGTGATAGCCCTGCTCTGCAAGGAACGGACCGGCGATGGTCCGGTGCCAATGAATATTCGGGCGTGAGCGCGAGGGAACAGCAGCGATGCTGTGGATTGGCCATTGACCAGTTGAATAT
>JBOGNE010000036.1:0-4973 GCA_050747005.1 Candidatus Acidiferrales bacterium
TTCACGATGTCGCAGACGCACACCGGCGCGCGGCTCGCCGCCAGCAGATTCAAAATCCGTATGCGCGTCGGATCGGCCAACGCCTTGAACCATCCCGCATACTGGCGCGCAACCGAGCGCTCCAACTTCGCCGGCGCGGCCACGCGGCAGCACGCCGCCACGCCGCTTCGCCCCGTCCTTTGCTTCGCGCGAGCCATTGCGTCCTCGCCCTTCTTCGCCACGCAAACATCGTATATCATTCATCGATAAATGTCGATGTATATTTGGGGTACCGGCGCCCGCGCCCGCCGTTGCTGAATTGCCGTTCTCTTTTCTGCTCGTTGAAACCAACTAATTGCCGAACATCTCGCCCGATGCGATAGTCTTGGTTCTGAGCCTGCTCAAGTT
This sequence comes from Candidatus Acidiferrales bacterium, assembly GCA_050747005.1. Taxonomy (GTDB): domain Bacteria; phylum Acidobacteriota; class Terriglobia; order Acidiferrales; family UBA7541; genus Palsa-295. Next base: position 388 of record JBOGNE010000036.1, read on the forward strand.
GATGGCCGGCCACTCGAATGGGCGAATGCGGAACAAATCCAAAACTCGCGCAGCCAGCAAACGCAAGAAAGTTCGCGAACGAAGCGACGCGCCAGGCGCCGCAGCGCGTCGTGGCCGGCCGCTGCGCGCCGAAACGCCTCGCCAGTCGAAATTAATCACGCGCGAAAAGAATCCCGCGAATCTGGAATCGCCGCTCCTTTTTCTCGAATCATTCATCACGCCCAACGAACGCTTCTACATCAGGAACCATTTTCCCGTTCCCTCGGTGAACGTGCATTCCTGGCGTCTGAAAATCGGGGGCAGCGTCGATCATGCCCTGGAAATTTCCTACGACGAGCTTCTGAACATGGCTTCCCGCACGCAGATCGCGACGCTCGAATGCGCCGGCAACAGCCGCGCGTATCTAAGTCCCAAGGAAGATGGCGTGCAATGGGAAGCGGGCGCTATCGGCAACGCGGAGTGGACCGGCGTGCCGCTCGCCGCGGTTCTCGACCACGCCGGCGTCGGCGCGAACGCCGTGGAGATTCTGCTCGAAGGCCTCGACGCTGGCGAAATCAACAAAGCTCCGAAGTCTCCCGGTGAAATCGCTTTCGCGCGCAGCTTGCCAATCGCCAAAGCCCGCCAGGGCGATGTCCTCCTGGCGTACAAAATGAACGGTGCGCCGTTGCCCCACGCCCATGGATATCCCCTGCGCGCCGTCGTGCCCGGCTGGTACGGCATGGCGTCCGTCAAATGGCTCGCGCGAATCATTGCCCTCGATCGCCCCTTCGCCGGATATTTTCAGACGCTTGAATACACCCGTTGGGAGAGCCGCGATGGCGTTCCGAGTTTAGTTCCTCTGGATCAGATGCAGATCAAAACGGCAATTTTCCGCCCGGCGCGTCACGAACGCGTCGCTCCCGACGCCGTGTACCGCGTGCGCGGAGCCGCCTGGACAGGGGAAGCAGAGATCGCAAAAGTTGAAGTCAGCGCCGATGGCGGGTACACCTGGTCTCCCGCGCGTTTCCTCGCACCGCCAATTCGCAATGCCTGGAGCTTTTGGGAATACGAATGGAAGACGCCAGCTCGTGGCACATTCCGCCTGCTGGCGAGTGCCACGGACTCCCGCGGCATCACCCAACCGCCGGCTCGCGACAAGAACCACCGTAGCTACGCGATCAATCATTACCTGCCGGTTGAAGTCACCGTCCGCGGATAACCAATTAGCTAGGGTTAAGCCTCTCGTCGTCATTCTGTCTCTAGCGAAATCGAACTGTGTTAAGAGGCACGACTGCGGTGCAGCATGCGGGCCGCAGCGAGCGTGCGTCACCCGATTGCAATCGCGGCCATCAGGCGGCCGGTGATGCGTTCGCGGCGGTAACTGAAGAGAAGATCGGCGCGGCAAGCAGTGCATAAACCGGAAGACGAAATTTGAGCGAGAGGAACTCCAGCTTCCTGAAGGATGGCGCGATTCGCGGCGATTAAATCGAGATGAACGCGCGGAGCAGGAGGCGCGTGTCCTGGCGGCTTCATCGTAAGCCAGGGCAACCAATTCGGATCGTTGTCGCCGGCTGCAAGCTGGTCGAAAGGGCCATCGAACCAGTCGCCCGCATTCGGAAACTGTGCTGCAAATTCCGTGGCAACTTCGTGACCTACTTCGTAGCAGCAACGGCCGACTCCCGGTCCGAGCGCCGCAACCACATCCTCGGGACGCGTTCCGAATTCCATCCGCATCCGGCCAAGTGTCTTGGCGGCGATGCGCCGGAGCGTGCCGCGCCAGCCTGAATGAATCGCGGCGATGGCGTGGCGCTTGGCATCCGCAAGCAAGATGGGAATGCAATCGGCAGTCTGAACGGCAAGCAGAATTCGGGGCTTGCAGGTGACGAGCGCATCGCCCGTTAATACATTCTCGTGAGATGCATTCCCGGATCGCGCCGCCATCGCGGGGCCGACCCGATGCACGATGTCCGAATGAATCTGCCGAAGCGCGACGAAGCGCATTTTATCGGCGCCCAGCGCGTGCACGAACGTCTTTCGATTTGCGACGACGCGATCGCGGCCATCCCAATCGGTAAATCCGAGATTCAGAATCCTCTCGCTAAGCGTTTTCCCATCGCGCGAAGTTTCGAGTTCGCTCGCGCCGCCGGTGCGCGTACTGTAGCCGTGAACGAGCCAATCCAAACCCGCCAGGAGAGGCGACTCCAGGATTTGTACTCCGCCGGTACGATTCAATGTCCATTCGGCGCTCTTGACGCGATGAGTTCGAACGCGAGGGCGCTTGCGCGCAGCGGCGTTCTTCCGGGCATTGCCTGTAGTCATCGTGCGACCCCGCTCCAGCGCCAACCGCCGCTCACTGCAATTATAGGTATAATTCTGCTGCGGCATCGCAAAGCTCTGCAACATTCCGTTGCGGGATTCCGTCATGCGGATGCCGAATCATCGAGGGGATCTGTGATCGTCGGACTCGGACTCGATATCGCCGAAGTGGATCGTATCGAGGCGGCCATCGCCCGGCGCGGCCCGGCATTCCTCGAGCGATTGTACACGCCGCGTGAAGTGGCTTATTGCGAGAAGCACAAAAATAAATTCGAACGCTACGCCGGCCGGTTCGCCGCGAAAGAAGCGGCGATGAAGGCGCTTGGCACCGGCTGGAGCTGTGGAGTGCGCTGGCGCGACATCGAAGTGAGCCGTGAAGCGAGCGGCAAACCGACGCTGCGACTCGAGGGTGTAGCACGCCAGATCGCTGAAGGGTTGGGCGTGAAAAATATCTCGGTCACGATCACGCACAGCGGGAATCTCGCTCTCGCTCAGGTCGTCTTTGAAAGTTGACGGCGGACCCTAACAGCGCTGGCCTGCGGTATCCTGAAAAACAGTATGGCACCGCCCTTAAGACCCGCTGCAACAGCGCGCCGTAAGGCCGTACCCTGCAGGAAAACAATTAGGAATTTTCCACAGCGCCCACAGAAAGCACTCCCGCAGCCGGTGGAGAAAGCGCGAAACTTGCTTGACACATTCAGGGTGTTTCTATAGGATTGGGGATTGTCTGTAGCCCTTCCAGTTGACCTGGGAGTACCTGCTCTTTGACAATCGGATGATACATGCCAGAACCCGTTTGGTTTTGTCTTTTGTTCCGGGTGTACCGGAGCAAAAGCTTTTGAGAAACCGAGCGATTTAACAGTTCGTTCCGATCGCAGCGGCTTAGGCTGTTGCGGTCGAAACATCAGGTTTCAAACGAGAGTTTGATCCTGGCTCAGAGCGAACGCTGGCGGCGTGCTTAACACATGCAAGTCGAACGCGCAGCATTTTGTAGCAATACAGGATGTGGGCGCGTGGCGAACGGGTGCGTAACACGTGGATAACCTTCCTTCAGGTGGGGAATAACCCAGCGAAAGTTGGGCTAATACCGCATAACATGACGATGCCACATGGTGTTGTCTTCAAAGGCGCAAGTCGCCAGAAGAGGGATCCGCGGCCGATTAGCTTGTTGGCGAGGTAATGGCTCACCAAGGCAATGATCGGTAGCCGGACTGAGAGGTTGGCCGGCCACACTGGAACTGAGACACGGTCCAGACTCCTACGGGAGGCAGCAGTGGGGAATCTTGCACAATGGACGAAAGTCTGATGCAGCAACGCCGCGTGGGGGATGAAGCTTCTCGGAGTGTAAACCCCTTTCGACCCGGACGAATGACCCGCAAGGGTTTGACGGTACGGGTATAAGAAGCCCCGGCTAACTACGTGCCAGCAGCCGCGGTAATACGTAGGGGGCCAGCGTTGCTCGGAATTACTGGGCGTAAAGGGTCCGTAGGCGGTGCGGCAAGTCGATAGTGAAATCCCTGGGCTTAACCCAGGGGCTGCTGACGAAACTGCCGTGCTCGAGTGTGAGAGAGGCGAGTGGAATTGCGGGTGTAGCGGTGAAATGCGTAGATATCCGCAGGAACATCCGAGGCGAAGGCGGCTCGCTGGATCACAACTGACGCTGAGGGACGAAAGCTAGGGGAGCAAACAGGATTAGATACCCTGGTAGTCCTAGCCCTAAACCATCATGACTTGGGGTTTGCCCTGTACGGGGCAAGTCCCGTAGCTAACGCGTTAAGTCATGCGCCTGGGGAGTACGGTCGCAAGGCTGAAACTCAAAGGAATTGACGGGGGCCCGCACAAGCGGTGGAACATGTGGTTCAATTCGACGCAACGCGAAGAACCTTACCTGGGCTTGAACAGCACAGGACCATCCTGAGAAATCAGGACTTCCCGCAAGGGACCTGTGTAGAGGTGCTGCATGGCTGTCGTCAGCTCGTGCCGTGAGGTGTTGGGTTAAGTCCCGCAACGAGCGCAACCCTTACTCATAGTTGCTACCCGCAAGGGAGAACTCTATGAGGACTGCTCCGGATAACGGAGAGGAAGGTGGGGATGAGGTCAAGTCAGCATGGCCTTTATGTCCAGGGCTACACACGTGTTACAATGCGCGCCACAAAGCGTTGCAAACCCGCGAGGGGGAGCTAATCGCAAAAAAGCGCGCTCAGTTCGGATTGCAGTCTGCAACTCGACTGCATGAAGCCGGAATCGCTAGTAATGGCGCATCAGAACGGCGCCGTGAATACGTTCCCGGG
>JBOGNE010000037.1:0-22633 GCA_050747005.1 Candidatus Acidiferrales bacterium
GGTGTATCCGCTGGCGAGTTTGCTGGCCACCGAGCAAGTCTCGCTGGGAGATGTGCTCTCGATTGATTGGGACGGCCATGAAAACGGCCTGACGTTCATGAAGGAAGCCGAAGGCGCGCTCGTGCCAGTGGCTCCGCCTGCACCGGCATCGCTCACCCAAGCTGCTGCCGCGCAATCCGATGGACGCACGATTTCTCTGCCAGCGGCATCGGTCGCCGCCGAAGCAAAGGTTGAACCTCCTGCGCCGCCGACGGCCCAGCGCGGGGTGCCTGTGGTGGAGAAAGCGAAGAACGACAAGAAAACCCATCAGCGATAGCGAATTACTAACCTGGCAAACGAGACCTCAGGGGAATTAACTCCTGAGGTCTTTTTTTCGCTTTTGAACTTGTTTCTGATGTCCTGCTCTACGGCTTCCAGCGAAGAATCGGCTTGCGCGCGGCGGCCACTTCATCGAGGCGGCCAATACGCGTGCTGTGCGGCGCGGTCTTTACGAGTTCGGGATTCGATTCGGCTTCGGCCGCAATCGAGCGCATTGCGTCGATAAAGAGATCGCATTCTTGGCGGGATTCCGATTCCGTAGGCTCGATCATCATCGCGCCGGGAACGATCAGCGGAAAAGCCGTCGTGTATGGGTGAAAGCCGTAATCGATCAGCCGTTTGGCGATATCCATCGTATTCACGCCATGCTTTTTCTGCCGTGCGTCGCTGAAGACTACTTCGTGCATCGAGGGCAAGTTGTAGGGCAGATCGAATGAGTCTTCAAGACCCTTCCGGATGTAATTCGCGTTGAGCACTGCATCTTCGGTGGCTTGGCGAATGCCGGGTCCGTACGCCAGCGTATAAGCCAGCGCGCGAAGCAGCACGCCGAAATTGCCGCAATATGCGCGCATGCGGCCGACAGATTGTGGGCGATTCGAATCGAGCGCGAAGCGGCCATCTTCCTTGTGCACGACGACGGGAACCGGCAGGTACGACTCGAGAAATTTCTTTACGGTCACGGGACCAGCTCCGGGTCCGCCACCCCCGTGCGGTGTCGAAAATGTTTTGTGCAAATTCAGGTGCATGACGTCGACGCCGAAATCGCCCGGGCGTGTGATCCCGGCTAGCGCGTTCATGTTTGCGCCATCCATATAAAGCAGCGCGCCGCGCTGGTGGAGAATTTCCGCAATTTCCGCGATGCGCTCCTCGAAGACCCCGAGAGTGCTCGGATTCGTCAGCATCAATGCGGCCACGTCTCCGGTGGCGTATTCGCGGAGATGATCCGTATCAAGCTGCCCGCGAGCATTCGACTTGATGTTCTGAACTTCATAGCCGGCGATGATAACGGACGCCGGATTCGTGCCATGCGCCGAGTCCGGAATCAGAACTTTTTTGCGTGGATTGCCCCGGCCTTCGAGATAAGCGCGAATCATCAACAGGCCGGTGAGTTCGCCTTGAGCCCCGGCGGCGGGTTGCAGCGTGACCGCGTCCATGCCCGTGATTTCGAGCAGGCATTTCTGAAGATCGAAAAGAATTCGCAGGCAGCCCTGCGAAACTTCCGAGGTTTGTTCGGGATGCTCGCTCGCCAGGCCGTCGAGCCGCGCCACGAATTCGTTGGCCCGCGGATTGTATTTCATGGTGCAGGAACCCAGCGGATACATCCCCAGATCGATCGCATAATTCCACGAGGAAAGGCGCGTGAAGTGCCGAATTACCTCGATCTCGCTGACTTCCGGAAATCCGTCGACTGCATCGCGCGCAAATTCGCGTCCGAGTGCCGCCACAGGATTGACGGCGGGCACGTCAAGAGGTGGGATTTCCATGCCGCGTTTGCCCGGCGCTGATCTTTCGAAGATCAGTCCTTCGTTCCGGCTGATGTGCTGGCGCGCCGCGCGATGTCCAGGCGTAGTGGCTGGCGCTTCGGTTTCGGTGGTTTTTTGGTTCAATGCAAGCAGCCCCTTAGAGTGGCTTCGCCAGAATTTGTCGAATTGCCGCTGCGAACCGTTCGATCTCCGCGCGCGGCGTTGTTTCGGTCACGCAGATCAAGCCTCGCTTGGTTAACTCAGGGTAGTGCGTTCCCAGCACGTAAGGCCCGATGATTTTTTCCCGCAAAAGGTCCGCGTTGATCAATTTCACCGAGCGCGGGAATTCGAGAACGAACTCGTTGAACGTGGTTCCGGAAAAAACGCGCCGGACACCCGGAATCTTTTCAAGCTCGGATTGCGCGAAACGTGCCTTCGCAAGATTTTGCAGCGCGATTTCTCGGAGCCCTTCCTTGCCGACCAAGCAGAGATGGATCGTCGCGGCCAGCGCGTAAAGCGCTTCGTTGGTGCAGATATTCGACGTAGCCTTTTCGCGGCGAATGTGCTGTTCGCGCGTCGCCAGCGTCAAGACGAAGCCGCGATTTCCGTCAGCATCTGCCGTTTGGCCTGCAAGGCGTCCGGGCATCTGGCGCACGAATTTCTCGCGGGTAGCGATCACGCCGACGTATGGCCCGCCATAACTCGGCGCAATCCCGAGCGATTGTCCTTCCATGGCGACAATGTCCGCCTCGGAAGGCGGACGCACGATGCCGAGTGACACAGCCTCTGCAATTGCCGTGACGAGCAAGCACCCTGCGGCATGTGCTTCCTCGGCAAGCAGCGCCAGATCTTCCAGCACCCCAAAAAAATTCGGTGACTGGACAACTACTGTCGCAGCATCAGCCAAATTGCCGGCGCTCAGTGCGCTGCGATCGAGTTTCCCGGATGCGTCGTATCCAATTTCGTGTATCTCCAGGCCCAGATTTCTCGCGTACGTGCTCAGCACCTGGCGATACTCGGGATGCACCGTCCGCGCGACCAGCACGCGCCTGCGGCCGGTGAGCCGCTCGGCCATCAGCACCGCTTCGGTTAGTGCGGTCGAACCGTCGTACATCGACGCGTTCGCCACTTCCTGCCCGGTAAGCTGACACATTAGGGTTTGAAATTCGAAGATGGCGGTGAGAGTGCCTTGCGAGAATTCGGCCTGGTATGGCGTGTACGACGTCAGAAACTCGCCGCGTTGTATTAACGCGTCGGCAACCACCGAGCGCAAATGCGAATAGACTCCCGCTCCCAGAAACGAAGCATAGCCGCGGGCATTTTCATTCGCGCGCGCCTGGAAATATTGGATGATTTCCGCTTCGGATAGGGGCCCGGGAAGATTCAGCGGATGCTGCAGACGGAATTTTTCCGGAATCGTTCGAAACAGATCATCAATCGACCGAGCTCCGATGGCCTGCAGCATTTCCTTACGCTCGGAATCACCCTTGGGGAGATAGCGCATTACGCGGAGTGTTCCTTCGCTTGGCCGGCAATATAGGTTTCGTACGCGGCAGAGTCCATCAAGGACGATACTTCTTTTGGATCGGCCAGGCGGACTTTGATCAGCCAAGCCGAGCCGTGCGGATCGGAATTGATCTTCTCGGGCGAATCGGCGAGAGCAGAATTGATTTCCGTCACTTCTCCGGAAACCGGACTGAAAATTTCGCTTACCGCTTTGACGGATTCCACCGTGCCGAACGATTGTCCGGCTTTCAGTTGCGCGCCAATTTTAGGCATTTCAACGAACACCACGTCGCCAAGCTCGTTTTGCGCGTAATCGGTGATCCCGATGGTCCCCACCGAGCCGTCTACGTTCACCCACTCGTGCTGCTTTGTGTAGCGAAAACCGCCTGGATACATGCTCACCCCCTGATTGGATGTCTTCGGGCTATTGAGGACGCTTATAAAATGGCTTCGCCACGATGCGCGCCGGCGCAACCTGTCCTCGGATGCTGATTTCGATTTCATTTCCTACCGCGCTTGCATTCGACGGCACGTAAGCCATGCCAATATTTTTTTTCAGGAATGGCGCGGGGCAGCCGCTCGTGACCCAGCCCGCCTCGCGGCCGGCGATCATTACCGGATAACCGTCGCGGCCAATACGCTTGTCGAGCATTTCAAAACCAGCTAGCTTGCGTTCCGGACCGGCCTGTTTTTGTTTGGCGATCATCTCGCTTCCGAGGAACGGGCCCTTGTCAAGTTTGCAGATCCAGCCCAGGCCGGCTTCGAGCGGCGTAGTCGTGTCGTCGATTTCATGGCCGTAGAGGCACATGCCAGCTTCCAGGCGCAGCGTGTTTCGGGCGCCAAGCCCGCAGGGAACCAGTCCCGCCGCCTGGCCTGCTTCAAGGATATCGCTCCAGAGTTTTTCGGAATGTGTGGGGTCGAAATAAATCTCGAAGCCATCCTCTCCCGTATAGCCGGTGCGCGCAATCAAGCATTCAACGCCGCTTATTTTTCCGAAAGTGAAATGATAATAACGAATCGGATCAAGCGGCACTGTCGCCAGCTGCTGGAGGATTCCCGTGGCGCGCGGCCCTTGAATCGCAAGTTGCGAGTAGCGCGAGCCGGTATTTTCCGTTTTTGCCGCGAACTTGTTGCTTGCAACGATGTGATCGAAATCAGCGTCCTGATTGCCCGCGTTCACGCAAAGAAGGTAATGCGTGTCCGAAAGCTTGTGGACCAGCAGGTCATCCACGAACGTGCCGCGCGAGGTCATCAAGCCGGAATAGTGGGCCTGCCCGATTGCCAGCTTCGCGGCATTGTTGCAACTGATCCACTGCACCAGATCGAGCGCGCGCGAACCGCTGATTTCGATCTCGCCCATATGGCTCACGTCGAATAATCCAGCGCGGGTGCGCACCGCGATGTGCTCGGCAAGGATTCCTGCGTATTCGAGAGGCATATCCCATCCGCCAAAATTCACCATTTTGGCGCCCATGCGGCGATGGGTGGAGTTCAAGGCTGTTTTGCGAGCTTCAGCGATGGCGGGCGTGGTCACGAAATATTTCTCATCATGGCGGCGAGAAAATCAACGTAGCATGCGTGTTTCGGAGTGTCAAGGAAGGGAGCAAAGTGGAGCAAAGCCCCAGAAAACAAGAGCCGCCACGTTTTGAGCCGCGGCCCTTGCGAGAGTGGAGTTAGCAGACTGCGTTACGTTAGAAAACTTGTTGAACACCGGTTTCACAGCAGGGGCCCGTTACGCCTTTTCGTTGGCCTTCTTGCCTTTCTTTGCCGGTTTCTTTTTTGCCATGGACGCTCCCCAGGACTTGAGGTTTGGCCTTTGCAGGCCTTGCTCTGTATAGGCCAATATGGCCATGAAATCAAGTGAATCGATCGATCGCGTTCGTCGCAGCTTTGAAGCGGTCCGCTTCGACTTAGAACGTGACGCGCGGAAGCTGCTTGTCGTGAATCGGCGGTTAGCCTATATTGCGGAAAGAGAGAGCCGTCGGAGTAACTCCGGAGTCTGCCAGATGGTAGTGCTTTGTTCGCAGTGCGACAAACCGGAAACCCAATGCACTTGCGAAAAATATTGCTGCTTCTGCCAGTCTCAACAAGGCATTCGGCTCTGCGTGGACGGCCTGTATTATTGCCCGGATTGCCGCGAGGCCTGCGACGTGCGTACCGCCGACTCCGATGCCCATTGATCCGGCTCGAACCGAATGCACGCTCCACAACGACCCGCGGCTCATCGCTGCGGTGGGCGCCGTGGTATCCCATGCAAGCCAGCGCACCGGTCTCTCCGATGAGGCGCAGGCCGCGCTTTCGGCGGCGTCAGAAGACGCTTGCCGGGAAACGTTTTCTCTCGGGCCAGTGGGGAATGCCCCATCGAACCCGGACGGCACGGATGTGGCGATACATGTGATCGTCGAGAATTTTCCAGATCGCGTCGAGGTAGCGATTGAAAATCCTGAAGCAACCGGAGATGCGCAACGAGTGCAGGATCGGATCCGCGGGATCCAGGAGAGGACGAAAGTCGACGACGTCAACTACGAAACCCGCGGGGGACGCGGCCGTATCACGCTGGTTGAGTACCTCAAAGCAAGCGCCCCCGCTGGTTAGCGGTCCTTTGCGGGAGTTGTAGCCTCGTCCGGACGTAAATTCAATATTCCCGGCTGTGCAACTCATTGTACGGCGGGTTGCCTTGCACCGAGCGATTCTGCGAAGTGTTGCTGCGTCCTACTTATGAAGCTTTCGAGATACGACACTAGCATCCACGGCTTCACGATCCCGTATTAAGCTCGGCCATCAGCAACACTCACATCGGAACGACTAATGCCTTGCTCTTGATCAGTGCGGTGAGCTGATCCTGCGTGAGCGCGATGTCCAGTTTTAATCGGTCGCCGCTGGGCTGGATTTGCACCTGATCGAGAGCGCTAGCCATCGCCTGATTGGTTTGCGATTCCTGGTAGCGCCGCATCATCACGCCTGCCTGCATCGCCGCACCGAGAAGATTTGCGTCATCGGGCGAATTGCAGACGGCCTGAAAGTGAGCATCGATGCCGCTATCGCCTTCGACGGCGATAGTCATCGCATGCATGCGATTGATAATTGCCGCGGCCTGAGGAAACTGGCTGGCCTGCGGAATCAACTGTTGCATGGCGAGGTGCGTGTAAGACTTGTTTAGCACCGCCCAGATGAACCCGTTTCCATTCGTGTCGGTGATCAGCGGAAAAATGCTGTCGTTGGTCATCAGGCTTGGCAGGTCCCCGATACGCACGCTGATCAACTTATTGAGCGCCGTGCGATTGCCGAAGGCGGCGGTGTTGGAGTCCATAAAGAGAAACATGATGTCGCTTGCGCCCGAACCGCTGCCGAATGCATACATGTGGTAGCCGTGAGCTTCCACCATTGGAACTTTCTGCTGCTTGAAATGGTCTTCCACTGCGGCGGGATCGTAATCGCCAAGCGCGATGCCGACCACATCCTCGCCCTTACCGCCCCCCGTGGTGATTCCACCCCAGGCCAGTTCGTCCACCTGGGTATTCGGATCGACGCCCGCTGAGGCAAGAAACTTCTCGAATTGCCGGAAGCGGCTGGGAAGAAGCTGGTCCTGAAGCTGTGGAAACCACGGAAATTTGCGCGCGGTTTTCAGATCGGCGTATGCGAACTCCCCTATATCCTTGGGAAACATCCCGATCACGGAAGTGCTCAGGCTGTCCGCGGCGGAGCTTTTCTGCGGAGCGTCGATCAGGACGGCCAGGAACACGCTGGCGGTGATCAATGCCACCGATAAGATACGTACGATTGGATGTCTCACAATTCTTCCCCTCAGAGATTGCTGCTGCCTGTCCCTACGTTAGCGTTTGACGCCGGCTGGTATTTCCGAGACGTGAGCCAGCAGCGAAGCACATTCCGTCTTCATGCGGCTGGCGAAAGACGCGTCGGTAATCGACTCGAGATTGATCGCGACATTCTCGATCGCTCCCTTCACCGCGGACGCGGACATCAGCCGGCCCACGCGAATGTCCGATAACATAGATGGGCTGGAGATGGATTCCAGTTGGCCCAGCCGATCAAATATTTCGGCTGACCTACGCGCCACCTCAAGCGGAACGTTGGCGGCGCCCTGAAGAGCGCGCTGAATCGCTTCCTCACGGCGGCGCTGCTCGTCGGGGCTGGCTTGCGGAAGCTTGTACGCGGCCATCACGGATTCGAACGATGAAGCATCGCGATCGATTGCTTCCGCGAGCGCGGCGGACGCCTCGCCAAATTCCGCGGCGGCTTCCGCAAGCTTGTCGGCGTACGCGGCCTGGGATTTCTTTTTGCGCGAAAGAGCGGCGACCATCTGGCCTAGGCTCGCGCCCAGCGCCCCCGCAAGCGCGGCCACAGACCCTCCACCGGGTGCGGCCGTTGGCGCGGCGACGGCGTCGAGGAAAGGCTGTGCCATGGCCGCGAGCCGTCCCGTCCCTTCGGAGGCCGCTCCGCCGAGCGAAGCTTCCAGCCTGTTCTCTAACACTTGCGCCGGAGAAAAGTTTTCGAGCTGCAAATAGAAGTCGGCGGTCAATTCAATCGCGCGCTTGGGAATGAGTCCCACGATTTCGCTGCCGACAATCGAGACGCCGTAACGCTCCGCTTCGCGCTTCACCATTTCGAACACTCGATGAATCGGCGTTTGTTCGAAATCGGTAAGGTTGATCGAAACCTGGGCGAGCTTGCGAGCGCGAAGATCGACGCCCATGGCTTTTACGTAGCGCAGCCCGCCATTCGAGAATCGGATATTCTTGCCGATGCGTTTTGCAATCTCGAGGTCCGGTGTATTGAGATTGACGTTGTAAGCGATTAGGAATTTACGCGCGCCGACGACGGTCGCGCCTGCTGTTGCGTGGAGACGTGGGTCGCCAACATCAGGAGCGCGATCTGGATTCCGCAAAACCTCATCGCGCAGGCCTTCGAATTGGCCTTTGCGGATGTTTTCGAGATTCGAGCGGTCCGGACGCTGCGCGGCGGCTTCGTAAAAATAAACCGGAATGCGATAACGCTCCCAGATTTCGTGGCCGATTTTTTTTGCCAGCGCGATGCATTCTTCGATGGTGACGCCTTCGATGGGAATGAATGGCACTACGTCCGTTGCACCCATGCGCGGATGAGCGCCGGAATGCTTCGTCAAATCGATCAACTCAGCGGCCTTGCCCACGCCTCGCAAGGCTGCTTCCGCAACCGCCTCAGGCTCGCCGGCAAGCGTCACCACGCTGCGATTATGGTCGGCGTCGCTTTCGCGATCGAGCAGAAATACGCCCGGAACTTCGCGCATGGCCGCTACGATCGCTTCTACTTTGGCGGCGTCGCGGCCTTCGGAAAAATTTGGAACACACTCAACGAGTCTTTTCATCGGGTCAGAGAGTTTTTGTGTGAATGATGGCCCCGCGCTTCATGGTGAGGCTGCACGCGTTCATCCCAAAATAATACGGGATTTCGCGGTAGCCGGCCACGTCAAACGCGGCGAGGTCGGCATACTTGCCAACTTCCAGCGATCCGGCGCGATCGTGGACTCGCAATGAATACGCGGGGTTAATCGTTGCGGCGGAGATAGCTTCGGCGGGAGTCATGCGCATTTGCGCGCAGGCGAGCGACAAAATCATCGGCATGCTGAGCGTTGGGCTGGTGCCGGGGTTGAAATCGGTGGCAACGGCCACGATCGCGCCGGCGTCGATCAATCCGCGCGCCGGAGCGTAATGAGAGAGACCCAAATGGAAGCAGCAGCCCGGCAGCATCGTGCAAACGACGTTCGATGCGGCCAGCGCGCGAATATCATCGCGATTGATTTTCTCGAGATGATCGGCGCTGGCAGCTTGCAGTTCGATGGCAAGGCGGGAGGCGCCCGTGCGAGCGAGCTGTGCTGCGTGAATTCGCGGGACGAGCCCGCATGCGCGGCCCGCGCGGAGAATGCGGCGGGATTGTTCGACCGTGAAAGCGCCGCGATCGCAGTATACATCGCAGAATTCGGCGAGCCCTGCCGTAGCAACCGCGGGAATCCAGGCGCGAACAAGTAAATCTACATACGCATCAGCCCGCCGGCGATATTCAGCAGGAACGACGTGCGCGCCGAGAAATGTGGAAACTACGTCGAGCGGCTGGTCCTGATGAAGCTCCTGAAGCAAATCCAGCGTTTTCAGCTCGCCCGCCCATTCAAGGCCGTAACCGCTTTTCGCCTCGAGTGTCGTGGTGCCGTATGCCCCGAATTCTCGAAGGTGCGCGAGCGCCCGCGACTTCAACGATTCCGGCGATGCGCGGCGCAGAAGTTTGACCGTCGAGCGAATTCCGCCGCCGGCGCGCGCAATCTGCTGGTAGGTGGTCCCGCGTATTCGCTGCTCGTATTCCGCGGCGCGGCTTTCGGGAAAGATCAGGTGCGTGTGTGAATCGACGAACCCCGGCAGTACGACGCGCCCCTGCAGGTCGAGCTTTTCCGCGCGGCGCGCTTCGCGAAGGCGTTCAATCTTCCGGCGCGGTCCGACGGCCGCGATACGATCGTTGCGCACCAGCAACGCGCCATCGCGAATGATGCCGAGTTCGCCGAGCGCCTTGCCACGCCGGGGAACGGCGCCGCAAAGCGTTAGCAATTCGGAGCATCCGGTGATCAGCCAGTCTGCCACTCGGCCCCGATACTAACGTGACGGCCCCGAAAAAACTACCGCCGGACTCTCCCGCGCTGCGGCAGAACTCTTTGGCTCCGCGCCACCGGCAAAAAACGACCAAGAAAGTGCGCTACGCCGCTGCGGTCTTGCCTTGGTAAGCCGGGAGAAAAACATCGGACACGAACGATTCGATGGTAGTCGGCGTCGTGTTGCTCGCCGAGCGCGGCTCCTGTGGCGCGAGCAGTCCGTCGTTTCCCGCCTTCCACATTTCGACGATGAGCGCGGCCGTCTTCTTTGGCATGCCGATCTGCACCAGGGCTGGCTCGAGCATCATAGATGGAACCTTCATGTAACTCAGCCCGGGTTTGCCGATTGCCTTGCCGATGATCGAGGCGATTTCTTTCATGCTGACGTCACGTGGGCCGAACAGCTCCTGCGTGGAGCTGCCGGAAAAATCGCGCGCGGCAAGGCGTCCGGCGGCGTACGCACCGATATCTTTGGTCGCAATCCACGGAAAAGGGTCGTCGCCATTTGCGCCACCGGGAAGCATTCCCATCGAGCGCAGCGGCGCAATGCTCATCAGAAGATTCTCCATGAATTGCGCGGGGCGTAGATGCAAAACGTTAAGCCAGCCTAGGCTGTTCATCTTTTGCTCGAAACTGTATTGGCCTACGATCGGTCCGGTTTTTTCCGGATGCTGCGCACCGAGGCTGCTGAGAGTGACTGCGTAAGGAACTTTTGAGTTTGCGACGGCAGCCGCGTAGGAATCCGTTACCGATTCCTGATAGGCGCGCAGGTCTTCTGCCGTGTGCGACTCAGGGATGACCAGATAAACAGCGGTCGCGCCGTCAAAAGCCTTGGTCATCGCGGCTGAATCTTGAACGTTACCAACGAATAGTTCCGCGCCCTTTTGTACGAAGGGTTCCAGCTTCGCCGCGTCGCGGCCAATCACACGAACTTTCTCGCCTTTGGCCAGCAGCGCTTCTGTTGCCCGCCTTCCCGTGTTTCCTGTGGCGCCTGTGATGACGACCATTCTGCCTGCCCTCTAGCCTGCTCGGATTTCATAGCATCGGAATCTTCACGCCAGATTTTCGTGCGAATTCGATCGCTTCAGGATAGCCTGCATCCGCATGGCGCGCTACGCCGATGCCGGGATCGTTCGTCAGCACGCGCTCGATTCGCACCGCCATCTCCTTCGAGCCATCCGCGACCGTCACTTGTCCGGCGTGCTGCGCGTAGCCGATGCCAACTCCGCCGCCATTGTGAATCGAAACCCAGCTCGCGCCGCTGGCCGTGTTGAGCAGCGCGTTAAGCAGCGCCCAATCCGCCACCGCATCCGAGCCGTCGCGCATGCTTTCGGTTTCGCGGTAGGGCGACGCGACCGAACCGCAATCCAGATGATCGCGGCCGATGACGATCGGAGCTTTCAGCTCGCCGCGCGCGACGAGGTCGTTCAGCGCGAGCCCGAACTTGTCCCGTTCGCCGTAGCCCAGCCAGCAAATGCGCGCCGGCAACCCCTGAAATCGCACGCGTTTTTGCGCGAGCTTGATCCAGCGCGAAAGAATTTCGTCGTGCGGAAACATTTCGAGGACCAGTTGGTCCGTGCGATGGATGTCCGAGGGCTCGCCGGAAAGCGCGGCCCAGCGAAATGGTCCGCGGCCTTCGCAGAAAAGAGGCCGGATGTACGCGGGCACGAAGCCGGGAAAGTCATACGCGTTTTTCACGCCTTGCTGAAACGCGAACGTGCGGATGTTGTTGCCGTAATCGAACGTGACCGACCCCATTTTTTGTAGCGCGAGCATGCCTTCGACGTGCTTGGCCATCGATTCAAGCGAACGCTTTTCGTACGCTTGCGGATCGCGTTTGCGCAACTCGGTGGCTTGCGCAACATCCAGCCCCTGCGGAATGTAGCCGCCCACCGGATCGTGCGCGCTGGTCTGATCGGTCAGCAAATCGGGAACCACGCCCCGGCTCGCTAGCTCTGGAATCACGTCCGCGCAATTTCCCACCAGCCCGACCGAGGTTGCCTCGCGCTTGCGAACGGCGTTCTTCAGGATGCGAAGCGCTTCGTCGAGGTCGTTCACCATCACGTCGCAGTAACCCGCCTTCACGCGCCGCTTGATGCGCTCGGGGTCCACGTCAACACCCAGAAACGCCGCGCCGTTGAGCGTCGCTGCTAGCGGCTGCGCTCCGCCCATGCCCCCCATGCCGCCGCTGGCAATCAGTTTCCCCGCAAGATCGCCGCCAAAATGCTTGCGTCCTGCCGCGGCGAAAGTTTCATACGTCCCCTGCAAAATTCCCTGCGTGCCGATGTAAATCCAGCTTCCCGCGGTCATCTGGCCGTACATCATCAGGCCGGCGCGATCGAGCTCGTCGAAATGTTTCCAGTCGCTCCAGTGACCGACCAGATTCGAATTTGCGATCAGGACGCGCGGCGCGTAGGCATGCGTGCGAAAAATTCCGACCGGTTTGCCGGATTGCACGATCAGGGTCTCGTCGTTCTCGAGCGATTTGAGCGAAGCCACGATGGCGTGGTAGCAGTTCCAGTTTCGCGCCGCTTTGCCTCGGCCTCCGTAAATGATCAATTCCTCGGGCTTTTCGGCGACTTCGGGGTCGAGATTGTTCATCAGCATGCGCATCGCGGCTTCCTGCTGCCATCCTTTGCAGGAAAGTGTGGTGCCGCGCGGCGCTCGAATTGGTTGGTAGCCCGAAGCTGCCACCTTTTCGGTAATGATGTCAGGCATGGAGCGAACCTCTGTCCCGCATCTTATCGCAAATTCGTGTCGCCCGCGGCCCCTGCCGGCGCGGAACTAGAACGCACAGAACTTAGCCCCGATCGTTACGGAGGCCCAGCCAGGGCGGCACGATCGGCGAAAAACCGCACGCCGTCATTCTGAGGGCCGTCTTTGGCCCGAAGAATCTCTCTTTTGTTTGCGTCCCACAACATGATTCTTCGTGAAATTTACGCTCCATCGGTTGTAATGAGTTGAGCAGTGCCACCACTAACGCCCCTAACGTTGATAAGTGATATCTTCTGAGACGGTGGTCTTCATGAACTTCGACGCGATCCGCACCCCGCTTCGCTTCCTCGACCACGAGATTCGCGACATCCCGCACCGTGATGCGCTCGCGGCCGACGAAATTTGGTGGGAAGGCGAAGGGAACGCCATCTCCGCGTCTGTCGACCGCGCCGGAACACCCTGGCTGCGAATGTTCGATCGCACCGGCGCGCGCGTTGACGAGATATTGTATTCCCCGGATTACTGGAAAATGGTGAAACGTGCGTACCGCTCGGGCGTGGTGTGGCGCGCGTTCGAAGAAAAATCGCTCCTGCCGACGTACGCCTTCTTGTACCACACCGCGTTTTACGACCCGGGAGTTTGCTGCCCCTACACAGTCTCGCTAGGTACCGCTGTCCCTCTCTCGAAGTATGGCGACAGGGAACTTCAAGCGCGCTTTCTTCCGCAATTGCTTCGCAAGGATGATTCCGTGTGGCAGGGCGCAACATGGATGACGGAAATCAAGGGCGGCTCCGACCTGGGAGCAAACGTAGAGACGGTTGCGCGGCTTGCGGACGGATGCTGGCTGCTTACCGGCGACAAATATTTCTGTAGCAACGCAGGCGCGGAGCTGGCTGTCGTTGCCGCTCGGCCGGAGCCTGCCACGCCCGGAGTGCGAGGGCTCGCCCTCTTTTTGGTCCCGAGGCGGCGCAACGACGGGCGGCTGAACTATTTCATTCGCCGTCTGAAGGACAAGATTGCCACGCGCTCGGTGCCCACCGGAGAAATCGAGCTGCGCGATAGCGAAGCCTATCGGCTCGGGCCGGCCGAAGGTGGCATCTATCTGATTCTCGAAGTTCTAAACACTTCGCGGGTCGCGAACAGCGTTGCCAGTGTGGCTCTCGCGCAGCGCGCGATGGCCGATGCTCTTTATTTTGCCGAGCGGCGCATGGCCTTCGGCAAGCGAGTCGTCGATCATCCGCTGCTGCGACGTCAATTTGAAGAGCATTTCCGCAACTTGCGCCGCGCCTTTGCTCTGTCGTGGGAAGCGGTGGCGCTCCTGAACGAAGTCTGGCAGGAGCGGCCTCCCTATTCAGACCGTTTCCATCTGTTCCGGCTGGTGGCCCATCTCGCGAAGTATTGGACGGCCGAGTTTGCGGTGCAGATCGCGAAGTGGGGAATGGAAGTTCACGGCGGACTTGGCGTGCTCGGCGAGGTCAGCGCGGAACGCTGGCTGCGCGAGGCCATGATTCTCGCGATCTGGGAAGGGACGCCGCATCGTCAAATCCTCGATGGTCTCGAAGTCATGGAACGCAAGCGGGCGCACGGGATGCTTTTTGATCGGCTGGCTTCGTGCGCCTCACCGGAAGAGCTTCAACGCATGGAGATCCGCGTCGAGCAGCATCTAAAGCTTCCGACGGAAGAAAGAGAAGCGTCCGTGGAGTCGCTGTTCCGCAATCTTGCGGCATTTACGGCGAATGCATTAGTCCGCGATGCTGGCGATTGAGAGACAAGATTCCCATCTCCGCGTTGCGCCTCGCCGGCTGACTACGCTAGAGTGACCGCAGCGCGCCATGGAATACCCCTCTCTGACAAAGTGTTTTCTCGATGCTGTGGACCGTCACGCGAACCCGCGTACGCAAATGTGGCGTTCGGCGAACCGATGGGAGTCGGTTTCCGCTCGCGAGATGCTGCGGCGGGTCGGCGGGCTCGCGAAGGCGTTGGCCGAACTCGGTGTCACGCCGGGAGAACGCGTGGCCCTGTTCGCGCCGAACTGCCCGGAATGGCATGTGGCGGATTTTGCCGTGCTGGGACTTGGCGCGGTGATCGTGCCGGTCTATTTCAATGAATCGGCCGACCGGATGGCTTACATCCTGAATGATTCAGGCGCGCGCGTGGTGGTGACATCCGGAGAATCTCAGGCGCGCAAGATCGCGGAAAGCCGTGGCAGGCTGCCCGCCGTCGAACACGTGATTTGTGCGGCACAGCCTGCGAATCTGGTGGCCGGTCCGCACGGCGATTTTCTGCGTTACGAAACGCTCATTGCAGCGGCGGGAGACGCGGATATTGCCGATTACCGCCGGCGGGCGACGGACGTGCACGCGGACCAACTGGCGACGATTATCTATACTTCCGGTACCACAGGCGAGCCGAAGGGCGTGATGCTGAATCATTCGAACCTCGCGTCGAATGCGCTCAATTCATTTCAGGATTACACCTTCTATCCCACCGACCTCGCGCTTTCGTTTCTTCCGCTGGCCCACGTCTACGAACGCGTGATGGACTACGGATACATTTTTCGCGGAATTTCCGTCGCATACGTCGAACAGCTCGATACGCTGCCGCAAGCGCTTCTCGAAGTCCATCCGACTATGTTGGCGGCCGTGCCGCGATTTTTCGAGAAGATGTACGCAAATATTCTCGGCAAAGGACATCAAGAGCACGGAGTCAAACGCAAAATCTTCGATTGGGCGCTGCGCGTCGCTCAGCAAGCTGCCCCCTGGCGGGCCTTCGGGAAAACCGTGTCGGCGGGAGTGAAGATGAAGTGGCGGCTGGCCGACTGGCTGGTGTACTCCAAGATTCGGGCCGGGCTCGGCGGGCGCATCCGGCATTTCTCCTCGGGCGGCGCGCCCTTGGCGCCGGAACTCGCGGTGTTCTTCTGGAGTATCGGCGTGCCGGTTTATCAAGGATACGGGTTGACCGAAACGTCGCCGATCGTTTCAGCGAACCTGCCGTCCGCAAACAAAGTGGGCTCCGTCGGTCGGCCCATTCCGCACGTCCAGGTGAAGATTGCCGTGGACGGCGAGATTCTCGTGAAGGGCCCCTGTGTGATGCAGGGTTACTACCGCAAGCCGGATCAGACCAGCGAAGTGTTCACGCCGGATGGATGGTTCTGCAGCGGCGATATCGGGCGCCTTGATGAGGAAGGCTATCTCTTCATCACGGATCGTAAGAAAGAGCTCCTGAAGACGGCGGCGGGAAAGTTTGTCGCTCCCGCGCCCATTGAAAATTTACTGAAAACGTGTCCGTTTGTTTCCAACGCCATTGTTGTGGGGGACAAACATAAATTCATCTCCGTGCTGATCGTTCCGAACTTTGCGGCGATTGAGGCCCAGGCGCGCAAGAGCGGGCGCGAGTTTGCCACTCCGGGGCAAATAACCTCGGACCCTTGGGTGCGCGATTTGCTCTCGGCAGAACTCGAAAGGCTCGCCGCACCGCTCGCTCAGTACGAAAGGCCGAAGCGATTTGCTTTGCTCGAGCAGGATTTTACCTACGCGAATGGCGAGCTTACCTACACACTAAAATTGAAGCGCCGCGTGATCGAGCAGCGATACCAGGATGTGATCGCGCGCCTGTACGCAGACGTCGAAGAGCCCCGCCCGCAACATTTGGCGTAAATGTCGCGCCCGATTTCGCGCCCTATTTTCCCGCTGGACGCCCGCGGCTTCCAAAGCCTTCCCGAAGCGGTACAATGATGGTGGAGAAATTGTCATGACCGATCAACTGGTGATTGCCGGGCGTGCGTTTCATTCCCGCCTGATTGTGGGAACGGGAAAGTACCGAAGCTTTCAGGAAATGGCGCGCGCGCACGCCGCCTCTGGCGCGGCGATGGTGACGGTCGCGGTGCGGCGCGTGAATTTGACCGACCGATCCAAGGAATCGCTGCTCGATTATATTGACCGCGACAAACTGTTCATTCTGCCCAACACGGCAGGTTGCTATTCCGCGGACGAAGCGATTCGCACCGCACGCCTCGGCCGCGAAGTGGGACTGTCCGAATGGGTGAAGCTGGAAGTGATTGGCGACGAGCAGACGCTTTTTCCCGAGACCGAGGAGCTGGTTCGCGCGACGAAAACCCTGGTCAAGGAAGGCTTCATCGTTTTGCCCTACACCAACGACGATCTTATCGTTGCCCGCAAGCTGATCGATGCGGGCGCGGCCGCTGTGATGCCGCTTGGCGCGCCGATTGGATCGGGCATGGGGATTCAAAATATCGCCAACCTGCGAATCCTGCGCGAAAGAATCACGGAAGTGCCGCTCATCGTGGACGCCGGCGTAGGCACCGCGTCGGACGCGGCCGTTGCGATGGAGCTTGGCGCTGATGGAGTGCTGATGAACACAGCCATCGCGGGGGCCCAGGATGCCGTGCTGATGGCCGAAGCGATGCGTGGCGCTGTGGAAGCCGGACGCAAGGCATTTCTCGCCGGCCGCATCGAGAAGAAACTGTACGCCACGGCGTCGAGTCCTCTTTCCGGCGTCGTCCGCTAGTAACCTGTCCGGGAAACGAATTCAATCATTCCGGCCCTGCAATTCATTGTAGGGTCGCTCCTTGCTGTGCCCTTCTTATACTACCTGAACAAAACGTGCCAGGAGATGTCCACAAGGGCATGGACGATTGCTGCGGGGAACAACGAGCCTGTTTTGATCCAAATGTGGCCGTAAAAAAGCCCCGCGATGGTTGCCAGCAGCACGTACTTCCAATTCGGGAACGGCGCATGAAGAATGTGCGAGAAGCCGAAGATTATTGCTGCAACGACTAGCCCCGCCCATTGATTCTTGAATGTTCGCGAGAGAAGGTTCTGAAGTAATCCTCGAAACAGAAATTCCTCGGGCCACGCTGTAAAGAAAAGAATCCCCAGGATCGCTATGGGCAGCGACCGCAAACGCGAAGCGCTGGGATCGTAGGCCAGAAAATGCATCTTCATGCCAAGGGGAATCGCAATCGCCGCAAAAATCAAAAAATGCGTAACGATGTTGAGGAAATAGCCGCGCTTCCAATCCACCGCGTAGCCGATTCCGTCCATGCGGCGCAGCAGCACGAACGCCGCAATACCCGTGCTGAGCGCCATGAGAATAGTCAGCGTGTGGGTGAGCGGCCACGCGGCGCTGCCATGCGGTCCGGGATAAGGAAACAGCCGGTACATCCAGCGAAATTCCACCGGCAGCCAGATGATTAAGACGGCCGCGTAATCTTCCCACGTTCCCGGTGCACGTCCCGCGCTGGTCGCGACGAGCAGAGCAGGGAAAACGGCATAAGCTGCGCCGATCATCGCTGCTTTCCAGTTGGTCGTGACGCCGATGGCGTAAGCGATCGCGGCGAAGAGCGGAACGAGCGGCGCGATTATTCCCCCGCGCTCTCCGAGAATGCGTTGCGCTCGATCGAGGACTCGCGGCGCGGCGAGAAACAGCTCGAACCCAAAAAGCCCCGCCGCCACGATCATCGCTACGGCGAACCTCGGCCCTCCATAGCCCAGCCACATCCCGTACAACACAGCGAGGAGAAGTATCCCCGCCCATATCGCGACCGCTGTGGGCAAATTCATCTGCTTCGAGTTTGACTTGCCGCTCACTCGAGTGATTCTACTCAACGATTCACCATTCCGGGAAAAACTTGATTTGCGGTTCGCGGTCGGCGATTCTGA
Source organism: Candidatus Acidiferrales bacterium (assembly GCA_050747005.1). GTDB lineage: Bacteria > Acidobacteriota > Terriglobia > Acidiferrales > UBA7541 > Palsa-295. The sequence goes on from JBOGNE010000037.1 coordinate 18,318, forward strand.
AACTTCACAAACGATGCCCTCATCCGCAAAGCAGCGCATTGCTTACATCGACTGGTTGCGAGGCTTCGCGTGCCTCGGCATGTTTGAAGTCCATTGCTACGACTCGTGGCTGGGCGGCGCGGCGCGCGACAGCCATTTTTACAAGCTGACGCAATTCAGCGGAAGCATCCCCGCGGGGCTTTTTGTCTTTCTTGCCGGAATTTCTTTTGCGTTGGTGACCGACAAACTCCGGCGGAAGGGCGTCTCCGCAAACCAGATTGCATCGAAAACGATTCGACGCGGGGCCGAGATTTTCGGCCTGGGTCTTCTCTTTCGCGTTCAGGAATTCGCACTCGGATGGCCGAAGGCTCCGTGGACCGACCTGTTGCGCGTGGACATTCTGAATTTAATCGGAGCGTCATTGATTCTGATGGGCGTTCTCTGCCGCGTCGCGAAAACGCGAAAATTAAATGGTATTTTGGCAGCGATTATCGCGATGGGAATCGCGCTGTTAACGCCGCTGCTCTGGACCACTTGGAGTCCAAGCTGGCTTCCGTGGTTTCTCGAGTCTTACATCAACGGAGTGCATATTTACAGTGTGCCACAGCATTGGCTGTTTCCATTGTTTCCCTGGTCGGGATTTGCGTTCGCGGGGCTGGCCGCCGGATTCTTTCTTTTCAGCGATTGGGGCGCCAAAAATGCCGCCAGAGGCGTCGCGGCGGTGGGCGGAGCAGGCGTTGCAATCTTTCTTCTTTCATTGTGGCTGGACTCGACGCCCATAAGGATTTATCCCGTGTACGATTACTGGCACACCAGCCCGAATTATTTCCTGGCGCGAGCCGGAATCATCATGTTCCTGATGCTCGCTGCATACGCGTGGTGCCGCTGGGGGCCGGCAAAATTTGGCTTCAGCCCCTGCGTTCAGCTTGGCCAAACTTCGCTGCTGGTTTATTGGGTACACATTGAATTCGTCTACGGGCGCTTCTCGATTTTGAAGAAACAGGCCCAGACCATCCCATCGGCCACGCTCGGGCTGGTCGTGATTTTTATCGCGATGTTGCTGCTATCGATGGCGCGGACGCGGTTCAAAGGACGCGGCAACGAAATTCTGGCGTGGTTGCGCCGCGTTCCCCGGCCTGCGACGGAGACCGAGCCGCTTCATCCCGGATAAAACTCAGTAATTCTGGCCACGTAACTCTTTGAAGGGGCGCTGCTTGCTGCGCTCTGCTTACTTCCGGGACAAAACATTACCTAATGTCCCCGGCTAGGAACGCGCGAACAGCGGGAACGTCTTGCGGAACAAGGCCCGCGCGACTACTTCTTCCGAGTTTGCACGGGCTGCGGCACAGGGCCGGGCGCGGCTGCATCGCCGGACGCGGGCTGATTCTTGAAGATATATTCACCCGGGCGTGCGAGGCCCATTTCTTCGCGCGCAATCCGCTCGATCGCCGACGGGTCGGACTTCAGCGATTTTACGCGATTCTGCAATTTCTGATTCTCCTGATCGAGCTGCCTAATTTCATCCTGGACCCGGCTTGCTTCCTGCTCTGAGCGCCGCATGGCCAGGACGCCGTGCGTTCCGAAAATATCCTGGAGCAGAAGCAGGCCAAGAGCGCCGACGAGCAGCCAGTTCATGTTCCGCCGGAGAAATTGCCGCAACTGTTCGGCGAAGGTTAGCTCCGCTTCGCTCACCGCTTGACCCAGCTTCGTGCGGCCGCCCGCGCTCGCGTGGTCTAACCGCCGGTCGTCGGACCTGCGATCGTCTAAGCGCCGATCCATGCGCGCGCCTCCTCGGCAAGCCTTTGCGAAGCTGCCGGCGAAGCAGCCTCGGTGTAAATGCGAACCACCGGCTCGGTGCCCGACGGGCGCATCAGCAACCAGGAGCCATCATCGAGAACGATCTTCAATCCGTCGGTGCGATCCGTCCGCGCGACGCGGCGTCCGGCGAATTCCGCAAAATCACTCTTCAGGCGTTTCCGTAAGTCCGCCTGTACTTCTTCTCGCAAATGCAGGTTCACGCGAATGGGCCAGTATTCGGCGCCAACCTTGCGAAACAGATCGCGAAGCTGCTCGACGAGCGAACGCCGCCGCGCGGCAACCATTTCGGCGGTCAGCAGGCACGCGAGGATGCCATCTTTCTCGGGGACGTGGCCGCGAATCGTTAGGCCGGCGCTTTCCTCGCCACCGATGGCAATCTTGTCGGCGCGGAGAAAGGGGCCTACGTACTTGAACCCCACAGGCGTTTCGTGAACCTCAACGCCATGATGGCGTGCGACGGCGTCCAGCAGATGCGAAGTCGCCACGCTGCGCGAAGCGCCCCGCTTTGCCCCCCGCGTCTCCAGCAAGTAATCGAAGAGCAGCGCCAGGATGTGATTCGGCGACACGAATTCGCCATCGCGATCGAGAATGCCAAATCGGTCCGCATCGCCGTCGGTCGCAAGGCCGGCCAGCATTTTTTTCTCCAACACTATTTTCTTTAGTTTTGCCAGATTTTCTTCCGCCGGATCCGGGCCGCCGCCATCAAAAAGCACGTCTCGAATCGTGCGGATGGCGCTGACGGCGATCCCGTTGTCCACGAGAACCCGATCCAGCCAGCCCGCGCCGCAACCATGAAGAGCATCGAACGCGAAGTTTCCGTTTGCTCTCTTCAAAACGTCGAAGCGAACCATTTCTCTCAGTTGCGCAAAATAAGGCTCGCGAGGATCGAGGCGCTCGAAATCGTCTTTGATTTCGTGTAGCGTCGCGGGAACGTCCTCGATTGCTGCGGCGCGTTTCTCGATATCCTTCGTCACTTCCGGAAGGGCCGGACCGCCTTCAGAACCGGAGAATTTCAATCCATTGTATTCGGCGGGATTGTGGCTGGCCGTGATATTGATGCCGCCATCGAGTTTGTTGTGAATGACGGCGTGCGCGACGGCGGGAGTTGGCGTGGGGCCGGGGCACAGGAAGACTTTACAGCTGTGCTCTCGCAAGACGTGTGCGGCGGTGAGCGCAAATTCCTCGGAAAAAAACCGCGTATCGTGCGCAACGAGAAGTGCGGGAGATTTTTTTCGAGCGCGGATATGGTGCGCGATTGCCGCAGAGGCTCGGCGCACGCCCGCAAACGTAAAGTCGTCCGCGATGATTCCTCGCCAGCCGGAAGTGCCGAAATGGATCGCTTTGCTCATCATCAAGGCCATTGTATCTTGGCGTGCAAGCCTCGGACGCGCAAGAGCGGAGTCTGAAGAGTAAAGAGGAATCATGACCGGCAAAATCGTTGTTCTGGTGACGTGCGGTTCGGCGCGCGAGGCGCGTCGCATCGCTCGAACGATTGTCGAGCGCAGACTAGCCGCCTGCGCGAATCTCATTTCGACGCCCGTGGAGTCGATTTACCGTTGGAAGGGGAAAATGGAGTCGGCGAAGGAGTTTCTGCTGGTAATCAAGGCCACGCGAAAGCGCTTTGTGGCGCTTCGCAATGCCGTTCAAAATCTGCACAGTTACGATGTGCCGGAGATTATCGCCCTGCCGGTCTCCGCAGGTTCCCAGAAATATCTCGGCTGGATCGATGAGTCTGTTGCGGCACGGCGTCTGCCACGTAAGATCCGCTAATGTACGTGTACTTTCGTGGCGCCGGCCTGCCCTGAGCTCACTTGACGAAGGGCGTCTCGCCGGCTCTTTCGTTTTTGTGCCGCGCCGCAGGCCCGCCAGCTTGTCGAAAGCCCTCGCGCTGTCATTCCGAGGAGCCAAAGGCGACGAGGAACCTGCTGTTTTCTTGGAATGTTTAGCAACAAGCACATTCCTTGCGCAGTTTACCCTGAGCGAAGTCTTCACCCGCGCCCGTCACTAAATTTTCGAGAGAGCCCCATCCAGATCCGCAATGATATCTTCCACATCCTCGATGCCCACCGACAGGCGCACAAGGCCCTCGGTAATCCCGATTTCTTCCTGTTTTTCGCGCGGGATCGACGCATGGGTCATCTTGGCCGGAAGCGAGATCAGCGTCTCAACGCCGCCAAGGCTTTCGGCGAGCGAGCACAAATGAACGTTGTTCAGCAGCGCCTCGGCTGCATGGAGCGAGCCAACGTCAAACGAAAGCATGGCGCCGAACCCACTCTGCTGCCGCTTGGCAATTTCATGCTGCGGGTGAGACGCAAGCCCCGGATAAATCACCCGCTTCACTTTCTTGTGGCCGGCGAGGAACTCTGCCACTTCCATGCCGTTCTTGTTGTGGCGCTCCATCCTGACGGCGAGCGTTTTAACGCCGCGCGAAACGAGGAAGCAATCCATCGGCGCAAGTCCTGCCCCAGCCGACCGCTGGATAAAATAAATCTTCTCGGCGTCGGCCCCCCGAGCGAGTA
>JBOGNE010000038.1:0-151725 GCA_050747005.1 Candidatus Acidiferrales bacterium
GCTCCACGGCGCACTCCGGGTAGAAAAGCATGCCTGCCTCCGGCAGACACCTCTACCTCAAGCCTCGCCACAAAAGCGGACATTTCATGTGCTATCTCGACCGGACATATCATGTGCTACCGACACATGGGCCGCAAACTGTTGCGGTGAAAGCATACGGCTGCTAGAATTCCCGGTTTGAGCGCCTGGACGAACCACAATCGTTGCACTCCATCCACGCATCCAATGGCTATCGCATAACTGAAAACCGCAGGGGAGGATTGGTTTGGCTAAATACGATGTTGTCGTAATAGGAAGCGGGCCGGGGGGTTACGTGGCGGCCATTCGCGCCGCGCAATGGGGGTTGAAAACCGCCGTCGTCGAGAAGGACCCGTTCCTGGGAGGCACCTGCCTCCACGTCGGCTGCATACCGACGAAAGTTTTTCTCCATCACGCGGACATCTACGATCATTTTAAGCGCGCCGAAGAATTCGGTTTTGATGTGAAAGAAGTGAAAGTAAATTGGGGCAGCATTCTTGCGCGCAAAGACAAGATCGTAAAAAAGCACGCAGGCGGAATCGGCGCGCTGTTCAAGAAGCACAAAGTTGAATCGATCACCGGCTGGGGAAAAATCTCCGGCCCCGGCCGGGTCTCCGTTGAGAAGGACGGAAAGACCACCGAGCTTGAAACCGCGAATATCTTGCTCGCGACCGGCTCGGAAGCGCGTTCGCTGCCTGGTATTGAAATCGACGGCAAGACGATACTGACCAATCGCGAAATCCTGCTCATGCCGGACATTCCGAAATCCATGATCGTTGTGGGCGCAGGCGCTGTGGGTGTCGAATTCGCTTCGATTTTCCGCACGTTTGGCTCGGAAGTGACGATTCTCGAAGCGCTGCCGCGGATCGTACCTCTCGAGGATGAAGAGATTTCGCCCGAGCTTGAGAAGGAGTTCAAGAAGAAGGGCATCCGCATCGAGACGGAAGCGAGAGTCGAGTCGGTGAAGAAGGATCCGAAAGGCGCAATGGTTACCTTCAAAGACAAGGCCGGAAAGTCCCAGACCATCAGCGCCGAGAAAGTTCTGATCGCCGTCGGCCGCCGCCCGCTGACTGAAAATATTGGCCTTGAGAAGACGAAAGCAAAGGTGGAGCGCGGTTTCGTTCACACGAACGAGTACATGGAAACGGCGGAGCCTCACCTGTATGCCATAGGGGATATCGTCGCGGGGCTACCGCAACTCGCGCATGCTGCCTCGATGGAAGGCATCATCGCCGTCGGACGGATGGCCGGCAAAGACGTTCAGCCGTTCGATCGCAAGCGCTGCCCGAATGCCACCTATTGCGAGCCGCAGATTGGCTCCGTCGGCCTGACGGAAAGGCAAGCGCGCGAAGCAGGTTACAAAGTGAAGACCGGCAAGTTTCCGTTTCTCGCTAACAGCAAGGCGACGATTCTCGGCCAGCACGAAGGCTTTATCAAAGTCGTGGCCGAGGAAAAATACGGGGAGATACTGGGAGTTCACGCCATCGGACCTCTCGCGACGGAAATTATCGCCGAACCCACCACCGCGCTGGGGCTCGAAGGCACGCTCGATGACATGGCCGCGACGATTCACGCGCACCCGACGGTCTGGGAAGCGATGGGCGACGCGTTCAATTCGGTCCGTGGTCTTGCTATCAACTTTTGACGGACGAAAGCGGTTATAGAGTCTCGTGAGAAGAAAAGAATCGGCGCACATCTGTTGGGCCGTGGAACTGGGTCTCGTGGCTTACGGCCCGTCGTGCCAACTTCAACGGGAGGTCGTCGAGGCGCGCAAGGCCGGCGATATTCCGGACGTGCTTCTGTTGTGCGAGCATCCCCACGTAATAACTCTTGGCCGCAACGGCAAGCGCGAACATCTTCGCGCGTCCGAACATTTACTCGCGCAAATGAATGTGGAATTTCGCTCATCCGATCGCGGTGGAGACATCACGTACCACGGACCGGGCCAAGTCGTTGGGTACCCGATTTTGGACTTATGCGAACATCGCCGGGATGTGCGCTGGTACGTCGAGCAACTTGAGGAAGTGATGATTCGGGTGACGGCGGATTTTGGCCTTTCGGCAAGGCGCATTCCCGATAAGCACGGCGTATGGCTCGACAAGCCCGAGGGCGAAGAAAAACTCGCGGCGATTGGCGTTCATCTGAGCCGCTGGGTGACGTCGCATGGATTTGCATACAACGTTTCGACCGACCTGCGATATTTTGATTTGATCGTTCCGTGCGGAATTGCGGACAAGCGGACGGCCTCTCTCGAGCGCGCCTTGGGCCGCAATGTGCGCGCTGCGGAAGTGCGGCCAGCCCTGATCGAGCATTTCGGCAAAGTTTTCGATCGCGAGATGGCGCCTGTATCGCGAGTGGAATTGAAGGAAATTCTCGCGCAACGGCGAGCCCCCGCTGGCAATCTAATGGATGCGTGGGCCGTCGCCGGAGCCGCGAAAGGAACGGATGCATGAGCTATCCGCTGACGCGCGAACAGCACGTCGATCTGTACTACTACATGCAGCTCAACCGCCTCCTCGAGGAGCGCATGGTGCGGCTCTTTCGGCAGAATAAAATTGTCGGTGGATTGTATTCGAGCCTCGGGCAAGAAGGGGTTTCCGTCGGTACAGCGTACGCGCTCGAGAAAAAGGACTGGCTTGCGCCCCTGATCCGCAATATCGGGGCGCTGCTCGCCAAGGGAGTGCCGCCGCGCGACATTTTCACGCAGCATATGGCGAAATATACCTCGCCGACGCTCGGGAAAGACGGTACCAGCCATTTCGGCGATCTGAAAGTCCGTCATATCGTGTCCCCCATCTCCATGCTGGGAGACTTGATTCCGGTGATGACGGGCATCGCGATGGCCGGCCGGTATCTCGGGCAGAACATCGTGGCTCTCACGTGGATCGGTGATGGCGGAAGCTCGACCGGCGCATTCCACGAAGGACTGTGTCTTGCCGCTTCGCAACGCGCGCCCTTCGTGCTCATCCTCGAAAACAACCAGTGGGCGTATTCCACGCCGGTATCGCGGCAAGCGCCGGTAAAAAATCTTGCGGATCGTGCCGTGGCGTACGGCATTAAGAGCGCCATCGTGGATGGCAACGACGTGGTCGCCGTCTATCAGGCGACGAAGGAAGCAGTGGAAGGATCCCGCGCGGGCGATGGCCCGCGTTTGATCGAAGTGAAGACCATGCGTATGAGAGGCCACGCGCAGCATGATCCCGCGGACTACGTTCCCAAGGAAATGTTCGAGCACTGGAGAGCCCGCGACCCGATCGTGCGCTACGAAAAATATCTGACCGACAACAAGCTGTGGGACGAAAAGAAAAAAGCGGAAATCCTTGCGCGCATCGAGCGGCTTCTCGATGAGGACCAGAAATTCGCCGAGGAATCGCCGATGCCTCCTCCCGAGCTGGCCGAAGAGGGCGTGTATTGCGAGGGCTGCCATATGATTGCAGCCGATTGGAAGCGCCCGAAGCAGGAAGTGACGCCGCCGAATTGCAGCGTCGAAGCCGTTTGGAAGATCGAAAGCTTTGGAGGGCTGGAACCGGGAATTCCCGCGGCTAAAGAGGTGACGGCTTCCGGCGGAAACGGGGAAGCGGTTTCCGCAAGCGCGGCCCTTAAGGTTCCGGTGCATACCGCTCCGGCGCACAATGCTCCGGCATCGCCGGTGCCGGCAGCCACCCCGGAAAAACCCGAGACGCGTATTCCGTTTGGCCGCGGCCCGAAAGATAAGGAATTCCGCCAGGCCGCGGAGAACAAATCGTATGGCAGAAATCCGCGGGAAAAATCCTTCCAAAAAGGCCGGCAGGGAAAGTCATTCGGAACAAACTCTCAGGGTAAGCCTTTTGTCAAGAATCCTCATGGCAAGCCTTTTCGAAAAGGCCCGCAGGACAAGCCCTTCGGAAAAACCCCTCAAGGCAAGCAGGGAGGCCGCTGACGATGGCCGCGATCACCATGCTCGAAGCAATCCGCCAGGCCCTTTTCGAGGAAATGGACCGCGATCCCGCGGTCGTTGCGATCGGCGAGGACATCGGCGTGTATGGCGGCGCGTTCAAAGTGACGGAAGGATTGCTCGCGAAGTTCGGTCCCGAGCGCGTGATCGACACTCCCATTGCCGAAACGGGGCTGGTGGGCGCCGCGTGCGGCATGAGTTTTCTCGGCCTACGCCCTGTCGCCGAGATGCAATTCATCGATTTTATCGCCTGCTGCTTCAACCAGGTGACGAACTTCGTCGCCAAGGCGCATTATCGATGGGGCGCCCCGGTCCCGATGGTGTTGCGGGGGCCTTCCGGCGGCGGCGTTCATGGCGGACCTTTTCATTCCGCCAATCCCGAAATGTATTTCGCGCACACGCCAGGCTTGAAAATAATCTATCCTTCCACCGCGTACGACGCCAAGGGCCTCCTGAAATCCGCGATTCGCGACAATAATCCCGTTCTTTTCTTCGAGCACAAGTTCCTCTACCGGCGAATCAAGGAAGAAATCCCGGAGGGCGATTACACGGTTCCGATCGGCAAGGCCATCACGCGCCGCGACGGCCGCGACCTGACGATCCTCAGCTATGCGGCCATGGCCCATACGTCGCTCGAAGCGGCCGAAAAGCTGGCGAAGGAAGGGATCGACGCGGAAGTGATCGATCTGCGCACGCTGCTGCCGCTCGACAAGGATGCCATCCTCGCATCGGTGAAAAAGACCAACAAACTTCTCGTGGTGCATGAAGACACGCGCACCGGCGGGATCGCCGGCGAAATCGCGGCGATCGTTTGCGAAGGCGCGTTCGAGGATCTCGACGGGCCCGTCACGCGCGTAACGGCCCTCGATACGCCAGTCCCGTACGCTCCGCCCCTGGAAGAAAGATTTCTGCCGAACGCAGAAAAGATTGTCGCTGCCGCGCGCGAATTGGCAAAATACTGACGCGGAGGAAAGCAGGTCTTGCCTTATGGGAAGAACCAAAGGTCTAAACAAGGCGGAGTTTGAAATCGGGTCCAAGGTCCGCATCGCCGATCGCGCTTTTCTCGATGATTTCCTCGAAGCGGGGCAGTATCACAACGAGCTCGAACCCGAGCAGCTCGAATTTGCGGGCCGCGTGGCCAAGGTAAAAACCGTCGAGTTTTTCCACGGCGGCGACGAAATTTATACGCTCGAAGGCGTTCCGGGAGTCTGGCACGAGGAATGCCTGAGCACTGCCTGAGTCTTTAACCCAGAGGAGACGAGATGCCGACTGATGTAATCATGCCCCAGATGGGGGAGAGCATTTTTGAAGGGACGATCACCAAGTGGCTCAAGAAGGCGGGCGACAAGATCGAACGCGATGAGCCACTTTTCGAAATTTCGACGGATAAGGTGGACGCGGAAATTCCTTCGCCGGCAGCGGGGGTGCTGAAAGAGATCAAGGTCAACGAAGGGCAGACGGTGCCGATTCAGACCGTCGTTGCCGTCATTGACGCCGCTGGCGCTCCTGCATCGAGCGCCCCGCCCGCACCTGCACCTGCGGCGTCACCTAGCAAAACGCAGTCATCCGCGAAGCCCGAGGTGCCGCCTCCCGACGCGCCCGAAGGTAAGTCGATCCCAGCGCCCGCAGCCGCGACTGCGGCGAAGCATCCCAGCGCAACGCCAGGCTCGACTCTCACGCCCGCAGCAGGCTCACCGAGCGCGCCTCAGCGGCCGGCTTCCGCAGCTCCCGGTGAAAAAGTTCGCAGCTCGCCGCTGGTTCGCCGTATCGCGCGCGAGAATGACGTTGATTTGACGCAAGTGCCCGGCACAGGCGCCGGCGGACGCGTCAGCAAACGGGACATCCTCGCAGCCGTTGAAGGCGGGGGGGCGGCGTCTCGCCCAGCCTCGGGAGCGCCTGCGGCTGGCGCGGCGCCCGCGCCGGCCAGAACTTCTGCTCCCCCGCCTGCGCAGGGAGGCGCTACCGCATCCGCCGTCCTCGAATCGGCCGTGCCTCGCGAGCGGATGTATTTCGGCCATTACGAAGTTCAGCCGATGTCGGTGATGCGTCAGAAAATCGCCGAGCACATGGTTCTCTCGAAGCGCGTCTCCGCGCACGTGTACTCGGTGGACGAGGTCGATGTCACGGCCATCTCCGCGATTCGCGCGAAATCAAAACAGAAGTTCGAAGAGACCACCGGCACCAAGCTGACGTTCATGCCTTTCTTCATTCGAGCCGCCGTGGAGGCGTTGCGCGCCTTTCCGACGGTGAATTCTTCCGTTGACGGCGTGAATATCGTGTTGCACAAGGAATGCAACATCGGCATCGCCGTGGCGCTTGACTGGGGTCTCATCGTTCCGGTGATCAAGAACGCCGAAGAGAAGAATTTTCTGGGGATCGCGCGCGCGGTCAACGATCTTGCGGAGCGCGCCCGCGGCAAGAAGCTGAAGCCCGAGGAAGTTCAGGAGGGCACCTTCTCCATCACCAACCCCGGCGTCTTCGGCGGGCTCTTCGGTCTGCCGGTGATCAGTCAGCCGAACGTAGCCATTCTTGGCCTTGGCACGATCGAGAAGCGGCCGGTGGTGATCGACGATGCCATTGCAATTCGGTCGATGGTATATCTGACGCTGTCTTACGATCATCGGGTGGTGGATGGCGCCATCGCGCACCAATTCATGGGCCGCATCAAGCACACGCTTGAGGGCTGGACCGAGAGCGTGCTATAGCAACTGAAGGCGCGGAGGCTCCGGAACGCATGAAGGCAACAGTCGAAGGTTAACAGTTGAGAAGCGAGATCGCATTCGGTCGGCTGGTTTCTCCCGGCCGCGGGTTGTCAGTTCGCGAGTCGTTTGACGTCGTGGCGCAGAGTTTTTAGGTCGGTATGCGGCCCTGATGGGGCGCTACATGTATTTTTCCGCAGCCTGTCGATCTCTCTCGCTTCCGTGACTGCGAGATTTGTTCCCGCAATGTCGCCTCCAAAAGAACACAATCCATGGGGTAAGCCGCCGTGGCAAATCGATTTCAACCCTCCCCGGCAGGTCGCGCCCGCCGAAGCCGACTTTGCTGTCATCGGCGCGGGCTTCACTGGATTGGCTGCGGCCGCGTGGCTTCGCTTGCTTGCGCCGGATCGATCGGTTGTGGTGCTAGAGGCGGGGAGCATTGGCTTTGGAGCGAGCGGGCGCACCGGTGGTCTGACGCTGGCGGAAAGCGCGGCGGCCGATCTCCCCGGTCTCGGCGATGTCCTCGCGGGTTTGCGTACTATTCTTGAAAGATTCAGCGCACCTGACGAGCCGTCTCTCGCGGAGCACGCCCAGCTTTCGCTTGGCGGGGTTTGGGAAGTTGCGCGCACGGGGAAGCATCTCCCGGCCGGGCCAATCGCATGGAATGATTCGGGTACGCTGCACGTGGTGAAGGAAGTTCCCGGCGGGACAGTCGATCCGGGAAAATTGGTTAGCGCTTTAGGCCGGGCCGCGCATCGGCTCGGCGCTGTCATTCTTGAAAACCACCGCGTCGAACGAATCGAGTGGCATGAACGTACGGAGCTGCGGTTCGCTGCTGGCGGGCGTCTTTGCGCGCGCAAAATTTTGTTCTCTACCAATGCTCTCTCTCTTGGCCTCAGCGGGCTCGGAAAAGGAGTGCATCCGAAGCTGACTTTGGCGGTTGCGACGGCGCCGCTGCGCGATGAGCAATTGGACGCAATCGGCTGGAGCGAGCGTAAGGCGTTTTACACCGCTGACCTGCCGTATCTCTGGGGACGCGTCCTTCCAGACAATTCGACCGTCTGGGGCGCGGGTTTGGTCGATGCGCCGGACGAAGAGGGCGATCTCCTCAAGGTGGATGTCGCGGCGGAAGGTCCCAGGCGGATTTTCGAGTCGCTCGAAGAGCGCGTCCGCTGTCTGCACCCGGCGCTGCGAGATGTGACATTCACTCATCGCTGGGGAGGCCCCATCCTCTTCCGTGATTCCTGGACGCCGATTTTCACGTGGCATCGCCAGAATGAGGCGCAAAGCAGGAACGCAATCGTTCTCGGCGGGTACGCCGGCCACGGCGTGGCTTTATCATCGTATCTAGGCGCGTGGGCGGCCGAGGCGCTGCTCGGCAAGCGTGACCTGCCGATGTGGGGTCAATTTAGATCTTAGGTGCATTGCAGGATCCCAATCCTCAAACCGCGCCACCAATCATTGCAGCCTGATTCTGAGTTCTTCGGCAAACTTCTCGACGCGGTTGAGCGGCACCACCGCAATCCCCTGCTTTGCAAAAAGTCCCGTGATGAACTGGTGCCGCGAGTTTGCGGAGGCGGGCTCGATCTCGGTAATGGCCGTGAACTCGCACCGAGGTAGTTTCCTTGCAATCGACTCGGCTGTGTAGGCGACCACCTTCGCCTGCGCCGGGTTGCGGCCGAGTACAACGGAATGGATATACCCTCGCACGCCGTTTTGATACGCGTAATCGAACTTAAAAGGATCGCCCGGCTCCGTGAACTCCTCGATGCGCACGTTCCGCTCCATCTTTCCGAGAATGCGATGCCTCCGGAAGACGTCGTTGAGCTTATTGCGGAACCACGATCGCGCGTTCTCCGTTACACTTCGTCCCCGCGGCGGGGTCACGTGGTCGTGGTAAAGCCGGTCGAGTTCAGCCTGAAAATCGTCCGCGAAAACAACCTTTTGCGGGCTGAACTGAAGCGTGTTCGAAAGGGTCTGGTCCAGCTTTGCAAGATAGATCGCGGCTTCCCGGTCAGACGCGCGAAGGCGTTCGTCGAATTCCGTGCGCAACCCGCGCAGCAATTCAACGTCTGCATTGGGATGCAGCCGCACGACGCGTCCGATCTCGGCGTCTTCTTCGACGATTCGAACGTCGCGTCGCCGCGCCGGCTCTGCATCTTCCAGACCGCCGGTTTCCTCGAGCAGCACGCCGATATTCACCCACTCATCGCGAATGAGGTTCGGCGTGTAGCGGAGAATGCGGTAACGATACATGTTTTTCGGTTCGTCAGGCATGTGTCACTTCCAGTTTGGAAAGGGCTGCATCGAGGATTTCCAGGCCGAAACGATCAGCTCGCGGACCAGCTTTCGGCGTCGCAGGAGTTGCTCCAGCATTCTCCAGAGTGCGTCTTGATCGCAATCGTACCATTCTGGTGGAATTCCGCTCGCAACCTCTTCAATTACGGTGCTGTCTACGATCGTTTCGATCCGGGTAATCCAGGGCTCGAACGAGTCGATTCCACGTACGGCTTCGTACACGCAATGCCGCGGGTACAACCCTCGCAGGGGTCCATCGGGAAAGTTCCATTCGTTGGCATTGAAACAAAATCCATGGTCGATCATCTGGGCCTGGTAGTCGTCTTCGCCGTTTCCACGGAAAAAAATCGCCTGCCGCCCATTCGTATTACAGGTCCACTTGTCGAAGGCCAGCATCCCGCGGAAGTCCGCCAGATTGGAAACTTTTCGCAGTTGCTCCTCGGGAAGAAAATCGTAAACCGCCGTTTCAGCGGGAGAACCGGGGAAGCGGGAGCCGAATTGCTGCCCAGCCTTGCAAGGCGTGCGCCCGCGTCCGAGTTGAATCACGAGGTCATCCGTATGCGCGATCATCTCGGCGCGCACTTCCACGATAGCCGTCCCAGGAACGCGCAGTCCGATTCGCGCCGCCAAACGGGTTCCAAGCAATTCGTTCGCCAGAATCCGCGAGCCTTGCGGATTATTCTGGAATTTCACTACGTAATATCCGCCGTCCGCGCAGCGCATCAGATGCGATTGCGCCCCTCCCCGCATTCTCCGCACTTGTTCCAAAGCCAGCGGCATTGAGGGCGTATGCTAGCCAGCCAGCTGAGCTTACTGCAAGAGAAACATTTCGATTTGGGAAATAGCGGGCCGGTATGGATTGACGCGTGACGGCGGTGTTGCGAATCCGGAATGTGGAAAACGAAAGTGGGAATCGGACGGAGAGAGGGGGCGCTCCAATCTACAGCCCCGAACGCCACACAAAAAAACGCAGGACTGGCCGTAACTGCGCGGCACAGTCCTCCGGGCGAGGTTTCGTGGGCGAAGAAAGCTAGCGTCTTTTCCGCCCGCGCTTTTTCGCTGGTGCCTTCTTTGCACGCTTCCTTGCGGGTTTTGACTTTTTCTTGCCCTTGCTCTTGGGCTTTGGTTTCTTTTTCGCCGCGGATCTTGTTGCTTTTTTCGTCTTGGACGATCGCACGGGCTTACGCGCAGCAGTTTTTGCGGGCGCTTCCGCTTCCTCGTCGTCCGGTTCCTCGCCGACAACAATCTCCTCGACTTCTTCTACGACTTCATCATGGGGATGCTCGTGCCCTTCTTCTTCCTCATGATCGAAGCCTGGCAATTCATCATCTTCGTCGTGCATCTTGGCGTAAAACATTCCATCCTCCGTGGTCTCAGGATTGCCGGACGGCTCAATTGCTGCTTGGGCGCTTATAAACGGAGTGCCAGAAGTTTGTCAAGACGCAACGGCCGGAAGTCTTCGGATTCCTTCGATCCGATTACCTGCGGGCAGGGGCGAAGTCCACGATACTACGTTGGATATCCAGTATCTATAAGAAAACAGGCCAATTGTAGCACACCGGCCTAGGGGCGGCTGAAGGACAGTCACCGTTCGATATTCAGCAAGTCCCCTGGCTCGATGGTTCTCTCCGACAGGAAGGGGTTCGATTGGCGAATCGAGTCTACCGTAGTCTTGTAGGTGCGAGCGATCGAGTAAAGCGTTTCACCGGGCTTCACGCGGTGATGCCGCGCGTCGCTCGAATCGGAATCCGCCGCCGAGGCCTTTTGAACCACCGGTTTGCCGCTTTCAGCCGTCCGACCGCCTCGATGCGTGGAAACGTCCCCTTGCGTGCCGGCATAAATGCGCAGGCGCCAGCCTCGCGGCGCCGAATTGCCGCGAATGTGATTCCAGCGCTTTAATTCGGCCACGGTCACATCAAATCGGTCGGCGATGCCGGCAAGTGTATCGCCACGCTGCACGCGGTAACGAACGAGGTGAATTGCCACGGGCGCCACGGGAACGTCCAGCACGAAGCCGGCTGGCACCGTGGCATGCGTCTCCAGGTGATTGGCGTTTTCCAGGGCCGCAACCGTCACGCGGTAGTGGCGCGCGACATCCCCAAGCGTCTCGCCCTCATCCACGGTATGCAGCCGCCAACTCGTCCACTTATCTTCGGGGACCTGCGAGACGTTTTGTTTGAATTTGTCGCCGTCCCCGGCCGGCACCTTCAGCTCAAAATTCGCGTCGTTTGGAGTCACGTTTCTGAGCAACTCCGGGTTGAGCAATTGGAGATCGTCCAGGTCCGCGCCGGAGGCGTCCGCGACGAGGTGAAGATCGATCGAATGACCCGGCTTTACGACGTCAAACGGCGCGGCTTTGTCCGCCTGTATGTGAACCCCGTATAGGTTCGGATCTTTCGCCACCAGAGCCAGCGCGATGATGATCGGCACGTAGTTTTGCGTCTGCTTCGGCAGCGCGTGCAGCTTCTGCAGTTGCCAGAAATCCGCATAGCCGGTACGCTCCACGGCCTTGGTCACGTTCAAGGGCCCCGAGTTGTAGGCCGCCATCACCAGATACCAGTCACCGAACATTCCGTAAAGGTCGCGCATGTGCCGCGCGGCCGCTCGCGTAGCTTTTTCGGGGTCGCTGCGATCATCCACCCAATAGGTGCGGTCCAGATCGTATTCTTCCCCTCGGTAGGGCATGAATTGCCATATTCCCCGAGCGCCCGCGCGCGACACGGCGTCCGGCTGAAAAGCCGATTCCGCCTGCGCCAGGTAGATCAAATCCTCCGGCACGCCTTCTTGGTGCAATACGCGACGGATCATCGCGCCGTAGCGTCCCGCCCGATCGAGACCATGTTCTGCAACCGACTGGCCGCGCGGCGTACAGAAAAAACTCAAATACTGCAGGACGGAATCATTTACGGTAAGCGGAAGGTCGTGAGGGACCCTGATCAGTTCCTGCTCGGCCTTCAGCGCCAGTCGCGGATCGCCCGGAGGAAGCGTCATGTCCGCGATTTCGTCAATGGGGGCAGGCTGCGCCGGGGTTTCGGACTCCTGATCGGGCGCAGCGGCTTCCGTCTCGCTCGATTCGTCGATCTGGTAGGCTTCCATCGCTTCGCCGATCTGATCGAACAGCTTGGCGAGCTGCGGATCCGAATCCACCTGGAATCCGCTGTTCAGGATTAAATCCTCTGCACGATCGAAATCCTCGCGGGCCGTGTCTACGTTGCCGGCCTTATATTCGTCCTGGCCCGCGTTTAAGCTCGCTTGCGCCTGCTCGATCAAGACGTCTAGCGCCGGGCGCGGACTTGATTGCATTGGCGCAAGATATATCGCGCGGTTCGGAAAGGGCAGCGACTCCTGAACGACGGTGAGAGCCGGTTCCGGCGTCGGCGCAGGCGGCCGTACTTTCGCTTGCTTAGAGATGCTCCGGTTGCAGCCAGCAAGGATCAACACCGTCGCGACAATAGCCGGACCAGCCAGGCCGATCTTTGTCTTAATACTCATGAAATCTCACCTACGTTCTAGTACTTGATGCCAAAAAAGCTGCGCTGTCGCTCGGGTGGTCATTCCAGCACGCTCAAACTTTCCCCGAGACTCTGTTCAGCATGTAACAAAATTTTACGGGTTACCTACCGGGCGGTCAATGGGTGTGCTCTACCAGACGTTGGCGATATCAGGACACGGGGTACTAGTCGACGTACCGCTCCAACCGCCATTTCGGAAAACAAACAAACATGGGAACGACTTAGGCAACATTCGATCGGGAACTCATGAAGGTTGCCCATAGCCAAACTCGAAAAGACCGGCTAAGCTAACGCCTGGCCGAGATCCGCAATCAGATCCTTCGCGTCTTCGAGGCCGACTGAGACTCTCACAGTCCCGGGCTCGACGCCCGCCCCACGCAGCTCGGTTTGCGACATTCGATAGTGAGAAGAATAGATCGGCAGCACCACCAGCGACTCAACGCCCCCCAGGCTAGCCGCCAGCAGAAAAACCCTTACGCGGTCGCAAAAACGCCGCGCCGCGCCCAAGCCGCCCTTCAGGTCGAAGGCGAGCATCGCGCCGAACCCTTTCATCTGGCGCGTGGCCAACCGGTGATCAGGATGCGACGTCAGGCCGGGGTAATGCACGCGCGCGATTTTTGGGTGCCGCGCAAGGTACTTTGCAACGATCATGGCGTTCTCGCATTGCCGCTCCATGCGAACGCCCAGGGTCTTCATGCCGCGAATCAGCAGAAATGCAGCCTCCGGATCCATCGATCCGCCGAGATAAATGACGTTGTCTCGAACTTTGTCGATCAACAAGCGGCTGCCGGCAACCGCGCCGGCGATTACATCGGAATGCCCGGCAAGGTATTTCGTGGCGCTGTGCAACACCAGGTTGTAACCCATCGCAATCGGTTTCTGCAGGACTGGACTGGCAAAAGTGTTGTCGATCAGCGAAATCAGGCCCCATTCTTTCGCGAATTCCGCCGCCTTTTCGAGGTTCACCAGCCGGAGGGTGGGATTGGTTGGCGTCTCGATGTACAGCGCTTTGGTTCGCGGGCTGACCAGCCGCTCGATTCCGGCAAGGTCCGATTCCACGTGGTGGACGCCGATTCCCAGCCGCGGGAACAGATCGCGCATCAGCCGGTAGCTTCCGCCGTAGAGCTGGCGCGTGGCAATCAGCTCGTCCCCCGTCTTGAGAACTGAGAGAAGCGCGCTCGAGATCGCCGCCATCCCCGATGCCGCCACTACCGCGGCTTCCGCGCCTTCCAGCGCCGCGATTTTCTGCTCGGCAATAGCCAGCGTGGGATTCCCGTAACGCGTGTAAATGTAAGCGGAGCTCTTGCCTTCGGCCCAGCGCTTCATCTCTTCGGTGCTCGCGAACGTAAAGGTGGACGTGCGCGAGATCGGCGTTCCCACGGGGCCGGCGGCGTGGAATTTCTCTTCGCCCGCGTGAATCGCAATCGTTGAATCGCCGGCGTGTTTTGCCCTCTTGAGCTTTTTCATGAGACCGCCAGCTTTACGCAGTTGAGCGCCGAATCGCAAGCGCCAAATTGGTTAGGCGGAAGAAGAAGCCAGTCGCCAGCGCGATGCTGCCGCCCTTCATCGAGAACTGGATCTCGGCAATCGGTTCAGGCGGCGGAGCAAAAGAAAGGCTTGACGCAGTGTGGTGTTAGTATAAAAGTGACACAGTCATGAATGACCTATTAATCCTCGCCACGCTGCTCGACGGACCGCAGCACGGCTACGCGCTTAAGAAACAGGCCGGTTTTATCTCCGGGCAGCCCGAGTTGCACAACAACCTGGTTTATCCCCTGCTGCGCCGTTTTGTCGAACGCGGCTGGGTGACGCGGAAAGAAACCGCCGGGCAGCGCGGGCAAGTCCGGCAGATGTACTCGTTGACGCCGCCTGGCCGCCAGGAACTCATCCGGCGCCTCCGCGAATTTGACGGGGCGGAAGTCCGTTCGCCGGAAGGGTTTCGTCTGCGCGTCGGGTTTTTCGAAGCTCTTGATCCGGCCGCGCGCGATCAGATTCTGGAGAAGCGCAAGAGCTTCCTCGAAGCGCGCGACGGGAAGTTTGCGAATCTCGAGCGCGACATGGACCTCGGCCGTTACGGCGGCGAGGTAGTTCGATTTCTCCGGTGGCAGATTCGCGCGGAACTCGCCTGGATCGACCGGCTCCGCCGGATAGCCCTCGTACCGAAGAGAAAAGTTACGCAAAGCGAAAGGAGGAAATAGCTATGAGTACTTACTTCCAGCCGTCACAAATCATTTCCGCCGCGTGGATCGTCTTTCTACTGTATTGGATCGTCGCATCGCGAGGCAGGAAGAAGGCCGAACGGAGCGAACCGAAGAACGTGCGGATACTGCACATGCTGTTCATGGCAGCGGGGTTCGTTCTTCTATTCTCTTCCGATCTGCGCTTCGGTCCGCTGAACCGCCGCTTTTTGCCCGGCCTGTTTTGGATTCAGGAACTCGGCATTGCCCTGACGCTCGCGGGAATCGCTTTTGCCATTTGGGCGCGGCGCTACATCGGAAAGAACTGGAGCGCGGAAGTGACGATTCGCGAGGAGCATCAACTGATTCGCTCTGGCCGTACTCACACATCCGCCATCCGATTTACACCGGGATGTTGATCGCGCTCGTTGGCACCGTTCTTGCCGTGGGAGAATACCGCGGCCTTGTCGCACTGGCGATATTCATCGTCGGTTTCGCGAGAAAAGCCAAGCGGGAAGAGTCGTTGCTAGCCGGCCAATTCGGGCCGGCGTTTGAAGAGCACAAACGATTGACCGGATTTTTTCTACCGCGGATTTCGTAAGCCCGGTCTTCGAGCCGCGGCTCACGCGGCAGGTCTTCGCCTGCTCTTCGTCATCGCGCGGGCGCAAGAATCCATGGAAAGTTGCAAACTCGTTCGGATTCCGTGCCAAAATATGACAAAGGATGCACGATGTTTAGCGGCGTTTTGGGAGCCTGCGAAAAGAGGGAGCCATGAAAAAGCAGATCGGGTGCGCGGTGATTGTGATCCTGTCGATGCTGTCTCTTTCATCGTGCGCGTATTATCGCAGCCCCGGTCCGTGTTACGGTGTGGGCTGCAAGGCCTTCGCACCAGTTCGGAGCGCGCAAGCCGCGAGGACTCCGGCTCAAGTCGCCCAGAAAAGAAACATCCCTCCCGGGGCATCCGCCATCCACCGCACAGACGCAAGGTAACTAGCTTCGTCTCCCCGCGGCTCCGACAAAATCCCGCAATGCCATTGTTATGCACGCACCGTTAGGCAGTGGCGGTTTCGCTTTCCTCCTGGCCTGCGTGATGGGGCTTGTGCGCGGCGATCACTTTTTCCGCGAGTTCGCCCGGTACGAAGTCGTAGTGCGAAAATTCCATTGAATAACTCCCCCGCCCCTGCGTCATCGAAATCAGCTCGTTCGCATAACTTAGCATTTCGGCGAACGGAACCTGCGCTTTCACCACAACGTTTCCCGCCCGCGATTCGCTTCCGCTGATTCGCCCGCGGCGCGAACTCAGGTCGCCCATCAAGTCACCGGAGTACTGATCCGGCGCATAGACTTCGACGTGCATCACGGGTTCGAGCAGCGCCGGACGCGCTTGCTTCATCGCTTCGCGGAATGCCAGCGAGCCCGCGATTTTGAAGGCGATGTCGCTTGAATCCACGTCGTGGTATTTCCCGTCGTAGAGGCTCACCTTGAAGTCCACGACCGGGAATCCAGCAAGAAATCCGCGCTCGGCCGTATCACGAATGCCTTTTTCGACGGATGGAATCCAGTTCTTGGGAATCGCTCCACCAAAAACGTCGTCCACGAATTCAAATCCCTTGCCGCGGGGCAGCGGTTCCATTTTGATCCGGCACACGCCGAACTGCCCGTGCCCGCCAGACTGTTTCTTGTGCTTGCCTTCCGCGTCGGCCTTGCCGCGAATTGTTTCGCGGTACGCGACTTTCGGCGGATGCAGCGCCATTTCGACGTGATAGCGCTTGCGTAGTTTCGCGACCACTACTTCGATGTGCTGCTGGCCGGAGCCGCTGAGCAGAAATTCCTTGGTCTGCGGATCGCGGCCAAAGCGCAGCGCCAGATCCTCCTCCAGAATTTTGTGAATGGCCTGCCCGAAGCGGTCTTCATCGGCGCGAGTTTTAGGCTCGACCGCAAATGTGATGGAAGGCTCGGGGATTCGCGCCGGCGGATAGAAAATCGGCGCATTCTTGTCACCGAGGGTATCTCCCGAGAGAGTCTCCCTGAGTTTCGGTACGGCGCCAATGTCTCCCGCGTGCAGTTCCGGCACGGCGATGGCGGTTTTTCCCTGCATCACCTGGATGTGCTGCAGCCGCTCCTGCGTATTGCGATTGAAATCGCTCAGCGTCGCGTCGGCCTTGAGCACACCGGACATCACTTTGAAATGCGTGATGCGGCCGGCGAACGGATCGTGGTGCGTCTTAAAAACAAACACGGATACAGGTTCGGACTCGGCGATCTTGCGGTCGACCGTCTCGCCCTTGTGTCCGGGTGTTTGGTGGCCGCTGGCCTTTTCGCGCACCGCGGGAGACGGGAAAATCTCAACGAGAAAATTCAGAATCGCATCGCTGCCAATATTATGCAGTGCGGAGGCGAGCATCACGGGAAAGATTTGCTTCTCCAGCGCTTCCTCGTGGATGCCTTTCCGCAGGTCTTCGGCCGGGAGCGTACCCTTCTCGAAGAATTCCTGCATCAAGTCGTCTTCGCCTTCGGCAACCAATTCCACGAGCGCCTCGTGCGCGGTTTTCGCCTGCGCGGCCATGTCGGGGGGAATCTCTTCGATTTTTGCCTTGCCATCGCCGTCCGGTGCATACACGAGCGCTTTCATCGTCACCAGATCAACTACCCCTCTGAAATTCTTTTCCGAGCCGATTGGCAATTGAATGGGTACCACTCCGCGCCCAAAGACGTGCTGGAGCGATTCGAGCGTGCGCTCGAAGCTCGCAAGCTCGCGGTCCATCCGGTTGAGAACGAACGCGCGCGGCTGGTCGTACTCGGTTGCGTAATCCCAGACTTTTTCGGTGACCACCTGCACGCCGGAAGCCGCGTCCACGACGATCAGCGAGGCGTCCGCCGCAATTAGCGACGACTTGGTTTCATTGATGAAGGTGGAGTAGCCGGGGGTATCGAGGAAGTTGATTTTGTTTTTTTCGGACTGGCCGGCAACCTGCCATTCGGCATAGGCGATGCCGGTGTTGATCGAAATCTTGCGCGCGATTTCTTCTTCGTCCCAGTCGGTGGTGGTTGAGCCTTCCGCGACCTTGCCCAGCTTTGGCGTCATCCCCGCCGTGAACAGCAACGACGATACGAGCTGGGTTTTCCCCGTATCGCCGTGGCCTACAATGCCCACGTTGCGGATCCAATCGGTGCTGTACGCTTTCATATTTCACCTCATCGTAATGGGATCTCCTGTGGCGGCGCTTGCGCCCGGATGGCCTTGTCGATCGAACGTATCGCGCTCAGGCGCGGCGGCGGTATAAATGCGGGCATTCGAACAGGCATTTCGTGGAGTGGAAATTCGGCCTGCGGATTCGTGTTGTGCGATCGAACGAACATCACGACACTTGTCAATTGCGCGCGATGAGTCCGGCAGCCTTCTAAACAGGATGTCGGGCAAACTCCGCCCAGTCAAAACCGGATGCTAGCATATGGGCCGAGTGCATTCAATCTCGCGGGATGTCGGCGGCGTGATGTAAGAAGACCCGCGCGGGACGTCAAAAGAGGAAAATGGCGTTGCGCGGGTCCTTAGTTGGATTATCGGGTGAATTTTGCTCCGATGCACGGCGCTGCGCAAGCAATTTTTGGAATTGTGTCTTAGCTCCATATCAACGTCGTGCAATGGGAAGGCCGACGCTTCCAGATACCGCCGCAACACCGGCGCTTCAGCTTCGCGGGTGCCAAGGTTCAGCTCTACCAGGCGCTCGATGGCCAGGTCTCGCTCTCCTACGGCGATACCCGCTTGGCACATACAAACACCCAAGGGGGGTGACATTTTTATGTTGCCGTTAGGGTGACAGAATTACGTTGCTACAACAGTGACGATCCCGCGAATCGCTTGCGGCGCATTTCCAACTTCGGTCTTCAATACGAGGGGAATCTGCGAGTGATTTCATGGGGCATACCTTATTGCGATATTCTTGGAGCCGCCGCCAGCAGGTTGGATTTCGAGCGTAGGCAGAGCTCCCTTACTACTGAGTGTCCCCGGATTCGTCCGAAGGACGGCCCTGCCAACACCTGGAACGTCCCGAGAATATCTTCAGAGCTTCAGTATGCGTGCCGCATTGCTGCCTAGAATCATCTTGCGCTCTGGACCCGTAAGATCGACTTGCTCCACAAACTGCACCGGACGGTCATAGCCCATGGTGAAGCAGTAATCGCTGCCGAGCATCACGCGCTCCGCTCCCACCTCCTTGATCACGAATTCCATGATCGCCTTCGAGTGGGTCATGGTGTCATAGGTGAAGCGCCGGAGATATGTGCTCGGGATCCGCGACGAGGCCTTTAGATCCGATTGCGTGAGCCAGCCTTGGTCGATCCGGCCGGTTAGTATGGGGAGAACGCCGCCACCGTGAGGCAGTCCAATCTGGAGTTTGGGGTGGCGGTCCAGTACGCCGCCGAAAATCAGGTGGCAAGCCGCGACCGCGGTTTCCACGGGATTGCCGATCAGATTCGAGAGAAAGAACTGCTTGAGGCGGTCTTCGGCAAGGGGCTCCACGGGATGGAGGAATATTGGCAGATCGAGGGCCTCAATGCGCGCCAGGACAGGCTCGAATAGCGGATTATCGAGATCCTTGCCATTGATGTTGGTGCCCAAGTACACGCCGCGCATGCCTGGTAGCTTACTGGCCCGGGCTAATTCGTCGAGCGCGCGGTCCGGATATTGCATGGGCAGCGTCAAAAAGACGGCAAGCCGAGTGGGGTAAGCCTGATGCGCCGCACTTGCCGCGTCATTCCATGCCTTAGCTAGGTTTGTGGAAAGCTCTTCATCGCCCCAATACAGCATCGGGGCGGTAAGCGAAATCGCCTGGACGCCCACTCCCTGCTGGTCCATATCCGCAACGCGAGCCTTCAGGTCAATGAATTTAGCCGGGAGGGGACCATTGCTCCCCGCAGGCGTTTTTATGTAGAAGCCCTTGTCGGTCATGCGATAGGCGGCGCCAAAGCGCTTCCCTTCGCCGGCCACCAGATCGAGATAGGTCTCGGGGAAATAGTGTGCGTGAATATCGATCACCTGCACGTCTTCCTCATGCACGAACCCTTGCGCTTGTCCCTGAGCGAACGCAGCGGTTCCACCCACGGCCGCAGCCGCCGCGCTTGCCAACCCGGCTTTCAGGACTTGTCTGCGTGATACTGCTCTTTCACTGGCCGATTCCATGTCTCTTGTCACACGGCTCTCCCTTGGAAATGTTCTTATTGCGCGTGGCGAGATACCGCCGCAACCGCGAAGCGAAGTCTATTTATTGCCGGCGGAAAACTCGAACGCATCGTGCTCGCCGGTGGAGACCTCGACTCCAGTGCCGGCCGACTGCACGTCTCCGCCCACTACGTGCAGAACGTTGCCGATAACGCCCACCGCCAGCCCATGACGCGACACCGGCATCGGCGGCATCTCGGTCCAGGTATTGCTGGCTGGATCGTAAGCTTCAACTGCACGAAAAGTGGCCATCATGTGCGGGTCCTGATATTCGCCTCCGGCGACGTAGATGCGTCCGTCGTAGACACCTGCCGCGATTGCACTGCGCGCAATTGGCATGCGTGCACGGGGACCCGCCCATTGGTCGGTGGCTGGATCGTATTCCTCGACCACGGATATGTCCGAGGCCAGCCCGATGAACGCAGCTCCAACCCGCCCACCGATCACATAGATCTTTCCGCCCACGACCCCGGCGGCCGCATGGTTGCGTGGAGTCGGCATCGGACTCCGCTCGCGCCAAGTATTGGCTTCAGGATCGTATTCCTCGACGGTGCCTACGGACATATGCGGGTGCGTCGGAAACACCGCCGTTTCCTTTGATCCTGGAATGGTTGTAGCGCCGCCAATCACATAAATCTTACCGCCCGCTACGGCCGCTACTGCCGAGCCGCGACTCCTGGGCATTGGCGCCAACGCCTTCCAAGTGTCGGCGGCAGGATCGTATTCCCAGGCGTTGTTTATCGGTACCCACGCCGGCGGACCTGATTTCGGCGGCACGAAGCCGCCAAACGCATAAATCTTCCCACGGTATTCGGCGAAGGCAACGTGGTGCGAAGCGAGCGCCATCGGCTTCTTCTTCATCCACTGATTCGTGGCTGGGTCGTATTCGCAGACCATGCCCATGGGCTTCCAGGCGGGCGCGAGTCCTTCAAAAACGAACATCTTGCCGCCTGCCGCTATGCCTGATATTTCCTCGGCAGGTTCGGGAAACGGCGCCAGCTTAATCCACTTGCCCTGCGCGCAGGCAGTGTGCGCAGACAAAATTACGCCGACAATCGCGGCGACGAACTGCCAGCGAGGCAATCTGCGTAACGTAGACATCACGTCCCCCCTTCAAAAAATTGATGAAACTGAAGCCTGTCGGTGGGTTTCGTGGAATTCCACGACGAGTGAAAAACGCTCGCGGATAGGTTGCCTGTCTCGCGGATTGGTCAAGACGCCTCATCACCGAAAGATCACAAAACTAAATACGACGCAGCCAGACGGCCAATTGTCGGATACGAACGGATCACTCGATCGGCCCGTACCGGCTTACCAAATGACTTTTACCGCCAACTGGATCTGCCGCGAAGTGGTTGACGTTGAATCCAACTGGCCTGCGGTCGACCCCACTGGAGTTCCATCCCCGTTAAATAGCATGTCGTTGGCGGTCGGCGGATTGAAGTTTGTGTGATTGAAAACGTTGAACGCTTCCACACGAAACTGGACGTTGAAGTGATCGGAAATTCGAGCAATTGGATTGTTCTTAACCAGCGACATGTCAAAGTTGAATAACCCCGGGCCCACAAGGCTATTGCGTCCACTATTTCCGAGCAGGTTCGCACAGGTACCCGGAATCGGCGTAGCGCCGGGTATGACGAGACCAAAGGCCTGACACCGTGAGGCAATGTCTGGGGTGGCCGGGGGAAGGACGAAGCAGTTCAGGTTCAAATAATTGAGGCCGCCGTGGATGCGGTTGCAGCCCGGCACGATATCCGGAAAGTCGAGCGGGTCGGTGCTGTTCATCCCGAGCGGATCCGGCCCGATGATAGCGGTAAACGGCATTCCGGTGCTAACCTGCACGATCCCGCCAAGCTCCCAGCCGTTTGTGGCCCAGCCCAAGGCATTAGAAACGTCGTGGGCGCTGGGGATATCCCAAATGTAGCTGATTACCATAGTGTGGGTCTGGTTAAAGTCAGAAGGCCCACGCCGAAGTCTCGAGTCGAAGAAGAACAGGCTGGAGAGGCCATTTTGGAATTGATCGCCGTCGGTCGACCCTGAAGCGGTATCGATGGTCCTCGACCAGGTATATGAAAGTTGCCCTGAGAGCCCGTGACTTAATCTCTTTTGGACCTGAACCTCCAAGCCGTGATAGACGGAGTCGGAATTCCAAAGCGTCACGGGGACGCGACCAAAGTTCGGGTTGAGAACCGGAAGCGGCGTTGCTGGTGGAAGGGGCTGCAAGGGCCAGAGATACCCTTCCGGAGTCAAGGTGCTCGGCAGCACGATCGAGGAATCGTCCGTCTGCATCAGGTTATGCACCGCGCGCGATCCGACGTAAGCAATCATGGCCGTGGCGCTGGGATTAAACGAATGCTGAACGTTCAGGTTCCACTCCATCACATAGTTGCGCCCCGGGTGTTGTTGAATAAAGGCGGCGCGCTGTGAGTTGGGACTGGACGAAAGAAGAGGGTACGCCGCAAAGGGAAACGTTCCCGACGGCAGGTTCGAGCCGTTAGCCGACAGATAGAACGGTACGGTGCCGTCAAGCGAATGGCGCAAGTTCGCCGGAAAGACCTGTACATCGAACATTCCAAAGCCAGCGCGAACGGCCGTCGTGCCGTGGCCGAAGGGATCCCACGCGAAGCCCAAGCGTGGTTCAAAATCACGGAGTGAAGGATTCGCAAACAGGGGAGAACGGACAATCACCGTAGGGTCGGTGAGATGTTGCAGGCTTGCCAGCTTGCCGTTGACTTCCGAAGGCACGGTTGCCATTTCATACCGCAATCCCAAGTTAACCGTCAGATTGGGGCGCAGGCGCATGTCGTCCTGGACGTAGGCGCCGAAGACCGTTTCTCGAACATTTCGCCTCGTGGTTACGCCGGCAGCGTCCGTGATAAGTGAAAAGGGATTGTTGGTCAGAAAGTCCGAAAGAGAATTGAACTCGAAGTCTCCCCCAGGCTGCGAAGGCACGGATTGGTTATCCTCGATACGCTCGACGTTCGCGCCGAATTTGAGACTGTGAATTCCTTTGGTCAGAAACACGTTGTCGTAAACCTGCCACGAATTCCAGTGGAACTGTGCCGGTGTTTGAGTGCTCAGTCCGCCGGTAAAAAACGTCAATCCGGGCACTCCGATAAACCCCGCAGTGTCTCCCGGGACGAATCCGAGACTGGTATCCGCCGCGAGCGGATTAAGGGCCTTGGCGCCGGAAGGCGCCGCAGCATACTCCCGGTGGTAGCCCAGCCGGAATGAATTCACCAAAGAGGATCGGAAGATGTGGTTCTCCTCCAGACTAATCAACTGGCGCCTGGTTTGGGCGAAGAGGAGCTTGTTGTTAAATTCGTCGTTTTGCTGCGACGGAGCGCTGTCGAACATATAGGTCCCGTTCAGGTTATCTTTGTCCGAGAATGTATGATCCACCCGGGTCGTAAAGTAATTTTCGCTGGTAATTGCGGAACCGGCAAAACTGTAGGTTCCGATGTCACCCGAGACCGGGCCGTTGGGCCGAGGGTAGAAGCCCAGGTAGGGTTTTACCAGCGGGTCCACAGTCACATTGCCGGTAGTCAAGTGCCCACTCCGCGCGGCTAGTGAAGGTACGGTGTCGACCATGCTCAAACCCAGCGTTTGACGCAGCCCTTCATAGTCACCGAAAATAAAGGTCTTGTCTTTCTGGATCGGGCCACCCGCTGAAGCTCCAAATTGATTGCGATGGAAAGGAGCGATGGGGCCGTCAAAATAGTTCCTGGCATCGAGCGCGCTGTTGCGTGCGAACTCATAAGCGCTTCCATGAAATTGGTTCGTGCCGGAGCGGGTTATGGCGCTGATGACGCCGCCCGACGTGCGCCCGTACTCAGCGCCTTGGTTCGTCGTCAAAACGTTGAACTCCGCGACCGCGTCCACCCCCAAGTTACCGCCGAGAATGCTGCCCGGCGCCTGATTCGTGTAGTCGTTGATGCTGATTCCGTCCAAGAGGTAATTGTTCTGCTCCGGGCGTCCGCCGCTGACCGACAACTCAACGCCCAGGCCGCGTCCTAGCCGGTCGGTGCTGGACACGGGGACCATGGCGCGTATGACCGAGACACCAGGCTGCAGGGTAGCCAAATCCGTCCAAGACCTGGCGTTCAGAGGCAATTCAACGATGGTTTTCGACAGTGTGGCGGCACTGATCGTTGACGAAGCCAATTGCAAGTCCGGAGACGCCGCAGTTACCTGTACGGTTTCGTTGATGGCTCCCACCTTCATCGTGACGTTCAGGACTAGCTGCGAACCGACCGAAAGCGTGATGCCGGTCTGGACCGAGGTTTCAAATCCCGTCATTGAGACTCGCGCCTCATAATTTCCCGGCAATAGATTGGGGGCGCTATAGATGCCCTGCGCATTGGTTGTGGTCGTCGTGCTCACGCCGGTCGCCAGATTTTTCAAGGAGACTGTCG
This sequence comes from Candidatus Acidiferrales bacterium, assembly GCA_050747005.1. Lineage (GTDB taxonomy): Bacteria > Acidobacteriota > Terriglobia > Acidiferrales > UBA7541 > Palsa-295. The sequence goes on from JBOGNE010000038.1 coordinate 24,272, forward strand.
CGTTGGCCACCACCGCTCCCGAGCTATCGGCGACGGTGCCGGAAATAGTCCCTCCGACCACTTGTGCATGGAGGGAGCTGGAATGGAGAACGCTGACCAGGAGTGCCAGCAGTATTCCAAAACGAACGAGACGTTTCCTGCCAGTCTCACAAATCATACCTGCCTCCTTGACGCCTAACGTGGATGGGGACAGCGCTGCCGAGAGCAACTTGCTCGTAGGGAACTCGTGTAAATCTTGCACGTGATTTCCTTCGCCGTGGCTCGGAAGCGTGCTTTGTGCTGTCAGAGGATCCGCCGGACCTTGAAGGTTAAGTCGACCGACATGTGCTCGCCGAAAATCTCCATTGCTCGCGCATCGTCGACCAGAGGGAGTATATTGTCAAATAATAATGCGGTATGTTAAAGATCGTTTATTTTTATGGCTGACAGGCCACAAAGAGCGACGAGAGGGCTAGTGCCCCCGCATTCCACGATGATTGAGTCATACCAATTCAAACTCCAACTCTCCCAGTTTCTCCACGCTGCAAGCGATTTTGTCACCAGCCTTCAGCCAAACCTGCTTGTCCTTGGCTTGGCCCTGAATCACGCCTTCCGGGGTGCCGGTAAATATGATGTCGCCCGCTCGCAGGCTCACATATCGCGAGATGTAGCTCACAACTTGGGCGCTGCTGAATATGAAATCTGCGGTACTGGAGGATTGGCGCGCCTCGCCGTTCACCCGACATTCGATCTTCAGGTTGTCCGGATTCACCTGGTCGGCCGTCACCATATAAGGACCTAGAGGAGCAAACCGATCCAGCGTTTTGCCAATCATCCATTGCCCGCCGGTGTCGAATTGCAGCTCCCGCGCACTGAAATCGTTGCCCGTGGAGTAACCCGCCACATACGAAAGCGCATCTGCTTCGCTGACGTTCTTTGCGTTTCGTCCCATAACGATTACTAGTTCCGTTTCATAATCAAACTTTCTGGCCACCTCGACTGGCAGCTTAATGGCGGCTTTGTGAGCGCTGAGAGTGTTGTTGTACTTGTTGAAGAGTACCGGCTGGTTGGGGATCGCCATGTTGACTTCCCTGGCGTGCCGCCGATAGTTTAGACCCACGCATATAATTTTTTCAGGACGGGTAACAACCGGCCCGTATTCGATGCTCTCCTCGTCGATAAATGCATCGTCTGCTGTGCCAGAACGGAGCGCAGCGTCCACCAGCGCATTCAGGCTCGGGCCAGATTCATTCTGAAGCAGATCGTCCGTGGTCGCGGGCGCGTGCATGTGCAACCGGTTTGCCGCCTCCGGCACGTCCAGAACGCCTTTGCGAGACTTAACCCCAAGGCTGTATCGGCCATCACGACGCATGGTCAACAAGGTGAGCCCGCGCGCCATGCCACGGGCATGTTTAGCGTCACGTCTGGCCTCGGCGTACCCGGCAGACGGCGCGCCCGTTGGTGCAACAGCGTCGATATCAAAATTCTTGCGATTCTGGTCCATGGTGCGAGGTCTCCAGTTTTGAACTCACTCTAACGCCGTGCGGAGAAATGTTGAGTAATGAGTTTTTCTTACAAGTCACGTATTGCCTGGGGTCATAGCGCGGCAAGGCCCGAATGCCCCCTGAAAGGCGTCACAATGTAATATTCCGCAAAGTGCCAAGCACAGACCGGTGAAGTTGCGGTGTTAGCCGAACTAGCAATCGGGACAGGTTTCAGTTCTTGCCTCGAGTGCCGCTTTCACGCGCGCAGCGGTAAACGGAACTTGTCGCACGCGCACGCCGGTCGCATCGAAGATGGCGTTGCCGATCGCCGCGGCGACGACGGTAATCGCTGTCTCGCCAGCTCCTGTTGCCCTGACGTCCGCCCGATTAATCAGGACAGTCTCGATCTTCGGCACTTCGATGCCGAGAGGCAGGCTGTGGTACGTGCTCCAACTTGTCGAAGTCACTTCTCGGTCATCCCAAGTCACCTCTTCACCTAGCGCACGGCTCATGCCCTGCAGCACGCCGCCTTCAATCTGATTGCGCAGCCCGGCAGGATTCGAAATCGGACCAGCATCCTGCGCGGCCACAAAGCGCGTGGGCCGGACTCCGCCGGATGCCGGATCGACACTGACCTCGGCGATCAGCGCGACGTAGCCGTTGTCGCCTTCATACGCCACGCAGGCGATCCCGCGTCCGTTTAAAACACCGCCGCGACGGCGATCGGAGTTGGGCGAAGGGCGGACGTCCCATTTTGCCGCCTGCGCTGCTGCCTTCACCACTCCGATCAGTCGGGGCTCGTTCAGGTGTCGCAGCCTGTACGCGACCGCATCAGCCTTTACGTGTGCGCTAATTTCATCCATGAAACATTCATGCGCGAATGTGTTCTGCAGACGCACCGGGGAGCGGAGCGGGCCGGTGAAGAACGGCGACTTTACCGTGTGGGCGAGAACACGCTGGCTGCCGACCGTACCGGCTCCGCCGCATTTGCCGTTGATGCAGCCGGTCAGGTAGGAAGGCACGGAGTTCGAACCGTTGCGCAGTTCGCCGGTTGGCTGCGAAGCCGACTGGGGCGTTATGATTCGAGGGTCGTATCCGGCAAGAAAGCCCGTGATCACGTTTCCTGGGTGGTCGTAGCCGGGCCGGCCCCCGAGAGCCACCGACCAAGTCTCGCAATCCCAGGCGACGAGATCTCCGCTGGAATCGACGCCCGCGCGCTGTTCGATGACGCAAGCCGTTCCGTAGTTTTCGCCCCAAACCATCTCATCATGCCGCGAGAGCTGCACTCTCACGGGTCTGCGGACGGCCTGTGACAGCAGCGCCGCGTCATATGACACAGTATCGGCTCCATTCAGCCCGTAGCACCCAGACCCACGCACGAAGATGACCCGGACTTTGTCGACCGGTAGCCCCGTGAGCATCGCCACTCCGCTCCGCGTCGGATAAACGGACTGCGTGGGCGACCAGACCGTCGCTTCGTCGACTTGCACGTCCGCCACGGCGCAAGATGCGCCGATTGACCCGTGCATCTGATAAGGATGGCAATAGGTCGCCCTGAGCGAAGACGCGGACTGGGCGAGCTTTTGCTTGACGTCTTGTGAATCGACGATCAGAACATCGCGTGATGGCTGCTTGCGGATGTAATCGTAAAAATCTTGCTGAGCCGGCAGGCCTGAGCCCGACGTCCAAGTAACCTTGAGCTGGCTCGCAGCCGTTATGGCTTGCAACTGTTTTTCCGCGACCACTCCTATGAAGTTCTTGCGGACCACAACCTTTACCAGGCCGGGAACGTGTCGCACCGAGCTCTCATCAACGCTTACTACCGTGGCGCCGACAGCAGGTGGGCGCGCCACCCGACCGTGCAACATTCCAGGAAGATAAATGTTGTGCACGAATTCGAACTGGCCTGTCGCCAATGCCGTTATATCCAAGGATGGGATCGGCTTGCCCATGACGGTCCACTCATTCTCAGGTCTCCGCTTCGCCGTGGCGCTGAGCGTAAGGTTGAACCGCTTGCCTCCAATGAGTTCTCCGTAACTGACAGACGCCCCGGGTTTCCCGTTAAGACTAATGACACCGTTGGCGACTGCAAGCAGATCGACGACCGTGCCGAGACGTTGTGCTGCCATGCGCAGCAGCGCCTCTCGGGCAGTCGCGGCTGCCTGGGCAAGACCGGAGGTGTTGAAATTAACAGGCGTGGATTGACTGCCTGATGTCGTTCCCTGGTCCGGTGTCCGCGAAGTATCACATTGGATCAAGCGTATACGGTCGAGAGGCATGCATAATTCTTCGGCGATCAATTGTGTCTGCGCGGTATACATGCCCTGACCGAGATCGCACTTCCCTGTATACGCGGTGACAATGCCGTCAGCGCCCACGGCAAGCCAGGAATCAAGCCTGGCAGGGTCGATATGAGATACACGTGTCCCAAATTGACCTTGCACGCTACGCGGTTCGAGCAGCGGCGCCATGCTGAAGCTGACGATGAGCGCGCCCGAGCTCTTCAGGAAATCGCGGCGTGAGAGCCTTGCTCTCATACGCCTCTCGATTGCGCGTATCGCTTGATCGCCGCGAACATGCGGGTGTGAGCAAAGCAACGGCAGAGCACGTGCGAAAGCGCGCGACCGATCTCGCTCTCGGTCGCTTTTGGATTTTGGTCGAGGAATGCCTTCGCGGTTAGGATTACACCACTCAGGCAAAAGCCGCACTGTGCAGCCTGTTCATCGATGAATGCTTGCTGAATGGGATGCGGCTTTTCAGGCGTGCCGAGGCCTTCGAGCGTCGTGATCTCAGCATCGTTCACCGCGCTCAGGGGTGTAATACAGGAACGAATCGCGCTTCCGCTCATGATCACCGTACACGCTCCGCACTGACCTAGGCCGCAGCCGAATTTGGGCCCGTGCAGATGGAGTTCGTCGCTAAGCACGTACAGGAGCGGGGTCTCTGGATCGGCGTCAACCGTCCGGACAATGCCGTTCACTCTTAGAGAAATGGCACCCATACGCCTCCGCATTGCATCCCGGCGAACCGATTGATCGAATCCGGTTTCACGAGCGGCGGGGTTAGAACATCAGTTTTTGCACTTCAGCAACCTGCGCAAGCGCGCCTGTCAGCCACTTTAAGAACTCGCGGCAAGCCATCGAGAGAAGTACGTCTTTAGTATGTATCAGATAAAAATCGAGCCAAAGCTCTGGTTCGCAAATCGGCTCCGCCACTAGCGTTCCTTGTTTCGCTTCATGCATCACTGCAATACTGGCCACGACCGTGGCCCAATCGGAGTTGCGGACCAGCTCCAGTGTCCCCAGCATTCCGTCGATCTCGAGGATTCTTCCCGGCCCGCCGGAATCGAGTCGCAGCGCCGCAGTTTCGATAATCTGGCGCAAACTGTGTCTGGACGACGGGAGAATCAGTTTCAATTTCTCCAAATCACTTGCCTTCCGCTGCAAAGTACGTCGTTCCTTTGACGACCTGAGGTTGGGCCGCGTCACAAGAACCAGGCGATCGCGAAAAAAGTGCGTTGTTTCTAGTCCCAAATGGACGGGAGGCTTCGTAACGATTGCGACCTGCACATCGCCAGTGACCACCCAGTCAGTGAGGGTACCGCTGTACGCTTCTGCAAGCCGGACGTTCACATAGGGATGAGCCGCCAGATAATCGGGCAACATTCGGGAGAGAACTCCCTTGAACATTGTGGGCGACACTCCTACATTAATCTCACCGGTCACACAACCCGTCATATCGAGCATTTGCTGCTTGGCCATTCCCATCGTTCTTAGCACTTCGCCGCAGCAAGCGTAAAAATGCCTACCCGCAGTGGTCGGCGTCACACCCCGAGGCTTTCTGTCAAACAACCGATGTGCAAGATTTGCCTCCAGACGCTGAATGTAAACGCTCAACCCCGGTTGAGTGCAATGGACGCGCTGAGCGGCCTTGCTGAAGCTGCCTTCCTCATACGCTGCGACAAAGCATCGAATTTGCTTGAGATCTGGGAGGTCCATTCCTGCGGCGGGCCCTCGCAAGGATCCGCTTGATCCCGTCAACGGCATTCTGCCGCGCTTGAGATTCGCGTGTGGTTCTGTGGCCATGGAGAGGCATAATGAAACGCTATGATTACTATGTCAAGATATTAGTGGTGAAGATGTCTTGCGTGGTCTACGATCCTCCGGGTTTCGAAGGTACCCCTGGAGACGGAGACTGACAGCAAGGAGACCTAGCAAAATGGATACGGGTTTCATCGGCAAGCCGCACGAGTGGGATCCTCGTCGTGTTTACAGCCAGACTGGCGCCGACTGGCAATACCGCGTCGATTTCGATCGGTTACGCCGGGATCGTTTGCAGAAGCTTAGGGAGCAGATGGCTGCACGCGATTTGGGCGCTTTAGTTCTATTTGCGGGTGCGAATATCCGGTACGTCACAGGCTCGTACCAGGGCAATTGGAAATACAACATTAATATTCGCTACGCGGTAGTCCCCAGCGGCGGTGAAGTCGTGCTCTTCGAAACGGCGGGATCAGACCTGCATTGTGCCGAAATTGACCTGCCCTGGATGGAGGGCCGTATTAACCCAGCGATCACCTGGCAGTGGGCGGAAGGCGCGGTGCCAGTCATGGCATGCAGAATGGCGCAGAGCGTGGTCGATGTCCTAGATGCCCACGGGCTTCGCAAAGAACGAATTGGCATCGACAACTTCGATTGGCCGGCGCTGAAAGCCTTTCAGGAATTCAATCTCAATATTACCGATGCCTGGCCAGCGGTATCCGCCGCACGCGTGATTAAGACGCGCGACGAGATTGAGTTGCTCAAACAGGCATCCAGCATCGGGGATGCCGCCATGTGGAAGATCAAGTATGAGTGGCTCAAACCTGGCGTGCGAGAGCGGGAGATCGAAGCCAAGGTTCACGAATTCATGCTCGACCGGGGTTGCGAGATTATCTACGACATCATTGTCGCTTCGGGAGGCAACACCAGTCCGTACCGCCGCTGGGCAACGGAGAAAATCATCCGCCAAGGCGACCTGGTTATCGTTGACATCAACGCCGTGGGGCCTTCCGGTTACTTTATTGATTTTGTGCGTTGCTTCAAGTGTGCGGGGAAGATGAACCAAAAGGAAATTGACTTGTACCGGGAGGTCTACGATTCGATGTACGCCGGGTTAGAGAAGCTGCGTCCCGGCAATACCACGGCGGACGTGGCTTCCGCCTTCCCGGAGTACGATGACGATAAATACGGGACGGTTACTTTGCAACAATTTGCTCACAGCATTGGCCTCACACTCTACGAAGGAATGTGGATTTCCCGCGCCTACTCGCTGAAATTTCCGGCTGAAATAAAAGAGAACATGTACTTTGCCATTGAGACCTTTGCCGGCCATCCGGGACTTCAGCAGACGACCCGGCTGGAAGAAAATGTCCTGGTTTCAGGCAACGGCCCCGTGGTCTTCACGCTGATGGAACACATGGAAGAAGCGATGGTGCGCTAGAAATGCATCAATCGCTCGTTGCCGTCGCTGACTCTGTCTTTCCGAATCTTGACCCAGCTCGCGAAGTGCTATCGAAGGCCGGCGCTGAGTTGCGGCTGGCGGAGAAGCCCACGTCCGAAGCCATCGTGCAGGTTGCGCAAGACGCTGACGGCTTGCTCGTGACTTACGCCAAAATCACCGCCGATATGATCCGGCAAATGAAGCGCTGCCGGATCATCGCTCGATTCGGAATCGGCGTGGACAATGTGGATGTTGCAGCCGCAACCGGCGCCGGCATCGTTGTCACCAGGGTACCCGATTACTGCATGGATGAAGTCTCCGACCACACCATGGCCTTGCTCCTTGCTTTGGTCCGAAAGATCCCATTTGCGAATTCGCGCGCGCATGCGGGCCAGTGGGAAATGTCCGCCGTAATTCCGATTCATCGTTTGCGAGGAAGGGTTCTGGGTCTGGTGGGATTTGGCAGGATTTCGCAGCTTGTCGCGCTAAAGGCAAAAAGTTTTGGGCTCAAGATCGTGACTTACGATCCCTATATCCCAGCCACAATCACAACAAATGCGGGCGTGGAGAACATTACGTTCAGCGAATTGGTAAAACTCTCCGATTATATTTCCATTCACACACCGCTCGTGCAGGAAACCAATCGTCTGTTCAATGCCGATGTTTTTCGTCAGCTCAAACCAACCGCCTATCTGATCAACACGGCGCGAGGCCCGATCGTAGACGAGACAGCTCTCGCGCATGCGCTAGACGAGAGGCAATTAGCCGGAGCGGCTCTGGATGTCGTGTCGCAGGAACCACCGACTGACTCACCGCTGTTCGGGCGCGACAATGTAATCCTCACTCCACATATGAGTTTCTACTCAGTAGAATCACTCGTCGAGCTGCAGACCAAGGCAGCTGAGGAAGTTGTCCGCGTCCTGGGCGGTCAGACGCCGCGCAATCCTGTCAACCCAGAGGCTCGGAAATCGAGACGAGAACGCGACGTTACTGCGTAAGCCGAAAACTCGGGTCGTACACCGCGGTGATGACTGGACATCATTGCTGGCGGTAACATAATTGAACCTGTTCGAGGTCTTGGAAACCAGGCGGCGGATGATCGTGGAGTTTGATACAAGATCCGTGAATGCGAGCTGCGATGCATCGGTAGCGTCGCCGCTGGCTTTTTACCTCGGAATGAATTAAGTCATATTAACAAATGGAGGATTGCAAACATTATGCGAAGTCAAATCAGAGTTATGATCACGGCCGCGATTCTCAGTCTCGCAGCCAGTTTTCTTCTCGGTGAACCCGCCCGGGCAGTTCCGCCCGGCGCATCCGGCTATCATGTCGTAAAAACGATTCCCATCGGCGGCGCGGGCAGATGGGATTATACCGCTGCGGACAGCGCCGCCCGGCGCCTGTACGTCTCTCACGGCACGCATGTCGTGGTACTGGACCTGGACTCCTACGCTATCGTGGGCGACATACCCAATACATTAGGTGTTCACGGAATCGCGTTGGCACCCGATTTGGGCCGGGGCTTCATTAGCGATGGCCGAGCTAATACCGTCACCATCTTTGATCTGAAGACGCTTAAAACGATCGGCACGGTCAAATCGAGAGGCATTAATCCTGATGCAATCTACTACGACGCCGGGACGAAACGCGTTTTCGCTTTCAATGGCCGAAGCGGAAGCGCCATCGCGATTAACGCTGCCGACGGAACTGTTGCTGGCATGATCGCGGTAGGAGGCAAACCTGAGTTTGCCGCAGGCGACGGCCAAGGCCGTGTGTTCGTGAACATCGAAGACAAATCTCAGATGCTCGAGATCGATGCGCGGAAGCTTGCCGTTCTCCATCGCTGGCCTCTCACTGGTTGCAAAGAGCCTTCGGGACTCGCCATCGATCGGGAGCACCACCGCCTCTTCTCCGTCTGCGGCAATGAAAAGATGGCCGTCGTGAATTTTGATACGGGAAAAGTCGTTGCGACTCCTACCATCGGCGAAGATCCGGACGCCGCGGGTTTCGATCCGGAGACCCAACTCGCCTTTAGTTCGAACGGTGAATCCGGAGATCTCACCGTCATTCATGAGGACTCACCCGACAAATATACCGTGGTGGAAAACGTCCCGACGAAAAAGTACGCTCGCACCCTCGCGATAGACGAGAAGACCCACAACATTTTTCTCCCTATTGCGGGTTTCGAGGCTGTTACTCCCAAAGGTGAAGAGGAGCCGCCGATGAAGCCAAACACGTTCGGTGTTTTGCTTGTCAGCAAATAATTGCGGGTAAATTGGAACCGGCCCGGAAGCAGTCAAGTTCCCCACCATCCTTTTGCAAAGGATGGATAGAGGCCGGGTCGGCTTCGGTTTTTACGACGGAAAGAATCGGCGGGGGGAAGTATGGCTACCATCAATGTCGGAATCATCGGGACGGGGTGGTGCGGAGGCATACGTGCGGACACCTGCGCATCTAGCCCCTACGTAGGCGAACTGCACTTAGCCGAGATCAACGAGCCGCGACTAAAGGAAGTTGCCGGCAGGACCAAAGCCGCCTCCGCCACCACGGATTACCGGACGCTCCTCGAAAATCCGGCCATCGATGCCATGATTATTTCGGCAACGCCGGAGACCACGCATTACCCGATGGCGAAGGAAAGCTTGATGGCAGGCAAGCATGTGTTCCTTGAGAAACCGATCGCTCTGGAACTCCTCGAAGCGGACGAACTCATTGCCCTGGCTCGCTCCAAGAATTTGCTTTTCACCATTGGATATTCGCAGCGATTCAATCCCAAGTTCGCTTACGTCAAACGATCGATTGACGATGGCACGATCGGCCGGCCGATCAGCGCGCTGGTGAGTCGGCACATAACCCGGAATCTTGGCAACAAAATCGGGGGCCGCATCAAGCTCTCGCCCGCCGCGATGGAAGCGACCCATGACATTGATTTCCTGCTCTGGTGTTTTGCGCCGAGAAGGCCCGTCCGCGTCTACGCGCAGCAAGTGCGCAAGATCATGCAGCAAACGCACGATGTGCCCGATTGCGTGTGGATCGTCGTCACCTTGGACGATGAGTCCGTGTTTACGGTTGGAGCGGGCTGGGTGCTTCCGCCCGCCTACCCGAATTTCTCGTCCACCTGGATCGAGATGGTCGGCAGCGAGGGAGCGATTATGGTGGACGACACCCATCGCGACGTCAGCCTCAACACCATGAAAAGAGGCATCGAATTTCCGATCTCGACCATGCCTGGCGAGAGGGTTGCACACGTGTATGCCGGCCCAATGGAAGCCGAAACGATTCATTTCCTGGAGTGCATATCCAGGGGCCGTCAGCCGCTGGTAACGCCGCAGCACGCGAGGATGGTCATGCAGGTCTATCAGGCGGCCGATCGGTCCGCGGAAGAGGGTCAACCAGTCGATATCCCGCCACCAGGATCCCCCGCCGAGACGCCACCAAAACGACGGACGAATTCGATCGAAGAGGCGACGACCGATCGCGTCTGAATGGATCGCAGTCTTCGTAGAAGAGATTGAACGTTGGATACCAATCGCACGCGTGTCTCACAGCCCAGCAGATTTCCAGAGAGCGCGACGCCCAAACCGTCCAAGACCCGCTGGTTCGTCCTTCTCCTGCTTAGCCTGATGTACATGATCACGTACATGGACCGGACGGGCATCTCAATTGCCGCTCCCGCGATGGCAAAAGAATTTAGACTTAGCCAAACCTCCGTCGGACTCATGTTCAGCGTTTTCTTGTGGGCCTATGCCATAGGGCAGATTCCCCTGGGGTGGCTCGCAGACCGGTTCGGACCGAGGCTCGTGCTTCTCACAATCGTTCCGGTTTGGTCACTGCTGACTGGGATGACCGCCATAGCCTCGGGTTTGGCCTCCCTCGTCGGTATACGCTCCGCGTTTGGCTTGGCGGAAGCTGGCGCGTTTCCGACAGCCACACGAGCGATGCAACTGTGGTTCCCTAAGTCGGAACGAGGCATCGTGCATGGCGTCACGCACAGTTTCAGCCGGTTCGCCGTCGCGATCGTTCCTTTTATTGCCGTGAGCATTATGATCGCATTCGGCTGGCGCTGGATTTTTTACGCTTTCGGAGTAATGGGTTTGCTGTGGTCGGCGGCATTCTATTTTCTTTACCAAAACCTTCCAGAAGAGCACGGCAAGGTCAATCGGTCGGAGTTGGCTCACATACGGGGCCGCAACCCAGATGGCGCCATCGCAACGGTCAATCTCCATCGCCATCTCGCGCCGCCGTGGAGGGTTATCTTTCGCTCGCCCAACATGTGGTACATCGCGGCTGGGTATTGTTGCTTCTACTATGGCACCTACTTTTACGTGACGTGGTTTCCCGCCTATCTTCTTGAATACCGTCACTTATCGTTAAAGGCCTTAGGCACGCTAGCATCTCTTCCTCTTCTTGCCGGTATGGTTGCAGACGTAGTTGGAGGAACGCTGACCGACACGGTGTACCGAAAGACGGGCAAGCTCAAGTTCGCTCGCCGGATCGTAGCCGCACCCGCGATGCTGATTTCAGGAGTTTTTCTGATTCCCGCAGCTATGGCTCATTCCGTCTGGATGGCAATCCTCTGTTTGACTGCATCACTGTTCTTCTTGGAATTGGTGATTAGTCCTTCTTGGGCGGTTCCCATGGATGTCGGTGGTCAATACAGCGGTACGGTGTCAGGCATAATGAACATGGCAGGAAGTTTGGCCGCATCCCTGTCTCCAATCATTTTCGGATTCCTGGTTCAGAGGGGATTCTGGATTACTCCATTCTTTATTTCGGCGGGCGTCCTGCTTACGGGCGCGCTTATCTGGACCTTCCTCATTGACCCCGAACGATCCGTGGTCGAGGGCGTAGTCCCCCGAATACCGAATCTCGTTGGGAAGGCATAACGCCCTGCACGTCGTTCGGGATGAAGCGGCAAAATGTTTTATTTTACCGGCTATTCACTGCCGCCACCGAAGGCAATGCGATGCGCTTCCGGGCCAGCGAAAATCACCATGACGCCGAGCAGCAGCACCACTGCGGCGAACGCGCCCATCGCGTTCGCGTATCCAAACTGTTTACTCAGCTCGGCCTCAATGAATGGCGCGGTTGATGCGATCAGCACGCCAAGCTGGTAGGCGAAGCCGGGGAAAAATCCGCGCAGCATGTCTGGTGACAATTCGTTGATGTGCGCGGGGATTACGCCCCACGCGCCCTGCACCATGAATTGCATCAGAAAAGCGCCCGCGGCAATCAAAGCAATCCCCGGCGCGAATATCCACAACGGCACCAGAACGAGCGCGGCAAGCGCGGCGGTAATCATTGCACGCCGGCGCCCGCGGCGGTCCGAGTACAGGCCGAACAAAATTCCCCCTGCAATTGCGCCGACCATCGAAATCACGGTGATCGCGGAAGTCAGGCGCGGCCCAAAATGGCGCTGCTGCTGAAGAAAGGTTGGATACAAGTCCTGGGTGCCATGCGAAATGAAGTTCATCACCGCCATCAGCAAGACGAGATATGCGAAGCGCTTCCAGTTTTTCCGTACGGCGCGGAAGTAGCTGGCCCACGTCGTTCGGGCTGCTGCGGTTGATTTCCACGCCTCGCTTTCCTTCACTTTTGCGCGAATAAAAAGCGTGAGCAGCGCCGGAAGGCCGCCGAGAAAAAACATCGGCCGCCATCCCCAGTGCGGAAACACGGTCCAATAAGCCACGGCCGCCAACAGGAATCCAAGCGCGTAACCTTCCTGTAGCACGCCCGAAAGGATGCCCCGCCATTTTGGCGGCGCGGACTCCATCGCGAGCGATGCGCCCACCCCCCACTCACCGCCCATCCCGATTCCATACAGCAGCCGCAAAACGAGGAAGGCGGTGTAATTCGGAGCAAAACCCGAAAGAATTTCGATGGCGGAATAAAACAAAACGTCCAGCATCAACGGCAGGCGCCGCCCGTAACGATCGGCCATCAAACCGAACAAAAATGCACCCACCGGGCGCATCGCGAGGCTTGCCGTCAGCGTCAGTGCAATGCGGGGGATGGATTCGTGAAAGTCACGCGCGACAGGAACTAAAATGAAGACAAGAATGAAATAATCGAAGGCGTCAAGCGTCCAACCGAGGAATCCCGCAAGCAGGGCGTTGCGGGCATTGGCGTGTGTTTCAGCGGTGGGCGCAGGATTCATCGCGATGGGTGCGCCATGCATAACACCCGCAACCGCCGCCGCGCCTCAATTCGCGCGCCCTCAGCGTCGTGCGTCTGCGCCGCAGACTGATGCAGAATCCGGCCTATCACGACTTCCGAGAGGCGCCGACGAGAAGTTGACGCATTGCAGTACGGTGCGAACTTGTCGCGCCTTTCCGCTTTGAGTGCCTGTTCGAGCTGATTGAGTGGCGCGGCAATCCACCGTTCAAACCCATCCGGAGCCGTCCTCTGCGTCGTGATAACCGAGAGTGTAAACGCAAATTCACACAGCAGGCAAGAGTCTTTTCATCAAATTGAAAAAGAGAAAAGTGGCCTCGTCATATTCCACGCCCGGGCTGTCCGTTTCGGCGCGTTGCCTATCGGTCATGTCTTGGACGATAACTCGACGGGAGTTAAGAAGTCACAAGCAACATATAAAGATTTCATTAGGTTTGCGGCATGAGGAGGAACACCCTTGTAATTCTAAACAGCGGTAAAGAATGTCGATTCCGATCATAATGAACTCCCGGTTCTGCGGCCTCGTGGGCTTGCCGTTGCGAAGCGCCCGGTGGCCATTGCGATAAATTATCACTTGCTGGTACTAGTTCTTACATGATAAAGAAACTGTTACTTCGTCAGACAAGTGCGAGACGCAAATCGATCGTACTGAGGGTATATGGTGGACAAAGAGATCGGCGTATTAGTACTTTGCGGCAATCGGTTATTGCGCGAATCGATTGTGCATATTTTGATGAAAAGGCCAGACCTGCACGTTCTTGGCGCTCAACCAATCGGTTCAACGTCGCGCGATGAAATTTCCAAATCAGCAGCGGATGTTCTTGTCCTGGATTCATTGCAGTTCTTGTTAGATGGCGTGATCTGTATCGAAGGGTCCGCCGCCGATCGCCGCCTGGAAAAGTGTGTCCTTGTGGCGATGGAGGATGACCCGCAGCAGTTCCTTACGGCGATCCGGCATGGAGCGCTGGGCTACGTTTTGCAAGAAGCATCGGCAGTTGATGTGGTCTCGGCGATTCGCTCGGTGGCTCGGGGTGAGGGGGTCTGTCCGCCACGCATGGCGCGTGTTCTTTTCGATTACTTTCTTTCACAACGGAGCCATGTACTGGCAGGCCACGTCCGCGCGAAACTGGGACTGACTCGTCGCGAGCAGCAGCTAGTTCCATTGATCGGTCTGGGTTTGACCAACAAGGAGATCGCTCACAAGCTGAATTTATCAGAGCAAACTGTAAAAAATCACGTTCATCGGATACTCCAAAAGGTAGGTGTCGATGACCGTCTCGAAGTATTCGAAGCCTGTCAGGACCCGCTTCAAAGTGCCGAGGCATGATACCTCCGGACGGATGTAGGCTAGTACGAGCAAAAAACAGTTTCCTAAAGCTGGGTACCAATTTAATCATTTCCGTATTTCTTCTCCGGGTTTGCAGGGCCCAGTTGAACCGCATTTGAACCTATCTTTTCATACACAACTTCCGGATACTCGCTCCCATGTGGAGGCACACGATGAATTCCATCCGAGTTCTGGTCGCAAATCGCCCACGACTGATCCGCGAGCTTGTGATTGCCACTATTTCCGAGCAGCCTGATATCGAAATCGTTGGGGAGATTCCGCGTGAATCCGATATCGTGCGCGCAGTCGAAAACACGCACCCGGATTTCCTGATTGTCGCGCTGGAAAAATGCGATCGGATGCCCGATTTGTGCAGAACCGTACTACAGAGCTATCCCCACATAAGAGTGATCGCGATCGCGCCCGATCGGAACAGTTCGATGTTTTATCAGGCATCTCTGAGTATTGAAGCGAACCAAATTGAAGCCTCCGAAGACGGTGTCCTACGCGCGCTGCGCGCTGGAGCGCGGCCAATTGCAGGACCCGTGAGGTACCAATGATCTTCCAGCCGCTCAAAGGTTTCCCCGGGGTCGCGCGCTTTTCAATCAGAAGCATCCGCTGGCTCATTTGCGGCCTGTTCGTCCTGGGCATTTGCGGAATTCCTTGTGGCGCGCAAAACCAGCATCCCGCGCCCGTGCCAGGCTCTGAACTGGGCCGGGACAACATGAGTCACGTCGCAGCTTCCGCCGCGGAGATAAAGGGCGTGTTGCTTAAGGACGCGGGGCTGATGGTGGAATTAAAAAAGTGGGTTGCAAAGGATGCGACGGATCACGGCCAACTCGTCAGCGATTCCGATTTAAGGGACGACTCGATATTCGATCGCTTAGAAACGGATGTCCAGTTCCGGTCGGTCGCCACAGAGCTTGTTCAACGATATGGATATCTAGTTCCCAAGATAAATCCAGAGTCTGAACTGGCCAAAGAACGCGAGCTGCTCGTGCAAGAACGCACGAAGTGGATTGCTCAGGCGGAAGAAGAAGCGCGGGCGCAGGCGCAATCTAAGATGGAAGAAAAGATGCAGAAGGCTTCGCAAAAAGCTCTTTCCTGCGACCCGGCCAGCAATTCAGATTGTGCGCAGCAGCAGACAAACTCTACGCCCCAGGAGAATCCCGGGCAAGAACCCCTAAACCAAGGCAATCCTCCTTCGCTGACCAGCCCTGAGCAACCGAATTCGCCTAACGGGTTGCCGAGAGGGACGCCAAGTCCCCTTGAGCGCGCGCAATTGATGCAAACCGCAGAAGGAAATAGCAACGACTATTCACAACTCCCTCTTGCGTACTCTCTCGATCCCACGCAGTCCATGACGGGAGAGGCAGGGGCGCAAGCGAACCCAGCGATGCAAATGCGGAACGGAGAAGAAGGTGGCCTGCTATCGATGAATCCGAGTGCCGGAGGGGTGCAGGCTGGGATGTATGGCTCACCAATGGACGAAATGGGACTGGAAGGCATCGGCGGCAATCCCGACATGTCCGAAATGAGCGGCATGAACCCTTTCGGAAGCAGTGCCGTGGTGTCGCCGGGATTCTCTTACGTCAATCCACCGCAACAATCTTCTCGTGGGTACCGACGCGCGTCGTTCGTTCAGCCGTTAGAAATGATTCGCAGGCCAAGCCCATACGACAACATCCCTTCGCTCTATGACATGTATATGCAGGCCGTGCCTCATCCGGCGACTCCACAACGTTTTGGCTCTCAGGTGTTCGAGAACGGCACGCAAGACTTAGGGATCATACCGATGGATCTTCCCGCCGGTCCGGATTACGTTGTGGGCCCGGGGGATGGATTAACGATTGATCTCTGGGGCGGGGTTTCCCGCCGAATCACTCGCGTTGTGGATCGGGAGGGTCGAGTCACCCTTCCGGAGGCAGGGCCGGTTCTGGTCAGCGGGAAAACCTTGGGTGAAGTCCAGCAGAATGTGCAGCAGCTTATGAGGACTCAATTCCACGACGTATCCGCGGATGTTTCTCTCTCTCGCCTGCGCACCATTCGCGTTTACGAAGTAGGGGATGTTCAGGATCCGGGCGCACACGACATCAGCTCGCTGTCAACTCCGCTCAACGCTCTGTTTGTCGCAGGCGGTCCCACGGCGCAGGGATCGATGCGGAACGTGAAGCATTACCGTGGAAATCAGCTTGTGGAAACCGTGGACCTCTACGATCTGCTACTCCACGGCGTGCGGACGGACATGCAGCGGTTGGAGAACGGTGACACCATCATGGTCCCTCCGATCGGTCCGCAAGTTACAGTCGAGGGCATGGTTCGCCGCCCCGCGATCTACGAATTGCGGGACGAGAAAAATCTGGCCAGCGTCCTAGAACTTGCCGGCGGTCTGCTTCCCACGGCCGCTCTTCGACACATCGAAGTGCAGCGCGTTGTTGCGCATGACAAAAGAACGATGTTGAGCCTGGATATTGCCGACAGCAGCGATCCTTCGGAAGTGACGAAAAAGCTGGAATCCTTCCCTATTGCCGACGGCGACCGAGTACGAGTGTTCCCAATCGCTGCGTATAACCAAGACGCCGTCTTCCTCGAAGGTCACGTTATCCGGCCCGGCCGCTACTCTTATCGCTCAGACATGAGGGTTACGGACATCATCTCCTCGTATAAGGATCTCTTGCCGGAGCCGGCTACCAAGTATGCTGAGATCATTCGCCTGAATGCGCCGGATTTTCGACCAAGTGTGGAAAGCTTCGATTTGGCGACGGCGTTCGCCGATCCGTCAAAAGCCCCGATCCTTCACCCCTTGGACACTGTTCGGATATTCAGCAAGTACGATTTTGAGAATCCACCTGTTGTTTCAGTGTGGGGAGATGTTCGCATGCCGGGCACCTACCGCACTTCCGGTCAGATACACTTGAGCGACGCAGTTCATTTGGCAGGAGGACTTGAACCGGACGCGCAGACCGAAGACGCCCAAGTATTCCGATACCTTCCCGACGGCAAGATGAAAATCTTCAGTGTTAGTCTTAGCGGAGCACTGGCAGGTGAGACGGCAGAAAATATTGTTCTCGAACCAAGAGACCGCCTGTTAATCCACAAGAGTTCCTCCTCGGTCGAACCGGCGTCAGTATTTGTGGAAGGTGCGGTAGCCCGGCCAGGACGTTATCCTCTCACGACGAACATGGATATCGCGGATTTGATTCGCGTCGGGGGCGGGCTCAAGCCGAGCGCGGATACACAACTGGCGGATTTAACTCACTACGAATGGAATAATCGGACGCAATTAACAGGGCAGCACCAACCCGTATCAATCGCCGCGGCTCTTGCGGGCGATTCTGCATCCAACGTCCCTGTTCACAACGGGGACGTCCTTACGATCCGGGAAGTATCCGGCTGGAACGATCTCGGCGCATCCGTTGCGTTGAAAGGCGAAGTAAGGCATCCGGGAACCTATGGCGTTCGGCCAGGCGAGCGGCTCAGTTCTGTCATAGAGCGAGCGGGTGGTTTTCAGCCCGACGCCTACGCTTACGGCGCAATCTTGCAACGAACCTCAGTGCGCGAGCTAGAAGCAAAATCGCAGGACGAAATGATCCTACGTTTGAAGAGTCAGCAGAGCAATATCGAACTCTTGCCCGTTACCACTCCTCAGGAAACGCGAGCAAAGGACATGGCACTGCAGCAATACGAGGCCACTCTCGAGCAATTGAGCACGAATCCGCCCGTGGGCCGGGTTGCCATCCGAATTTCTCCCGAGATTAAGCGTTGGCAGAATTCCTCGTCGGATATCGCTGTGGCCGCAGGCGACACGGTTACAATTCCGAAGCGGCCCGGCTTCGTCATGGTAATGGGACAGGTATATAACCCCACCGCCGTAGCTTACAGGCCGGGCAAGAGCGCCAAATGGTACCTTAGTCAGTCTGGGGGACCTTCGGCCATGGCTAACAAGAAGGCAATTTTTGTGATTCGCGCCGATGGATCGGTCGTGGGCGCGAGGCAGAGTCTCTGGAGCGGAGAATCGCTTGGGTCCGTGCTGAAACCGGGAGACACAGTCGTTGTGCCCGAAAAGGCAATCGCGGGCGGTGTGCAGTGGCAGAATATTTTCCTGGCGGCGCAAGTGGCTTCTTCCATCGCAAGCACTGTATTCATAGCAGTACGACCATGACGAGACTGGAAAATGACCCGAAGGTGGACCCACTGTATTTTCGGCTGTCTGATTGTGATGGCCTTGGAATTCTCTGCGAAGATTTGTTACGCACAGTCTCAGCCGGCTGAGGCGAGCGCCGAGCCTTCCGCGCGTTCGGATCCGAAAGGCGCGAACGAAAATCCCGTGAACGTGAATAAGGCGGATTTTTCGAACTGGAGCACGAGCACGACACAAACGTCACCGAGCTACGACAGCGCTACGCTCGGGCTGCACTTGTTTCGAGATTTTGTCGACGATCAAAGGGCGATCTGGACCAGTCCTAGCCATTTGAGCCTGGCAGATGCGGACTGGCTTCTGCCGCTGGGCGTGGCGACTGGTGGAATGCTTGCAACCGACACGGAAACGAGCAAACATCTGTCGAATTCGTCGACCCGATTGAAACACAGCAAGGACGTATCGAATTACGGCATTGGGGCTATGGTAGCCGCCGGTGGCGGCCTCTATCTGTGGGGCCACCTCGTACACGATGACCATAAGCGAGAGACAGGCATACTGGCAGGCGAGGCAGCGGTGAACAGCTTGGTGGCTACATATGCCATCAAGTACGCATTTGGCCGCGAGCGCCCATTGCAGCCCAATCCTCTGGACGATTACGAAGGCAAGTTCTGGCAGGCCGGCGATTCATTTCCATCGGAGCATGCCGCAGCCGCGTGGTCGATTGCGAGTGTTATCGCGCACGAATATCCTGGCCCCTTCACGACGTTTTTTGCGTATGGCGCGGCGTCGGCGATCAGCGCGTCCCGTATCTCGGCGAAACAGCATTTTCCTACGGACGTGTTGGTAGCAAGCGCGCTAGGTTGGTTCGTGGGCCAGGAAGTCTACCGCAAGCACCACGATCCAACTCTCGGCGGCGGCGATTGGGAGACATACGCCGAGTCTCAGGACGAACGCGGCAACGGAGAAGGTTCGGGGAGCGTGGGCTCGCCATACGTGGAACTCGATAGCTGGGTGTATCCGGCCATCGAAAGGCTCGCTGCACTCGGATATATCCATTCCGAGTTCTTGGGGATGCGTCCTTGGACTCGACTCGAATGCGCTCAGTTGGTGGAGGAGGCCGGAGACCAGATTGCAGATCAAGGTTCGGTGTCAGAGAACGTAAATCGGATTTATGGTTCGCTGCAGGCCGAATTCCGAAGGGATTTGGATTCAATTGGGGTCGGGGGAAGCGAGCGGTTTGTTAGATTGGAATCACTTTACACGAATACTACTGGCATAAGCGGCCAGCCCTTGAACGACAGCTATCATTTCGGACAGACCATCGTCAATAACTTCGGCCGCCCTTATCAAGAAGGGATCAACAGTTACGACGGCTTTTCCGGTTATGGCACTGCGGGTCGGTTTACGATTTACGTTCGCGGAGAATATCAACATGCGCCATCGGGACCGGCGTTCTCGGAGAACGTACGGAACACAATCGCAGCGTTGGACTTTAATCCGGTACAGCCGGGGAATCCGATCGGTAGCGTCGACCGGTTCACATTGCTTGACACTTACATATGTGCGAACGTTGCGAATTGGGACTTGTCCTTTGGTAAGCAAAGCCTCTGGTGGAGTCCCAACGATGGTAGCTCTTTCATGTTCAGCGATAACGCCGAGCCGATTTATATGTTTCGGGCAAGCCGCATCGCGCCGTTTACGCTTCCTTGGATTTTTCATTGGCTTGGCCCCATGAAATGGGATGTTTTCTTTGGGAAGCTTTCAGGAAATGAATTCCCGCCGCGTCCGCTGATTCATGGAGAAAAAATCAGCTTCAAACCGACGCCGAACTTGGAATTGGGATTCACTCGAACGGCGGAAATGGGCGGAGTAGGTCGGCCGCTAACCCCAGCGGCCCTCTTCAACAGCTACGTTAGTTTCGTTTCGTCCGGGACATGTTCTAACCCGAGTCCCGGCGTTCCCTGTACGCCTAAGTATGGAGCCAACAATAATCCAGGGAAACGGACCGGCGGATTTGACTTCTCCTATCGTCTCCCGTTTGTTCGCAATTGGATTTCGGTCTACGCCGACTCAGCTTCCGACGACGATCCATCGCCGCTGGCGGCGCCGCGGCGAGCTGGCATTGATCCCGGGCTTTATTTATCTCACTTCCCAGGACTCCCCAAGCTCGACCTGCGAATCGAAGCTGGATATACTGATATTCCAACCTCCGTCAGCAATGGCGGGCACTTCCTTTATTTCGATAGCTTTTACCACGATTTGTATACGAACAAGAACAACATCATCGGTAGCTGGATCGGAAGAGAGGGTATGGGATTTCAGGGATGGAGCACGTATTGGTTCAGCGCACGCGATAGCTTACAGTTCGGATATCGGCACGCGAAGGTTGCCAAAGATTTCATTCCTGATGGAGAGACCGTCAACGATGCATCGGCGAAGTTTAGCTGGACGTTTGCCCGTGATTTTAGTGTTTCGGCGGGAGTGCAATATGAGAAATGGTTGGCGCCCATTCTGGCGTCAGCGCCGCAGACGAACTGGACTTCATCGGTCGATGTAACATTTTGGCCCGAATCGTGGAGGAAGAGCTTTTGATCTCGGACGGGCTTAAAAGACCGGTGAACGATGCAAAGAGAATCTGGTAACTGATGCAAGCGATGTTCAATCCAAGACCATTGGCGGCGGAGCAACCCAATGCGCCGGAGATTGTATCCGCGGATATCGAGCGCCGCCTTGCTTGGCAGCGGCTCCAGTCGCGCTTCGACCTGCTTTGGACCGCGCGACGCGTGCTTTTCTGGTGGGTGCTCGCAGGGTTGGTGATAGGGACGGTGGTGGCATTTTTGATTCCGAGCCGTTATGAATCGTCGACGCGTCTGATGCCGCCAGATTCAGAGCCGAGTGGTGCGCTTGCTCTCGTGGCCGGGCTGACTGGTCGGGGGGCGTCTGACGGGCTGGGCGCAATGGCTGGTGATCTTTTGGGCATGAAGAGCACGGGCGATCTCTTTATTGGCGTATTGAAGAGTCGAACGGTGCAAGATCGCATCGTCCAGCGCTTTGATTTGAAGAAAGTATACCGGTTTCGTCTCGAAATCGACGCCACGCAGAAGCTAATGGAGAATACCTCCATCAGCGCAGATCGAAAAAGTGGAATTATCACCGTAACGGTCACGGACCATAACCCGGGACGTGCGGCCGCAATTGCAGGAGCGTATGTCGAAGAATTGGATACGCTGATGGCGCAGCTAACAACATCGTCAGCTCATCGTGAGCGCGTCTTTCTAGAAAGCCGGCTGAATGGTGTCACTCAGGACCTTGAATCAGTGGAAAAGGAATTTAGCCAATTTGCCAGTAAGAATGCCACGATTGACGTTACCGAGCAGGGTAAGGCCGTGGTAGAGTCCGCCGCAATGCTGGACGGCCAATTGATCGCAACGGAATCGCAATTGGAGGGCCTCAGACAGATATATAACGAGAACAACGTTCGTGTACGCGCCACCAAGGCACGAGTCAACGAGCTACGAAGCGAATTGCAAAAAATGACCGGCAAAGCAGGTGTGGATTCTGCTGCAAACGGAAGCCAACCTGGTGATGCTTATCCATCCCTACGACAATTGCCGATTCTCGGCGTGCGCTACGCGGATTTATTTCGGCACCTGAAAGTTCAGGAAGCCGTTTTTGAGACCCTGACAAAAGAATACGAGCTTGCCAAAGTTCAGGAAGCGAAAGAGATCCCGACCGTTAAGGTATTGGATGCACCTGATGTGCCGGAGAAGAAGTCGTTTCCGCCGCGAGCCCTCTTCATATCACTCGGGGCGCTTTGCGCGTTAGGGTTGGGCATCTCGTGGGTGCTCGGAACCGCAAGATGGCAAGCGATAGATTCGCAGGATCCGAGGAAGATTTTTGCGCGGAGGGTTGTTGTCGCGCTTAGAGCTGAAATGCCATGGGTTTCGCGAAACGGATCTGGTTCGAGCGTATCTGCCGAGGACTCGGGGAGTGCGACCCACGGCGGCGAAGCTAACGGCCCCTGAAGGGTTTTTTGCAGCGGTGGGTTGGGCTTCGCGGATATTCTGTGACTGACGGAGCGGAGCTATCGGCATGCGAGGAAGGCAGATATGGAGACTCGTCGTATCGGGTTATCGCCGGTCCAACTTCCCGCGAAACCCGGGCACTCGTGCCCGCGCCGTGCTCGGGGCCGGTGCATAGGGCAGGCATGCGGCGGACTCAAAACAGAAAGCGTGAGTGGCCCGGAAATATCGCCTCATAAGAGTAAAACTGCCTCTGCTCGCTGGTTGCGTCTTCAGGTGCGAGATGCGTCGCCGGGCGAACATCATCTCTTCGTTGTGGCCGGCACTGCGAACGAAAGATTTTGAGTAAACGCAGACCGTCTTGAGTTGAATGGATATTATCGGACGGAATCGGCTAAATGGCTCGCGTGGAATCTGCAGAGTTCGAGAACAATACCCCAGCGCCTTTCGGGAGCGTTTCGAGAGCCTCTGGTATTGGTAATGCCGGAAAAGTGTTTTGGCCACTGACGTTTGTTTTGACCTATATATTTGCAGTTCTCAACGCAAGTAATTCAATCGCGGTGCTTTCGTGCATTGTTGTTGGCGTTTCCTACGCGCTGACGAAGAAGCACTGTCGCCCGTTCGCTGTTTACAGGATCACGATCACCAGCTTTTGGTATGTCACTTATCTTGCCATGATATTTCTCCCGTCGTTCTTCATATTTGCGGGTCAGGAAGGGCCGTACCGCTCGATGTATCTCTTTGGTGTGGAGAGCGTGCTGATAACTGTTCCATTCGGATGGTACCTGGCGGATTCTTACTTCCACTTTCGTCAGCAAGAAGTAGATGGCTACTTCGTGCATGCGATTGAACAGATAGATTCCACGCCACGGATGGCGCTACGGTTCGCCCTATTCCTGGCCATCGCTATCCTTTTGATGGTTGCGTATCTAGTCGAGGTACCGACTGTTCCTCTTTTCTACCTATTGCGTAACCCGGGTAATCTCTGGCAGTTAGTACTCCTGCGCGAGGAATCGCTTAAGCTGCTTAATTCGCCGTTGAGATATTTCTATGCTGTCGCACGCGGGACGCTGTATCCGTTCCTAATCGTCGTTTCGATGGGCTGCTACCTACAGAGCCGCCGCCGTGCCTGGTTGATACTATTCGGCTTCTCACTTGCCACAGGTGTCTTCTACGCGTCATTGACATTGGCGAAAGCGCCTGTGGCGGCGATTATTCTGCTGATGGTGCTGATGGGTTATATCTACAGCGGAGGGCATCTGGCCCGGAAGATAATTGTCGGAGGTCTACTATTGACGTTTGCGTTCCCGACTTTCGTGGTTGTGTCGGCAGCGTCCGCTCAAGAAGATGTGGGCCCCGGACAGGCGCTGATTGCTATATCCGGCAGATTATTAGAGATTCCTGCCGAGGTTGTTTACTACTATTTTGAGGTTTTTCCGAGCCACGTGCCGTACTTACATGGCAGGTCTATCGACAAGTTCGCGAGGTTAACAGGCCAGCAACCATTCGACACAGCCAATTATGTCGGGCTGTACGCGCTTCCAGCGGCGGTGGAATCGATTACATATAATGGAGCGTTCATTGCTGATCTATACGCGGATTTTGGAATTGCAGGCGTGCTGATCGGAGGGGTGCTTGCGGGTGCGATCATGCAGATGTTTCACATTTTTCTCGTGAGGTCTAGAAAGACAATCCCGAATATTGCCTCCTACGCGTTCCTAATTCTCGCTTTCTGGTATATGAATTCGACATCGCTGCCGGAAATCCTCGCTTCTGACGGAGCATTGCTCGTACTCGCCTTGAAGTGGTACCTTGAACGGGGACGCATTTCCGCATCCGACGGCGGGACAATCCCCGCGTTATCAGCTTGATCTGGCCAGCTTCAACTGGCCTGTTGGAGAGACTTCCGCTACCCGCAACGTGAAGAAACGGAAAATAAAGCTGAGATCGCAAAGAATGGTTTGCATTTTCACTTCGGTCCATTCCGCCTTCGACGTTCGAATATTTGAGAAGGAAGCTCAATCGCTCGTGGAAGGCGGCTTTGAAGTCACTCTCATAGCCCCTCACTCCGAAGGATGCAAAATGGGAGGCGTCAACATTGTGCCGCTGCCTTATCCGAAGAGCCGCTTTGAGAGGATGACACGGACCTTGTGGAGCGTTTATCGCGCGACTCTCGGCTCGGGAGCGTGTGTATACCATTTCCACGATCCGGAGTTAATCCCCTTGGGGATCCTGCTCAAAATGAAGGGCGCTCACGTTGTGTACGACGTGCATGAAGACGTTCCGAGGGACGTTTTGAGCAAGGAATGGATTCCGAGACCATTTCGTAATCTACTTGCCGTAATATCTGAGCTGGGAGAAAACCTGAGCGCCAAGGTATTTGACCGAATCGTTGCCGCTACACCGACGATCGCGAGACGCTTTCCGGAACGAAAGACCTATTTGGTTCAAAACTTTCCGCGGTTGGAAGCCTTTGACCATTTGGAGGGCGCCCCTTACGCGCAACGGGAACCGATTTGTGTTTACCTCGGGGGCCTCTCTCTTCAAAGGGGCGCGGTGGAGATGGTAAATGCGATGGGACATTTCCCGAACGGTGCGCGAGTGCAGCTGATTCTAGCGGGGGCCTTTGAATCTCGTTCGCTCGAGGTTGATTTGGCTGCTCTGCCTGGCTGGGAGCGGACCCGATACCTAGGTTGGATTTCGCGCCGGGAGATTTCGGAGCTTTTATGCAAAGCACGCGTAGGTCTAGTAGTGCTGCACCCCACTCCGTGCTACATGAATTCTCTGCCGATTAAGATTTTCGAGTATATGGCTGCGGGCCTTCCAGTGATCGCTTCAGACTTTCCCATCCTGCGGCAAATCATTGAAGATGCAAATTGCGGACTGCTAGTTAATCCCAATGATACTCGTGCAATTGCAGAAGCGATTAAATGGATAATCGAGAATCCGAAAGAAGCTGAACGGATGGGTCATCGCGGCGCCCAAGCTGTGCGATCAAAGTATCAGTGGCGACAGGAAGAGATGAAGCTCTTGGAGATGTACGAGTCGCTGATTTGTTGAAGGTAATCTTATAAGTTTTGCGAATCTGGCGGCGCTACCGACCATGTGCGGAGTATTTGGAGCGATTAGGCTAAGCGGGTTTTGCAGTCCAGAGGCTGTCGACGATTTCGTCGACTTGACTGATCTTGTGTCCTATCGAGGGCCAGATGACTATGGCTTTGTAACGATTGACATCAAGCGGAATTTGGGTCAAACCAGCGGCGCGTTCGACGCATTTTTGGGAAATCGCCGGCTTTCAATTTTGGACCTCAGTGCCGCGGGCCACCAGCCGATGACAGATGGGCTGGGACATTGGATTACATTCAATGGGGAAATCTTCAATTTCGTCGAGTTGCGCAAGGAACTGGAAAGTCTCGGCCATCAGTTTACGACGGGCAGCGATACGGAAGTGATTCTTCATGTCTACGCCGAATACGGAGAATCGGGATTCGGTAAGCTTAACGGGATGTGGGCATTTGCGATAGTCGATGTACGCGCCCGGCGCGTTGTGTTAAGTCGCGACCGCTTCTCGATCAAACCGCTTTACTGGCTTCGCGTGCAAGATTGTCTATATTTTGGAAGCGAGATCAAACAGCTCTTGCCACTATTGCCAAAACGTGAACTCAATATGGATGTCATGGCCAGATTCCTTTCACAGGGATTACTGGATGATTCTCCAGAGACATTTTTTGTTAGTATAAACAGGGTTGAGCCCAAGACGAACGTCGTCATTTCCGTAGATACAGGCACAATTCAATCGCAGCGCTACTGGGACTACGCGGATGGATCGATCGCATCTTCACGAGATCCAATCGAGGAATTCCGCGCGCTTCTGCTGGACAGCACAAGCATTCGGCTTCGTAGCGATGTACCGGTCGGTCTTCTCCTCAGCGGGGGGCTTGATTCGTCCAGTCTCGCGGCTGCTCTCAGACGTTTGACGGGCGGTAAAATAGAAACCTATTCGATTATTTCTACCGGGGTCAACGAAGAAAAGTATATTGACAAAACCTGCCTTGCTCTCGGCATCGAGAATCGGAAAATCCTGTTCGATCAGGGGAATGTTCTGAAGAACCTTGAACGGTGTCTCTATCACAATGATGAGCCGATCGGCGGATTCAGCGTTATCGCACAATTCAAACTGCTCGAACAAATCAAGACACGGGGGGATGTTACGGTGTTATTGAGTGGACAGGGCGGAGACGAGGCGCTTCTCGGGTACCTGAAGTTTTATTTCTTCCATCTCCGCGATCTGATTAGGAATCATAAGTACGGGAAAGCAATCGCCGAATTCCTGTTGAGTGTTGTTCATCGTACAGCCGTCCGGCAATTTCGGCTCGACACAGCGAAAAGATATATACCCAAAATGGCTGCCAGACGCTGTTCGTTCCTTCGCTGGCCTCAGAAGACCGTTCCTGTTTGGGAAGCAAAGACTCTTCGTCATCGCCAGATCGACGACATCGACCGTTATTCGGTCCCCGCTCTAACCCATTACGAAGACAGGAACGGGTCCGCGCATTCTCTCGAGATACGCCATCCGTTTCTCGATCATCGCTTGGTAAATTTTGCCATAAATCTGCCCACGAACTTAAAACTCGGCGGTGGTTGGACAAAAAGAATCCTGAGAGAGAGTTTTGCCGAATTGCCGCCCAGCGTTCGCTGGCGGCGCGACAAAGGTTACTTCGGCGTTCCAGAAGAGCGCTGGCTGAGAGCCGAAATGGGAAGCTTTGTTCGGAAGATTTTCAGCAACAGCATACTCGATCAGATGGGGGTTCTGGATTCGGGCGCCTTCCTGCAGGCATATAATGGTTTCCAGAACCACCGGGTCGATATCAGCCCCATGGATATATCACGTGTCCTGATAGCGGAAATCTGGGCTCAGCAGTTCTTGGGGAATATTCCACTTTCATTAAGTGCCGGTCGCCTGTCCCAGCGAAAACTCGCTGGAGCGGAATCATCGGCCCAGTAAAGAATCAAACAGAGGAAATTATGCCCATGAAAGCGATTCAGACCAACGAAGATGCGATATCAGCAAGAAGCGCTCCCCGCAAGCTGCAGTTTCCGTTTCTGGACCTGAAGGCGCAATTCGACACGATTCGGAAAGAAGTGCTTTCGGCTGTGGTAGAAGTGCTGGAGAGCCAACATTTCATTCTAGGGCCGGAAGTCGAGGCTCTCGAGCGCGATCTCGCGTTACTTACCGGCGTGCAATACGCCGTAGGATGTGCTTCTGGATCGGACGCATTATTGCTTGCCCTCCTTGCTACCGAAATTGAACGCGGCGAAGAAGTGATCACAACCCCGTTCACTTTTGTAGCTACGGCTGCTGCGATCGCTCGGGTCGGAGCACGTCCCGTATTCGTCGATATCGACCCTCATACCTTTAATCTCGACCCTGCACAAATTGAATGGGCCATTACCGCGCGCACACGAGCTATTCTCCCGGTTCATTTGTTCGGGCTTCCCTCGGACATGGACCCGATTTTGGACGTTGCGGCAAGGCATCAGTTAGTTGTGATCGAAGATGCTGCACAAGCAATTGGCTCCCGTTATCACGGCAAAGCAGTCGGAAATATCGGCGCGTTCGGCTGCTTCAGCTTTTTCCCGTCGAAGAACCTAGGTGGAGCAGGCGACGGAGGGTTGATCACGACAAACGATCCGATGTATGCCGATCGTCTCAAGGTTCTTCGGGTTCATGGCAGTCGCAGGAAGTACGACTGCGAAATTCTCGGGATGAACAGCCGCCTCGATGCATTGCAAGCCGCTATTTTGAGAGTCAAGGTCCGTCATCTTGACGCCTGGACGTCCGCTCGCCAGCGGAACGCCGAGCGATATCGATCCCTATTCAGAGAATCCGGGCTGCAAGACCATGTGAAACTGCCAGAGATACCACCAGATCGTACGCACGTCTACAACCAGTTCGTTGTCCGAGTCGATCGACGGGAAGAGCTTCGTCAATTTCTCTCGGTGAGGGGAATTCCGACGGAAATTTACTACCCGTCGCCGTTGCACCTGCAAAGAGCTTTCGGTTATCTCGGAAAAAAGAAAGGCGATTTTCCTCACTCTGAGGTTGCAAGCGAGCAAGTTCTTGCCCTCCCTATTTTTTCAGAGATCCGGGAGGAGCAGCAACAGACGGTCGTCGATTCGATCGCTGAGTTCTTTGAATCGTGCTCTTAAGAAGCCGAGGATAATGGAGAAGAATACCTTGAACGCTTCCAATCCAAAGGTCGCAGTAATAGGTGCCGGATACTGGGGCAAAAACCTAGTGCGCAATTTTCACAAGCTCGGCGCGCTCGACTGCGTTTGCGATACTAGAACAGAGCCTCTCGAGAGTGCTGCGAAGGAGTTCGAGGTCCGAACATCCAACGATCTTTGGTCCGTACTTGGAGACTCTCGCATTTCGGCAGTTGCGATCGCCGCACCTGCCGTTGAGCACTTCCAGATCGTTCGAAAATCTTTGCTCGCCGGTAAGGATGTCTATGTTGAAAAGCCCCTCGCTCTTCACGGAGAGCAAGGCCGCGAGTTGGTGGATCTTGCGAGATCACTGCAGCGCATTTTGATGGTAGGTCACATACTCGAGTACCATCCCGCGATCAATGCGCTGCGAGATCTTGTGCAAAGTGGCGAGATGGGCCGCATTCAGTACATTCATTCCTCCCGGCTAAACCTTGGAAAGTTGCGAACCGAAGAAAACATTCTCTGGAGTTTTGCACCGCATGATATTTCAGCAATCCTGTATCTGCTTGGGGAAACGCCGATCCGCGTTTCCGCTCAGGGGGGCTCTTATTTGAGTCCTCCGGTCGTCGATACCACGCTCAGCACACTTGATTTCGCGAGCGGAGTGAAGGCTCACATTTTTGTCAGTTGGCTGCATCCGTTCAAAGAACAGAAGCTCGCGATTGTCGGAAGCCAAAAGATGGCCGTGTTCGATGACGTCCAGAAGGAGAACAAGCTTATTTTGTATTCACACCGCATTAACTGGCAGGATCGCAAGCCTTTTGCTGAGAAAGACGAGGGGCAACCGATTGCGGTGGCGGCTGATGAGCCTCTTCGAGTCGAATGTCAACACTTCTTGGATTGCGTTCGCACGCGCCAGAATCCTCGCACTGACGGCGAGAGCGCCCTGCGGGTTCTGGACGTGCTCGAAGCCTGCGAGCGCTCACTGGCCGGGCGGGGTATTCCGATCGAAATCCGGAAGGCGCAACACCATTTCGCGCATCCCTCTGCCGTAATTGATGACCCTGCCGAAATTGGTGAAGGTACCAAGGTCTGGCACTTTTCGCACATTATGGCTGGCTCGAAACTCGGCCGAGGCTGCAACCTGGGTCAAAACGTCGTGATTAGCCCGGGAGTCCGCATCGGAAACAACGTGAAAATTCAAAACAACGTTTCTGTATATACCGGTGTGGAACTTGAGGACGATGTCTTCTGCGGACCTTCTATGGTGTTCACAAACGTCGTCAATCCTCGAAGCCATGTAAATCGTCGCAACGAATATCAGAAAACCCTAGTGAAGCGTGGTGCGACTCTCGGAGCCAATTCGACAATCGTATGCGGTATTACCATCGGTCGATACGCTTTTGTTGGAGCAGGTTCTGTGGTGACCCGCGATATTCCTGATTATGCCCTCGTAATGGGGGTTCCAGCTAAGCCGGTTGGCTGGATGTGCGGTTGTGGCATTCGATTGCCAGACAATGGCCGGCCACGAGTGTGCGCTGCATGTGGGAAGGCTTATACGATTGACGAAGGTACCTGCAGTGAAATGGATGGGCAAACCCGACTGGTCGCACAGACTTTTGCGACTGGTCCGCAGTAACACCTTTCCGCCAGAAACAACAACGATAGATGCAGCTGGCGCATCGCAGCTCCGATTGGAACGCGATACTTCGGATTCGCTTTTTATGGTCGCAGTTCCAGATAGTGCCGCATTTTAACCAAACGGCTCAACATCGAGGTTAGCAGAGCGCCGGTACGCCCGCCCTCGTTCAGGCCAGGTTTCGCGGAAAGCACATCTAAACAATCTATCTGCGGACCTGCTTCTGGATCTGGGATAATGGAAGCCGACATGGTTTCTCGAATCATGGAGCGGCTTACTTCGAAATGCGAAAGCAAGTAACGAAGGAGATTTTGTAGATGAATGGAGTCATTGCCGTCGAGCAGCCCCGATTGATTCCAGCAACCATAACAAGTGAATTTGTGTCGATTATCGTCCCCGCAAGAAATGAGGCCGAACTCATCGAAAATTGCCTGGCCTCTCTGCTCGCACAATCTTATCCGCAGAGCAATTTTGAGATTTTGGTGGTCGATGGCTGTTCGACAGATGGCACGACGCAAAAGGTGGCGGCGATTGCGAGCCATGATGCGCGCGTCAGACTCTTGAAGAATCCTGCGCGGTCTTGTCCGGCGGGCATGAACGTAGGACTTCGCGCGGGGATCGGGAAGGTAATCATTATCGCGGGCGCCCACACCCTGTATCCGCCGGACTTCATACGGAACTGTATGGCGTGCTTGAAAAAAACTGGAGCGGATGTCGTAGGAGGACCTGTAAGGACACTCTCCGCCCACGAAGGCTTCGGCTCGAAGCTCTGCTCGGCAATTTTGAGCAATCCGTTTGGAGTCGGCAACTCCCGATTTAGAACAAGCTCTGAAGAAGGATACGTCGATACTGTTCCATTCGGAGCCTATCGGCGGGAGATTTTCGACCGGGTTGGGCTTTATAATGAACGTCTCGTCCGAAATCAAGACAACGATCTTTCCTCGAGAATTCGGCAAGCTGGAGGAAAAATCTACCTGACTCCAACGCTGACGACTGATTACATCGCGGTTCGGGGATTCCGGGATCTTTTGAAGCAGGCGTTCTTCGAAAACCAATGGCATGCCGTCACGATTTTCGAAAACGTTCGCGCACTTGGATGGCGTCACGTATGCCCAGCCGTTTTCGTCATGATTTTAGTGCTACTGCTTGTGCTAACTTCCGTAACCAGTCTAGCGGGTGCGGCGTTGGGTGCCGTCGTTCTGATCTATTCAATCGCGGCTTGTTGGTTCGCGCTGCGCGATCGAGCAAAATCCCCCCCATTAGTAATCGCCGCAATGCCGTTCGGTTGTTTCCTCTTCCACATCACGTATGGGCTTGGAACCATCGCGGGCCTCCGGCTGCTTTTCAGGTCTGAACCCAATCCACGTCTCGAAAAGTTCTGTTTCGTGCGACGCAAAGAAGGTTCAGCGTCGGAGATAGATCCGTCGGTCTCAGGCTGAATGCCGGTACGTAGAACTCCGAAATCAGCTCGGATGACGACTCGAGCCGAATTTTACGAATTTGCAAAACGTGCAACGGACGTTGCAATTTCTGCGTTTGTTCTGCTTGCTCTTCTGCCAGTATTCGCGCTTCTGTGCGTGTGGATTAAATTCGATTCCGCCGGATCGGCCATTTATCGAGGGGTAAGAGTAGGCCGTGAGGGACAAATGTTCGAAATGTTTAAGTTCCGTACGATGATAGCTGATGCCGAGGCGCGGGGCGGCTCGTGCACGGCAGACGACGACCCGCGCATCACCAAGGCCGGCCGGATACTGCGAAAGTACAAGCTTGACGAGATTCCCCAGTTCGCAAATGTTTTCATCGGAGATATGAGCCTCGTGGGCCCGAGGCCAGAAGTTGAACAATTTACTAGTATGTTTACTCCCGAGGAACGAGCTATCCTAACTGTGCGGCCCGGCATCACTGATTGGGCCACGCTATGGGACTCGGAGGAGGGACTTTTGCTTAGTGGATCCTCCGATCCTGAAGGAACCTATATCGAGAGTATCCGCCCGGAGAAGATCCGTCTTCAGCTCGAGTACGTACGAAAGCGCAGTTTTTCAGTCGACATCGAGATATTGGCCGCTACTGCAGGCATGGTAATTACAAACCTACTGCGAGGAAGACGAGTATCCATTCCGCCTGAGTTCCATCAAAGTAAGTAGGCTCATCCGGAATTAAATCAAAGATTGATTTGAAATCGAGTTGAATCTCGCTAGATAAGGAGCTGCAGCGTTGGGAGACCGCGAACAGAGTTCGATAGGCAATACCACGCGCATCGCTTCAAAAAATATTTCAATGTCGGCTGCGGAATTGAATGAAACTGACATAGAGGCGGTAATCGAAGTTTTGCGTTCCGGCCGCCTGGCACTGGGCCCGAAGGTCGAAGAATTTGAACAGCAGATGGCCGCATACATTGGGGTGAAGCATGCGGTCGCCGTGAGTTCCGGGACAGCTGCCCTTCACCTCATGGTGAGATCTCTCGGAATTCGACCCGGCGATGAAGTCCTGGTACCGTCCTTTACGTTTGCTGCAAGCGTCAATGCAATCCTATATGAAGGCGCGACACCGGTTTTTGTAGACATCAACCCTCTTACCTACACAATTGATGCAAACGACCTCGCGGGCAAAATTGGCAGAAGGACGAAGGCAATCATGGCCGTTGACGTCTTTGGTCATCCGGTGGAATGGGATGAAATTAGCGAGATTGCTCGAGAGCGACACCTACCAGTTATCGACGATTCTTGCGAAGCTCTAGGAGCCGAATTCAGAGGTCAGAGAGTAGGGCAGTTCGGCAACGCTGCGGCCTTCGCGTTCTATCCGAACAAACAGATCACCACGGGAGAAGGCGGCATAATCGTGACGAACGATGATGCCATAGCCGGTTCGAGCCGCTGTTTGCGCAATCAAGGCCGAACTGA
The DNA here is from genome assembly GCA_050747005.1 of Candidatus Acidiferrales bacterium. Lineage (GTDB taxonomy): Bacteria > Acidobacteriota > Terriglobia > Acidiferrales > UBA7541 > Palsa-295. The sequence goes on from JBOGNE010000038.1 coordinate 57,626, forward strand.
AATGGGAGAATGGCTCGAGCACGAACATCTCGGTTACAACTATCGAATGGATGAGATGTCGGCGGCGCTGGGCATCTCTCAGTTGCTCCGGATCGACAAGCTCCTACAGAAGAGAGAACGCGTTGCACAAATCTATACAGAATGGCTTAAGAATAATGAGAGACTAGCGGTCCCACTCTGCCAGCCTTATGCGCGCGTTAGTTGGTTCGTCTATGTTGTTACCCTAGCTGAGGGCGTGGATCGCAAACGGATAATGCGCCTTATGGCCAACCACGATATTCCAGTTCGGTGCTATTTCTCGCCGATTCATCTGCAGCCGTATATACGACGATTATTTGGATTCCGTGGAGGAGAATTACCTGTTACCGAATCGGTTTCTCAACGGACGCTTGCGCTGCCTTTTCACGGTGGCCTCCTTCCTCAAGAAATCGAACGGGTGGTAGGCGTCCTGACCGACGCCGTAACTTGATGATGGGGGTTCAACTTTTTGTACCGCATCAACGGTTCTTTCGCACCCCGGGAAGAATCGAGGCCTAAAATGTCGGTTGCTATGCTCGGGAAACGCTGGCGCGGCTTGTCGATTAAAAACTAAACGATAAGAGGTCATTTCACGATGACATTGAAGTCTCCTCAAAAATTCCTGAAAGTGCTGATTGAGAGGCGCATATGGGGCATAGCCACGTTTCAAGCAATGCTTGTTCTCGGCTCTCTAATTCTGGCGTGGCTTTTGCGGTTCGATTTCAAGCTGCCGTATGCTCGGCTGCTATCGATTGGCGCCGTAGTTCTGGTTCTCATTCGGTTGCTTACTCTCCGGATCTTTAATCTGCACCGCGGCTGGTGGAATTATACCGGCATAGCCGATGTCGTGGGCGTTGTAAAGGCCGTTGGTTTTGGATCGTTGATATTTGTTCTTATAACTCAGACCTTGCCTTCTTTCCGCGGATTTCCGAGGTCTATCCTAATTCTTGAGCCCGTGCTGACAATCGGTTTGCTGGCAGGCGTGCGTCTGTTGTCTCGAATTATTGCCGAGTCCGTTCGAGTGGACCTTCGGAGCTCCAGGCGTGTCGTGCTTATTGGAGCTGGATTTGCCGCACAGCAGATTCTTCGAGAGCTAAAGAGACCCGATAGCGAGTACGTGGCAATTGGATGCCTCGATGATAATCCGTCGAAACGGGGGATCCGAATCCACGGCGTTCCGATATTAGGCGCCGTAAGCGAACTGCCCCAAATCGTGGGTGAGCATGCCGTTGACGAGGCGCTGATCGCCGTGCCTTCCGCCACTGGCGCCGAGATGAGCCGCTTCATCGAAATCTGTAACAGTTCGAGTGTCAAATTTCGAACTGTACCCGCGCTCAAAGATATTATTGCAGGCCAAGTAGGAGTTAGCCAGTTGCGCGAAGTGAGCCTGGAAGACCTTCTCGGGCGCGATCCTGTACAGATAGATCTTGAGTCGGTGCGCCAACAAATTGAGAATCGTACAGTGGCGGTTACCGGTGCTGCGGGTTCGATCGGCTCCGAATTGTGCCGACAGATCCTCGACTATCGTCCCGCGCGATTAGTTTGTATTGACCAGAGCGAAACAGGATTGTTCTTTCTACAGCTAGAACTCTCTCGCCACGCGAGCGGATCGCCGGCCGTTACGTGCGTTGCGGATATCGGCAACACGGAGCGAGTACGGCATTTATTTTTGGAGTACAAGCCTACTGTTGTGTTTCATGCGGCAGCCTACAAACACGTCCCCATGATGGAACGGAACGCGTCCGAAGCCGTAAGTAATAATGTTTTTGTTCTTTTGGACCTTTTGGACATTGCGGAAGAGGCCAGGTGCGAAAGCTTTGTCCTGATTTCCTCGGATAAAGCTGTTAATCCCTCGAGTGTGATGGGCGCAACGAAACGGATTGGCGAACTTATTGTGTCGTCTCGACCAACGAACGGTATGCGGTGCGTATCTGTTCGTTTTGGCAACGTCCTTGGATCAAGCGGTAGCGTGATTCCTGTGCTGAAGCAACAACTGCTGAACAATCAGCCTCTGACGATCACTCATCCGGAGGTAAAACGCTTTTTCATGATGACCCGCGAGGCCATAGCGCTCGTCCTCCAGGCATTTGCGATTGGCAATCATGGCGACATTTTGGTTCTCGATATGGGCAGTCAAATTTCGATTGTTGAGTTAGCGCGAAATTTGATTCGGCTGTCCGGAAAATCTGAAGACTTGGTTAGGTTCGAGTTTACTGGCCTTCGCGATGGAGAAAAATTCGAAGAAGAACTTTTCTATCATAGCGAGAATGTTTTTCCTACGACAGCAACGAAAATCAAGAGAGCTCGCGGCGAGACAAAGAGTTGGTCGCAATTGCAACAGCAGCTCAAAGACCTCAAACTCGTCTTGAATGTGAACGGTGCTGCACCTATTCGGAATAAGTTGAAAGAAATCGTTCCGGAATACTATTCTGACACCGAAGCCCTTCGTCCCGATGGGAAGGCTGGGCCTATCGAGAGGGTCAGAGAAGCCGTCGGCCACAAGTAGCCCAGAGAACGTGTGCTTACCTCCGAGCGCGAGCCATGCCCGCTCTGAGCGCCCGTTCTACGAGGCGCGTGTATCCGCCGGATTCTTCGATCGATATTACGGCCGCGGCAACGCCGCCGGGTGTTGCCGCTTCGCGCAGAAGATGATCGAGCGATACTTGGCCATCACGCCAGCACAGGATCCCGTCTGCCAGAGCATGTGCTGCCGCAATTTCTGCGGTCCTTCGGTCGAGTCCCAGAGTCATCGCGGCTGATAATAGCGCCGACAATGCGTGATAGCCGTGGCTTACGGAGTATGTCGCTGTAAACGCGTCGAACTTCCTCTCAGCAATCTCCAGCACGCTACCTATACTCGCGAAAAGTGTGCGGACGCGTTTCTTCACACGCGCTGACGCACCTGGATCAAATGCCAGAGCCGTCAGGCCGCGCCTGCGACTGCACGCCGGACTTGGCATCGCGCGAACCCATTGCGCATGCGGACCCAATTTCCCCAACAATTGTGCAAGCGGAACGCCAGCCGCGAAGCTAATAGCCGCGACGGGCCGCTCAATCCTCCCCACGCGCTGGAGCACCGCCAAGACTGAATCGGCCCGCACCGCGACGATCAGCATTGTCGCATTGGCAACCGCACGATGCAGGTCGGTCTCGACGCGGACCTGGAATCGGTGACGCAGTTTGACAAGCTTGTTCGCGTGATGATCGTGAACGACGATCTTGTGCTGGCTCCCCGTTCGCTGCAAACCTTCGATGATGGCGGATGTAATTCTTCCGCCCCCGAGAAACACGATCGTCTCTCGCACTGCTTTCACGAGATTTCGGCGCATGCCTGGCCGGCCGCCGCGAGTAGTCTGTCTATGTCGGATTCGGTATGCGCCGTCGTGATAATCCAGTGCAAGCCATTCGAAGGCGTCATATAAATTCCGTGCTTGTGGAGAGCATAGATGAATCGTGAGTACCAGCGGGTATCCACGAACGAGCAGTAGTCTCGATAATCGCGTATAGCCGTTCGATCCGTGAAGTAAATTTGAAACATCGGGCCAAAGCCCTGTACGATCGCTCCGATCTTACGACGCTCAAAAATACCGCGCAGACCGGCGATTGCCTGGTCGCCAAGATGATGCAGCTTGCGGTATGCCGCTTTGTTCTCGGCCATCAGCAGATCGAGACTCGTCGTCACCACTTTCATCGTGAGGCGGTGACCGTTGAATGTACCGTAGTGCAGCACCATATCCTCGCCCCACTTCATCCGATCGAGTATCGATCGCGAGCCTGCCACCGCTCCGATCGGAAATCCCGCGCCGAGTGCTTTGCCAAACGTGCTGAGGTCGGGTCGCACTCCATAGAATTCCTGGCATCCACCGGGCGCATAGCGAAATCCCGTGACAACTTCGTCGAAGACAAGTAACACGCCATATTTCGTGGCCAGTTCCCGAAGCTGTGCGAGATACCCATCGCGCGGCGGTATGCACCCCATGTTAGCCATGACGGGTTCGGTGATGACGGCTGCGAGTTCGTGCGCATGTTTTCGCAAGATCGCTTCGAGCCTGGCGGCGTCGTTCCACGGCGCGAGCACAACGTCGTTGAACGTTGTCGGCGGAATGCCTGCGGAATCCGGGATACGAGCAGGATTCTCAGGAGCGTCAAGTTCTCGGGGTGGGTGCGCGTGCGCGTTCAAAAGATACGGATCGTACCACCCATGGTAATGGCCTTCGAACTTCAGAAATTTCGTGCGTCCTGTTGCGGCGCGAGCGAGACGCAGGGCGAGCATCGTTGCTTCCGTACCGCTATTCGTGAAGCGCACGGCTTCCGCTGACGGAACCATCCGGCAGAACCGTTCAGCAGCCTCGACTTCGGCGGACGTGGCTGAGGCAAAGTGCGAGCCGCCGGCGATCGCCTGCGAAACAGTCGACACAATCGCCGGGTGAGCGTGGCCATGAATCAGCGCCCCGAACGACATCATGAAATCAATGTATTCGTTGCCGTCGGCATCCCATATTCGAGAACCTTGGCCACGCTCGACAAAAACCGGCCCCGGCTCAAACACGGTCCGACCACGCGATGGCGAATTGATTCCTTCGACCAAATATTCCTGCGCGCGATCAAATAATTCGCCGGAGCGTGTTCGACTGCGAATATTTGTGTCCACCTTTAAGGATTCTCCCGCTTATCCAGGAGAAATCAGGCTAGGCCGCCACCATCGATCACCAGCATCGTGCCGGTGACGAACGACGACGCATCCTGCGCGAGATATAGAGCAGCCCGAGCAATCTCTTCCGGCGTTCCTATCCGCCGAAGCGGACGATTAGCCGCGTCTGCCAGGAATTGGGCGCTCGTCTCGCCAAGCTGTCGAGCTTCGTCCCGCAGTAAGGGAGTGTCCGTATCGCCCGGACACAAGCAATTCACGCGGATATTTTGTGGCCCGTGGTCGATCGCCATCGCGCGAGTTAACTGCACGACCGCTCCCTTCGATGCGCAATAAACCGCGGCCCGCGGCCCTGCCGCGAGCCCCCATCCGGATCCCATGTGGATGATCGAACCACCGCCCGATTTCGCCATCGCTGGGATCGCAAACCTTGAAAGCAGAAACATGGACTTCACGTTTACGTCCATCACGTGCGTCCAGTCTTCTTCCGCTAAGTCCTCCACCGTACCTCGCCGGACGATCCCCGCATTATTGAAAAGAACGTGCAAGCTGCCGAATTCCCGAACGGTGCGGTCGACTGCACATCTGCAATCATCCGCGCGGGCGACGTCGCAGTACTCGAAAATCGAACGGGTGCCGCTGGCGTTGATTTCATCCGCGACTGCTTGCCCGCTCGCACGATTTGTGTCTGCAATTCCCACGGATGCCCCTTCACGCGCGAAAAGAAGCGCTGTTGCACGCCCGATTCCCGAAGCGCCGCCGCTGATCAGCGCAACCTTCCCGCGTAACGCTCCGCTATTAGCCGATTGCTTCGTGAAACCGCCCTGCATCACCGGCTAGCCAGCCCGCCGGCAGTCTCGCCGCCGTCGATTGTGTAAACGTTTCCGGTGATGTAGCTCGCGTCATCGGAGGCCAGGAACGCGAACAGGGCTGCGATCTCTTCGGGCCGGGCGTGGCGGCGCAAAGGAATCTTCCGGTTTACCTCATCCAGCATTTCATCGGTGTATTCGGCTCGCTGCATCGGCGTAAGAACGTAGCCCGGCGCAACAGCGTTGACGCGCACCTTCGGTGCCAGCTCGAGTGCCATCGAACGCGTCAACTGAATCACGCCCGCTTTGGTTGCATTGTAGTCCGCATAATGCGGATGGCCGACGACGCCGTTGGTCGAACCCATGTTCAATATCACGCCGCTTCCGCGCTCGAACATGTGGCGCGCGGCGGTTTGAGCTACGTAGAATACACCCGTGAGATTCACGGCCATCACGCAATCCCATTCCTCCGCCGTTATATCGAGAAATGTGTGCCGGATGCTGATGCCGGCGTTGTTGATGACGATATCGATGCCGTCCATTCGACCGATTGCTTCGGCAAAAGCCCCTTTCACTTCAGTCAATTGCGTCACATCGGCGGCGATGATGCCCGATAGCGCAGGCAGGTCACGAGCGATCCGTTCGCGTCCTCGTGCATCGCGGTCGAGCACACACACACGCGAGCCTTCCTCGAGGAATCGCACGGCCGTCGCAGCGCCGATGCCGCTTGCGCCCCCTGTCACCAGAACACGCTTGTCTTTGAGACCTCGCATAGCCTCTTTCCGGCGTAGGGCGGCTCCTCCCGGGTCCATACAATTGAATGCCGCGCACTGCAGCACAAGAAATCGTCCGAGTATACCCCATCGATCGAATAAATAATTGGAACGGGCCTTGGGCAAATCCTGTCCACAGAAGCCGGCACAAACCGGCCGTTTGACCGTTCCAAACCACCGCGCAAGAGAAGTCGAACAAGCCTGTAAAACTTGAAAGGATTTAGAAGGATGTTGGCGGGAGTGCCGAGACACGCGACAGTAGTTCCGGAAGTGTTTTTCGGACTGCAGCAGTTTCTTTCTTTCCGAGATCGGTTTCCATTTGTTTTCGAGTGTCCCGGACGGTTTTCAGTTTTTGACCGCCCTCCGACGCCAATAGATCCTCCGCATGCAGCAAGCACGCGTAAGCCAAGTCAGCTGGGACCGGATGCCTCCGCAAGAATTGTCCGTAATTGAACCAGTCGATGGCTGCGCCCTGCGAGTCGTTTGCCTTGGCGTCGAGAGCCAGACCCTGTTGATACGAGGTTGCGGCGGATCTTGCATCTCCAGTTCTGTCTTGCAGGTCGGCCAGATGACTCAGAGCAATGCTTTCCAGTTTAACATCGTTCGTGCGCTGGGAAAGTGTGATCCCCATGTGATACGCCGAAAGGGCCGCATCATTGCGATTGATGCTCGCGTCGTCATCCGCTAACTGAATAGCCGCGGAAATCATTTCTTCAGACGAAATGGCGGAATCATGTGCGCTTAGGGACGAAAGGCGCAAAAACGCTTCCCAATGCCGGACAGCGGCTGCCGGATTGCTCCGCTTGTCGAGACCTTCGGCAAGATAGAGATGAGCATTTCGCTGGGTTGGATCTGCATCGACGGCGCGCTGCCACGCATCCATCGCAACTTCCGCATTACCCATGCGCGCAGCAAGCAATCCGTAGTTGATGAGCGCGTCGGAATCGCGCGGGAACATTTTGAGTATTTCGCCATACCGCTCGTACGCCTCGCTGTAGCGGCCCTCTTGTATGAGTGCGCGGGCATACGAGTGCTGCAGGCCCAAGTTTTCCGGATTCATCGAAACGGCCCGCTTCCAAGCCTCGACTGCTTCTTTTTGCCTACCAGCTTTTTCCTCCGCCAGGGCGATGCGCCCCTGCAGCGCACTGTCGTACGGTTCCATGCGAGCCGCTCGCAATAGAGACGACAGATTCGCGGGGTTGGTACCCAGAGCGAAGTGGATCTGATCCATTCCGCCCCAGAGAAACAGCACACCCAGGAGGCTCATCCGGACTGCCGGGCGGGCGAACATACGTCTTCCTAACGAGGGCGAAGACGCGGCAGGTTTAAGGCCGGTCGCATTGCGACCAGCGCGGGTCTTGGCATCGCGATTGATCAGTAACGAGGAAACCCGCGAGTCTCGCAATTTCCAGAGAGCGCCGTCGAGCATGAAGTGGTGGATGTTGACGATTGCTGTAAAGATCAGAAAGCTCGTAGTGAAATCAAATCGGAAGATTTTGCTTACCAGCCACGGCCCCGGAATGAACAATGCAATGCCACCCGCGATTAGCGTCAAAAAATATCCAGCCATGCGCCATCTCGATTGGCCAGCGGCGCGGGCCTCGCGGCCTTGGTAGTAACTCGTGATCCAGAGGTATTGCGCCGAGTGCATCACGGCAAGAATGCCGCTGCTGTAGCGCGTTTGCGGTACGTGATACGCAGAGTTTAATTCCAGAATCGTCGGCAGAACGAACCAGAGAAATTGCGTCAGAACCAGCGTCAGCGGCGCAGCCATCGCCCGCACTCCGTGCTGCCGAACAAGCCGCTCGAAGCCGAAGAACGCACAACTGACAAAAATCCCGCCAAGAACGAAACGAGCGGGCAACGTGAATGTGAGCGGCAGACCGAGAGAAAGAATCAGCGGATCGGAAAAACCGCCGGTCTCAAAACTCGCGAGAAGCATAACGTAAGACGCGATGAACGCCGCGTGCAGCCAGCGCCGTTCGAGTGGTGCGATCGTTGCACCGCCGCGCCGCGCGAACATCATCATGAGTCCGTAGTTCTGACCGCTGTAATGCCAGGGACTCCAGCAAATATAGAGAGTGAAAAGCCATGGAAGCAGGCTAGGCGAAATGTGGACGACAGCGCCTGTGAACACGAGCAACAGCGTGAGATGCAAGGTAAAGAATTTGTATTTTTCGAAGTCCTCGCGCGTTCGGTAGGCGCGATACACCGTGGCCATGAAATGCGGATAATTGAAGATGAGTGCAAGCAGATAAAAGGAGACAGCCCAGCCGTGGCCCTGTGTGGGCTTGATCCATAGCGCAATTGCTAGCAGCGGAGCGGACCACGCGCCACACCCTACTAGCAGGTCGAGCCACGGCCTATAAATCCAAGGCCCCGTCGGTGGCGCGGCAGTATGTGTTACAGGAATAGCTTCAGCTTGCGCGCTCACACTCTGGCCCTCGCCTTAGCCAAGTTCTGGAACTTTCATCGCGCGCACGCGACCGCGCGACCGGCGTTCCTGTGAAAACACAAGTCTAGCGACAGAGCGATGTGGTCCGCCGGCGAGTAAGCAGAGGCATGTTGAAAGCGTTACTTCCTTGAAGGAAATGATTGGATGTTCAGGCTTGCAAGCGGGGAGGTACAGCTTCCCGGGCGGCGCGAGATTTGGCCCAAATAAACGTGACGACACCGAGCGCAAGCAGAAGCGCGGTGAGTCCCACAATCTTCACCACCGCCAGCAATTGGTGCGGGTCATCCGGCGCCGGGAGAACCGAAAATCCGATGGTGATGAGCGTGGTCGTAAAACCCAGTATGCCCAACGCGGTCGCGACCGGCTTTCCACCGGGAATTCGGATGACGTCCGGCCCGGCAGGCTCGCGCTGCAATCGGATCAGCGCAGCAAAGACAAACAGATACGGTATGAAATACGAGATAATTCCCATGCTGACGAGAACTTCGTACGCTCCGTAGACGCTGGTGCCGGCTTGGCCGAGAACGATGAAAACCGTCCCCATCGCCGCTTGCACCAGAAGCGCCACGTACGGCGTGCCCCACTTCGGATGAATACGCGCGAAGACGGCAGGAAGATACCGATCAAGGCCCGCAACGAATGGAAGCCGGGCAGAAACCGCGAGCCAGGCTCCCAGCGCTCCGAGGTTGCTCACGGTGATCAGCAGAGCGGCGATGGGCCCGATTGCCACGAGGCCAATCCGGTCCGCCGATCTCGTCACCGCTTGCATAATTCCTTCGAGACCATTCATCTCGTTCGCGGGTAGCGACACGAGCGCCGCGATCGTACCCGCGATATAACCGACCGTGACGAACACGCCTCCCGCCAGAAGGCCACGCGGAAGATTCTTTCTCGGGTTGTGAACTTCACCCCCGAGAAACGATGCGGACTCGGAGCCACCGAGCGCGAAAACGATCGTCGCCCAGAAGAGAATATCGCGAAAGTGGGTGTGCGGAATCATCGTCGCCGCGGAGAAATGCGTCGCGGATCCGAATCGATGCCATGCAATAAGGGCAATGCCAATCAATAGAGCGATCGGAATCCAGGTGCCGATTGCCCCAAGATTGTGCAGCCATTTCCCTACGGAAAGCCCGATGAGGTTCAGGAACGTTGCGAGCGCCAGGCCGCACAGCGCAAAAAGAAGAAAGTACGTTCGGTTATTCGCCAGCGATTGCCAGTGCGCCGGACCGATGTACAGCGCATTGGCCGCCGTGAAATAAAGTATTGCGGGATAATAAGGAAGATTGCTCGCCCAATATGTCCAGCCGGCAATGAACCCGGGAAATTCGCCGAACGCGCGCTTCGACCATACGTAAAGCCCGCCTTCTTGCGGATAGCGAGACGATAGCTCCATCACGGAGAGCGCGAGCGGAAGGTAGAACGCGCACCACGCGATCAGCCATACGACGACGGCGCTCGCCCCCAGCGTCGCCGCCGTTGCAATCCAGCGCAGGCTGATTCCGGTGACGATATAAAACAGCACCAAGTCCCGAAAACCCATCGCCCGGCGCGGATGGGTGGGACTTCCGGCTTCAGTCATCAACGAAATTCTCTGCGAAGCATGGACACGTGCCGCACATCATGCCCCCGCCCAGTATCAAAAGCGAGTGACTTTCAGGCCTTAATTACGACCGCGCCTTTGCTTTGTCGTGACCGTAATATTCATAGGCAGACATCGGCTTTTCTCCGCCTTTATTCCAAATGCGATCGTCCACCGGAACCTTGCCGAGGGCGCGTGCCATTTCTCGGATGTGCGACGCAACCGCGCCGCAGCATGCGCCAATATAATTCACGCCCATTTCACGTGCCTTCACGGCATACTCGGCCATTTCACGGCGCGTGAGCTGGTATGGATCGAGTTGATCCGGAAACGCGGGCAAACTCGTGAAATCGCGGTGATCGTGAGGTGTGCGGTAAGCCACAGGCTGGCAGCCGATGTAGCCCTTCACACTCTTGCGCATCTCGGCCATCAGCGGCAGCGTGTGTTCCGGGCCGCGAAGGCAATTGATTCCAACAATGTCCGCTCCGGCGTCGGCCAGCGCCTTGGCAACGTCCCCAGCCTTCTTGCCGTCCGGCGTCACATCTTCGTTCTCGAAGCAGACCGTCACCATCACGGGCAGTCCCGTGCGTTTTGCGCGCTCAACGCAAAGCAACGCCTCGCCGAGCCACGAAAACGTCTCGCCGATGATGAAGTCCACACCTTCCGACGTCTGCACGTCAAGCTGCTCGTCGAAAGTCTTGCGGACACGATCGTCTGACTTTTTGTTGCTAGGCTCATACATCCACGTGAGACTGAGATTTCCGGCGACGAGACACCGATCTCCAGCGACTTGCTTTGCCAGTCGCACCGCCGCGCGGTTCAATTCCTCGACGCGATCGCCCATGCCAACAGTCGCGAGCTTGTCGCGGCTCGCATAAAACGTCAGAGATTGAAGCACTTCCGCGCCTGCGTCACGAAATTCGCGGTGCAGCTCGAGCAAGGATTCGGGATGATCGAGCGCCACTTCCGGCGTGAACGGTCCCGCTCGCACGCGGCCGCGCTTTTCAAGTTCAAGAAGATAACCGCCATCGCCAAGCACCGGACCTTCCGCGAGCTTTTCAAGAATGCCTTTCTTTTTCATGTCCGCTCCTTCTTGATTGCGATTCATGCGCCGCAGATACGCGGCGCGAAAAATTCAGGCGACTCCTCTCTACAAGCGCCCTCGCTTCAAATCTCGTAGAACCTGATGAGCCGCGTTGTACCCTGGCGCGCCCGTGACTCCGCCCCCCGGATGCGCTCCGGCGCCACAAAGGTAAAGCCCTCTCACCGGCGTGCGGTATTGCGACCAGCCGGGAACTGGACGCATAAAGAAAAGCTGATCGAGAGAAAGATCGCCGTGAAAAATGTTGCCTTCGGTGATCCCATAAGTCCGCTCGAGATCGAGCGGCGTCAGCACCTGCCTGGCAACAATCGACTTCGGCACATTCGGCGCGTATTCGGCAATTTTCTTCACCACGCGGTCGCCAAGAAGCTCGCGCTTTTCATCCCAGGTTCCCTGTCGCAGCTTGTACGGCACGTACTGGATGAATGTGGTCATCACATGCATGCCTTCCGGGGCGAGCGTCGAGTCCGCATTCGACGCAACCACGCAATCCACCCATAATTCCTCGGGAATTTCGCCCAGTTTGGCGATGTCGTAGCAACGCTCGGCAAATTCGAGCGATGGCACAAGCGTGAAGAGAGCACGCTGCGAAATGGTCCAATCGCGTGGCATCCCAGTGACGCGAGGTTCTTCACTGAGAACAAAATTCACTTTCGCGCACGGACCATTCATCTTGATCCCCTCGATGGCGCGTCGAAAACCTGCGGGCGCTTCACTCGCTTCCAGGAGGCGCAGGAAGGTTCTCTTGGGGTCGGCATTTGATAGAACAACGCGGCTTGCAATTTCCGTTCCGTCTTCAAGTACCACGCCACGCGTGCAGCCATCCCGGGAATCAATCTTAGCCACGGGCGCGGACGTGAGAATCTCAACTCCCAGGCTGCGCCCAGCGGAAGCCAACGCCTGCGTAATGGAACCCATTCCTCCGATCACGTGGCCGTAGAATCCCTGGATTTCGCCATCACCGCCGCTCAGTAAATGGAAAAGCAGGCCCATCGCCGTCCCCGGATCGTACGGGCCGCCGTGCTTGCCGTAAACGTTGTTCGCCAGAAACATCGTTTTGATCTTCTCGGATTCATAATTGCGATCGAGAAAATCACCGAGGCTGCCCGTGAGAAATGAGACGAGTTCCGCAATCTCTCCGCCGTCAATTCCGCGGAATCGTTTTCCCACTCGCAGCAGTTCCCACCAGCTTGCGACGCCTTGAACGGTCGGGTCTGGCGGCGGCTCGAGAAAAAACGGCTGAAGGTAACGCGCGAGCTTTTTAAGCCTGTCGTCGACTCGAACGAACGTCTCTGCGTCACGCCGTGAGATCTCTCGGAATTCAGAAACCGTTCGGTCGCGATCGGCCCACCAGGGAACCCCGCGCCCATCGCGAAACGGAACAAACAACGCCGGATCGCACGGAACCATTCGCAAGCCGTGCGCGCCCAGATTGAGATCGCGAATGATCGTCGGGCGAAGCATGCTCGCGATATACGAAGTTGTGGAAGCTCGGCAGCCCGGCGCGATTTCTTCCGTAACGCAACAACCTCCGATAATTTCCCGCCTTTCAAGCACAAGCGTCGAAAATCCAGCGCGAGCCAGGTAGGCTGCCGCCGTCAGGCCGTTGTGCCCGGCACCGACAACAATTGCATCGTACGACTTGCGCCGCGAAGACATGTTGATTTACTATGACCGCTAGTCACGTCGGAGTTTGTACTTGCATTGGATAGCACAGTTATAGATAAATTCAAGGGGAAGCTTTTATGAATGACTCATGGTCATACGAGACGGCGCGAGCTAGGATCGCTGTCGTTGAACCACCTCTTCCGGTAAGGAAGCGGCCCGGAGCGGGAACCCGCCTCGAGGCAAAACGGGCGCGCATCGTTGATGCTGCGCTTCGCCACTTTGCGGAGCACGGGTATCACGCGGCGCGCATTGAAGATCTTGCCTCCGAGCTAGGAGTCGCGAAGGGTTCGATTTTCCAATATTTCGGCAGCAAGGCCGGCCTGTTCCTCCAAGCGTACAAGAAGGCAGTCAATTCCTTTCCGTCCTATCTCGCCTGTCCCGCCAATATCCGGGCGAAGGGATTTTTTGAAATCCTGCGTTACTGGCTGACCCGCACGGAGCGATTGGTGCGCGAAGACTGGGTCCCCTATCGCGTTTCTCTTCTTGGAAACTATGGAGTAGATCTCGCGCTGAAACGGGAGATCAATCGATTTCTGCTTGCCGACGATCCGTACGGAAGTTCGGCCTTCGTTCGGCTAGGAATCGCTCGCGGAGAAGTTCGCTCCGACATCGACCCGGCGCTAATCGTATCGATTCTTGATTGGACGATGGAGCGGTTTCAGGATGCGCTGCTGACCGAAGAACTCGATCCGGGGCTTTTCCCGCATCCGGCCGACCCCGAGAAGAATCAGAAACGAATCGATCAATTCCTGCTCGTGCTGAGTGGCGCGATCGGCGTTTGAGAATGCTGGTTCGCTTCGCTGGACTTGAATCTCTTTGCGAAGGACACTTTTATGGAACGAACAGTGCAAGACATTCTCGCTTCGTACAACGCCTCGTCGTTGCTAGCCGAGGCATACACGATTCCTGCTCCATGGTACACGGACGATCGCGTCGCGGAGCTTGAGCGGCAGAACGTATTCTCGCGAGCCTGGCAGCAAGTTGGGCGTGCCGAGCAGCTGGCAAAGCCGGGACAATACGTCACCGCAACGGTCGCGGGTGAACCCATCGTCGTCATGCGCGGCAGCGATAATGTGCTGCGCGCGTTTTTCAACGTCTGTCGCCACCACGCGATGACGGTGATGAATGAACCTGCCGGACATGCGCAGCACATGCGCTGCCCTTACCACGGCTGGACCTACAATCTCGAAGGCGAGCTTCGCGGCATGACGGAATTCGAAGGCGTTTGCCATTTCGACCGCGCGCGGAATGGATTGGTTCCGGTGCGGGTTGAAACGTGGGAGAACTTCGTTTTTGTGAACCTTGATCCTCACGCTGCGCCGTTGATTGATTTTCTTGGTGAACTTGTCCGTCTAGCACGGCCGCTCGGATTTGGAGATTTGAAATTCGTGGAACGCCGCAGCTACACGCTGGACTGCAATTGGAAGGTGTACGTCGACAATTTCCTCGATGGCGGCTACCACGTACCCCACATGCACAAGGGGCTGAACAGCGTCCTCGATTACACGCATTACACGATCGAAAACGTTGACCGCTGCTGCGTGCAGTCGAGCCCCGTCTCGATCGATAGCAAATCCGAAGCCAGCGCCGCCGCAACGCGGAAAGGCGACCGAGCTTACTACTTCTGGCAATACCCCAATTTCATGCTCAATTGGTACGAAGGCTACCTGGACACGAACCTCGTGATCCCTCTTCGTGTCGATCGCTGTGAAGTGATTTTCGACTTTTTTTTCGGCGACACGGACGAATCGCAGACGCCCTACATCACAAAAAGCATCAGCGTCAGTGAACAAGTGCAGCAGGAAGACATAACGATCTGCGCGGGAGTGCAGCGAGGACTTAGTTCCCGCGCCTACCAAGCTGGGCGGCTTTCCGTCAGGCGCGAGGCCGGCGAACATTTGTTCCATCGCCTGCTCGCCGCCGATTTGAGAGATGCTCGCGCGGTTTCTGCGCCGTAGGGCAAGGCCGAGCGTTTGAATGCTGGCATGATGAGTACGAAGTTGGTGTTTGACGATTCACGCCGCTCGAACCATGCGGCCTTCAGTCGAAAATGACTGTCTTGTTTCCATAGAGCAGGATGCGATTCTGTACGTGCCAGCGGACTGCGCGAGATAGCACGACCGTTTCGAGATCGCGCCCCTTCTGAATTAAATCCTCCACCGTGTCGCGGTGAGATATTCGAACGACGTCCTGTTCGATAATCGGGCCGTCGTCGAGAACTTCGGTAACGTAATGGCTCGTCGCGCCAATCAGCTTCACGCCGCGATCGAATGCCTGCTGGTGCGGCCGTGCGCCGATGAACGCCGGCAGAAATGAATGGTGGATGTTGATGATGTGGTGAGGGGGATACTGGCGGATGAAATTGGTGGAGAGCACCTGCATATATCGGGCCAGTACGATCAGGTCAATTTCATGCGGACGCAAAAGATCGAGTTGTCTCCGTTCCGCATCTGCTTTTGTTTCCTTGGTCACCGGAATCACGTGCAGCGGAATGTCGTAAAAATCAGCCCATCGCTGTGCGTCCGGATGATTGCTGATAATCAGGGGAATCTCGCAAGCCAGCTCTCCGGTTTGCCGGCGATAGAGCAAATCGGCGAGGCAGTGATCGTATTTCGAGACGAAAATCGCGATCCTCGGCGTCGCGCTGGAAAGCGCGACGCGCCATTGCATATGCAATCGGTCGGCAACGGACTGAAAACTTTTGCCGAACTCGCGCATATCAACGTCGAAACCGGCCAAGTCCCACTCGACGCGCATCAAGAAGAGATTTCGGTCGGGATCGAGGTGTTCGTCGGCGTGGAGGATATTTCCGTTCGCGCGATAAATGAAGTCGTGAATCGCTGCGTTCAGGCCTTTCTGATCGGGGCAGCTAATCAGCAGGACGGCGCTGTTCTTCAAGGTTTCCCCCGGGTGCCACGCAACCATTCGGCGAATTTCTGCGCAATAAAGTTCTCCTTCGTCGTGCCTGTCGCGCTACTGATGATCGCGTGAAATCTTCTCGTTCCACTCTTTCCGCCGCACGAGCGTTCCATTCTGCGTGAGCCTGCGCTCGAAATGATAATTGAAATTCTTTGCGTCGCTCGTGAGATCGAGCGCCACGTTCCAAACAAGCGTGCGATTGCGCAATTCGACTGTTGTAGACGCCTCTCCATGCACCGTGCTTACGGCGGGCGTCGCGTCAGCGACTTCGTAGCTCATCTGCTCGTGATCTTCCATCTTTCCCCACAAGAACTGACCTTCATCATTTCCGCTCCATGACACTCGAGTGGTTCCCGTCATCAGATTGTGAGTGACCTGCCAGTCCTGCGGAGGCCACGCCTCTCCAGTCCACGTAGCACCGTGGAAAGGCGGAGCCTCTGCCGGCGGTGGAAAATGCGGCTGCGCCGGGGGCTCGATCGACACGAGTGGTAATTCGAGTCGCGAAGGCTGCGCTCCACCGAGATACAGCGATGTCGTCATCGAATAAGGAGTCGGCCAGATCATCGGCCAAAGTGCGTTCGAAATGGCGAGGCGAATTTTGTGTCCGCGCTGGAACACCCAACTCGTCACATGCAGGTCGATCGGGATGGAGTACACCTTCCCCGGCTCGAGATCGGTGGGATTCGTATCCGAATCGCGCTGCGCGCCGGACTGCCCAGCGCCTGTGAGCATCGTGACGGTTCCGTCAGGCGCGACGTCCGAAAGCCGTGCGAACCAATCCGCGAGCGGCGCACTCGATGAAACTTTCAGCAACGCCCTTGGCCTTCCTAGCAGCGCGGCGTCCTTATCGAGAGGCGCGGAATCGTAGACGAGGCTATAGGCGTCGCTGGGGCGCTGGTCCGTGGTGAAATCACCCCACCAGAAGCCCGCCTCGACTCCCATCGAAGGAACGTATCTCAGCATGTGAGTCGCTGCACTTGAATTAGAAATGCCCAGCATGTGATTTGGCTCCAGGTACAGCGTCTCGATCTCCGTATTTGCCGGAGGCCATGTTTTCTCCGCCCGCCATTCTCCCGGAATTTCGTGGATATTAGGATCAGGTGGATACCAGTGCCGCATATAAACTTCGAAGCGCGGCTCGTTCATGATCCCGTTCCGTTTGCCTTTTAGCCAGTGATCCCACCAACGAGTTGCTTCGTCGCGCCATTCGATTGAGGGGCCTGGATCGGCATCGTGGGGAAACGTATGGTTCCAGGGACCGAGCAGCGCCTTCAGCGGCGCCTTCACGTGTTCGAAGAAACGGAGAATGCTGTCGCGATACCCGTCGAGGAAGCCGCCAATCATAAATGTGGGAACTGTGTAATTCGCGTAGTGCGGCGCCACAGACGCGCGCTTCCAGAATGGACCATCGCGCTGCTCGCGAAGGTAAAGCAGAAACCATGGCGAACTATCGAAACGCGGCGCGAGCGATTTTTCATCGATGGGGAAATCAGGCGCGCCCGTGATTCCAAGCTCCAAGTCCATCGCTAGCTCGTATTCGTCCGCGTGCATCATGCCGTCGATGTAATGAATATCGTCGTGAAAGAGATCCTCCGTGGCGCATATCGCGATAATCGCTTTCAGAGCGGGCGGATGCATTAGGCCCGCCATTTGAATCGAGTTGAAGCCACCCCAGGAAATTCCCATCATGCCTACGTTGCCGTTGGACCATTTCTGCTTTGAAAGCCAGTCAATCACCTGAACGCCGTCCTGCAACTCTTGATCTGAATATTCGCGATCGGGCGGCACTCCTTCGCTGGCTCCGGTACCGCGAATATCAACCCGAGCCGAGACGTAACCACGCTCAACGAAATACGAATGCAAATCCCAGTCGCGCGCTAGGCTCCAGTCGTCTTTGCGATAGGGAAGATATTCCAGAATCGCGGGGAATTTGTCGCCGGGATTTGCTCCTTCTGGCATGTAGAGATTCACGGCGAGCCGCACACCGTCTTTCATGGGAATCCAGGTCTGGACTTTCGTCGTGCGATAGATCGGAGGCGATGAAGAAGATTGCTGTCCCGTCTGGATCGGTTTGCGATCTCGAACTAGTGAATGCGACGCGAGAGCCGCAGCGATCGCAATCATGATGGCGCTGAAAATTCGAATCGGTACTTTCATGACTGATGGGCCTCGATAGGATGGAGGCTATCACAGGTGGCACTTGCTGGTGGCGCTTGTGCGCAGGCCCAAAGGTTAAAGAAGGCGCGCAGAATGACTCGCGGTCGGCGTGCGGGAGGTGGCAGGCTGGCGTGTCCGAATGAGGGACGAAAGACTCTTCCGCTGGCTGCGAAAACGAATTGCAGCGAAGGTCAGTAGAATCTAATGCGACGGGAAATCGAAGCGGAAGCCAAAGCGAGCGGTGATGGGAAGTCCAAGCTGGAGCACAGGTGTGGCGGCGGTCGCGTACTTCGCGTTCAGTAGGTTTTCGGCCGCGCCGAAAAGTTCCACTCCATGTCCCAGGGTCCGTGAAGCCATTGCATCGAGCGTGAAGAAGCGACCCAGCTGGAATTGATTTTGATCGTCATCAAATTGTTTGCCGATCATCCGGCCATCGACCGAAAACGACAGGCGAGATGGATTGGTGTAGCGGGCCCGAAAAGTTAAAACGTTGTGTGGAACCTGCGCAACCCAAAGACCGACGAGCGATGTTTCAGCGGGGAAGCTGTCTACGGTCGCGTCCACGTATTCGTATCCGCCTGCGAGTTCGAAACGATCTGTAATGCGAGTGGTGGCGTCGATTTCGAATCCCGGTGCACGCGTCCGGCCGAGGTTCTGCCGCTGCCGCGTGATCAGGGTCGGTGTTACGTTCAGCGTGACGTTGGCGACCGGATCGATAATCTCATTTAAGAAAAATGTGCCGCGCACGATAACTTTGTTTTGGAGTGCGTTCATGGAAACGCCAGCTTCTCCGCCGGTCAGGCGCTCGGCGTTCAAATTCGCATTTGCTTGGGTGAGGACGTTTCCCTGACGAAATTGTCGGTACATCTCATTCAACGTCGGCGCGCGAAACGCGCGATACACGGATGCTGACGATGAAATATGCGAGTTCCACTGATGTTGCAGACCGAGCCGGGGACTGAACGCATTTTGAGAACGGTTCGGGAAAGGCGTATTCGCGGACGGCCCTGGCGGCTCGATTGGATTGCGCAAGGACGATGAATCGAAATTGCGCCAGTCGTCGAACCGCGCGCTGGCAGTTAGTAGCCATCGCGGCCCAAGTTGAATCAGGTCTTCGCCGAATATCCCGGCCGTTTGCTGGCGCCCGCCTGCGAAAATGTCCCTTGAAGGCGCGCCGCCGGAAAACAGAGCGTCCTGGCTGACCCCAATTACTTCCTGCTCGTCGAATCCCGCCACGAGCGTCTGCCGTTTTCCGGCGGAGCGCGACCACACTGCGGAGCCGCCCACGGACTGCGCGGGCACGGTCTGCAAGTCTGTGAGACTCTCGCTGTTGCGGCCTTGCGCGACCGCGGAAAAACTCTGGTGGTACGTTTGCGCGTCGCCATAGAAACGCAGGGTCAACGAACCCGCTGCGCCGAGCTGAAGATCGGCGCCGAACGCGCCTTGGCCAAGACGCGTGTCATTGGTCTGGAGCACCGTGCCGTTGTTTCGCGATTCGTCGAAATACCAGCCGCGCGCGAAAATTTCACTTTGCACACCAATCTTGCGGCCGACCATCAAGTCGGCGATCGAATCGGAAACTCCGGCCTTCGTATCCACGGAGCCCCGATCAGCCTCGGGAGTGAGGATGTAACCATCCGTGTGGAATACGCCTCCGCCGACCGTTGATTCCCATCGGCCCTTTTCGCCGCCAGCCCACACCGAAAGGTCAGGCGAGTTCTGATTACCGTAGGATGTTTCGAGAGAGATTCCTTCGGGCGATGCCGGGCGGGTGAGGAATTGCACGACGCCTCCGAGAGCGTCGCTTCCGTACAGGCTCGATGCTCCTTCCTGCACGATCTCCACGCTCGAAATCGATTCGTTGGGGACGCGATCCCAATAGACCCATCCGCCGAACGGATCGTTGAGCGGGATTCCGTCTTCCAGCACGAGAGCGCGGCTCGTGCCGCTGGTGCCAAGGCCACGCAATGAGACGCCTTGCGTGGTTGGGTTTGCCGTGCGGCTGCTCGATCGCCGGAAAAGACTAAACCCGGGAACCTGCTTCAATTGATCCGGAAGCGCAAGCGCTGGCGTTGATAGCAAGTTGCCCCGGTCGAGCTGAACATCGCTCGAGGGCGAGTCACTGAGGTTGATCGCGGTGCGCGCGGCTGTGACGACGACGCTCTGAGTCACGGTTGCGGGCTCAACAGTGACGTCGAGCGGCGCTGACTGGCCGGCTGCGAAAGTCCAAGCGCGTGTTTCCTGGCGGAAGCCGCTAGCAGTTATGACTACGCTGCCGGAAGGTTCCGGTACATTCTCAAACACAAATTGCCCGGAGGCGTCTGTGGTTGCGTTCGCGGAATAGGATTTCGCGTGCAGTTCGACTCGCGCCCCGGAAACGAAGGCTCCGCTTGAATCACGCACGGTTCCTTCGATGCGGGCATTTTGAGCGCGTGCCGCTGGAATCGCGAAGGCAGCCAATGTTAGCGGCGCGACGCCCCAAGCAAGTCGCGCGAGAAATTTCGAGAATGTCGATCCACGGCCAACACGCGGCGCGCTCGGATGACGGCTGGGCGCCAATTCACTGTACCGGGTGCACATAGCCGTCCATCATATCGCGCCGACAGAAAAGTGATAGATTGAACTATCGCTTGTTTCCCGGAAACTAACGTCACGCTCCATATGCTATCTTGGCGGACGGGAAAGTCCACCTTCTTCAGGGGGTTGGGATGTCATCGCCGTCGCTTCGCCGCACCGATCGCGTTTCGTTAACACTACTGCTGGAAGTTTCTGGTACCGACGTCCACGGCCATGAGTTTAAGCAGGCTTCGCGAACGCTTCTAATCAATCGCGCCGGCGCGGTGATCGTGCTGGACAGGGAATTGAAAGCCGATCAGCAAGTTCACGTCCGGCGTCAAGCTTCGCAGGAGGCGCATCGCGAGGGCACCGTTCGGGTGGTAGGCCAGTTCGGTCGCGAAAAAGAAGGGTATCTATACGGAATCGAAATAGGTGATGCAGAAAAGGATCTTTGGGGCATCGAGTTTCCCGCCGCCGCCGAATCTGAAGAAGCCGTGGCTCGGATGCTGCTGGAATGCAGCTACTGCCGCAGCCGCGAGGTGATTTACCTCAACGAACTCGAACTTCGCGGCTTCGAAACCAACCGAGGTATCGCTCGGCACTGCAAAGTCTGCGGCGTTCCAAGCATTTGGGCGCAAGCTCCCCACGAGGATGAAAAGAAGGTAGCTTCCCGCGGACCGCGAGGCGGGCGCGTCAGGGAGTCGCAAGACGAAGTGTCGCCGCAGGACGAACAGCGGGAGAGGCATCGGGTTCGAATCAAGACGCGCCTGACGGCATGCATTCGCCAGGCTGGCACCGACGATGAGCTCGCGGTGTGCGAGGACATCTCGCCGGTGGGCATGTGCTTCCGAAGCAAGCGGCGATACGATCCGGACGCGCGCATTCAGGTAGCGGTTCCCTACGCACCCAATGCAGCGAACATTTTTCTGCCGGCGCGGATAATTTATTCGGAGGAAATGCCCAAAGCGGGTCTGTTCCGTCATGGAACGGAATATCGACGAGTGGGGCCGCGAGCCTAGCTACCCTGGCGTTGTGTCCAATTCTGGCCGCAGTGTACTCGCCGGAGAAAAGCAAGGCCGTACTAAGTACTAAGTCAGCGCTGGAACGCGTTCTCGGGCGCGCCGCTTTTGGTAGCGCATCGAGATATTCAGATGAACTCTTCCTCTAGATGTTTCGAAGCAAAGAATCGTGGCTTCGGAATCCATGCCCGCCTTTTCCACCTGTTGCGCTGTGATGGTTTGTGGCGGCAGCACTTTGAACTGAAAACCACCATCGTTTAACTGAGTCACCGCATTGCCAATCACCATGTTCGCCAGCTCGCACACGGTTTCGGGAACGATTGGTTCCGACGGGTCCACTTCCGCCCCGGCTAGAAAACTTGCTACATGCGCGGCCGCGGATGGCTCCATGTCCAGAATGACTCGTCCTTCGATCTGTCCGCGGAATTCGACCGCAGCGGCAAGACCTTGGCAACGATAGCCTTCCTCTTCCATATTCAGGTCGACAATCTTTGCGGGCGCCCTCATCATTTCGGCCAGAACGGCATCGAGGGAGCCAATGAAGGGCTGGATCAGGTCCATTCTCATCGCGATGTCTCCTGTGCCACGCCGACGGTTGCCGTCACGCCGTCGTCGTTGAGCACGTAGCGAATGATTTCGTACAGAGCATCCGGCTTCACGGGCTTCTGGACGAAATGCCGGGCGCCCTTCTGCAGCGCGGCGAGGATGTTGTCCTGATAGCCGACGGACGACACCATTACGATGCGAGCGTCCGGGTGCTCGTGGACAATGCGCTCCACCGCTTCGATTCCTTCCATCTGCGGCATCGTGATGTCCATCAGCACGAGGTCGGGATTTACCCGGGCATACTCCGTGATGGCCGTGCAACCGTCGCCAGCCTCGCCGACCACTTGGCCGCCGAACGATTCGATCATTTTCGCCAGGCTCTTCCGCGCGAACACTGAATCGTCCACCACGAGGTAGCGAACCGGCTGACTATCCTTTTTTCGCGTCAACGCTTCAAACTGTTTCATGATCCTCTCCTTCGAGAAACCCTGTCGCCCGAGATTGCTCCTTCGGATTGCGCGCTCTCTGCCGGTTCGGTTTGTGACTTTTCCGGCATGCACTTAGCCTGTAGAACACTTGCAATGCCTGAAAGCGAAACCACACGGCTGGCGAAACCGCGCTCGACGGCTGCGCGTGGCATGCTATCCACCACGCAACTATCCGCGCTTTGCGCGAGCGTGAAGCCGCCGGCAGCTTGCACCGCGCCGAGACCTTCGGCGCCGTCGTCGCCCATGCCCGTCATCAGGACTGCGACCGCGCGATCGCCGAATTCCTGCGCTACGGATTGAAAGAGCACGTCGACTGAGGGCCGGTGCCCGTTGACGCGCGGCTGATCCACCAGCACTGCTATGTCGCCGTGCGCGAGCCGGCGCACTTTCATGTGACGATTGCCGGGGCAAATGAGCGCGCGACCGGCGAGGAGTAAATCGCCAGACTGCGCTTCCTTTACCTCGATGGCCGAAGACTCGTGGAGGCGCCGCGCGAACATTTCCGTAAACCCCTCTGGCATGTGTTGGACGACAAGCAGGCAGCCTGCAAAGTCGTCGGGAAGCTGCGAAAACACGTACTGAAGTGCATTGGGACCGCCCGTGGACACGCCGATGGCCACGATCCGCGAAGGCGTATGCGGTAGGCCGGGCCTGCGACTCGGCTTTATCCTCGGCGTCGGAACCGTGATAATCATTTTTGGCGCACCGGAGGCAGCCGCGACTTTGATCTTGATTGCGAGCTCCGCAGCGATGTGCTCGAGCCTGCCCGAGGCGGCATCCTGCGGTTTGGTCACGAAGTCGAAGGCTCCCAGCGCGAGCGCTTTTAGAGTCACCGAAGCGCCCCGCTCGGAAAGCGCGCTGAAGACGATCACGGGCACGTGATGCTTTCTCGTGATCTGGCGCAGCATCTCGATTCCATCCATCCGGGGCATATCCAGATCCAGCGTCACGACGTGCGGCCGCAATTCTTCAATCTTTTTTAAGCCGATGGAACCATCCATTGCCGTGCCAACGACCTCGATGGACGGATCACGCTGCAGAACCTGCGGAATCAGCTTCCGCATGAGCGCCGAATCATCCACTACCAGGACGCGAAGTTTTTCGTTCATGCAATGGCCCCCACAGCGGGAATCCGCGCAAGGTGCGAGACGACCGCGGGCACGTTCAAAATCAGAACGACCGTGCCATCTCCCAGAATCGAGGCGCCGCTTACCAGCGGCGAAGTGATTAGCTCGTCCTCCAGGGCTTTGATCACCAGTTCTTCCTCGCCCATTAGGCTGTCCACGGCCAGTCCGAATTGTCTGTTTCCCGCGCCGATCACCACCACGAAGACGCGCTTCGACTTTTCGTGCGCCTCTTTGGATCCCAGGCGGTCCAGGCGAACGAGTGTCAAGACCTGCTTGCGCAACTGAAACACCTCGTGATCGCTGACGCGGTGGATCTCGTTCTCGTGAATCCGAGTGATTTCGACTACCGAGCCAAGTGGGACGGCATAAAGTCTGCCGGCCGCATGAAAGAGCAGCGCCTGAATGCTGGCGAGCGTCAGGGGAACGAGCATCCGGAACGTGGCGCCTTTCCCCGGCTCGCTATCCAGATCGATTCGGCCCTTCAGGCTTTCGATCGCGGAGTGAACTACATCAAGTCCCACGCCACGCCCAGATATTTCGGTGACTTCATCGGCAGTGCTGAGTCCGGGCGTGAAAATCAAATGCAGAGCCTCGGCTTCATTCAAATGGGCCGCTTCTTCCGCTGTTAGCACCCCGCGCTCAATCGCGCGGCCGACGATTTTTTCGCGATCGAGACCGCGGCCATCGTCCGAAACCTCAATCACCACCTGGTCGCCCTCATGGTACGCATCCAATCGAATCGTGCCACGCGCCGGCTTGCCGAGTTTCTGCCGCTCTTCGGCGGATTCGATTCCGTGGTCCGCGGCGTTACGCACCAAATGCGCGAGCGGTTCGGCGAGAGCGTCAAGGATGCTCTTGTCGAGATCCGTGTTCTGCCCCGCAATCTCGAGAACGACGTCCTTATTGCGCTGCCTGGCGACATCGCGCACAACGCGCGGGAAGCGCCGGAAGAGCTGTTCGACCGGCACCATGCGGATCTTCATCACCGATTTTTGTAACTCGCCGAGCACTCGCGATTGAAATGCCAGGGCATCAGAAAACCTGCCACGCAGAGGATCCTTCGCGAAGCGCCGGTCGAATTCGGCGATGGTACGATGAAGCATCGATTTTCCGATGATCAGTTCACCCACCAAATTCATGACGGTATCGATGCGGCCAGCGTCCACGCGCAGCGTGTTTTCAGCAGCATGTGCCAGATTCGCGGATGCGTTCGCACCTGATTTGTCGTTCCCGTGCAAGGGTTCGGCATCCGCGGCGCTTTTCCCGATTCCGGCCGCCACCGCAGCCGCTTCGGATTCGAGGAGTATCTCAAGGAGATCGCGCGGAGCCGATTCCGGCTGGGGAACTTTGTTGACGGAAATATTTGTAACTACCGACGGTACGTGGCAGCGCTGGCGAATCCAATCAGCCGATTTTTCGCTCGAAAGCGCCGCCTCAATCAGGCCAGCCTGATCCAGCGTCGCGCCATTCTCGGGGTGCAGAGCCAGAATTGTCCCCGCGCCTTCAAGGGCTTTACGGACCAGCGCGAACGCGGCGGCGGGTAGCAGCGACTCAGGGTCCAGATGCAGGGCGACGTGATGGACCACCTCGCCGCGCTGAAAGGCCTCGACGATTACCAGGCGTTCGTATTCGGTCCATTCAAATTTGGCTTCTCGCGACGGTTTTTGCGCTCGAGGGCCAGGCTTGCGAAGCAGGCGCTGAATGTGTTCGCGCAACGCGCCGCCGGCTGGCGGCTGCAACTTATTGCGGTAAGCCGCGAGCATTTCATGAAACGTGTCTGCCGCAGCCAGCACAACTTCAGGGACGAGTCCCGAATTCTCCTTGGCTGATTCCGGCGTGAGAACGTCTTCCAGGTCGTGCGCTAGTTCGCTGAGTTCCCGAAAGCCGCACGCGGCGGAATCGCCTTTGAGAGTATGGACGGCGCGACGCACGCGGCGCAGGTTTTCTTCTTCGCCGGGACGCTCCTCGAGCGCGAGGCCCGCGTCGTTCATGGCCTGGACAATCTCCTCCGAACTCTCAAAGAAGAGGTCGCGGAGTTCCGATCCCCGATCGTCTGGGAAAAAAGTCACTGCTGCGCTCCATCGAGTTTCTGATATACGGTCGCGTTGTTCTGATGGACCATGTGATATTTGGTTGTCAGCCCGAAAAGGCTTTCGGCGTGACCGACGAACAGGTAGCCGTCCGGGTTGAGGCAGTTGTGGAACTTTCCGACCAGTCGTTTCTGCTCGGCTTCATCGAAATAGATCATCACGTTTCGGCAGAAGATGGCGTCGTTGCGCTGCGGCAGGTATTCCGTCTTAAGATTGTGGAAATCGAACTGGACCAGGCTCTTCAGCGTGGCTTTGACGGAGTATTTATCGCCTACTTTGTCGAAGTACCGGAGCCGGCAGGTATAATCCACCGTTTCCATCTGCGATTCGGTGTAGAGGCCCTGCTGCGCTGTTAGCAGCGCCGAATAGTTGATGTCCGATGCGAGGATCTCAACCTTCCATGGCGGCGGTATCAGCGGTTTCGGCGTGGGCATTTCGAAAGGCAGCGGGTTGCGCAGGTAGTAGTAGGCGAGCGCATCGCATATCAGGATTGCGAGAGTATACGGCTCCTGCCCCGTGGAACAGCCCGCGCTCCAGATGCGCAGCGTCCAATCGCGGCGCTCCTGCTTCCGCTTCAGCAGATCTTCGAGCACGAATTTTTGAAATAGCTCAAGCTGAGGGCGTATTCGGAAAAAGCTGGTCTCGTTCACCGTAAGATTTTCGAGAAGCGCCACCAGTTCCTGTTTTCCCTCGCGGCTGGTAAGCAGCCGGTAATAGCTGTAGAAAGAATCCATCTGGCAGGCTTTCAGCCGCCGCTGCAGGCGGTCGCGGAGAAAATGCGTGCGGCGTTCATCGAAATACATCCCGCACTCCTGGTACACGAGCGTCTGCAACAGTTTCAGCTCAGGCTCCGTCAGCGGGACCTGCGTCATCAGTGTGGACATTCGTCCCCCGTCATGTGCATTCTCGGATTCTTCCTAACGATTTTGCGTCGCGCCGCCAGCCGGAACCATCGCCGCGGATTCGGCCAAGTCGTCGAGGTTCCGCAGTTCGCCGCGCTGAAGAACTCGATTCAAATCCAGCAGGATCACAAGGCGGCCGTTTAATTTTCCGACTCCGGTGATGAAGTTCAGTTCGCCGTCCTGAAAGACGCTGTGCGGCGCTTCGATTTCCGAAGGCGGCAGGCGCAGCACTTCCGAAGCGGAATTCACCATTAAGCCGATAAGCCGGTTTTCCACCTCCGCCACAACGATCCGGTTCTTGTTACTCGCCTCGATCACTTTTTCGCCGAAACGTTTGCGTAGATCGACCACCGGAATGATCCGTCCGCGAAGGTTAATTACCCCTTCGACGTAATCGGGTGCATTTGGAACCGACGTAATTTCCGGAACGCGGACGATCTCCCGGACCAAAGAGATGGGGAGTCCGAAGGTTTCGCGTCCGATCCGAAACCCGACGATCTGAATGTCCTTATCCATGAGTGGCATTGGCGTCTTCAGGAGCGGGCAACCTCGGCGTATTCAGCCGCAGCCGGCCTTTCGTTTCCGAACGCTCGCTTGCCTGGATAGCGCCGCGAATCCGCGTGACCGTCATCGAGAATGAACCGATCCATCGATTCGAGCAGCACGCGCGAAAGCTTCGACATCTGCTCGGCGGCTGCCGCGAGTTCCGTCGAGCTGGAAGTCGATTGCTGGACCAGTTCCCGCATCTTTTCCATCGCCCGAACCACCGCCTGCGCACCGGACGCCTGCTCTTCGACCGATGAGTTGATCTCTTGCGTGATTTCCGTCAAACGGTTGGTAGCCTTGGCGATTTGCGACGAGCCGCTGGATTGCTCCATGGTGGCCGCGCCGATCTCCTGAGAAAATTTATAAACTTCCGCAACCACGTTTGAGATTTTCTCAAGCGCGAAACTCAGATCCTTGTTGAGCACCAGTCCTTCTTGAACCATGCTCGTGCTTTTATCCATGTTCTCGACGGCTTCGCGGGCTTCCTTTTGAATGCCTTGGATTAGCTCCGAAATCTCCTTCGTGGATTGCGTGGACTTTTCCGCCAGCTTCCGAACCTCCTCGGCGACCACCGCGAACCCAAGTCCGTGCTCGCCCGCACGAGCCGCTTCGATGGCTGCGTTGAGGGCTAGCAGATTGGTCTGCTCGGCTAGATCGTCGATCACTTCGATAATCTTGCCGATGTCGTCGGCGCGGCGTCCCAACACATCGATAATTTCCGCTGAGGATTGAATCGCGGTACTGGTGCGATTCAGCCCCTCTGTGGCTTTCTCCATCGTTCCCATGCCGGTTTGAACTTCCTCGCGCGATCGATGGGAAATATCGACCAGAAGCTTGGCTGTGTCAGCGACGCGCTGAATCGATGTGACCATCTGATCGATGGACGCCGACGTCTCCGCGACGCTGGAAGCCTGCACCTGGGTGTTCTTCACCACGTTCTGCACGTTGATGCTCATCTCATGCATCGTGCTCGTCACTTCATCGATGGCTGAGGCTGCTTGCACGCTGACCTTCGCCGATTCGTCCGAAGCGCTGGCCATCTGGCCCGCGCCGCTCGCCACTTGCGACGCGCTATCTCGCACCTGGCGCACGATGTCGCGAAGCCCCTGCGTCATTCGTGCAAACGCGCGCGCCATGGTGTCCTGCGCCGAGCGCGGCTGAATCGTAACCTGCAACTGGCCCTCGGCGATTGCAGCCGAGACCCCGGCCATATCCTTCAGATGCGTGATCATCTTGTTGAAATTTGCCGCGAGAATGCCGACTTCATCATCGCGATGGATATCGATGGACTGATCGAGATCTCCGGTCTCCCCGATGCGATGCGCGACATCAATTAGGTGATAGATCGGATCTTTGATGGACTTTGCCGTGCGGAATGCTATGAACCAGCCGAAAACGATGGCGAGGAAGGTGCCCAGAGTCGTGATGATTGTGCTCCAGCGCGTGGCGGCCGCTGCCGACGCATTGGAATCATCCAGCGCCCTGCGCACCGAACGGTTTGCATCGTCGAGCACGGCGGAGGATTTCGTGGTCCACGAGGCAGGATCGTGCTGCAAATAAAAAATCTGCAAGTCTGACACGGTAATATCGCCCGCATCCACCTGATGACGTTTGGCGAGCATCTGTTTTGCGAAGTTGTCCGACCAGCCTCGCTCGTTCTCTTCCACTTGCGAAAGGGAAGATCGCAGAGCCGGGTCGCTGACCCTGCCTTCTTCTTGCTTTATGAGGTCGAGGAGATCGTTGATGCCATGGTTGGTCTTATCTTCGTCGCGAATATCGCCGCTGAGAAGATAGTTGCCGAGGTTCAGCCGGTTCTCCATCATTTCGAAACGGATGTCTTCGATGGACTGAACGTCGGAGAGAGTGGCTGCGGCGGCTGAGCGCGCGCTGTATTCGCGCGTCACGGTGAAAATGTTGATGACGAACAGAATCAGCATCGCCATCAAGATGGCGCCAAACCCGAAATATAATTTTTTGCCAATGGTCATATGCAACGCCTCCACTCCTTGCCCCGCGGGAAGAACTCCAGCGCATTCAAGAAGTTCTAATTGCCGCCAAAGTCGAATTCGACGATTTCCGTGGACTCTTTCGCCGCCGGCTCAAATCGCCATTTCTTCACAGCTTCCATTGCGGCGTTTACGAGCAGCGGGCTGCCACCCACCACTTTCGTGTTCGTCACATGGCCGTCCGCCGAAATTGTGGTCTCGATCTTGACTTTGCCGGTGACGTTCATTTGTTTTGCCAGTGGAGGATATTCCGGCGTTACTCGGGTCCTTACCTTGCGCTTGGTGGACGCCAGGGAGTCATCCTGAGCCGCCAGCTTCGGCGGCGTGATCGCGGCTGCCCCCAGCAGCAACGAAAGTCCCAACCCCAGAACTCGCAGTCTCCGTTTCATTGCATACCCCTCCGTCGGATGACGACAAACTCTTCTACAGCACAAATTGCACGGGCCGTGCCACGAAGACGAATAATTCAAGGGCGACAATGTTTTTCGATTCCTGGCTACAAGTAACTGACTCTAATGTAGATAGCTAAGCCTATAAATCTGGTTCCGTGAGGTAAGCTTTGCCTATCTCGTCTCAACTACCCGTCGGCCGGACCCTCGGAGTCTCATGTTGCGACGCGCCTCTAATTGCTAGTTAGAACACCACATTGTGCCCCGTTGCTTGACTCAAATTGAGATTGAGCCGTAACGTCTTTCTTGGAATGCCATTGCGGCAAGCCCCGACCTATGCGTGCGCTAAGACGAACCCGGGAAGCACCCTCGCGCCTCGATGGGTCATTTGAGACGTTGCTCGGGAAATTGTCCGCAACAACGCTCGAACTGAACCCCTCCGTTGGCACGCCGGAGTTTGCGCGGCGGTTGACGATTCGAGCCGTCGAAATCCTGGGCGCACGCGCTGCGGTTCTAGTGCTGACGCGCGGCTTGGAATGGGATATCGGGGCTTTGAGCGGGCCTGCGCATCGCTGGGATACGACCGTGCAACGAAGACTTGCTGCCTTGCTCGGGCAACTCTGCGCGATTCCGGGCGTGGACTTGCGGGCGGTATCAGCGGCCAAGGCTCTCGGAGTTGAACTGGCCGAGGCTCTTGGATGGCACGCGCTGGTTCTTGCGAGATTGATAGGGAGCGACGGAGCTCTGCTGGGTGTCCTATGCCTTGTGGATTTGGCGCGCGAACTGCCGGATGCAGAGGCGCAGCTACTTGAGGCGCTGGTGAGCCACGCATCGGTGGCGCTGGAGAACGTCCGGCTATTCTCTCGGATCGAGCAATCGCGAAAGCAATGGGTGGAAGATTTCGACGCCATTTCGGACTTCATCGTCGTTCATGACGCCGCCAATCGAGTCTTGCGCTTAAACCGCGCGCTCGCGGAACTCCTGGCCGTGCGGCCGCCTGAAGCCGTGGGCCGGGACATTGGCAAACTCGGCATCCTTGGGACGCCAGCACAATCGGCCAGTTGTCCGTTCTGCCGCGATGTGAAAGCCGGCCGTGAAGAATTTGTTCACGAAGCCGCCGAAAAACTCTATTTGGTTTCCTCCGCCCGAATCCACAACGGTCTCGACGACGAATTGCGCACTATTCATGTGCTGAAAGATATTACGGACCGTCGCGAGGCCGAGCGGCGGTACCGTCGTGAACGCGACTTTAACAAGAACATTCTGAACAATACGCAAAGCATGATTCTCGTGCTCGACACGGCGGGGCTAGTCAGTTATGCGAATCGCCGCTGCTTCGAAGCGGGATATAGGGAGCAGGACTTGTTGGGGCGTCCGCTGGTCGAACGAGTCCCGGCCGCCAGACGGCCGCTGCTCGCTGAAGCGCTACGCCGAACGTTAGACGGGATTGCCGCCGGCAATATTGAAATTCCTTTGCTGCGCGCGAACGGCGCGGCCGGGCAATTCTCTATCAGCCTCAGCCCGATGAAAGATGAGCAGGGAGGCATCAATAGCATCGTCGTGGTAATGACGGATATTACGGACGCCGCCGATCTGCAGGCCAAGCTTATGCACACGGAGAAAATGGCGGCGCTGGGTCAGCTCGTGTCTGGCGTGGCGCACGAAGTGAACAATCCGCTGGCGGCGATCGTCGGCTTTACGGATTTGCTGCTCGAGAATCCCGAAATTCCGGAAGGAGCCAAGGAAGAGCTGCGCGTGATTTTGCAGGAAGCACAGCGCACACGCGTGATCGTCCAAAACCTTCTGAGCTTTGCGCGCCAGATGCCCGCGCAGCGCGAGCCGCTGCAGGTAAATTCCGTTCTGCGGCAGACGATGAAGCTGCGAGCTTACGATTTCTCGAATCACGGCGTGGAGGTGGTGGAGCGCTACGATGAGGACCTGCCGCTTGCCGTCGGCGATCCGCATCAATTGCAGCAGGTCTTCCTGAACATTTTAAATAATGCGTATGACGCCGTGCATGAAACCCGTCGAGCCGGGAAAATCGAAATCGAAACATCGCGGCGCGGCGGCCATCTCGAAATTCTTTTCCGTGACAACGGTCCCGGCATCGCGCAACCCGATCGCATCTTCGATCCGTTTTTCACCACAAAAGAAGTGGGAAAGGGTACCGGGCTGGGTCTGAGCATTTGCTACGGAATCGTGCAAGCGCATCGCGGTGAAATTCTCGCCCAGAACAATCCCAACGGCCTCGGCTGCACGTTCCTGGTTCGCCTGCCCGCGGCGAACGACGCGATGCAATCGTTCTCAGCCGAGGTGGCGCTATGACCGGCGTGCCCGACGTGGTAGCTGCCGCTAGCCGCAGTCGCCTTCTGGTGATTGAGGATGAAGCGTCGGTGGCGGCGTTTCTGCGAATTGCTCTCGAGCGGCGCGGTTACGAAGTGGTTTCGTCGCGCTCGGCCGCTGAAGGGCTCCGGTTGCTCGCTGCCGAAAAGTTCAATGGTGTGATTTCCGATTTCCGGACGCCGGGAGGCATCACCGGGACGGACGTGCATGACTGGATTCGCCGGCATCGCCCGGAATTGGCCTCGCGAATCGTTTTCATCACCGGCGATACGGCCAGCGACGAGACGGTCGCCCTCCTCGCGCAGGCGGGTACCCCGTGCGTCGAAAAGCCCTTCCGCGTTCAGCAACTCCTGAGCGCGGTCGAGAAGACGATTGGACGGCCATGAGGGATGAAACACAGTTGCGCTTTCTGATTGTCGACGACGAGCAAAGCATCCGCCGGCTTTGCATGACTGTTGGGCAGGGGCTCGGGTACGTGTGCTCGGAGGCCGAAAACGCCGAAACGGCGTTGGAGATGTTGGAAACGTCTCCGCCAGATCTAGTAGTCACGGACTTGAAGTTGCCTGGCGTTTCCGGCACGGATTTGCTCCGAAAGGTGAAAGAAAATCTCCCTCGCACGGAAATTGCGATCATGACGGGACACGGCTCGATCGAATCCGCCGTCGATGCGATGCGGCAGGGCGCCTACGATTACATTGAAAAGCCGTTCCGCGTCGAGAAATTGCGGCAACTTCTCCAGCGCATGGCCGAGAAAGTCCGGTTGGTCATGGAAAACCAATTCCTCCGCGAGCGCGTCGAGACGGATGCGCAACTCGATGGAATCGCTGGCACGTCCGCCAAGGTTCAAGACGTGATGCGGATGGTCTCGCGTTTGAAGGAAACGCGCACGCCGGTGCTCATTAGCGGCGAGAGCGGGACGGGCAAAGAGCTGGTGGCTCGCGCGATTCACTTCCGCGGGCCGCTGGCGCAGATGCCGTTCATCGCGGTCGACTGTGGCGCTCTGGTTCCCACTCTGATGGAAAGCGAGCTCTTCGGCCACGAAAAAGGCTCGTTTACCGGCGCGCTCAAATCAAAAGCCGGACTCTTTTACGCAGCGAATGGCGGGACCATCTTTCTTGACGAAATCGGCGAGCTGCCGCTCGAGATGCAGGCGAAGCTGCTGCGGGCGTTGCAGGAAAAAGAAGTGCGGCCCGTTGGCAGCAATCAAAAGATCCCTGTGGACGTCCGCGTTATTGCCGCCACGAATCGCGATCTCGAGGCTGCGTATCGCGCTGGCACCTTCCGCAAGGACCTGTATTTCCGGCTGAACGTCGTCACCGTGCATCTTCCTGGATTGCGTGAGCGGCGCTCCGATATTCCGCAGCTCGTTCATTGTTTTCTGGACCGCTACGCGCCGGGAGAAAACATTCAAGTCACTCCGGCGACCATGAAAAGCTTTCTCCAGTACGATTGGCCGGGGAACGTCCGCGAGCTCGAAAACTGCATCGCGCGAGCGATCGCTCTTGGCGACCACCACGTTATCGATCTGAGCGATCTTCCTCCAAACGTCCGCGCAAACACAGACGACGGTGCGGCTGCCGCTGAAACGGCTGCGCTATCCACAACGGCTCTCGCGGATCTCGAACGGATGACGATCCTGCGCGTTTTTGAGCAGGCGGGCGGCGACAAAGCTCTCGCAGGAAAAATGCTCGGTATCAGCCGCGCCACACTCTATCGAAAGCTGAAGCGCTACCAGATACCCGCACATTCGCCGCATACAGAAACGTTGGAAGTCAAAGCTCTTCCGTAGTTCGCCTTTGAGACGCTGTTTCACCCGCCAAGCTTGACGCCGCAAATTGTCCGCCTCTCGCGGACGTGAGACGAATCCGTATCAGGGTGAGACGCGAACCCTGCAAGCCCCCGTTGGCCACGGCGTAATCCATTTAATGTCAGCG
The DNA here is from genome assembly GCA_050747005.1 of Candidatus Acidiferrales bacterium. Taxonomy (GTDB): domain Bacteria; phylum Acidobacteriota; class Terriglobia; order Acidiferrales; family UBA7541; genus Palsa-295. The sequence continues at coordinate 91,700 of JBOGNE010000038.1, forward strand.
GGTTACCAGGGTGGCCGCGCACATGTCTTTGGCCCTGTTCGTGCAATCTGTCCTCTGCCGGAAGGAACTCCGTACACGTTTACCTCGTTCCGTCACTGCTGGCCCACGCGGCTGGCGCGCCGGATGACGCGACGGCCGGACTGGGGTCGCTGTGACACGCGAATTGGAAACAGCAGCTATTTCTTCGGGTCAAAGCTGCGTCGAAAAACTCGCTCGGCTTTTCTCGAACGTATCGGCAATTCACATTCCGGTGCGCGTTGTGACGCTGGGTTCCAGCAGGCGATTGCAGGAGCAGACGGTGATCGAGTTTGGCACGGCGCGGGAGGTGCTATTCGCTTCTGCGTTGCCACTCGAATTCGAAGACCGGTTGCGGCTAGTGAATTCCGACGGCTCGCTCGATGCCAATGCGACGGTGGTCGCCGTGAGATATCACGATGGCCGGAAAGCTGTCGCAGCCCGATTTGTGAGCGAAGTGGGCAACTGGATTATCAAACCATGACAACAAAAGCTCCGATTCCGATAAATTCTTTGGCAAGCGCGAACCAATCGAAATCGCGTGTTACCGCCGATCCGGCCACCCTGTGGAACGAAGCGCGCCTTGCATACCCGCTCTATGCTGCGCTTGCAACACAATTCGATTTGGCGCCGCTGCTTCACGCTGCCGGGGAACTGCCTCCTGCACGCCCGACGCGTGAGATATTCGATCGTGATTTGGAATGGCTCAACACGATCGACGAAAAAGTCCGTGCATTTCAGATCCGGCAGCTTCCTCCCGAGACATTGAACGCAAGCGAGGCCAGCCTTCGCGCGTTTCTGCAGCGCCAATTGAAGAAGCCGGAGAAGGCTTCCGCCGACCGGGACAAGATCGACCTTCTGCTGGTCCAGTATTTCGCCTTGTGCGCTCCCGAGGAGCTATATCGCAGCGAGTTCACCCTCGCGGATGTGGCCCGAGTTCTCCAGCCGGTGCTTGGCGGCGCGGATTCCACGCCGGTCGAGTGGTGTGCGCCACTCGATGAAATCCTCAACACGCTCGAAAACTGCCAAAGTCTTCGCGACATGATGGAGCACGGCCTGCTCGAACAGGGGCGCCTGCTAAAGGAGACGGCGGGTCCCACGTTTTACGATCCCGCCGCTCTTGTTGCTTTCTGCCGTTTTAACTTTCGGCTCAGGCGAGCCTTCATCCGCATGCTTCACGCGGATTTGAACGCAATGAAGGCGGCTGTCGAGCACCTGGATGCGAGCGGCATAAAAACGGTGGACTGCCGGCGCGCCGGATTCTCCGCGGCTGAGACAACGACGCAACTGCGGTATTACTGCGAGAACTGGCGCCAGCCTTTTCATAAGGATTACACGGAAAATTCGGTCACTCGCACTTTCGATCAGCTCTTTGCGTTGCGGGCCGATCTCGAAGAGGCGCTTGTGCGCGTTCATTCAGCCGCCACCCAGCAGTTTTTTGCCGTCGACGCTCGTGAAAATGAAGGAACTCGGGGCGATCCGGTTCCCGCATCCGCAAATGTTCCTTCAACCAGCGCGCCGGAATTGCTCGCGGCGACAAACCCGGAAGAGGTGCACGCAGATCATGCATCTCCCGTCGCGAACGACGCTCCTTCTGTCGGATCGGTCACGGTCGCGAAACCTGGAACTGACGTGGCTTCTGGCACTCCGCCAATCGACGCAGAAAAGTGCCTGGATTCGATTTGGGAGCAGTTGATAGCCGCGCCGCCATCCCGCGGGCGTTCGATGTCCACGGTCGTGCTGCAAGATACGAAAGTGCTGCTTTCATCGTGGGAAGTGGCTGCCTTCGTAACGGAAGGAGATCAGGAGGCGGAAGATCTGCGCCGCGCGGTCGTGGCCCGCGCTCTCCTTGCGGTTGCCATGGACTTCCGAAAACGCTCGGGAGACTTGGCCAGGCTAGGGTCTGCATTGGCGCTGGCTCGCGGCGAGGTTTCCTACTTTCAAGGGCGCGTCGAAACCGCAAAACGCGCGAAGAACACGGAGGCCGCCGTAAATCTCGGAATCAGCACCAAGCGTGTGCTTTCCGTTATCGAGGAAGCAGAAAAGCTCCAACCTTGAGGCAATGGGATGAGGCCGTCTCGCTTGAATCAATCCAGCGTCCTGATTGTATCGGATGACATCGAATTTTCGCGTTCTATTGTCGCTCGCTGGCAGGCGGAGCGCCATGTACCTGAAATCACACTGATTGCCAGCGGCGTTTGCCACGCAGGCACCGCTGCCGGGTATCAACTCGTCATTCTGGGTCCCGTTCGCGCGGGGAGTCCCTTCGCGATTCTCACATCCTTGAAGGTTCCTACATCGTCCGTCGTAATCTACGTCGCGGAGGACCAAAAGGATGTTGCACTGTTGCGCGCCGAATATCCCTGCGTACTCGTTGTGCCCCGGCAGGATGGTTGGGCGGGAACCTTGATCCTCATTTCCAATGAAGCGCTTCGGCGGACAGAAGCGGCCGGTCGCGCCCAGCGCGCCGAGAGGCTTGCTCTGGAAAGCCAGGGCCAAGCCTCGCTTGGCAGATACATGCTTGAAATGAGGCCGAGCGTGAATGACGCGCTTACCTCGGTCCTCGGAAATGCCGATTTGCTTTTGCTTGAGCCGAGCCACCTGTCTGAGGAAAGCCACGACCAAATTCAGACAATTCATACGATGGCGCTGCGGCTCAATGAAATCATGCAGCGATTCTCATCACTGGCGGCGGAAATGCGCGCCTGTGAGAAAGATTCTCAAGCTGAGACGGAAGTAGTGTCTCACCGGCTGGATGCCGGCTAGCGGCGAGTTGCACGGAAGGGCAACACAAACAAAAGAAGGTAGTTTACGAACTGGTCGCAAAGCGCGAAAGAGGTGCGCGGGTGGTTGCGGACTTGCATTTCTCTCACCGGATATTAGTGCGGAGGTATGGCTGTGGTGAAGAAAATATTGATCGTCGATGACTCGGCGGCCGAGGTTCATCTTATCCAATCATTCTTGCAACAGGCTGGATTTCATTCGGTTGGAATTTCCGATCCGACCAAAGTGGAAGAAGCGATCGAGGAAGAGCGCCCTAATCTGATTCTACTGGACGTCGTGATGCCAGCTCGGAACGGCTTTCAAGTGTGCCGCGATCTAAAGAACCAGGCTAATTATTCTCAGATTCCCGTGATCCTGGTCACGTCAAAGACGGCCCCGAGCGACCGGTACTGGGGCGAGCAGCAAGGCGCGAACGGATTCGTTGCCAAGCCGTTTACGCTGGAGGAACTTATCGGAGCGGTGAAAAGGTTCGCGTAATGGCCAAAGAACAGGAAAACCCGCAACTGCTGCCCGGCGAGCTCGACGGCGGTGCATTTCTCGAAGGCGACCCGTCCTCCGAGGAACGGCTTCCGGAGCGCCAATACTGCGTTTTTCGCGCGGGGCGCGAGCGATTTTGCCTCTCAGTGCTGGAAGTCGAAGAAGTGGTGGACTGGCCCTTGGTGACGCGGGTTCCGCTAGCTCCGGCGTTCCTGATGGGAGTGTTTAATCTGCGGGGAACGATCGTGCCTCTTATCGACATCGCATTTACGGAGGGACGTCGTCCAGGCCTGTTGCCTAAACACGTGGTGGTTGCAGCCATTCCAGGCGACGCAAATCGCGACGATCTTCGCGTGGGCATCGCGACGGATGAAGTGATCGGGACATACTCCGCCAGCGAAGACGCGCTGCTCGATCAGGCGCCGCACGATGTGCCACATTGTCGCGGAATGTTGCGCCATGAAGATCGCTTGGCGCTGCTGGTTGACCTGCGGCGCTTGACCGAAGTGTTTGCCGTGCCGGTGATATGAACGTGGCGTTCCCGTTGATTTCTCGATGTCGCGCCAATAATTTTGGAATTCGCTCAGGTAAGCGCGAAAGTTCCTGGAGGATGTCATGAAAGCTCGTTTGAGTTCCACAATCTGGTTGCTGGCCTTCTGGACCAGCGTGGCGTTATTCGGCGTCCTAGGCCTTGCCTACTACGCCGGCGCGCACTCGGGCGGGCTATCGCTACTCGACGCATCCTCCTTGCCGGGGAGCGCCAGCGGAGCTTTGCTTGGAGCTGCCGTGCTTGCGGTGCTTGGCGCCCTTTCGCTCATTTACGTACTGAGCAAGCGCGTGCTGAAGCCCGTGGGCGAGCTTGCAAAATTTTCCGAACGGCTTGTGGCTGGCGATGCGCGCGCCCGCGCCGAGGTCGAGTCGGGTGATGAGTTCGGCTTCATCGCCGAAAACTTCAACCGCAGCGCCGCAAAAGTGGCGCACGCGATTACCAATCAGCAGGCCCAGGAATCGTTGCAGCGGAGCATCACCGATTTGCTTACTACCATCAATCAGGTCGCACGCGGTGATTTGACGATTCGCGGCAAGGTGACCAACGACGCGCTTGGGAACGTGGTTGACTCCGTCAACTTCATGCTGGACAACTTCGTGAAAGTTCTGGAACGCGTTCGCAAAGCTGCCATCGATGTCAGCGGAAGCGCCAACCAAATTCTCGAGGCCACCGACGACATGACGGCGGGCGCCACGCAGCAAGATCAGGAAATTACCAACACTTCTTCCGCGGTGGAGGAGCTTACCGTTTCGATGAAACAGGTGTCCAACAACGCGGAAGCCAGCGCGGAAGCGGCCCGCCGCGCTCTCGATGCGGCCGAACAGGGTAACCGGGCGGTGCGCGACACGCTCGATGGAATGCAGCGCATTCGAGCATCGGTGCAGGCGTCAGCGAAGAAGATCAAGTCCCTCGGCGATCGCTCGCTCGAAATTTCGGAGATCATTAACGTCATTAACGACATCACGGAGCAGACTAACCTGCTCGCGCTGAACGCCGCCATTGAAGCAGCTCGCGCGGGAGACGCCGGCCGCGGATTCGCGGTCGTCGCCGACGAAGTTCGCAAACTAGCCGAGCACTCGCGCAGCGCGACGAAGGACATCGCGGCGCTCATCAAGGCGATTCAGGCGGAGACGAACGAAGCCGTTGTCGTGATGGAAGAGGGTACGCGCGAAGTGGAGGCAGGGGCCGGACTGGCCGATCAGGCAGGGAAAGCGCTCGAAGCCATTTCCAGCGTTGTGCGCCAATCGGCCGAGCTGGTTCAGGAAATCTCGCTTGCGTCGAAGCAGCAGGTGCGCGGCACCGAAGGCGTGGCCAACGCGATGCAGATCATTTCCGGCATCACGCGGCAAACCACGCAGGGCGCACGGCAGACGGCTTCCACGGTCGGGCACATGGTGAAGCTATCCGAACAGCTCAACGAAGCGCTGGCCCAATTTCGCTCGCAGTCATCGCGATCGAGCGAGGCGGAAGAGGCCCGGCCGGCGGTGCCCGTGGGCGCAGGCCGCTAGACAAAGCGGCGCCCACCATTCAGGAATCAACGCAGGCCCCTGACGCGTGCCGAACATGAAACAACAGACAATCACGGCTCCTACCCTCAGCGACACCGAGCTGGACGAGATTCGCGGACTGATCGAGCAGCGGTCTGCAATCTTGTTCGATGCCTCGCGCGAACGTTTTTTCTCCACTCGCGTGCGCGAACATCTTGAGGAAAGAGGGCTCGCAAGCGGGACGGTGCTGTTGCGGCAGATTCGCGGTTCGAGCATCGAGTACGAAGCGGTGCTTGAAAGGCTGCTCACCCAGGAAACGTCCTTCAATCGATATCCAGCCGTATTCGACGCGCTCGATAAAAAGATTCTGCCGGAAGTGCAGGAGCGGAAATTCTGGGAGAATCCGCGGTCGCTCCGTATCTGGAGCGCCGGTTGCTCGACCGGCGAAGAGCCGTATTCGGTCGCCATTACGGTTTGCGAATCGCTGAAATTCGCCGAGGCTTGGGAGATAGAAATTCTGGCCACCGACATCAGCCGCCGGGCACTTCGACATGCGGAACGCGGCCTCTATTCGAAGCGCAGCATCCAGAATCTTTCGCTGCGGCAGGCCGAAACTTATTTTTCAGACACGAAGCATGGTTTCCAGGTGAAGCCCCGGATTCGGCGAATGATTTCATTCGCGCAAATGAACCTCTCCGAATCGGTATACGTCGGCAAGCTCGACTGCATTTTCTGCATGAACGTGCTGATGTATTTTTCGGAGGAACGGCGGCTCGCGATTCTTCGCCGGTTTTACGACGCGCTCGAGCCGGGCGGTTATTTTTTTCTGGGCCATTCCGAGACTCTTACAAACGTTCCCGTGAAATTCGAGCCCGTCGTTCTTGGCGACTGCCGGATTTACCGCAAAATCGCCCTCGCGGAGAGCCGCAAAGCGGCCCTGGTGATGGAGGGCGGCCTGTGAGCGGGCCAAATCAAGAATCGGTCGAACTCTTCCTTCAAGAGGCTTCGGACCACCTCCAGTATCTGCGTGAATACTCCGGTCTGTTGCAAGAATCACACACGCGGCCGGAGGACCTCGAAAAGCTTTACATCGCAGCGCATACCCTCGCGGGAACGTCCGCTAGTTACGGCTTTCCGCTCTTTTCGGAAGTAGCGGCCAAGACGGCGCACATTTTTCATTACGCCATGAACGCCGCGCTCACGCCGGAAATGCACGGCCCGCTCACCGAATTCATCTCCGATGCTATCTCCGTCCTTGAATTCGATCTCTTGCAGATCAGTTCGACGGGAGCGGAGACAGCCGGCGATATCGCCGCGTTCAAGCAACGCTATGCTTTTGCGTTCTCGGCCCCTCCAACGGCCGGCACTGCGGACAGCGAAACAAGTGCTGATGCCGGGCAAGGCGAATCAGTTCCAGGCGGATTCGATGCGAATGGATTCTCGGTGAGTTTGCCGGAAGATGGCGAGGTTCCCGCCGAGGTTCTCGAATTCTTCATTCCCGAAGCTGAGGAGCACTTGCAAGCTGTCACCGAGTGCCTGCTTGCGCTCGAGGGAAACCCGAATCCCGAAGACATCAACCGGCTTTTTCGCTCCATGCACACAGTGAAGGGTTCCGCGGCCCAGGTGGGCTTGCATCGCCTGGCAGCCGTGGCGCACCGTGTGGAAGATCTGATTGGACGGATGCGGGATGGCGCTTTGCAGCCGAGCGCCGAGATCGTGGACCTGTGCCTCGAGTCCGTGGACTTATTGAAAAAGTTCTTACATCGCCAGTGGGCGGGCGATGCGGAAATACACGCCACCGTGGGCCCGTTGCTCGCGCGAATCTCCGAGCTGGCTCCGGAAGAAGATCCCGCTGAAGGCGCCGGAACGGCGGTTGGAAAGCAGGGCGCGCCGTCGGAATCAATGCTTTCATCGGGGAACTCCCGGCAAGCCGCGTCCCAGGCGTTGCCCCAGGCAAAATCCGTGCGCATTTCGCTCGAGCGGCTGGACCGGATGATGAACGCCGTCGGTGAACTGGTGATCAACCGCACGCGCATGCTTGGCCGGCTGTCCGAACTCGCCAAGCTCGTCGAGGTCCTGACTTTTTCAAAGGGGCGCCTCGGCGGAAAGATTTCAGATTTCCAGGAGAAGCACGAATTCAGCCGGCTCCAAACTTCGCTCGTGCCCGGCAGCCAGCCGCCGCAGATGGACACTTTTCGCCCGAATTTCGGGTCCATGTCCGCGCTCACGCCGGACGGCCTCTTGGAATTCAGCGAACTCGAGATGGATCGCTACGATGATTTCAACATTCTGTCGCGGTCGCTTACGGAAATTTCCGCGGACGTTACGGAAGTCCTTACCCAGCTTGAAGGTTTCATGGGCCGGGTGGACAGCGATATCGACGAGTTCACCAAACTCGCGCATCACCTGCAAGACGAGATCACGGCGGCGCGCATGGTGCCTATTGGAAATCTGTACACGCGACTTTCACGAACCGTGCGCGATGCCTCAAATGCTACCGGAAAGCCCGTGGAGCTTTTACTGGAGGGTTCCGACACTGAACTCGACAACAATATCATTCAGCATATCTCTGACCCCTTGATTCACCTGGTGCGAAATGCGGTCGCTCATGGAATCGAGGATGCCGGGGCCCGGCGTCACACTGACAAAACCGAAACCGGCCACGTCGCGGTGCGCGCCTACCATCGCGGCAACCACATCTTCATCGAAGTGGAAGATGACGGGCGCGGAATTGACTACGAGCGGGTGCGACAGAGCGTCATCGATTCCGGTGAGATGTCGCCCGTTGCGGCGGCAGAGCTCACCGAACGTGAGCTTCGCGAATTCATCTTCCGTCCTGGATTTACCACCGCATCCGCGATGACGGAGCTTGCGGGCCGCGGCGTTGGTCTGGACGTCGTACGCGCGAACGTTCACGCGCTGAACGGCGAGATTGAAGTTCGCTCCGAGATCGGACGCGGCGCGTGCTTCACCGTCAAAGTTCCGCTTACCCTGATCATTTCCCAGGCTCTGTTTGTGCGCTGCGGCACGTCGAAATTCGCGCTACCCCTCGCGGTAATTGAAGAAATCCGCCGGCTGCGGCCCGAAGAAATCGAGGACGTGGGCGGAAAATTGTTGACACGCGTCCGCGACGTGGTCACGGAAGTCGTGCGCCTCGATGTGCATCTCGCGCTGCCACCGCTCGAGCCAACCAATGGCTACTTTCACATGATCGTCGTCAAGGTCGCGGGAAAACATGTTGGCGTGGTCGTCGACGAAGTGCTCGGCAAAGACGAAATCGTTATCAAGAATCTGGGCGACTATCTGCGCCGCGTCAAACTCTTCCCCGGTACGACGATCGCATCGGATGGCAGCCTGATTCTGCTGATCGATCTAAATCGTTTGGCCGCCAGCGATGCGGCCGAGCAGCACGCTCTGCCTGCATCCTCGCCAGCGGCACGGGTGTTCGCCCCGGGAGCGGAGGCTGTCGCCGCTGGCGCGATTCCCGCCGAAGCCGTTGACGCGATTGAGAGCGAGCGCGTGGTAGTCGTAGCGGACGATTCGATTAGCGTGCGGAAATTCGTCGGCCGAATGCTCGAGAAAGCCGGCTATCGCGTCAAGCTTGCCTCGGACGGCCTCGAAGCTTCCGAAATTGTCTCGCAGTCGGGATGCCATCTGGTCATCACTGACCTCGAAATGCCGAGGATGAACGGATACGAGCTAATGGCGCATCTGCGTCAGGACTCGGTCACGCGAAAGATTCCCGTGCTGGTGGTTACCTCGCGAGCCGGCGCGAAGCATCGCGATCGTGCGATGAAAGAGGGCGCATCGGGATTCTTGACTAAGCCCGTGCAGGAAGATCAGTTGGTCTCGACTGTTGAAAACTTGGTCGGTCCCGAGGCGCCGCAAGGCCGGCACACGGGAGTGCAGGTGCTGCGGGACTAAAGATGATGAAGATTCCCGAAAAGAAAATTCGCGTGCTCGTGGTGGACGACTCCGCATTCATGTGCAAGGTCCTCCAGGAGATTATCACCGCGGACCCGCAGCTCGAAGTGGCAGGCGTGGGGCGCGACGGGCGCGACGCAGTGGCGCTTGCGGAATCGCTGCGCCCCGACGTCATCACGATGGACATCAACATGCCGCATCTCGACGGGCTGCAGGCGACCGAGCTGATTATGTCGCAGCATCCGCGCCCGATCGTGATCGTGAGTTCGGAATCGCGCGAAGGCGCCGCCAGCACGTTGCGCGCGCTCGAGTTGGGCGCGATCGATTTCGTTCCGAAACCGTCGAGCGGCATTGACCTGGACATGCGAAACGTTCGCGAGGAACTGGCGCGCAAGCTGAAAATGGCCGCAAAAGTTCGCGTTGTGCGCACAGCCACTCGCTCGAAGCTCCCAACGCCGCATGCACCGGTGCCTGTCTCGTCGAGCGGCACGCAAGGCGCTGCGTTCGCATCGCAGAATGGCGGGAAATTCCCGATGGTCGCAATTGCCGCGTCCACAGGCGGTCCCGCGGCGGTAATGCGCGTCGTCTCGGGATTACCACGAGATCTTCCCGCGGCTGTGTTTCTGGTGCTACACATGCCGGCTGCATTTACAAAGCAATTCACGGTACAACTCGCCGAGATCGCTCAGTTGCCCGTGAAAGAAGCCGAGACGAACGATCTCGCACAGCCGGGAATGATTTACCTTTGCCCCGGTTCGCATCACCTGCGGCTTACGTCGATGGGCAAGATCGCGCTCGATTCGGGCGCTCGTATTGATGGCTACCGGCCCTGCGCTGATGTTGCGCTTGAATCCATCGCCGCATTTGCCCGGCCCCTGACGGTTTCTATCGTGCTTACGGGAATGGGCAGCGATGCCGCCAAGGGAGTAAAAGCAGTGAAGGCGGCGGGCGGTTACGTGATTGCGCAGGACGAGGCGACTTCCGTGATTTTTGGCATGCCTGCGGAAGCGATCAAAACGGGAGCCGTGGACGAAGTGCTCGGCCTTGACGAAATTAGCGCTGCAATTGAGAAACGCGTTGCAAAAATTTGCCGCCCCGTGCCGGTAGGAGTTCGATGAAGTTTGCCAGCCACGATATCGCGAAGCCGAAACGCGCGCATCCCGCCGAAGCGATCATTCTGTTTTCGGCAGGCAGGCAGACGTTCGCCATCGCAGCGGATTCGGTGCAGGAAATTCGCAGCACGGACAGCCTTGCAGGAGCGGCATTCGAAATACAGCAATCGGATTTGCCAAAAGTACGCCACACGATCCAGCGAAACCGCCGGACGTACTACGTGGTGAATGCCTGCGCCCATTTCGGCTTGCCCGTGACTCGCCCAACGCTCGTTCTGATTCTCCGTCAGATGCGAGTCGCTGTTCTTGTGGATCGAATCGAGCGGATGGTAGAGATTTCTGCAATCCATGCGCTGCCGCGCGCGTTCTCAGGCGATGAGAGGCGCTGGTACCGCGGTCTCGCGTACGTCGACGATCATGTCATTCCAGTTCTGCAGCCGTCCGGATTTTTGACGCCGGAAGAATTCGAGTGCCTGGACCGGATATCGCGGGTTTCCGGCTGGCGGGACGAATTGCAAGGAACCGTGCGGGCATGAGCGCTGCGGAAAATCCGGGCCTCCGCTCCTTCGTGCTGCTTCAGGTTGGGAGTCGGCGATTTGCATTGCCGGCAGGCTCGGTGACGGAACTCGCTCCTCCCGTGCGCTTGCACACATTTCCGCACAACTCACCACTCGTCGCTGGTGTTATTGTTCGGCGCGGACGCATTGTGCCCGTCTATGATGCAGCCCCAATTTTGATGGGCCGCGAATCGCCGATACATCGCTTTTACCTTATCGCTGAACGCGATTTCGGGGGAGCCAGCGAGCCGAGTGCGATCCCGGTGAACGGCGAGTGCGAGCTCGTCGCCAGCGACGTGTGGCCTTCCGCTTCGGATGACCCGGCGTATGTGTGTGGAAAGCTGGAAGTGGAAAGCGAGCAAATTCCTGTGCTGAATCTCGAATTGCTGCTCGCGATGCCGCCAGTACCCGAATCCGGCGCGGTCCTTCCATCGGCTGGCGCGCAGGTGCCGCTATGACCGGGCTAGGCCTTCCTCGAATTCTCTTGATCGACAGCAACGTGTATTTCGCCAAGCGGCTCGGCGAGGCGCTGAACCAATCCGGATTCGAGGTTATACCGAGTCCGCAGGGAGCGTACGCGCTCACGATGCTCGAAAGGAATGTACCCGCGGCAATCATCTGCGCCACGAATTTGCGGGAGATGGGCGCGTACGAAATCGCTCCAATCCTGCATGCGGATCCAAAGACCGCAACCATTCCATTGATAGCGCTCGGCGCGGGTGGCGGCCAGGCGCTCATCGAGGCTTATCGAGCAGGCTGCGATGATTACGTCGATAGGGCGCGCGGGCCGGCGGAAATCGCCGCGCACGTGCGTCGCTTTCTCTTGAGCCGCCAGGACGGCTTCCAGCCCACGCAAATGCTTTCAAGCGCCGATACCGATTTGAGCGGCAGCCTTTCGCATCTGGATCTTCCAGGCGTGATTCAGATGCTGGGCCAGGCGCGGCAGACGGGCGCGCTGCACATCAACGCGTCGGACACGGATGGAATTATTTTCTTCGAAGGAGGCGAAATCGTTCACGCCGAGTGCGGCACGTTCTTCGGCGATGAAGGGGTCACCCAAGTCGTCAAGGCGTGCCAGGAATCCGCAAAGGGCGTCTACAAATTTGTGTATGGCGCCGCCGCGACGCAGCGCACCGTGCTTCGATCCGCTACTGATTTGCTGCTCGATGCGCTTCGCGAGTTTGATGAAGTCCAGCGTGACGACGTTCATCGCGATGAAGTGGGGAAGGAGTCCACATGAGCGAAATGCAAACCCTCACGGCCGAACGAACTCCCACGGTCTATTTTATCGACGACAGCGCAACCATGCGTGAAGTAATCAAGATTGCATTCCGCAAGGAAAATATTCATGTGATTACTTGCGCCGATGCGGCTTCCGCCCTGGCCCAATTCGGCGAGACTGCGCCGGATGCCGTAATCACCGACGTGATCATGCCCGATAAGGACGGCTACGAGGTATGCGAATTTATTAAGCAGCACGAACGATTTGGCAAGACGCCCGTCCTGCTCATGTCCGGTGTTGTGAATCGCACGGTGGCCGAGAGGGCCATGTCAGTGCGAGCGGATGAACTAATCCGCAAGCCTTTTCAGCCCCAGGATCTGATCCTTCGCGTGAAGAATCTTCTGAACCCGAAGGCTGTTGTGAATCAATCGCAGGCTGAGGAATCCCCGCGGCCAGCAACTGTGATCAATAAAACCCCATTTGGGAACTCCTCCAATCCCCTGAGTGGCTTATTCTTGCCGGGAGCGCCCGCCGCGACGGGAGTGGTTCGTCCAGCGATGCCCGCGGCCTCCGTCGCTTCTTCAGTTCCATCCGCGCGAGGCGCCGGAGCGAATCCCTCCGCGGAGATTCAGAAACTGCGAAACGAACTCCGCCGCCTCGAATCGTTTGTGAAGAAGCTGCAGGCGGAGCTTGAAGCGGAGCACCAGTATTGCGCTGCGCTCGAAGCTCACTTCAAAGCGATGCAGGAATCTGAATAACGCGCAGCACAATTATCCGCCAGTTGAACGTTCCCGCACACTCAAGAAGCTCGCTGTTGTGACGGCCGATCTTGGCTCGATCGCGGCGTGAATCCTCCGCATTAGCTCCCGCTTGGCTTTTGTGATCAGATGATGGCAAGATTCCTTTGAATCTTATGCCGATCAATGAGACGCCGATCTGCCTATTTGGAAGAGCCCGACGAGGATGGTGCATGAAACGATTAGCATGTCTGGGTATTGCTGCTCTGATTGTAAGCATGGCGGCGATTGAGAAAGGCTCGCACGCTCAATCCGCGTCGAGTTTTGCCGGGGTGCCATCGCGGAGTGTGAAATTTACGTCGATCGTCCGAGTGCCCGGCCTGCGTAGCGGAAGCCGGGAGTTGCGGCTCTGGATTCCTTTACCGTATGAGCAGCGGTATCAATCCATCTCAGACTTGAGGATCGAAAGCCCCGTGCCGTATAAAATCGATCGTGATCCTGCCTATGGGAACCGATACGCCTATCTCGTTATCGATGCAAAAAAAGTGACAGCACCATTCGATATCAAGGTTTCCTTCCGTGTGAAACGATTTGAGCACCGAGTAATGCTGACTTCCTCAAGAAGCGCCGCGGGGCCATTCTCTGCCTCCACGGTCCGCTTTCTGCAACCCGATCGCCTGGTCCCAATCGACGGCCAGATCGCGCAGGTTTCGGCCCAGCAGGTTGCGGGAACCAGCGAGCCGCTCGCGAAGGCGCGCAAGCTCTACGATTACGTGATCGCGGCGATGCATTACGATCATGACGGAACCGGCTGGGGTCGGGGAGATGCCGTTTGGGCGTGCGATTCTCATCACGGCAATTGCACGGATTTTCATTCTCTCTTCATCGGCATGGCTCGCGCGCAAGGCGTCCCAGCCCGGTTCGAGATTGGATTTCCATTGCCCAGAAATGTGCACGCAGGAAGCATTCCCGGATACCATTGCTGGGCGGAATTTTACATCCAGGGAATCGGCTGGATTCCAGTGGACGCCTCCGACGCCTGGAATCACAAGGAGCAGAAGGACTATTTCTTCGGTGCGCTCGATACAAACCGGATCATGTTCTCGATGGGCCGCGATATTCGCCTCAACCCGCCGCAGAAGGGCGATCTCCTCAACTATTTCGTTTATCCCTATGCGGAGCTTGACGGCAAGCCGTTGAACGATTTGAAACGAGAGTATTTCTTCCGCGATGATCCGGCATCACCGGGAACCGCGGGTTCAGCTGCAGCTTCTTCCTAAGGCACAAGGAAGTCTTCCTAGTTTGTTGCACGCCCGCCCAACCCTTTCGAGCGGAGAAAGTCACGTGCAACCTCGCTGGCGTCGCGGTGTTTTCCGACCACTTCATAATTCATCTCTCTCATTTCCTCATCCGAGATCTTGCCTGAAAGTTCCTGGATAGCCGCGCGTACTTCCGGATGGAGTGAGAGCGTTTCCTGACGGACGACGGGCACGGCTTGGTAGGGAGGGAAGTAGTGTTTGTCGTCTTCCAAAATGGCGAGATCGCGTGCGGACAACAAACCGTCCGTCGAGTTTCCTGCGACGAGATCCACCTGCTTGTCGAGCAAAGCCTTGTAGAGAAGCCCGAGATCGAGAATGCGCGGAGCACCGGCGAACTTCAGTCCGTACGTGCGCGCCAAGCCCTGATAACCATCCGGACGCTCCATGAATTCATATCCGAATCCGGCGCGCCATTGCGGAGTGTATCGTGCCGCCTCGGACAAAGTTTTCAGGCCCAGGCGACGCGCGTCTTCGCCCCGAATCACGATCGCAAACGTATTGTTGAATCCGAGCGATGGGAAAACATCCAACCCAAAGCGGCTCTTGTATTCGCTTTGAACGCGCTTGAATACGGCTGATGAATCGCTCTGAATCGGGTCCTTCAGGATCGCTGTGAGCGCGGTTCCGGTGTATTCAATATAGGTGTCGATTCGCCCGGCCAGGAGAGCCTGCTGGCAGATGTAAGATCCCGCGAGATAGAATCTTCGCACCACGTGTAAATGCGTGCGCTCTTCGATATGTTGCGCGAGAATCTCCCCCAAAAGAGCCGACTCTGAAAAATTCTTCGAGCCGACCACGACCGTATTGCGAGGATTCCTGCTGCATCCCGCAGGCGACATCAAAAACACTGCAAGCAGGCAAAAACCTATAACCAGATTGAGAATTCCGTGTCCCGTCGCCTTGAATCTCATGCTTTTACTGGCCGTAGCCTGCGTTCGAGGAGACCGAGAAGCAGATCGGCAGCGAGCGCCAGAACAGCAGCGGGAATGGCTCCAGCCAAAATGAGTTGATCGTTTACCATTGCGAGTCCGCGAAAAATAAATTCTCCCAGTCCGCCCGCCCCCACGGCGGCGGCAATGGTTGCGATTCCGATCGTCAAGACGGTCGCCACGCGCACGCCTGCGAGCACCGTTGAAAGGGAAAGCGGCAGTTCCACTTGAAAAAGAATCTGCCGGTCCGTCATGCCCATCGCCTTTGCCGATTCACGTACTGCGGGATCGATTCCGTCGATGCCGGCAACGGTATTTCGAATAATCGGGAGCAGGGCGTACAGAGTCAGAGCCAGAATTGCGAGGCGATCCGCGCGATCGCCGAGCCAAGGAACCGGCAGAAGAAATCCAAACAGTGCGAGGCTGGGTATGGTCTCGGCAACGTTTGCGCTCCCCAAAATCGGATTCGATAACCAACGGCGCCGGGTCACGAGTATCCCAAGCGGAACGCCGATTATGATGGCGAGCAGCATCGCCGCGCCCACCAGCCAGATGTGTTCGAGCGTCGCCTGAAAGATCTCGTCTTTGTGCCGGAGAAAGAAGCTCGCAAGGTTCATAAGGACTCCTCAAGTTGCGATCGTGTTGGGATGTGATCGACGTACGCCTTCGCGCGAGGATCGGCGGATCGCAGAAATTCCTGCCGCGAATACAAGCCGACGAGGGCGCCTCCTTCGAGCAGTCCGATCCGCGTTCCGAGAATAAGCGCCTCGCTCACGTCATGCGTCACGATCACGATGGTTTTCCCGAGTCGTTGTTGGAGTGCGTGAAACTCGCTTCGAACTTCATCTCGCGTCAGCGGGTCAAGCGCACCGAAGGGTTCGTCCATCAGCAGGATCGCCGGATCGGCCGCAAGCGCTCGCGCCAAGCCGACTCGCTGGCGCTGGCCGCCCGACAGTTGGTGAGGATAACGATGTAGAAAGCTTTCTGGAGCGAGACCGACGAGCCTGAGCAACTCCTCGACGCGAGCGCGCGTGCGATCCGCGGGCCATGCTTCGAGGCGCGGCAGAAGGGAGATGTTGCGTTCGATCGTAAAATGCGGGAAGAGTCCGATTTCCTGGATCACGTAACCAATGCGCCGGCGCAGCGCGATCGGATCCCATTTGATCGTGGAGCGGCCTTCCACACAAACTTCTCCGTGGCTGGGCTCGCGCAAGCGATTAATGAGTTTTAGGGCGGTTGTTTTCCCTGAGCCACTGCGGCCGAGAAGAACCATCGTCTCTCCACGCAGCACGCTGAAGCTCAGATCGTGCAACAACCGGCCCTGCGTGGAAGCGTTTGTCCGGGGGAGCTCGTAGGTGACGTCGCGAAACTCGATAACGGGTTCGCGGGAGGGGTCGGCAGTCATGCGGGGCGAACGCTGCGGAACGCGTCTTTGCGCAGACTAGCAATTGCCCACGAACCTGTCAAACATTGGCCGATGGGCGACACCAGCGCTTGGAGCCGGCGCTGTTTTGGGCCATCGCGGTTGCCGAAGGGGATTCTGCGATAGAATGAGGCGAAACCATGCGAGGGTGCGCGGAATGATCCATCGAGCCATTTATCACAACGACCGGCTGCTTCCCGTTGAAGACGTCCGGTTATCGCCGGGACAAGCCGGATTGCTGAACGGATGGGGTTTGTTCACCACCGTCCGCATAGTCGAAGGCGTGCCGTTCGCGTTCGAGAGCCATTGCAAGAGGCTCGCGCGCGACGCCGCGCGCACGCACTGCCCGTTTCCATTTACGGAGGAATCGCTGCGGGAGAGACTGGGACAGGTGCTGAACGCCAACCGTGTGCGCGAAGGGTGCGCGCGCATCTACGCGGTCTATAATCAGGTAGGTTTCTGGCGCAGCGACGAGAATTTTCCACAGGTGGATCTGATTATCTATTCGGCCGATTTGCCGGAGTATCGGGAAACGGCGCGTCTGGCATTGCGCGAGCATGGGCGGCATGCGGCGTCGGCGCTCGCGGGCGTGAAAACCACGTCGTGGCTCGTCAATGTGTGGAACCTGTATGAAGTTCAGCAAGCGGGATTCGACGAGGTGGTGCTGCTCAACGAGCGCGGCGAAGTGGCCGAATGCACTGCCGCGAATATTTTTTGCGTGCGTGGCGGGCGCGTCAGCACGCCTCCCCTCGATTCCGGATGTCTCGAAGGAATTACTCGCAGTACCCTTATCGAGATTGGCGAACGCGCGGGAGTGCCGGTCGGCGAACAAGAATTGTTGCCGGATGATCTGTATGCGGCGGATGAGGTTTTTATTTCCTCCACGAACCGCAATCTGCTGCCCGTGAGCGAAATCAACGGGCGCAAGATTGCCGCTGCGGACGGCCCGGTTACGAAAAAGCTTGAGAAGGCGTTTGAGGCTCGCGTTCGCGAGTACGTTTCACTGCGTGCCGCCAGCTCCGGTGCGCGAGCCTGAAGCGGGCGTGCGCGGAAAATGGGGTGATCGAATCATCGCACTACGCGCGCATAGGGATTTGCCGGTTTCTATCGAGACCCGATGAACTTGCCCCAATCGCCCACCGAACCCCCCGCATCGCGCAACAACCCTTCGGCGTCCGAACACCACGAAGGAAGTAACCCGTCCTTCCGCAATGCCACTCGCATTCAAGAGAGCGTCACCTCGAAATTCGAGCGTGTCATTTTGCTTTGGCTGGCTGCGCGTCTGCCTTCATGGATTAATTCCGATCATCTTACGCTTCTCGGATTCGTATCGATGCTCTTAGCAGGCGCCAGCTACGCCTGGGCACGCTGGCATCCTGCGGGCCTCCTCCTAGCCACGCTCTTCCTTGCGCTCAACTGGTTCGGCGACAGCCTAGACGGCACGTTGGCTCGGGTTCGAAATCGTCAACGTCCCCGGTATGGGTTTTATGTTGACCACATGATCGATTCCTTTGGCGCGCTTTTTCTGATGGGCGGTTTGGCAATATCTGGTTTCATCGATTGGCGGATTGCGATGGCCATGCTCGTCGCCTTCCTTCTGCTCTCGATCGAAACCTATCTCGCGACGTACACGATTGGAGTTTTCCGCTTGTCGTTTGCGAGGTTCGGACCAACCGAGATACGAATCCTCCTTGGCATCGGAAACGTCGTTTTATGGTTGCGTCCGCAAGCGAAAGTGCCAGGACTTTCGTGGCGGCTATTCGACTTCGGTGGCCTGATTGCCACAATTGGTATGGCGGCAATGCTGGTTGTTGCGTCCATCTGGCACACCATCGTGCTGTATCGGCAGGAAACCCTCCGATGATGCAACGGACAAAGTTCTTTCATCGTGAATTCCGATAGAATCGAAGAGAGTTGCCTTCAAGGAGAAGAAAATGAGTGAACTAGCAAGCAAGACGTGCGTTCCATGTAAGGGAGGAGTTCCTCCGCTGGCGGGGAAGGAACTTGATGAATTGACGAAACAGGTTCCTGCCTGGAAGGTGGTTAACGGGCATCACATTACTCGTTCATTTTCATTTCCGGATTTCAAGCAGGCGCTGGCGTTCGTCAACAAAGTTGGCGCAGTGGCGGAGGAGCAAGGGCATCATCCGGATATTTCCTTCACGTGGGGCAAGGTGGATGTGACCACGTGGACGCACAAGATCGATGGGCTCACGGAGAGCGATTTCATTCTTGCCGCCAAAATCGACAAGTTGTAACGCCCTTTCCCGTGTGAGAAAGCTGGAGATGCAGAAGCGGCGCGCGAGGAAAGTATGGCCGCGTTCGAAGGGCCGAACGGAAAAGACTTGCCCTGACTTCTCAATAAATTTGCGGCGAGCAGATGAACATTGCCGTTTCCCCAGCGATACTTACCGGGCGTTTACGCTTTTAGTCTGTATAATCCCACCCGACGATGACGCTTATCTCTGGCACGAAACTAGGTCCGTATGAAATTGTTGCGCCGCTGGGTGCGGGCGGGATGGGCGAAGTCTATCGCGCGCGCGATACTCGGCTTGGACGCGACGTTGCGATGAAAGTCCTGCCGGTTTCGTTCGCGTGACCCTAAACGCTTGCGTCGCTTCGAGCAGGAAGCGCGCGCGGCGGGCGCGCTGAATCATCCGAATATTCTCGCCATTTTCGACACCCGCGCGCACGATGGCGCGCCATTCCTGGTTACTGAGCTGCTCGAAGGCGAGACCTTACGCCATAGGCTAACCGATCCTGGAGCGCGTTCACGCGCGAATGTTTCTCGGCCGACGTCAGAGAACGCCGTTACCACGCCTGGCCTTGCGAGCGGCGAGCCGGCCGCAAGGAGTTCCGTTTCGGGAATTGCTCTCCCGCCCCGTAAGGCCATCGATTATGGAATTCAAATCGGGAACGGGCTCGCGGCGGCGCACGAAAAAGGAATCGTGCATCGCGATTTGAAGCCGGAAAATGTCTTTTTGACGCGCGACGGCCGCGTGAAAATCCTCGATTTTGGCCTGGCGAAGCTCGTCACGACCGAAGCGGAAGGCGAGACGCGCACGCGGGCTGGTCCGGCGAGCGCGGCGACCGATCCGGGGGTCGTGCTCGGCAAGGCGGGATATATGTCGCCGGAACAGGTTCGCGCGCTGCCCACGGACAATCGCTCCGACATTTTTTCTTTCGGCGCGATTCTGTACGAAATGCTTTCGGGCGAACGCGCGTTCCATCGCGATTCGAGCGTCGAGACGATGTCCGCGATCCTGAAAGAGGAGCCGGAGGAAATCTCGTCCACGAACCGGCATGTTTCTCCGGCTTTCGAGCGCGTGGTCGAACATTGCCTGGAAAAAGATCCCGAAGCGCGTTTTCAATCGGCGCGCGATCTGGCCTTCGCGTTGGAGGCGCTTTCGGGGTTATCCGGCAGCAGCGCGACGGAAAAAGCTCTCGCGCCTACCGCGGTTGCGGGCAGGCGCAAGCGCCAGGTTGCCTTTGCGGCAATCGGCACACTCGGCCTGCTCGTCGCCGGATTTGGCGCGTACTTTCTCGGACGCGGCGCTGGTGGTGGGAGCCCGCTTCATTTTCAGCGCCTCACCTTCCGGAGCGGCATCGTCCAGTCGGCGCGGTTTGGGCCTGACGGCCAGACCATCCTCTATTCGGCGGAATGGGAGGCGACCCGCTGAACGTTTTTTCGACGCGTCCGGATAGCGCGGAGTCGCGGTCTCTGGGCCTTCCTCCTTCGAGCGATATCATCCCCGTTTCGCCGGCGGGCGAGGTCGCGCTACTGCTCGGCACTCACGGCGCCAGCGCATTCTACTTGCTCGACGGCGCGCACTAAGCCACGCCAGCGCGCCAAAGCAGATGGCACGCGGCAATCCAACCCTTCGCAGAAATCGCTCAAGTCGCCGTACCTCATGGGCTAGATGAAGCCTTTTTATTTCTAGGGCTCGAGCGGCAGGGCCGAACAGCCTGTCGAAAAACAACAGCGTTCGTCATTCCGAGTCGCGGAAGGCGGCGAGGAACCTGCTGTTTTCCTGGCACTTTGTAAGAAGCAGGTTCCTGGCTTCGCTCGGAATGACCCGTAATGAGGCTTTTTCCGCAAGCTGTGAAGCAATGCGCTGACGCAACCATGTATTACATTCTTCGGTTTCGCGACACTACGGCTCGTCTTCGCCACCGGTGTCTATGGGGGGTTCGACGGTCGCTGATGGGTCGATTTCTGGCAATTGTGTGGCGCGAAGCCGCGTGTTGAGCGCCGGAATGTCGCGAGATTTCACGTCGTTCCAACCTTTGACGGCGGCATCCAGCGAGCCTCGCACTTTCGTGACAGCCTGGATTGCAGCTTCCGTCGGTGCGTAATCTGCCCGGTCAACAACTCCTAACAACTGGCCGAATTGCATGTTCAGCTTTACGAAGCTATCTTGCTTGGCCTGCGGCGCATCGGGTGGCGCTGAACCTTCAAACGCGGCAACTTTGGCGTCAAGCGGCTTGATGGCGTCGCCTAGAGACCCCTTCTGTAATTGTCCAGCGAGTTTTTCTAGTTGTGATTTTACCGAGCGCGCTTCTTGAAGCGATGAGTAGCTCGCATCCATCCCTTCACAAATTTCAGAGGCGAGTTTGAATTGCGCTGCAAGACCAAGAGCGGAAGTATGGACGCGCGGGTCCATTTTCACTTCGAACGTTTGCGACAAAGCCTGATCTCCCGCGGTTAGCTTCACCGTATAGACACCGGGGACGACGGCGGGGCCGACCGGCTCGCGCGGCGTGTCGTGCGGAACGGCGGCGATCGGATACTGGTGGACGAGCGAACTGGGCGAGGGAATCCGCAGATCCCAGACGAAGCGATGCATCCCAGCTTCGGCGGAAAGGATCTGCGACGGCCGAATCCAATAGAGAGGAATCAATTGCTTCTCGAGCTCTTCCTGCGTGAGTTCAGGCTTATCGTTGCTCGAAAATTTACGGACGAGTTTTCCCGCCGAATTGTGAATCTCGAGCGTGGCGGGTCCGGATGCGGCGGATTTCAGGTAGTAATCGAAGATCGCCCCAGTGGGAGGGTTTTCTCCCGCGGGTTCATCGGGAGGCATCGGCGTGTCCGTATAGGTGTCGCGGCGGACGCGATATGCGAGGGCGGGCTTGAAAAGATGCGCGTCCGAATTCGCGATGGCTTCGCCGATCTGGCGCAGAGGCGAAATGTCGTCGAGAATCCAGAACGAACGGCCGTGCGTGGCAACGATCAAGTCGTCATCATGAATCCAGAGGTCGCGCATGGAAGTGTGCGGGAGGTTGAGCTGAAGAGACCGCCAGTGGCTGCCATCATCGAATGAAACCCAAACGCCATTTTCCGTGCCGGCGAAAAGCAAGCCCTTGCGCATGGAATCCTCGCGCACGGTATCAACCGGCGAATCGTCGGGCAAGCCGGCCGTAATTTCCTGCCAGGTCTTGCCGCCATCGTGCGTGCGATAGATGTAAGGCTTCAGATCGTCAATGCGGAAGCGGCTGACGGAGGCGTAAGCCGTTTCGTCGTCGAAATGCGAGGCCGCGAGCTGGGTGACTTTGCTCCACGGAGTTAATTCTGATGGCGTGACGTTGGTCCAGTTTTTCCCGGCGTCGCGTGTGCGCCAGATAAGGCCGTCATCGGTGCCGGCCCACAAGGTGTCCACGCTTTTGAACGAAGGCGCGAGCGAATAAATCACGCCGCGCTGCTTATCCGCCTTGGGATCTTTCGCAGCAAGGTCGCCCAAACTGGAGGGAACGCCAGAGTGCGGACGCGAAAGATCGGGGCTGATGGTTTGCCATGTTGCGCCCCCGTCCGTGGTCTTGAAAAGAAAATTCGCGGCGTAATAGAGGATGTGCGGATCAACGGGCGAAAATAGAATCGGCTGCGTGCGATCGGCGCGATATTTATCGCCGGGAATTGGAATGGGAGTGACGTTTTGCACCTGGCCAGTTTCCCAGTGAAAGCGAGAGACCTCGTTGCGCCCAGCGCCATAAATAAGATCGGGGTGGAGGGGGTCGGGCGCGACGTAGCCGTACTCGATGGCGCCGACCGGATGCCAATCGCGAAACGTGATTTCTCCATCGTTGCCGCGGCTGGAAATACAGACCGAACCGCTCTCCTGCTGTCCGCTGCAAACGCGGTACGGGAACGTGTTGCTGGCCTCGACGTGGTAAAGCTGTGCGGTGGGCTGGTTGTACCAGGAACTCCACGTCTGTCCATTGTTGACGCTGACGAGAGCCCCTTGATCGCTGACCAGGAGAATGATGTTCGGGTTATCAGGATTGATCCAGATGTTTTGGTAATCATCTCCTCCGGGCGCGCCGCGAATGCCGGTCCACGTTTTCGCGCCGTCGGTCGAACGAAACGTGACGATGCTCGTGCTGTAGACAACGTCCGCGTTCTTCGGATCAACCTTCGGAACCGGAAGATCGCCGCCGCCGATTTTCATGGCAGGCCGCGGATCTTCGGTGGCGCGATGCCAGTTTTCGCCCGCATCGTCGGAGCGATAAATTCCAAGGCCTTTGCCGGAGCCATAGTCGCCTCGTTCAGTTGTCGAGAGCGTTGCGTAGAGGCGATTTGGATCGCTCTGCGCGATAGCGACGTAAATTTGCGTGGCGTCTTTCGGCAGGCCGTTCGTCAACTGATGCCAGGTGCTGCCGCCGTCTGTTGATTTGAAAAGGCCGCCTTCGGTGCCGCTGTATTGATTGTCATCTTCCCAAGGCCCCTGACGCGTTTCCCACAGAGATGCGTAGAGAACGTCGGGATGCGAAGGATCGATTTCGACGTCGGAGCCACCGGTCTTCGCGTCCTTGTACAGAACTTTCTGCCAATTCTGGCCGCCATCGTTCGAGCGAAAGATGCCGCGCTCTTCGCTGGGTCCGTAGGGATGGCCGAGAACCGCCGCAAATAATTTATTGGGATCGCGCGGATCGACGACGAGCGCGGGGATTTGCTGGCCTCCGCGAAGCCCGAGATGAGTCCAGGTTTTGCCGGCGTCCGTGGATTTGTAGATTCCATCGCCGATGGAAAGATCGGGGCGAGCAAGGCCTTCGCCGCTCGCGACGTAAATGATATTCGGATCGGAAGGCGCGACGGCGATCGCGCCGATGGACTGGCTGGGTTCCGCGTCGAAGATGGGATTCCACGTCCGGCCATAGTCATCCGATTTCCAGACGCCACCATTCACTGGGCCGACGTAAAAGACATTCGGCTGTCCCGGAACGCCCGTGGCCGCGCGCGTGCGCCCGCCGCGAAATGGTCCGATCATGCGCCAGCGCATGCCTTGATAGAGCTGCGGATTGAATTGCTGTGCCGTGACGTTCGAGGCAAACATAAGCGATGCGAGCGTCGCGAACAAAATTATGGCTAGATTCACAGAAACAACACGCCGAAAGAATTGCATTCATGTCCTCCCGAAAGAGCAGAGGTTATACCAAGGAAGTGCGTCAGTAGAAGCGAGAAATGCGTGAGAGATACGTGATGGCGAGAGCTGCTGATCTTGAGCGAGCGTAACCCAGGAGCGCATTTGCGTCAGGCCGTCACCTGCGAGTTTTTTCCGCGCGAAGGTTGCTTATACACTATGAGGCAATCGTTCCTGGTAAATTTCGCGTCTCTGGTTGAGAGCGGCGGCTGATGCTGAAACGGCTATTTGCGCATTACGTTGCGGAAGAAGTGGGGCCGATGGTTCGGCTGGCGATTCCGCTGGTCATGGCGGAGCTTGGCTGGATGACCATGGCGATTGTGGACACGATGATGGTGGGCCGGCAGGCGCACAGCGCGGAAGCCATTGGCGCGGTGAGCCTGGGAAGCATTTTATTCAATGCGGCTGCGATATTCGGAACGGGATTGATGCTGGGACTGGACACGCTAGTGTCGCATTCGTATGGCGCCGGAAACGTGGAAGATTGTCACCGCTCGCTGGTCAACGGAATCTATCTGAGCATCGGGATGACGCCGATATTGATGGGGGTGGTGTGGCTCTTCGAACCGCTGCTGCGAATGATGGACATCCAGGCATCCGTGCTGAATCAGGCGATCCCGTATTTGCGCGCTCTGAATTGGGGGACGCTGCCGCTCCTGCTCTATTTTGTTTTTCGGCGGTATTTGCAGGGAATGGATCTCGTAAAACCGGTGGTGTTCGCGCTGGTTTCCGCGAACCTGGTGAACATCGTCGGGAACTGGGCTTTGATCTACGGGCACCTGGGACTTCCGGCAATGGGCACGGTTGGGTCGGGTTGGTCCACCTGCATCTCGCGAACGTACATGATGGCGGTGCTGCTAATTTATGCTGTTTATTACGACCGCAGATACAAGACCGGTTTGATGCAGACGCAACGGCTTCCGAACTTTTTTCGGGTCTGGCAGCTCGTGCGGCTTGGCTTGCCGGCGGCGACGCAATTTGGGATGGAAGTAGCCGTGTTCGCGGTAGCGACAACGCTGATCGGCAGGCTTGGGGCGATACCTCTAGCGAGCCATCAGGTGGCCCTGAACACCGTGAGCTTCACGTATATGGTACCGCTCGGGATCTCGTCGGCAGCAGCGGTCCGCGTGGCGCAAGCCCTGGGGAGAAATGACGCGCACGCGGCGAGCCGCGCTGGTTGGACCGCGATGCTCCTCGGCGCGGTGTTCATGGCTTGCATGGGCGTGGCATTCTTCGTTGCGCCAGCGTACATTGTGCGAATTTATTCGCCAGACCGGAGTCTGATTCCCGCGGCGAGCGGACTGCTGTTTGTCGGCGCGTTTTTCCAGCTTTTCGACGGATTGCAGACCGTGGCCACGGGCGCGCTGCGCGGAGCCGGGGACACGCGGACGCCGATGCTGTGCCATCTCGTCTGCTACTGGCTGATTGGATTGCCGCTGGGAGCGTACCTTTGCTTCCGGCAGGGTTGGGGCGCGAAAGGATTGTGGGCGGGACTCTGCGTGGCGCTGATACTGATCGGGAGCACGCTGCTGGTGGTGTGGCGCAGAAAAGAGCGGTCCTTCGCTGCGAGTGTGGTTGCCGTTACGGCGGCATCGTGAGCGATTGAAAGCGCGACTGCGGCTTGAAGAAGAACAAATTGCGATATCTCACCATCTTTTGGGGCCTATCCACATCGAATACGGATTGGCTCATGTGCGACGCCATTTAGAAAAGTACTTTCGTTAAGAGACGATGGAAATCGCCGCCGATCGCGACACATTCCTGCCCGAAGTAAATCCGTGGCTCATTGCCGTAACGGTGATGCTCGCGACGTTCATGGAAGTTCTGGACACGAGCGTCGCCAACGTTGCGCTGCCGCACATTGCCGGAAGTTTGTCCGCTGGCGTGGACGAAAGCACGTGGGTGCTCACCTCGTACCTGGTGTCGAACGCCATCGTTCTTCCGCTGACCGGGTGGTTCTCGACCCTGTTTGGCCGGAAGCGCTTTTACATCGGCTGCGTGATTCTGTTTACGGTGAGTTCATTCGCATGCGGGCTCGCGCCTTCACTCCCGCTGCTGGTGATTTTTCGCGTAATTCAGGGAGCGGGCGGCGGCGGCTTGCAACCGATCTCGCAGGCGATTCTCGTGGACAGTTTTCCACGCGAGAAGCAGGGCATGGCGATGGCCGTCTACGGGATGGGAGTCGTGGTCGCTCCAACCATTGGCCCCACGCTCGGCGGATGGATTACCGATAGTTTTTCCTGGCGCTGGATTTTTTTCCTGAACGTCCCTATTGGAGTCTTGTCGGTCATCATGACGACGCTGCTGATTTTCGATCCGCCGCATATTATTCGAAAAACTCTGAAGCAAGGCTTGAAAATCGATTTCATCGGCTTGGGACTGCTCACGGTGGGGCTGGGCTTCCTGCAAATCGTGCTGGACAAGGGAGAGCGCGACGATTGGTTCGGTTCGCATTTCATATTGTTCGCGACGATTGTCGGCGTCGGCGCGTTGATCGGCACGGTGTGGTGGGAGCTTACGACGGACCAGCCGGTGATCGACCTGCGGCTTTTCAAAGACCGCAATTTCGTGATCTCGACGCTGATGATGTACGTGCTGGGCGTAGTCCTTTACGGCACGACGGTCTTGCTCCCGATTTTGCTGCAGACGCTGATGGGATACACGGCGATGCAGAGCGGCCTGGTACTTCTGCCGGGAGGGGCGATCCTCATACTGATTTTACCGGCTGTCGGGTGGCTCCTCGGACGAGTGGAACCGCGGTGGCTGGTGGTGTTTGGGATGGTGATGGCGGCTGTTGGGCTGTTCCAACTTTCGCATTTCACGCTCGACGTTGCCATGCGGACGCCGGTGTACGACTGGATGGTCTCGCGCGCGGGTGTGGCGTTTCTGTTTGTGCCGATTAACGTGATGGCGTTCTACTTTGTGCCCAAGGAGAAGACGAATAACGCAACCGGACTGATCAACCTTGCCCGAAATATTGGCGGCAGCATGGGAATCTCATTCGTCACCACGATGCTCGATCGCCGCGCGCAATTCCACCAAGACAGGCTTATCAGCAATTTACACCCGGGGAATCATGATTATCTGGCGGCGCTCCACAACCTAGCGCACCTGCTAACGTCGCGCGGCGTGGACGCGGCGCATGCGATGATTCAGGCGCGGGCATTGCTTTACGCGCAGTTGCAGAGGCAAGCGATGATGCAGTCCTTCGTGGACAATTTCTGGCTGATGGCCATGATCTGCCTCGCGGTGATCCCGCTGATGTTCCTGATGAAGAAAATCAAGCCCCAGAAGTCCAGTGGGATGGCGGCGCATTAGCGCTTTTCATCGCGGAAGCGAGCGGCGCTGTTTTCTCCAACCGATGGCACATTCCGCAGCCGATTCGGGGCTGCTAAGCTACAATCTGACGAATGACGCGCAACGAATTCATGGCGCGAGCCATCGAGCTCGCGATCGAGAATGTACGATCGGGACGAGGCGGTCCGTTTGCCGCGGTGGTCGCCCGCGACGGGCGCATATTGGCGGAAGGCGCGAACCAAGTTACCGCGACGAACGATCCGACGGCGCACGCGGAAATTACCGCTATTCGGAATGCGTGCCGCAAGCTTGGCTTCTTTGAGTTGCGCGGCTGCGAAATCTATACGAGCTGCGAACCATGTCCCATGTGCCTGGGCGCAATCTATTGGGCGCGTCCGGAGCGGGTGTACTTTGGATGCACCGCAGAGGATGCGTCGCAGGCAGGGTTCGATGACGCCTTCATTTACGAAGAGATTTTGCGGCCGCATGACGAGCGCGCAATTCCGGCTGTCCCCCTGATGCGCGACGAAGCGGTCGAAGCGTTTCGCGTTTGGGAAGCAAGCCCGAATAAGATTTCGTACTGAGTTCACCAGCCATGGAAACCCGGGTAATCGGGAAATCGGTCCCCCGCAAAGAGGGCCGCGAGAAGGTGACGGGCCGAGCCCGCTATGTGGACGACCTCGCTTTTCCGGGAATGCTGCATGGCGTGACCGTGCGCAGCCCCGCGGCGCGTGGGCGTATCCGCGGGATTTTCTTCGAAGGCGGCATTCCGTGGCAGGAAATCACGATTGTCACCGCAAAGGACATTCCCGGAAAAAATTGCATTCTCCTGCTGGTCGAAGACCAACCCTGCCTCGCCGATGGATGGGTAAACCACAAAGAAGAGCCCGTAGTGCTTCTCGCGCATCAGGATGCATATTTGCTCGAGGAGGCGAGGCGAGCCGTGCGAATAGAGATCGAGCCGCTTCCTGCGCTTTTTACGATTGAAGACTCGCTCGCGCGGACGGAAATCATCTGGGGCGAAGAGAATATTTTTAAGTCCTTTCGCGTGGAAAAAGGCGACGTGGACAGCGCCTGGAGCGGCGCCGATTGCATTGTCGAAGGCGAATACGAGACCGGAGCGCAAGAACAACTTTACATCGAGCCGCAGGGTATGATCGCGCGCGCAAGCGTGGCGGGCGGCGTGACGGTGTGGGGCTCTCTGCAGTGCCCGCATTACGTTCACAAAGCGCTGGTATCGCTGTTCGGGCTGCCAAAGGATCGCGTTCGCGTGGTGCAAACGGAAACTGGCGGCGGATTCGGAGGGAAGGAAGAATATCCGTCGATGATAGCCGCGCATGCCGCCCTGCTGGCGTGGAAATCGGGCCGTCCCGTCAAGATTATCTACGACCGCGCGGAAGATATGGCGGCGACGACGAAGCGGCATCCCTCGAAAACGCGCCATCGCACCGCCGTATCGAGCGACGGCAAATTGCTCGCGATGGATATCGATTTCACGATCGATGGTGGCGCGTACGAGACGCTGTCCCCCGTAGTGCTGTCCCGCGGGACGATTCACGCCGCGGGACCTTACAACTGCCCGAACGTACGCATTCGCAGCCGCGCGGTGGCAACGAACGCGCCGCCTCACGGCGCTTTTCGGGGATTTGGCGCGCCGCAAAGCGTTTTTGCGCTCGAGCGCCATCTCGATCGCGTGGCCGCAGCGGTCGGGCTGGCTCCGGATGAGCTGCGTCGCCGAAATTTTATTCGCGAAGGGCAGACGCTGGCGGTGAACCAGGTGGTGCATGAAAAGGTGGAGATGGGGCGCCTTATGGACCGCGCCTTCCAAGCGAGCGATTACTACGCGAAGCGGAAGCAGTACGACGCCGAAAACTCTGGCGCGGCGATCAAGAGGGGTATCGGCTTTGCATGTTTTTTGCATGGCGCGGGGTTTACGGGTTCGGGCGAGGAGTACCTCGCCTCGGAAGTTGCGGCAGAGGCCACGGCTGAAGGACGCGTCCGCATTCGCGCCGGAAGTACGGAGATGGGGCAGGGAACGAACACGATCTTCTCGCAGATCGCGGCGGAGACCTTAGGCATTGATTACGAGAAAATTGATATCGTGCAGCCTGATACCGCGAACGTGCCGAACAGCGGGCCGACGGTTGCGTCACGCACGTCGATGATTGTCGGAAAGCTGGTGGAATCGGCTGCGCGCGAAATTCAAACGAAATTGTTCCAGAGCGAGTTGCTTGAACCGTGCTACGACGCGACCGCCTTCGCGAAGGCCTGCGGCGAGTACATTGAGCGATTCGGAGCGCTGGAATCCCTGATCAAGTACGAGCACCCGGCGGAACTTCACTGGGATGATGAGCGACATGAGGGCGATGCCTACGGCGCATACGCTTGGGCCGTGTACGTTGCCGAAGTTTCGGTGGACACGCGTACGGCGGAAGTTCGCGTGGAGAATTTCACGGCGGTTCAGGAAGTGGGCAGAGTCATTCATCCGGTGCTCGCCGCAGGACAGATCGAAGGCGGTATCGCACAGGGAATCGGCCTCGCGCTTTACGAGAACGTGGTGTGGCAGGAAGGCCGGATGGTGAACGCGCAAATGACGAACTACATCATGCCGACTTCCATGGACGTTCCGCCGGTCCGCGTGTTCTTCGAGGAGATTCCGTACGGACGCGGGCCCGCGGGGGCGAAAGGCATTGGCGAACTCCCGCTCGACGGGACGGCGCCGGCAATCGCGAACGCGGTGGCGCACGCGACAGGCGCGGACATTCGGCGCATTCCGGTGACGCCTGAATTGCTTATGGAAACGCTGGAGAAGGCGCATGCCTGAGGGTTTGGGCAAAATTCAGGTCCGATGCATCGTGAATGGCAACGAAGAGACATTCGAAGCGTACCCCATGTCGCGACTGCTTGACGCGCTGCGCGAAGAATTGCGGCTTACCGGCACGAAAGAAGGATGTGGCGAGGGGGAGTGCGGTGCATGCGCCGTCGAAATCGACGGCGCGCTCGTGAATAGTTGCCTTGTGCCGGCGGCGCAAGCGGAGGGCACGACGATTCTTACGATTGAGGGCGTTGCCGGCGGCGAACGATTGCACGCAGTCCAGCAGGCATTCATTACCAATGGTGGCGCGCAATGCGGAATTTGCACTCCGGGAATGATTCTCGCCGCGGTGAATCTTCTCCGGCGTTTTCCCGAACCCACCGAGGCTCAGATTCGCGAAGGACTTTCCGGAAATCTTTGCCGCTGCACGGGCTATACAAAGATTCTTGAATCGGTGGTTGCGGCGTGCCGCGAATCGGAGCGGGACGCGTGAGATCGCACGTCCCATCGTACGAAATGGAAACGCCAAAGGATTTTGGTGCAGCGCTCGACCGGATGGCGAACGAGCCGGGCGGCTGCAAACCGTTTGCCGGCGGGACGGACTTGATGGTCCTCCTCGAAGCTGGAAAACTCGTGCAGCGAAAATTTCTGAATATTTGGAAATTGCCGGAGATGAAGGGCATTGAAATAACGTCCTCGCACGCTATTCTGGGCGCGCTGACGACTTACACGGAGGTGCGCAGTAACGAGGTTCTGGCGCGAGAATTTCCGTTGCTTTGCAGGGCCGCGGCTGAAACTGGAAGCGTGGCGACGCAGAACCGCGGAACGCTGGGCGGAAATATCGCGAACGCATCGCCGGCAGCCGATTCGCCGCCTGCGCTGCTCGTTTACGACGCCGAGATTGAAATCGCGTCATTGAGGGGAGTCCGGTGGAAGGCCTATTCCGGCTTCCACGCTGGTTATAAGACGATGGACTTGAGCGCCGATGAATTGATCCGCCGGATTCGGCTGCCGCGCTCCAAGAGCGACTGGAAGCAGCACTACAGGAAGGTAGGTACGCGGGGGGCGCAAGCGATATCGAAAGTGTGCTTCGCGGGTGCGGCTCAAATGCAGCAGGGACGCATTGCGGATGTGCGCGTTGCGCTCGGCAGCATCGCGCCAATCGTGCTACGCGCCATTGAAACGGAGAAAATGCTTACGGGCGAAAAACCATCCGCTGCGGTCTGGCGCCTGGCGCAGAAAACGCTTGCACGCGAAATTACGCCGATAGATGACGTTCGTTCCACCGCGCGGTATCGCCAGCGGGTAGCTCAAAATCTACTTGTGGAATTTCTTGAGATGCTTGCAACTTAGGCAATCATGCCGAATCCTCCGAGCCCGCCAATCAATCCTGCCACCGCGCCTGACCTGATCGTGCGCGGCAAACGCGTGATCGCGCCAGAAGGTGAGCGGCCGGCCGCGATTCACGTTCGCGGCGGCACGATTACTGTCGTCACCGAATTTGGGGAAGTCCCGAGCGGATGCCCGATCCATGAAGCAGGCGAATCCATCGTGATGCCGGGGCTCGTTGATACTCACGTTCACATCAACGAGCCGGGCCGCGTCGAATGGGAAGGGTTTTCCACCGCAACCCATGCTGCCGCGGCGGGTGGCGTGACTACTTTGATCGACATGCCGCTTAACAGTATTCCCGCAACCACGACGGCGGCGGCGCTTCGCGAGAAGATTGCCGCAGCCGCGGGAAAGCTATGGGCAGATACGGGATTCTGGGGCGGCGTCGTACCAGGCAACGCATCGGAATTGCGCGCCCTGTGGGACGGAGGAGTATTTGGCTTCAAATGTTTTCTGGTACCGAGCGGCGTGGATGAATTTCAGCGCGTAACGGACGCGGAGCTGAGAGCGGCGCTTCCAGAACTTGTCGCCTTGGGGGCGCCTTTGCTGGTTCATGCCGAATCTCCGGAAGCGCTCGATCGCGCCGTGGCAAAAGCCGCTAAAATGTCCCCGCGAAAATATGCAACGTGGCTCGCGGCGCGACCGCGCGAAGCCGAAAACGAAGCGATCGATTTTCTGCTGGGCCTGTGCCGGGAATTCAAATTACATATCCACGTCGTGCATTTGTCATCGGCTGATCCCGCTCCACAATTGCGTCAGGCCAAAGCGGAGGCGATGCCGTTCAGCAGCGAAACTTGTCCTCATTATCTGACGTTCGCCAGTGAAGACGTTCCGGATGGCGCAACCGAGTACAAATGCGCTCCCCCGATTCGCGAGGGAGAAAATCGCGCGAAACTCTGGACGGTGCTGGGAGACGGAACCATCGATATGATTGCGAGCGATCATTCGCCTTGCCCGCCAGCGATGAAATTATCCGAAGAAGGAGACTTTCTTCGCGCTTGGGGCGGGATTGCGTCCTTGCAACTGAGTCTGCCGGCTACGTGGACCGAGGCTCGTTCCCGCGGCTACGATGCGCGGCGCATCGCCGGCTGGATGTGCGGCGGTCCGGCGCGGCTTGCGGGAATTGATAAGAGAAAGGGCGCCATTGCGCCGGGCCTGGATGCCGATCTGGTCATTTGGAATCCTGATGCGAAGTTCCGCGTCGACCCGGCCCAGCTTTTTCATCGCCATAGAATCACGCCGTATGGAGGTCGCGAGCTTGCGGGCGTTGTTGAAACAACCTTCCTGCGCGGACGAATCGTCTTTCAGCACGGCGAATTTCCGACGGGACCAATCGGCCAAGTGCTTCGCCGGGGCGCTGCGTGAGCGATTTTACTCATCTAGTGGATATCGCTTCCGAACGACTTGGCGGCAGGGTGATTGTTGCCAACGATGAGTTCTTCGCACCGAAAGAGAATGTGCTGAAGTTTTCCAAACCAATTTTTGTCGATGGCAAGTACACCAGCCGCGGGAAATGGATGGATGGTTGGGAGACGCGGCGGCGGCGTACTCCTGGGTACGATTGGTGCATCATTCGCCTTGGTCTTCCGGGCGTCATTCACGGCGTTATTGTGGACACCAGCTTTTTTCGGGGAAATTATCCCGAACGTTGTTCTCTGGAGGCTTGCGATCTGGGAACGCCGCCATACCGCGACGAACGGACGCGACTGAACTCGGCTGCACCATGGCATGAGCTTCTGCCGGAGACAGCGCTGAAGGGCGATTCTCAAAATTCTTTCTCGCTAGCAAACTCATCGCGATTCACGCATGTGCGCTTGCGGATTTATCCGGACGGCGGAGTTGCCCGGCTCCGCATTCACGGCGAAGTCGTGCCAAATGTGGAACGTATCGGGCGTGTGGAACTCGATCTGGCGGGCGTGGTAAACGGCGGCAGGGCGATTGCGTCGAGCGATCGATTCTACGGCGAGCCGCTGAATTTGCTGATGCCGGGACGCGGAAAGAATATGAGCGATGGTTGGGAGACGCGCCGGCGGCGAGGTCCGGGGCACGATTGGGTGATTGTGAAGCTTGGTATCTCAGGAGCCATTACGGCGATCGAAGTGGACACGTCTCATTTCAAAGGGAATTTTCCCGAAAGCTGTTCGGTGGAAGCGTGCCATACAGAGAGAAATATCTCGGAGAAATCATTTTTGCAATCGGCCGCTTGGAAACAGGCTCTGCCGCGCACCAAGCTGCTGGCGAACCGCCGTCATATTTTCAGGAATCAGATACAGGATGCGGGCGTCGCGACACATGTTCGCTTGAATATTTTCCCCGACGGCGGCGTAAGCCGTTTGCGGATTTTTGGTCGGCCCGCGAATCGGAATGCTCGGGCTTCCAATATCGCTCGTTTGAACGAGCTTTCGGATGTGAAAGCGAGGCAAACGCTGCTTGATTGCTGCGGGTCAAGCGCCTGGGCGCAACGCGTGCTCGCGAAAAGACCATTCTCAACCGCCGATGAATTGCTGCAAACCGCGGATTCCGTGTGGGTGAATCTTGGCGGGGAAGAGTGGCTCGCGGCGTTTCGTTACCATCCAGCGATGGGCAGCAAAAAGGCCGGGACGAAGCGATCCGGGACGGCGCGCCGCTGGTCGGCGAACGAGCAGTCGGCCGCGCTGAAAGGGACGCCGGAAACAATGGCGGCGCTTACGGCTGGGAACCGGGCGTACAAAACGAAGTTCGGATACGTTTTCTTGATCTGCGCAACCGGAAAGACGAGCAGGGAAATACTAGCGGCTTTGCAGCAACGGATATCGAACGATGCCGGGGCTGAATTGCGAATCGCCGCGGAAGAGCAGCGCAAAATCACGCAGCTTCGGCTGCAAAAACTCCTGGGATCATGAGCCAAATTACAACGCACGTGCTGGACGTATCCGTCGGGCAGCCCGCCATCGGTGTTTCCGTAACCCTCGAAATCGAAACCGCCGGCGGCTGGAAAGAACTGAGCCGGGGCGCCACGGACGGCGACGGTCGGGTGCGCCACCTGCTCGCGCCGGGATCGCTCGTGGAGGGCGCGTATCGGCTGCGATTTGAAACTCGAGCGTATTTCGATTCCCGGAAAATCAAAGGATTGTACCCGGAAGTTTCGGTGACATTTTCGGTGCGAAACGCGAAGGACGATTACCACATCCCTCTGCTTTTGAGCCCTTTCGGCTACACCACGTATCGCGGGAGTTGACTCTTGACGATCGAGCTCGCTGAAAACAGTTACGGCAAGTCGCGCATCCGGCTGCTGCGTGTGTTTCGCGAGAAAGATCGCCACGACATCAGGGAACTGGCGATTTCGATCGCATTCGAAGGAGATTTCGAAACGGCGCACACGAAAGGAGACAACCGCAAAATTCTTCCAACCGACACGATGAAGAATACGGTATACGCGCTGGCAAGACAGTATCCGCTCGAATCGCTAGAAAATTTTGGGCTGCATTTGATCGAGCACTTTCTGACCTACAACCCGCAAATATCGCGGGTACGCGTCCGCGCTTCCGAAAATCTGTGGGCGCGCATCCCCGTGGGCGGCAAGCCGCATGCCTTCGCGTTTACGCGAGCGGGGGAAGAGAAGCGCACTGCGGAGTTGGATGGCTCGCGGGAGAAGACCGCGATTCGGGCCGGGATCGAGGATTTGATCGTTTTGAAAACGGCGAAATCAGCTTTCGATAGTTTCCTGCACGATCCTTATACAACTCTGAAAGACGACCGGAATCGCATTCTTGCGACGTCGATCCGCGCGAACTGGTTGTACGCGAGCGATGAGATCGAGTTCGGCACGGTCTGGCATGGCGTTCGCAAGGCCCTGATCGAATCGTTCGCGGAGCACGACAGCGAATCGCTGCAGCATACGCTTTATGCGATGGGCGAAGCCGTTCTCAACAGCGTGGACTGCGTTCGCGAAATCCATTTCTCTCTGCCCAATAAACACTTCAACTCTATCGATCTCGCGCCGTTCGGCTTGGATAACCCTGGTGAGGTTTTTCTGCCGACGGATGAGCCTCACGGGCTCATCAGGGCTACGGTCCGCCGGGGATAGGCGAGCGCGCGGACCGCTTCTGCAGAATTTTGACGAACGAGGCAGTGCGAAGTTCAGCAAGCGAAAGGCCAGTGAGTGTTTGGGTTTCCGCGGCCGTAACCGCCCCGCAATTGATCGCCCGCAAAAAGTAATTCAGCAAACCCTGCCCGGTGGCTGCGTCGTCAAACACTTCGCCGAGCATTGTGGCCTGCGCGGCTTTTTCAACGAAATTGCGAAGGCGCTCGGAGGCCGCATCCAAACTCCGCAAAAAGAATGAATAAACAGCCGCATAGCGCGTGGGAAGCTGCGCCGGGTGCAAATCCCAGCCCTGATAATAGCCGTTCTCAAGAGAGTGGCGGACGTGATCGAAATGAAGTTTCCAGGCGCGATGAACGGCTGATCCGTTGTCCGCGGCCTGGCGAGGAGTGAGAGGATTGCCGTTGCCTTGCGCGCGATAAGGCGCAACGGGAAGAATGTTGGTGGCGCCATCCGAAAGCCAGACTCCGGTTCCGGCGAGAGCCACTTGCATCACCTCGCGCGCGAAGTCGCATGCGAAGTGGGTCATGTGCTGATGGGCGGCGGTAATACTCCGCCCGGCGGTGTAATCGTACGTGCCAAAGTGAGCTGCAATACAGCGCCCGCGGCCGGCCGCGACGAGATGCGCAAGATTCACTTCGCCGCGCTCGTTGAAAATGGATTGCGGCGTCTCAATCATGAGTTCAATACGCAGCGATCCAGGCCCGAGGCCCAGCGCTGGTTCGAGGCGCGAACAGATCTCGGCGAGCGCGGCGACCTCTTCGGGAAGGGTGATCTTTGGCAGCGTGATGCAAAAATTGTCCGGCATAACGCCGCGAGTATTTTCCGCGAGCGCCGTCAGGAAAACGTCGATGGTGCGAATGCCGCGTGCGCGCAGTTCCTCCGTAAAGGGTTTGACGCGAATGCCGATAAAAGGCGGAAGCGATGCGGCGCTCATGCCTGCGGTGACCTCAGCAGCGGCAGCGGCGGCGTGAGCGTCTTCTTCGTCGTCCGGGCGGTTTCCATACCCGTCCTCGAAGTCGATACGGAAATCCTCGACGGGTTCACGCTGAAGTTTTTCGCGAACGCGCCGATAAAGAGTATGGGCAAACCATGCCGGCTGATTTTCCAGGCGTGCCGCGGCGAGGTTCCCCTCGATGGATTTTGCGATCGAAATGACAGCATGAGGATCATCGGGCAAATGTTCGGCGCCCGGTAGCGAGATGGCCTTGGCAAACGCGGAGAAATCGGGTGCGAATTCGTCAAGTGAGCGCAGGGCAAGGTCGCCGAGCCGGCGCGAGGTATCCGCCCGGAAAAGATGAGCGCCGCCGTATACGGTATGTACCGGTTGACGCCCGCCTGGCGCACCCGGATATTGCCGCTCGTATGCTTGGTGCGCCGGCTTCAGCCGCGTATCGATCTCAGCGAGTGAATCGGGAGAAAGTGTCCTGTTCATTTCGAGCGGCTCCAGGTGCTGTCGATTTAGGGTTGAACCTGCGTCCGCGAGAGGATACATTTAAAGAGCTATAGAGTGGAAGCCGTCCGGGGGACGGTTGGCTGCTGGTAGATAGAACCAACGGTTTGCGGCTTATACCCATCTTATTGCTGATGACTTGAGTTCATCCTCGAGTCATCAAGGGCTCATGTCTGAAAGACTTCTGATTGTAGATGACGAAGCGGCCGCGCGAACGGCGCTCGCCACATTGTTGCGCCGCGAAGGTTATCAGGTTCGCGACGCGGCGAGTGGAGAAGAGGCTCTAGCGGAGTGTGCCGCGTTTCGCCCCGACCTGATCCTCCTCGACATCGTGATGCCGGGATTAAATGGTTTTGAAGTGTGCCGGCAGATCAAAGCCATGCCTGAAACACGCCTCACTCCGATTGTGCTGATAACAGGGCTTTCCCAAACGGGCGACCGCATTGAGGGCATCAACGCAGGGGCCGATGACTTCCTCAGCAAGCCGCTCGACTTCAATCAACTCTTGGCGCGCACGCGTTCTCTGCTTCGCTTAAAGCACTATACCGACGAACTCGAGAATGCCGAGGCCGTCCTTGTAAGCCTGGCGGCGAGCATCGAAGCACGCGACCCTTACACGCGCGGACATTGCGAGCGGCTGGCAGCCATGTCGGTGTCGCTCGGCGAAGTGCTGGGACTGGACGACGATCAGATCAAGGCGCTGCGCCGCGCCGGCACCGTGCATGATATAGGGAAAGTGGTGGTGCCCGACGCGATTCTGCTGAAGCCGGGTCCGCTCTCTCCCGACGAATTTCGAATCATGCAGAAACATTCCACCGCAGGGGAGCGAATTTGTGCGCCGCTGCGAACGTTCGAGCACGTGCTGCCGATCATCCGGTACCATCACGAAAAACACAATGGCTCGGGCTACCCGGACGGCTTGTGCGGTGAGGAGATTCCTCTAACTGCGCGAATTTTACAGCTTGCGGATGTCTACGATGCGCTGACGACGGACCGCGTCTATCGAAAGGCCGTGACGTCAGAAGCAGCCCTGGAGTTGATGGAACATGAAGCGGGCCGGGGGTGGTGGGACCGGGAACTCTTCGGCGCCTTTCGCGATATGGTTGTCGGATCGCATCGATCCTCATCGGAGCTAGCGGTCGCGCGCGGCGCCGCAAAGTAGTCTTTATGCCCCGGGAATCAACCGGCTTTTGCATTTAAGATTCTTTCCTCCCCGGCATAAATCACGAAGCGACGGCCTCGCAAGAAGCCAACAAGTGTGAGCCGAAGTTCGCGCGCAAGCTGTACGGCAAGGCTCGACGGAGCCGATACCGATGCAACCAGAGGAAGACCCGCAATAATCGCCTTCTGGATGATTTCAAAGCCTCCGCGGCCGCTCACGAGCAGCGCCGAATCCGAAAGCGGCACGCGCTGTTCGAGAAGCGCCCAGCCGATCACCTTGTCCACCGCGTTATGCCGGCCGATGTCTTCTCGCACCACCTGCAGCGCTCCGTGGGAATCGAACAGGGCTGCCGCGTGAAGGCCTCCGGTGCGCTCGAAAACGGCTTGCGCAGAGCGCAGGGCTCCCGGGAGGGCAAGCAGCACGGCGGCGCCTAACTGAAAATCCAGATTTGGACATTGCAGGGCCCGCACGCGCACGGAGTCGATAGACGCTTTTCCACAGATCCCGCAGCTCGATGTCGCGAAGAAATGACGCCGCATTTTCTCGAAATCTGGTGCGGTAGCCGGGTCGAGTTCGATACGAACTACGTTGTCCCGGTTGGTTTTCGTGTCCCCAGAAATGCTTTCGAGCGCAAGAATCTGTTCGCGATGCTGAATGATCCCTTCGGTGAACAGAAAGCCTGCGGCAAGTTCGAGATCGTGGCCCGGAGTGCGCATCGTGACGCTCAGGGGATTCTCGCCGACGCGTATTTCGAGAGGTTCCTCGGCAGCGAGGAAATCTTCCTTGCGGCGGACATTCCCATTGTCCCATTCTGATACTTGCGTCAGGCTGGCGCTGCGTGATTTTCGAGACAAGCGGCTTGACCCCAAGCGCCCCACAACGGGCGCAGCGTGAGGGGAAAGAATACATCCTGACAGCCAGGCGCCGGATGCCGAAAGTGCACGCGCTGGCTACGCCCACCCTTTGGGGGTATCATGGGCCTTCCCGCTTCTGTTCCCCTCGGACGGATGGGACTTTCAATGGCGACCACATTCAACCTGCCTTCGGAAACAGTCGAGGAGCGCGTTGGCCTTGAGGCTTGGATGGAGCGGGCGCTTGATAAGGTCGAGATCGTCGGAGAGGACTGGAATTCCGACGGGGTCCATGATCTTCGTACCACCCTTCGCCGCTGCCGTACCATGGCTGACGCCCTCAATGAAGTGAATCCCGATTCGGGGTGGCACAAGCTGAAGAAAGAAAGCGCTGATTTGTTCCATACGCTCGGCGCGCTGCGCGACACACAGGTGGAGCAAAATTGGGTGAAGCAGCTGGGCCAGGCGAAGGATCCGATTCGGAAGCATCTTCTGAAGCAGTTAGCTCAGCAGGAAAAAAAACATCGAAAGGCCGCTAAGCGCGCGCTCGACGAATTCGACCCGAAGCGGTGGAAGAAGCTCTTGAAGAAACTGCGCGACAAAGCACGGTTTTTTCCGCCTGAGAGCGTAGTTTTTCAGCGGTTGGCGCTTGTCAAACTGAACGAAGCCGTCGCGCTTTACCAGAAAGCCCGCAAGACGCGTAGCGCCGTCGCTCTGCACACATTGCGAAAAGGTATCAAGCGCTTCCGCTATATCGTCGAGAATTTTCTGCCGCAACGCTACGAGGTATGGAGCGCCGATTTGAAGCACTTACAAGATCTGCTCGGAGAAGTACACGACCTTGACGTGCTGCGAAGAGAAATCGTCCGAAGAAAAGCGGAGCTTGCGCAACCCTGCGTGCCCGTCTGGCGGAACAAAATCCGCGACGCACGGAAGCTTCGGCTGGACGAATTCCGGATGGAAACCTCCAAACGTGATTCATTGTGGCTGATGTGGAGAGCCGGATTCCGATGGGCCCATACCCTTCAGCTCGCTCGCGCGCCGGAACCGCGAAGCGCCTATTCGGCGAGCTGACGCAAGGTTTTCGGAGCCAGCAACCAAAGCATTTCCCATTTTCCGCGCGAAGGAGTGTGTTCAAAGCAGGCTACGCCGGCCTTCTTGATCTGAGTGAATACGCCGCGCGCACCCGCCAGTAGCGAGATCATATGATCCATGTGCGGCGCGTGCCCGAAACACATCGCTTCCTTGGCTCGTAAGTGGGCCAGTTCCTTGATTACTTCTCCTGGATTGCCGCCGGACTTCAGCGCTTCCATGACGTGGATCTTGCTAGGCGAATATTTGAGCGCTTCCGCGAAAATTTCGGCTGTCTGCGCGGCACGGACGTAAGGACTGGTGATGAGTACGTCGGGCCTCGGTTTGAGCGCCAGAAGGCCAAGCGCCGCCAACCGCGTTTTTTTGACGCCTTCCGCGGTCAACGGTCTTTCTGCTTCCGCCGGAGCCTTTGGATCACCGCGATCGACGGCAATGCCATGCCGAACAATGTAGAGAATCATCGTTTATGCCACCTTCTCTTTCCGCTGGGCTCTGCGGAACTCAGTCTTGAGATGAAATTCATTCTCGAACAGCTCGGCTTTTCGTTCTAGCCCGGCGGCATCGAGCCGCGTTCCCTCGGTCGCGCGGACGACGAAGATGGCCTTACGGCCCGCGATTTGCACCTCTGCTCCGTCGATGCGCTGAGCGTGCGCCGATTCAAGCTTTTCCGCGATGCGGAGCAGCGAGGTTAGCAGGCGAGTCTGCCGGCGCTGCGAACCGTCCAGCGCGGCGTACGACGCATGCTCGACCTGCGGCTCGGCTTTGCAATTGTGGTAGCGAATCAGCGCTGCCACCATGTCGCGGCGCCATCCGCGCAAGCCCGGAATTTCGCTGTTGCGCACCAGATATTCGCCATGACGGTGATGCGCTTTGCGATGAACGAAGTGTCCGGCATCGTGGAGAAGCGCTCCTACCTCAAGCATCAGGCGTAATTCGGCGCCCATTTTGTGAATTGGCCGCAGCTGATCGAAGAGCGATAGAGCGAGCCGCGCGACCTGCTCCGCGTGTTGCGAATCGTAGTTGAGTTTCCCCGCAAACCATCGGGCGCCCGAAAGCAACTCAGCTGCTCGGCCCTTGTCCTCTTCCGATGCGAGTCGCGCCGAATATTGTTCCGCGACAAGATCGAGGAGTATCCCTTCGCGCACGCCGACGCCCGGAACCAGCATCGTGTGAAGATCGAGCCATTTCGCCAGCGTGGTGATAACGATCGCCGCAATCCCCATCACTTCAGCACGGTCCCTCCGCACGCGAAAGATGCGCATGCGCCCCGGGACGTCCAGGCTGAGGAGTTTCCACATCTGATCGTGCAGAAGGCGAAGATTCAGGGTCGGGATGCGCCCAGTCATAGGTCCCGACGCAAACCGGACGAGAGCCTCAGCATTGCCTCCGCACGCAACCGCGATGGCACGCGAGAGCTTCGGCGGACGCGGAATGGCGCTGCGAAGGATCGAGCGAATGTGGTGTCGCAGGGTCACCACGCTGCTTTCGCCGATTGCACCTTGCAGCGCGTAGGTCTCCATCAATCGGATCGTTCCCAGTGGCAGGCCGACGCGATGTTCGAGGATACCGCGTTGGAAAAAGTTTACTTCGAGGCTGCCACCTCCTAGATCGAAAATTACGCGCGGATGGAGGCGGTCACCCAGAGTGAAGTGCACCGCGGAGCACACGAGCCGGGCTTCTTCGTCGCTGCTTATGACTTCGAGCTCGATTCCAGTTTTT
This sequence comes from Candidatus Acidiferrales bacterium, assembly GCA_050747005.1. GTDB lineage: Bacteria > Acidobacteriota > Terriglobia > Acidiferrales > UBA7541 > Palsa-295. The sequence continues at coordinate 133,513 of JBOGNE010000038.1, forward strand.
CGCCGAGTCCGGTCAATCAGCTTGCGGTAGTTGCGCGCTTCTCGTGCCGCGGCTGTAGCCACCGCGCGATAGGCGCTAACATGATAATGGTCGATCCGGCCGCGGAAATCACGAAATGCATGGACCGCGTCTCCGATGGTGTCGCTATCGATCAGCCGCCGGGTAAACGCATTATGGCCCAGCCGGACGGCCGCGCGTTCGTTGTCGAGGATTTGAATGTGTCGAGGAGACGTGGCACGCGCGATAACGAGGCGGATGGCGTTCGAGCCCGCATCGATTGCAGCCAATTGGACGGGAGCCGCCAAGAGTCATCGCCAGAGGTGCGATAGAGCGTGGGAAGGTCGATACTGCGTGTTGCGAATGCCGAGTTGCGCGGCAATACGTTTGCGCAGCAACTGATTCACTTCGGCAACGCTTCCCTCGCCGTCGACCTCAATGAATCCATGCCGTTTCGAAAGATATTCGAATTCGCGCTTGATCATCGACTGGTAACGGATAAACGATTGAAACAAATCGTTCGAAAGAGACATGTCGCGGCCCGATTCCCAGTAGCTGATGGTCTGCGACTTCTTGAATTCGCGGTCGAACGCAATCTCCGGGCGCACGTTCAGCCAAAACGTCAGATCGGGCCGCAATGCGATCTCATAGATCCCGTGGAGGTAATCGCGCCCGATTCCGCGGACTGCGGCGCGTGCGATCAGTGTGAAAATGTAGCGATCGGCGAGGACGATCAATCCGGAACGCAATGCTGGCAATATGCGGCGCTCGAGCTGATCGAAAAAATCCGTTCCATACATCAGCGCCAATGTGATTCGCGTCACGGCATTTTCGGCGAGCAGGGCGTCAATATCTTCGCCAACCAGGAAGGAGCGGCGCAAGCCCATGGTCTGCACGGCGAAACCTTCGCATTCGAGCCATTCCGTCAGCAGCGATATCTGCGTCGACCGGCCCGACCCATCGCTACCCTCGATGACCACCAGGTGGCCGCTTAACTCTTCCTCTTTTACGCCGGGCAGCGGAGTTCCATAAAAACGCGACGGCGGTTCAACGCGGTTCGCGTTTCGTTTTCGCGAGCGGCCATCCGATGCCATGGGCGTACGCGAGGTTTTCGCGGAGCGTTTCATTTTTTCTTGGGTGCGAATTGGGCGAGGTCCACGCGTTCCCGCAGCATCTGGCGCATCAGCTTTTGCAGCTTGTTCACCTGGATAGTGCCATCCATCAGTACGAAGCGGTCAGTTTCAACCATGTGGTCGTAATTGTCCAGAATCCGTTCCTGAAAAATGCGAAAGCTCTCGGCGCGGTCTAGCGAAATGCCCATGTCCATGCCGGCTTCGTAATATTTCAGCTTGGGCCGCCCGGCGATGATTCGGTTCACGGCCACTTCCAGTGGCGCCCGAAAATAAAACGTAATGTCCGGAATCGGAGCGAAACTGTAAAGGTTGCGGAGCCAATGCGGCGAGCATCCGCGCGCGGCATCGCGCGCAAATGCTGTATAAATGTAGCGATCCGCCAGGACGAGATAACCGCCGTGCAACAGCGGCACGATCTGGCGTTCGCAACGGTCGGCGAAATCAGCCGCGTGCAAAAGAGAAAACGTGGTGGGCGTGAGAAGCCGCCTTTGCTTTCCGCGGCGCGTGGCGGATTTCACAAGGGGCGAGGAATTCCACTCCGTGAAATGAATGCGGTATCCGTTGATTTCAAGCCATCGCTTGAGCAAATAGAGCTGCGTGCTCTTGCCGGATCCGTCGGTCCCTTCCACGACGATCAGGGCGCCGGGATATTGCCGGCGCGGCAAGGGAGATTTAGCGGGAGCGGATTCCGTGAGAGCCGAGATGTTTTGGGCGGCGCTAGCCATGTGGATTTATCCCGATGGAATCTCATATCATACTTTGGAATGTCGTCCATGATATGAAGATTCGGTTACAACCAGGATGGTTTCGCCATACGCTTGCCGGCGGAGGATGCCGCAAGCTGAGACCAGCGATCTGACGCGCCCGATTTGCGAGCAGCGCTTCTAGAAAGAAAAAGAAGGGGATTCCCGATGGCAAAGAGCCTTAGCGAGCGCCTGGCGGTCAAGGCCGGAACTCGAGTCGATTTGTCCAAAATCGATCCGGCGGATACGTTCGGGTGGCACAAAGATCACAAATCGAAAAAAAGCCTCGAAAAAGCGGGTGTGCGACTCGACGGCCTGCAAGGCATCCTTTACGCCGGGAAAAAGAAGGCGATACTGGCGATTTTTCAGGCTCTCGACGCGGGCGGAAAAGACGGCACGATTCGTCACGTAATGTCGGGCATAAACCCGCAGGGCTGCAAAGTCACTTCGTTCAAAGCACCGACGCCGGAGGATCTCGCTCACGACTTTTTATGGCGCGTCCACAAAGCGGTACCAGAGCGCGGCGAGATCGGCATTTTTAATCGTTCGCACTACGAAGATGTGTTGATCGTTCGGGTACACAATCTTGTGCCTAAAAATATCTGGTCGCGGCGTTTCGACCAGATTAACCGCTTCGAGGCGTTGCTCACCGAAAACGACGTCAAAATTCTCAAGTTTTTTCTCCATATCAGCAAGAACGAGCAAAAGAAGCGATTTCTGGATCGGCTTGACGACCCGGCTAAACGCTGGAAGATCTCCGAGGCGGATTTTCACGAGCGCAAATACTGGGACGAATACACGGTCGCATATGAGGACGTGCTCAGCCGCTGCAGCACCCCGGCTGCGCCCTGGTACATAATCCCCGCCGATAAGAAATGGTTCCGGAACCTGGCAGTTTCGCACGTGACCGTCGAGGCACTGGAAGAACTCCGGTTGGAATTTCCGGCTCCCTCGGTTGATCTCAAGAAACTGAAGCTGAAGTAAGGAGCATCGAGAAGAAATTGTTTTTGCACGCTCGCTGTATTCGCAACTGAACTTCGGTATCTCTTGCAAAATGTGCGGTTTCTGAATAGGCTCTGCAAGTTGGCGGGCCGCGTGAATCGCTGCGTGCGGATAGCGAACGGGCTCGGATTTTTGAATCTTACCGTGCTGGCGCGGCGGTTTTATTAAAGACGGTGCGAAGCGTGAGCAAAGCCTTTTTCCCACGTAGTTTTTTGAAAGTTTACCCGCAAGCGGCGCGAGGCGAAGGCTGCTTTATATTCACTTCGGACGGCAAGCGCTATCTCGACGCGTCGGGCGGAGCGGCCGTGGTAACGATTGGCCACGGTGTCGAGGAAGTTGCTCGTGCGATGGCCGATCAGGCGCGCACACTTGCGTACGTACACTCTTCGCAATTCGAATCCTCCCCTGCCGAGAAACTCGCGCGGCGCGTTCTGGCTCTAGCTCCAGCCGGGATGCAAGGACGAGGCCGGGTGTATTTTACCTCCGGCGGCTCGGAAGCGACGGAGACGGCGCTGAAATTAGCGCGGCAATATTGGATCGAACGCGGCGACAGGAAACGATTTCGCGTGGTCTCGCGCAAACAGAGTTACCACGGCGCCACGCTCGGCGCGCTTTCCGTTTCCGGGAACGTGCGGCGCCGCGAGCCGTTCGCTCCGATGCTCGCGGAGTGGGGGCATATCGTACCCTGCTTCTGTTATCGCTGTCCGTTGGGGCTCACGTATCCGGAATGCAACGTCGATTGCGCGGACGATCTCGATCGGCTCCTCGATCGCGATGGCTCAAGCGACGTCGCCGCATTTATTCTCGAGCCGGTAGCGGGAGCGACGCTCGGCGCGGTGCCGCCTCCCGAAGGCTACCTCCAGCGCATTGCGGAAATCTGTCGCGAGCGCGGCATCCTTCTGATCGCCGACGAAGTGATGAGTGGCATGGGCCGCACCGGAAGGCCATTCGCGGTGGACCATTGGGGCGTCACGCCGGACATGATTCTCTTCGGAAAGGGAATCGCAAGCGGCTACGCGCCGCTCGGTGGCGCGATCGTCGCGGGGCATGTCGCTGAAGCCATCTCCGGCGGTTCGGGCGCGTTTCTTCACGGCTTCACGTACAACGCGCATCCGGTGGCCTGCGCAGCCGGCAATGCCGTGCTGGATTACATCGAGCGAGAGAATCTTTTCGCGGGAGTAGAAGCTCGCGGGCGTGAATTGCGCGCAGCGCTTGAGCCGCTCAAGCGATTTTCGACAGTTGGCGACGTTCGAGGCAAAGGCTTGCTGATGGCGGTCGAATTCGTCCGCGACAAAACTACGCGCGAGCCGTTTCCGGCGGATATGCACATTGCTTCCCGCATTCAGGAAGACGCGCTGGAAGCCGGCGTGATGACCTATCCGATCCAGGGTTGCGTTGACGGCATTCGCGGCGATCACATACTTCTTGCGCCGCCTTTCACGATCACTACGCCGATGATTCAGTCACTCGCGGATGCTCTGGAACGCGCGATCGCTGAACTCGAGCGAACACACCTGGCTGGAAGAGGAGGCGTCCCTGCGGCCCATTAATCCTTTGAATCGTTCGTCCGGTTTGTTGGAGCTGGCCGGGTTAATCGCGCTCGCAGGCGTTGCGGCTTTGGCGGCTACGTCGAGCCCTAGCCAGATGTCTGGGTTCACTTCGCAAGGAGCAGCGCGGGAAAATTTCATCGAGGCGCGTTACAGGGCGCTCGCGTCGCCGGGCCAGATCGCAAAATATCATCGGTACCTTACTGCGGAGCCCCATCCCGCGGGTTCGCAGCGCAACAACGATCTTGCGCGCTGGGTAGCGGATCAATGGCGGCAGCAGGGGCTCGAAGACGTCACGATCCACGAATACGATGTGCTGAATTCCTCCCCGCGGAAGGTATCGCTTGAGATGGTGAAGCCAAAATACTTTCGTGCGAGCCTGCGCGAAGACCCTTACGATGTGGATCCCGACACGAAAAATCCAAAGATTGACGGAGCTTATCTCGGCTATTCCGCGTCAGGAGAAGTCACCGCGCCGGTGATATACGCGCATAGCGGCAACCCGGAAGATTACGAATATCTGCGCGCGCATGGAATCGACGTGCGCGGAAAAATCGTTCTCGTGCGTTACTCAAATCCCTATAGCTATCGGGGCTTCAAGGCCCTTACCGCGGAACGCCTCGGAGCCGCGGCGATTCTGATATATTCCGATCCTGCGGAAGATGGCTACAAGCAGGGTACCGTGTATCCGGACGGACCCTGGGGCCCCGCGAGTCACATCCAGCGCGGTGCGATCACGTACGATTTTATCGAGCCGGGTGACCCGTTGACTCCCGGCTGGGCCTCCGTTCCGGGCGCAAAACGAATTCGACCCGATCAGGCCGTGTCCCTGCCAAAAATTATGGGCGTGCCGCTTTCCTGGCGCGATGCTGAGCCGCTCCTCAAGAACCTGGGCGGCCCGGTGGCTCCCAAAGCGTGGCAAGGCGGCCTGCCGCTAAAATACCGGCTCGGCGGCAGCAGGGTTAGCGTCCATGTGAAAGTCGACATGAACGCCAGCGTGCAGCCATATTACGTAACCGAAGCGCGCATCCGAGGGTCGGAGTCGCCTGACGAGTGGGTGATTCTCGGCAATCATCGCGACGCGTGGGTTTTCGGCGCGGTCGATCCATCCAGCGGTACAGCATCAATGCTCGAAATGACGCGCGATCTTGGCACGCTCCTCAAGCAGGGAATTCGCCCGAAGCGCACGCTCGTGTTCTGCAGTTGGGATGGCGAGGAATACGCGCTCACCGGCTCGACGGAATGGGGCGAGCAGTATGCGGATGAGCTAAAGCAGAAGGCGGTCGCATATTTGAACGTGGACGAGGCGACGTCGGGAAAAAACTTCGATCCGGACGCGGTCGGGTCGCTGGCACCCCTGATCGTGGACGTCAGCCACACGCTGCAGGCGCCTTCGGGACAGACTCTCTACGACGAATGGAAAGTTACCCGGCAGGCGGAGTTGCATCAGAAAGAGGCCGTCGCGGACTCGGATCTTGTCGATACGCGAATTGGCAGCGGCTCGGATCACACCGTTTTCTTGAATTTCCTGGGAGTTCCAACGGTGGGATTGACGTTTGTCGGGCCGTACGGCGTCTACCACTCCGCATACGATGATTATTATTGGATGAACCATTTCGGCGATCCCGGTTATCGCTATCACGCCTTGATGACGCAACTCTGGGGAGAAATTGGCCTGCGCCTCGCCAATGCGGAGATTTTGCCGTTTGATTTTGAATCGTACGGAGCGAACATCAACAAGTTTATCGGTTCGCTCGATGAGGAGACGCATGCCAGCGGCAAAATTTCATTGGCCGCTCTTACCCAGCGCGCCGATGAATTTCAAGCGGCTGGCCGCGACTTGAATCAGAAAATTACCAAGGCTATTGCGAGCGGCCGCCTCGATGTTTCTACCGCATTGCGTGTGAATCACGCGATTATGGAAGTCGAACGCAACTGGTGCAATCCGCGGGGCATTCCCGGGCGGCCGTGGTGGAAGCATTCGCTCTACGGGGCGCGCTATACCTACGCCCATCTCGAGCTGCCGGGACTGACGGAAGCTGCCGAAGCGGGTGATTGGAATCGCGCAGCTCAACAAGCCAGGATTATCGAAGATGAGCTCGTGAAGAATACGAAACTGCTTCGCGGCACCGAGAGCGACCTCGAGTCCGCGGCGGAGGTGGCGAAACAATGAAGATTTCCGTGCTGAGTTGTCTGCTCGCGTTAGTCCCGATTTTCGTCATCGCCATTCGTTCGACGGCGCAAACGAACGGTTCCTCTGTTTCCGATCATCCGCGGGCGCGCGATCTGGGCGTTCCGTTTGAAGGAACACCCGGGCCATTGAACGCGATCACGGACGTAAAAGGCGTCGAAGTTGGCTTTCGCACTCTCATCTCCGGCCATGGGAAATTACGAGTGGGAGTTGGCCCGGTGCGCACGGGGGTAACGGCCATTTTCCCGCGCGGGAAGAAGGCTGTAGACCCCGTGTACGCCGGATGGTTTACGGAAAATGGCAACGGCGAAATGACCGGCACCACCTGGGTGCAAGAATCAGGATTCCTCTACGGACCCGTGATGATCACCAACACGCACAGCGTGGGCGTGGTGCGCGACGCAGTGATCCAATGGCAATTGAAGCATGGCACGCCAGCGCCGCTGTCCGATTGGTGGTCGCTTCCCGTAGTTGCGGAGACGTGGGATGGCTACCTGAACGATATCAACGGTTTTCACGTAAAGCCCGAAGACGCGGATGCGGCGATGGAAGACGCGCATGCAGGGCCGGTGGAAGAGGGTAACGTCGGCGGCGGGACTGGGATGATTTGCTTTGAATTCAAAGGAGGCACGGGTACCGCGTCGCGAAAGCTGCCAGATAAATTCGGCGGCTACACCGTTGGCGTCCTGGTCCAGTGCAATTTTGGCACTCGGCATCTCCTCCGGATCGCAGGCGTCCCCGTTGGCTACGAAATCCCCGGCAAACGTATTTGGGATGACGATACCGGGTCAATCATTGTCGTCGTTGCGACAGACGCGCCGCTCCTGCCAAATCAGATGAAACGCATCACTAAGCGCGTCACGCTCGGCCTCGGGCGTCTCGGAAGCATCTCGGGTGATGGCTCGGGAGACATCTTCATTGCGTTTTCAACAGCCAATGCCGGCGCTGGACTGGCTACAAAACCCGTGGCTGTCGAGACGCTGCCGAACGACCGAATGGATCCGTTGTTCGAAGCTACGGTTCAAGCGACCGAAGAAGCTGTCGTGAATGCGATGGTTGCCGCGAAAACGATGACGGGCATTGACGGACACACGGTCGAGGCGCTGCCGCACGATCAACTCCGCGCAGTTTTGAAAAAGTACAACCGCCTGGCAGCCTCAAAGTAGCAGAGGACTCTCCCGTCGAATCTAATGACCGGAGGACGAGGATGCGCAATGAGGAATTTCCTGCTCGGAATTGTTCTTACTTTGGTGGTCATTGTGGTGGCGGGATGGTTAGTCGCCCAAACCGGTTATGTGGATTTCCGGGCGGACCAACGGCCCTCGGCTCTCGAAACCAAAGTTGCCATGAAAGCTGTCGATGCTTCGACCGACCGTCATGCGTCGAAGGCTTCGAATCCGATTCCGGTCAATGAGGAAAACCTCGTCGCCGGAGCGAAGCTCTATCTGAATAATTGCGCCGCTTGCCACGGCGTGCCGTCGAATCCCTACAGCGAATTCGGACGCTCGTTTAATCCGCCCGTCCCGCAATTCTTCAAGAATCCGCCGGACATGTCGGACAACGAAAACTTCTACATCGTCCAGCACGGAATTCGCTGGACCGGCATGCCGGCCTGGGATCACACCCTAAACACAACTCAAACATGGCAGGTAGTTACTTTCCTCAGCAGCATAGGAAAATTGCCCCCTGCCGCGGAAAAGATCCTCGAGACGCCCGCAACTCCGCAAAACATCTCCAAGTGAAAGGGCAGCGAGGGAATCAGATATTGAACTGCCCCCTACTGAGATTCCTTGTCGTCCGCCGCGGACGCTCCGATCGGCGCGACCTTCGTTTGTCGCATTAAGGTATTGAGCGCGACGAGGTCCTTCGCCTTCAGTTCGGTCCATCGTGTCGCGAGGTCGTCGAGCGACTGTTCGTATTCAGCGGCCACTTCGTAATCCTGCGCGGTCGGAGCGGCGTCTGAACCGCTATCTACGACGTTCTGCAAGTAACCAAGCTTACTGTTGAGCTCGTCCGGATAATTGAGCATGTCTTCGGAAGCGGTTGCCTTGCTTTGTATAAGCTCGTCCTCGATGGACGTCATCTGCTTATCGAGCGCGTCAGCCGCATCGAGAACCGGCTTCGCCGATTCGTCGGAGCCGAGCCGTTTGTGGAGCGCCCGCAGTTGCTGCCTCACGTCGCGGATTTCGCGCACGTCGGTTAGGTCCCGGTTCAGCAGATCGCCGAGATGCGAAACGAGCTCAAACTGTTTCGTCAAGTCCGCGACGGAGACTTTTACGCGAGGGTCGGGCGCGACTTCGAGCGGGGCGTCGTACGTTGCGCCAGCTACCGTCAGCCGCAAAGTGTACCTTCCGGGCAAAGCCATGGCTCCGATTGGATCGCCTTCGTCATAAACCGTGCCGGGAATGTTCCGGGGCTTCTCGTAGCGCAAATCCCAAACGAATCGGTTCAATCCCGCCTTGGCCGGGAGCCGCTCCGCCTCCGCCTCCGCATTCTGTTCTGCCTCGTCGAATTCAGCGGGCACCGTGGATTTTTCGCCCGACTTCAGATTCGAGTATTTGCGGATCACCGTCCCAGAACTATCGAGCACTTGAAGGGTGATCTCCTCGCCCTCCTTCGGCGGCGATGGCAGCCAGTAGTACAGAGTCGCGCCCCTGGGTGCGGTCGTGCCCATCAAGACGCGCTCAAGCTTGGGGGTCGCGGGCTCGCCGCGGAAGCGCACGGCAGCGCGGGGTTTGTAGAGAATCGGAACCGAAGCCGCCTGGGCGGGTGCGGAGGTCGCGCCGATCTCGCGAAGCGGCGAAATGTCATCGAGAATCCAGAAAGCCCTCCCATGCGTCGCGACGACGAGATCGTCGTTCTTGATGATCAGGTCGTGGATGGGGGTAACCGGTAAGTTGAATTGCAGCGGATGCCAATTTGCACCGTCGTCGAAAGAGACGAACACTCCCAATTCTGTGCCCGCATAGAGCAATCCCTTGCGAACAGGATCTTGGCGCACCGCATGCACGAATGCGCCATCCGGAATACCCGCGGTAATTTTCGCCCAAGACTTACCGAAGTCGTTGGTCTTGAAGATGTAGGGTTTCAAATCGTCGAGTTTATGGCAGTCGACAGCCGCGTAGGCCGTTCCCGCGTCCGTGCCAGAAGCTTCAATCAAGCTAACCATGCCCCATTGCGGCATATCCTGGGGCGTCACATTGGTCCAATGTTTTCCCCCGTCGCGCGTGACGTGAATGAGTCCATCGTCCGTACCGGCCCAGATCAGATCCTTTTGAACGGGAGATTCGGCAATCGTGAAAACCAAATCGTAGAATTCGACGCTGGCGTTGTCCTTGGTGATCGGGCCGCCGGACGATTGCTGCTTGCTCTTATCGTTGCGGCTTAAATCCGGACTGATTTCTTTCCAGCTCAATCCGCCATCGATTGACTTCAGAACCATTTGCGTTGCGTAGTACAGAACGTTTGGATCGTAGTGCGAAATCACGATGGGAGTTGTCCATGTGTTGCGGTATTTCAGGCCAGCCGCCGCATGGCCGTCGGGATCGTCGGGCCATGGCGTGATCACTTGCGCTTGTTCCGTGCGCTTATTGAACCGGGTGAGATACCCGAAATACGATCCGGCGTAGACGATGTCCGGATCGATGGGATCGGGAACGACGTAGCCGCTTTCTCCTCCGCCCACGTCATACCAGTCTTGCCGGCCGATGCCGTGATGCGGCGTGTCGCTTGCGATCGCCACCGTGGAATTGTCCTGCTGCGCGCCGTAGATGTAATAAGGAAACCGCGTATCAGCAGCGACGTGGTAAAACTGCGCGGTCGGCTGATTATCCTGCGATGACCAGGTCTTTCCGCCATCGGTCGTGATCGTCGCACCGCCGTCGTTGGTGTTTATCATGCGAGCTGGATTTTCCGGGTCGATCCAGAGGCCGTGATTGTCGCCGTGAGGAGAATGCACGCGGTCGAAGCTCTTCCCTCCGTCGGTGGAACGAAACAGCCCCGTATTAAGTATGTAGACCGTATTAGGACTTTTGGGATCGGCGAAGACATGCGTGAAATACCAAGCTCGCTGCCGGAAGCGATCCTCCGCATTCACGAGCTTCCAATTGTCGCCGCCGTCATCGGACCGGTAGAGGCCTCCTTTTTCCGCTTCAATCAGAGCGTAGACGCGATTTGAATCGCCGCCCGAGACGGAAACTCCAATACGCCCCAGAACGCCCGTCGGTAGCCCGTTCCCTTCGAGTTGCTTCCACGTTGTGCCATCGTCGGTCGATTTGTAGAGACCACTGCCTGGCCCGCCGCTCGTCAATCCCCAAGGAGTGCGGCTTGCCTCCCACATTGCGGCGAAAAGTACGTGCGGGTTTTCCGGATCGAAAACGACGTCGATAGCGCCCGTCTTGTCGTCCTTGAATAGAACGTTTACCCAGGTTCTTCCGCCGTCCATGGTCCGGAAGATTCCACGCTCGTGATTTGGACCGTACACATGGCCAAGGGCCGCCACGAAAACGATGTCCGGATTGTGCGGATCGACGATCACGGCCCCGATGTGTCGCGTATCGCGCAGCCCGATGTTAGTCCAAGTCTTTCCGGCATCCAGCGACTTATAGACGCCATTTCCGTAGGAAATATCGCCCCGGATGCACGCTTCGCCGGTACCCACGTAGATGATGTTCGGGTCGGAGTCCGCGACAGCGACGCTTCCGATCGAGGAGATGGGCTCGCGATCGAAGATCGGGTTCCACGTCAATCCGGCATCGGTGGTCTTCCAAACCCCGCCAGAGACCGCGCCGAAATAATAGATATTGGGATTCCCGGGAATACCAGTCCCGGTCAGTGCGCGGCCCCCTCGGAACGGGCCTACGAGCCGCCACTCGAGCCCCTGCATCTTGGCCGGGTCGTATTGCTGTGCGTGGACGACAGGCGATAGCATCCAGGCAGCGCCGCCAAGTAATGCGGCAAGCGCAGCTCCGAGAAGCCGTTTCCAGGAATTGGGTATCATGGCGGGTTCCTCCAGTATCCGGCGAACGCTGAATCCTACGTTTTAACGCGGAAAAAAGAAAGGGGCGCGTTGGAATTCTGGGGCGCAAGATTCACGGGCTGGAGCCGCGGTGGCCGGGGAAAACCGTCGTCTTGGATTCCTCATTGCGCTGGTAAAATTTGATTTTTGGCGAGGCTTGGGCTACGGTTTCAAGGACGCGGATCGCGATGTTTGCGCGCTTACCTGTGATTTCGCGGTTAAATCCGGCCTCACGAAGATAGATTGTGCGATGGGGGTATTCTCGATGTCTGATGCGGTGGCAGAAAAGGTGATCGCGACGCTTGCATCGGTGAAGCGAATCCCGGCGGAAAAGATCGCACTCGATACAAACCTGCAAGAGCTGGGAATCGATTCCCTGGACGTGTTCACGCTTCTCTTTGAACTCGAAAATACCTTCAAGATTTCCATTCCGGATGATGATGTCCGCTCGATTCGGAGCGTCAACGACGTCGTGGATGGCATCAAGAAAATTCTTGCCGCGGCTCCGCCCGAAAACTCTTCTTCAACCTCGCCCGCGGACTGACGAATGGCCTCGCGCCGAGTCGCAATCACAGGTCTGGGAATCATCTCCTCGCTGGGGCTGAATCTCGCCGAGACGTGGGAATCGCTCCGCCTGGGCCGGCCTGGAATCGGCCCGATTCAGTCGCTCGATTGTTCCACGCTGCGCTTTCAGAATGGCGCTGAGGTGCGCGGCTACGATGCCACGAAACATTTCGAGGACGGCAGGGAGGCTTATTTTGATCGCTTTGCACAGTTCTCCGTGGTGGCGGCTCGCGAAGCGATTCGCCATTCAGGCGTCGAGCTTACGCCGGAGATCCGCGAGCGTGCGGCGATCGTTTGCGGTTCGGCGGTCGGCGGCCAATCCTCGATCGAGGCGGGTTTTGAAGACCTTTGGGTGCAGGGCCGCGGCCGCGTTCATCCGCTAACCATCCCGAAAACCATGGCGAATGCCGGCGCCAGCCAAATCTCGATGGACCTCGGCCTCAGCGGGCCGACGTATACCATTTCGACGGCGTGCTCCTCGGCGAACCATGCGATCGGCCAGGCATTTCGCCTGGTGCGCGACGGGGAATCCGACCTCGCCGTCACTGGCGGCAGCGAGGCGATGTTTACCATCGGCATGCTGAAGGCGTGGGAAGCGATGCGGGTGATCGCGCCAGATACCTGCCGCCCCTTCAGCAAAGACCGCCGCGGGATGATATTGGGCGAGGGCGGGGGAATGATGATCCTCGAGCCGTTGGAAGCGGCTCAGGCCCGCGGCGCGAAGATTTACGCCGAGGTTTGCGGTTTCGGGATGACGTCGGACGCTCACCATTTGACGCAACCAACCGTGGATGGACCAGCACGCGCAATGCGAGGCGCGTTGCGCGACGCAGGCCTGGTACCCGAGGAAATCGGCTATATCAACGCGCACGGCACCGGAACGCCCGGAAACGACCCGGTCGAAAGCGCGGCGATACGCGCCGTGTTCGGCGCGCACGCGGATAGGCTCGCGATCAGTTCGACGAAATCCATGCATGGGCATGCGCTTGGCGCGGCGGGTGCTCTCGAAGCCGTTGCTACGGTTATGGCGCTGGATCAGGAGATACTTCCGCCCACCGCGAATTACAGGGAGCCCGATCCGGAATGCGACCTCGATTACATTCCGAATCAGCCCCGCGCCCTGCGCGTCCAAGCGGCGCTCTCGAATTCTTTCGCGTTCGGCGGATTGAACGCTGTCGTGGCCTTCCGCGCTGCTTCGCGGTAAGCCCGGCCGGCTCGTAATTCTTCTTACGCGCAATCGAATTCCAAGGGTATTATCCCGCCGGAGAGGTGACAGTCGTGCCAAATGAAATCGGAGAAGCCCAGAAGGAATTAGCCGTCGCTGAAAAGATATTCACAAATTCGCCCAACATGCTCGTACTGTGCCTGACGGTCATCGGGCTGATCAAGATTTATACCCGATTCGAGAAGATCACCACACTTGCGGACAATTTTCTTGCGTTCATAGCCCTCGGATATCTCGTCGCAACGATTTGCGCGTACCTGGTGGTTCGCGCCAAGGGCGGCGCTCGGCGGGTGAAACTGGCGCACTTCACTGACGTGCTGTTCTTAGTATCGCTGGCGCTCACGGCCGCCGTTGCTTTGTTTATGACGTTTGCTCTAGCAGGCTGAGTTGCATGCCGGGCTGGCGAGCCGGCAACGCGGCCGGGCGGAAGCATTCACCCGGGCCACAGGTTTTAGAGAAGGCCACGAAGGCACGGAACGAGGAGACCCCAGGTAGTTGATGCCGGGCTCCAGTGGCGCGTGAGCATGTCCGCCAGCGTGAGAGTCACCAGAATGGCAAGCCAGAAGATTCCGGCAAACGCTATGATTCGAAGAAGCCCGGTGCTGTATTTCACATGCATAAAAAACAGAACCACGAGGAGCATCTTGATAACGGCGATGGCCAGCGCAACGACCGTGTTGAAGGCGCCCATGTCGATGTAGGCTACTCCTGTCGTGAGCCCCGTGAAAAAAATCAGAGCCGCGAAAACCAGCAGATAGGTCTTCACCGGAACGACGTGCGATGACGGCATTAGCGGGAAACCTCCATCAGTAACGTCCGCCGATCAGGTACAGCAGCGGGAAAAGAAAAATCCAGATGATATCGACGAAGTGCCAGTAAAGTCCGCTGATTTCGAGCGGCTGGTGATACTCGGGGCCGAACCGCCCGCGCTTCGCCATGATGGTAAGCACCGTCAGGATGCCGATGCCGACGATCATGTGGAGAGCGTGCAGTCCAGTCATAAAGAAATAGAAGCAGAAGAACATGGGCACGTGCTGGCCGGCTGTTCCCCACTCGGGCCGGACGATAAAGCCGAGACCCGGAGCTAGATGTTCGAGGAAGTCATGGCGCCACTCGAAATATAGTTTGATGAAGATGAAGACGGCGCCCAGAAACATCGTGAATAGCAAATAATTCACCTGGGCTAGGCGTTTGCCAACTTGCGCCGAACGGATCGCCATCACCATGGTCAGGCTGCTGCAGATTAGAACGGCCGTATTGATGGCCCCGAACTTCACTTCCAGCAAATGGCTGCCTATCTCGAATGCCGCCGGGTAAAGCGTCCGGTAGATGATGTAGGAGCCGAAGAGCCCGCCGAAGAACATGATCTCGGTGGACAGAAAAATCCACATCCCCAGGCTGTCCGCCTCTCTCTGCTGCTCCATGTCCTCGAACTGGTGCTTAAAGCCCTCCGGATGCCCGGCATGCACGGGGTTGTGGGCGGCCATATCAGCCACGGGCCACCCCGGCTTCTGCGTAGTTGTAGGCTTGCTCCGTCACCACCGGAATCTCCTCATAATTTTCAGTCGGTGGCGGCGATGGCGCCTTCTCCCATTCCAAGCCCTTCGCGCCCCACGGATTCGGGCCGGCTATCGGTCCGTAACGCAGCGACCATAGCAAATAAATCAGCGGAATCACGTAGCCAACAGCCAGAATCGAAGCACCTGCCGAAGACATCACATTGAGGACTTGAAACTCAGGCGGGTACATCGCGTATCTGCGCGGCATCCCGAGATATCCCAGCATGAACTGGGGAAAGAACGTCAGGTTGAAGCCCACGAAGATAATCAGCGCCGCAAAGCGCGCCCAGCCGTCAGGATAGAGACGCCCGGTCATTTTGGGCCACCAGTAGTGAATTCCACCCAAATACGCCATCACCGCGCCGCCCACCATGATGTAGTGAAAATGCGCGACGATGAAGTAAGTGCCGTTCAGATGAACGTCGATCGCAAGAGACGCCAGAAACAGGCCGGTTAGGCCGCCCATCGTAAACAGCCCGATGAAACCCAACGCATAGAGCATCGGAGCTTGATAGGAGATCGAGCCCTTGTACAGAGTCGCGGTCCAGTTGAACACTTTGATTGCCGAAGGAATCGCGACGATGAAGCTAAGGCTCGAAAACACCAGGCCTGCATAAATCGATTGACCCGTGACGAATAGATGGTGCCCCCACACGAGGAAGCTGATGACGGCGATCGCCAGGCTTGAAAATGCCACGAAGCTATACCCGAAAATCCGCTTCCGAGAAAACGCGGGAATCAGTTCGCTGATCACGCCCATGCCCGGCAGGATCATGATGTACACCGCCGGATGAGAATAGAACCAGAAAAGATGCTGAAACAGGATCGGGTCGCCGCCCACCGCCGGGTCGAAGATGCCGACGTGTAGCAGTCGCTCGAGGCACAACAGGAAAAGGGTAATTGCGATGACGGGCGTTCCAAGAATAAAGATGATGCTGGACGCATACATCGACCAGATAAAAAGCGGCAGACGGAACCACGTCATGCCGGGCGCCCTCATCTTGTGGATGGTCACCACGAAATTCAGGCCGGTAAGGATCGATGAGAACCCTGTGATGAACACGCCCAGCGCCACCGGAACCACGGCCGAGTGAGCAAAGCTGCTGCTGTATGGTGTGTAGAACGTCCAGCCGGTATCGACGCCGCCCGAGATCGCGGCATACAGCGTGAAACACGCGCCGATAATGTAAATGTACCAGCTCATGAGATTGATTTTCGGGAAGGCGACGTCGCGCGCCCCGATCATCATCGGCACCAGGAAATTGCCGAGTGTCGCCGGAATCGACGGAACCAGAAAGAAGAAAACCATTACGATTCCGTGGATCGAAAATAGCTTGTTGTAGGTGTCCGGCTCGACCAGAGCGCCCTGCGGCTCGATTAGTTGCAGCCGCATCAACATGGCAGCGACCCCGCCGACGACGAACATCAGCGTGATCGAAATCAGATAGAGAATGGCGATGCGCTTGTGGTCGGTGGTTAGAAGCCACGACTTGATGCCGTAGCTCGCGTTGAGATAGTTAACGCGGGACTCGACCGGAGCTTCCTGCGGTTCTAAAGTGGCCGTGCTCATTTTCCGTTCGTAGTCCTTTCCTCCGCGCCAAGAGACTTCACGTAGGCGATCAGTTGCAGCACCTGCTCCTCGGAGATCTGCCCTTGGTACGTGGGCATGACCGGCGGATAATTGGGCAGCAGGATCGAGTTCGGATTCACAATCGTCTGGCGAATATAAGCGTCGTCAACCAAACGGCTTTGTCCATTCTGCAGCTTCTGAGTTTTTCCGAAAACTCCAGCTAAGGACGGCCCGCGGCCCGTTCCGTTGTCGAGATGGCACGCGCCGCAACTGTATTGATCGAACAGCCTGGCGCCTTGCTGCGACATGGATTCGGTGGTCTCGCCGGCCGCAAGCCACGCCGTATAATCCTGGGGAGACATCACGTACACCCATCCCAGCATCTCGGAATGGTTCGTGCCGCAGTATTGCGCGCAATAAAAATGATACGTTCCGACCTTGGTCGCCTGAAACCAGATCGAGCTGTAGCGCCCGGGCACCGCATCTTTCTTCACGCGGAACGCGGGAATGTAAAAATCGTGAATCACATCTTCGGATGTAATCGTCAGCTTCACCGGCACGCCCACAGGCACGTGCAGCTCGTCGATTTCCCGGACGCCTTCGGTATGTTGCAGATGCCACATCCACTGCTTGCCGACCACGAAAATTTCCATCGATGACTTCGGTGGGCGGGAATTATGGACGTACAGCATCGAGCCCCAGGCGAAGAGCCCGACGCAAATCAAGCTCGGAATGATCGTCCAGGTGAGCTCCAGGGGAAGATTGTCCTGGGTGGCCGGGGGAACCTCGTCCTCGCTGCGCCGGCGGTATTTCACCATGAAGTAGAAAATTGCGCCGAAAATCACAACCGTGAAAAACACGGAGATCGCGGTCAGGAAGAAGTAAAGTTGGTCCACTCCCTGTGCGATCGTCGAGGCAGCCGGAGGGTGGAGCGGAATCATCCAGGCAGCCACCTGGTAAAATCCGGATTGAATGAGGACCATCATAATCTTTTCGTCAAATTCCTTTGAAAATCGTCCCGGCGAACCGGAACACCTGTTTTGCCCTACGCTTTCCCGGCAGGCAGCGCGTAGTGCTCGCTGCGAGCGAGAAAGAATATCCCGAGACCGATAATCAGAATCGTGAACGCGCCGGCGACCTTCAGAATCCGCGTTATCAGCACGCCGTACTTGCCGGTGTGCGGATCGTAGTGGTAGCAGAAAAGCAGCAGCTCATCCACCGGCGTTCCGATTCTGCCTTCCGACGCCTCCACCAGGCCCAACCGCAAGTCGCGCGACGAATACTGTATTCCGTAGAAGTAGCGT
The DNA here is from genome assembly GCA_050747005.1 of Candidatus Acidiferrales bacterium. GTDB lineage: Bacteria > Acidobacteriota > Terriglobia > Acidiferrales > UBA7541 > Palsa-295. Next base: position 151,365 of record JBOGNE010000038.1, read on the forward strand.
GAAACTTTTCCTTCCGGCGTCAGAATCATGATCCCGCTGGCATGCGCGAACTGCTTCGATTGGTCGTCGTACGCGTACCTGAAGCCTACTGAATTCGCCAGCGCCTTGATCTGCGGCTCATCGCCCGTCAAAAAGTGCCAGCCATTGGCCGCGCCGGGCCGGCCATAGATGCCGGTATAAAGTTCGTGCTTTAGGGCCGCCAGCTTCGGCTTTTCGCTCGGATCGATGCTCACCGTCAGAACTTCAAACTGCTTCCCGGCGTCCATCGTCTGCAGTTTCAGGCTGTTCAGCATGCCGTTCAATACCTGCGTGCAGAGCATCGGGCAATTGTAATAGACCAGCGATAAAATCACCGGCTTGT
>JBOGNE010000039.1:0-13172 GCA_050747005.1 Candidatus Acidiferrales bacterium
CTGATTAGATGACGCTGTCGGCTCCCACTCCCGAGTAGACTTGGTTGCGCTAACGACCAGGGCTCGGGAGAAAGGAGCCGAGCAATGCTGATTATAGGATGTGATTTTCATACCCGCTACCAACAGATTGCCATGGCCGAAGACGAGACCGGAGAGTTGCTTCTCGAACGACGGTTGGACCACCAGAGCGGCGAAGCCCACGCCTTCTACCGCGATTTGCAAGGGCCGGTGCGCGTGGGAATCGAGGCTACAGGCCCCCTGCAGTGGTTCGAGCGGCTACTCGCAGAGCTCGGTCACGAGTTGTGGATTGGGGATTCCGCGAAGATTCGCGCCAGCGAGGTACGCAAGCAGAAGACCGACGAGCGTGACGCCGCGCTCATTCTCAATTTGCTGCTGGGCCAACGCTTCCCGCGCATCTGGGTCCCTACGCCCGCCGAACGCGATCTGCGACAGCTACTGTGGCATCGTCACAAACTCGTAGGCATGCGCACCATGCTGGGCAACCAACTACACGCGCTGGCCATGAGCCAGGGACTCTGCCGCAAGAAAAAGCTGTTCACCAAGAAAGGCCGTGGAGAACTCGAACGCCTGAATCTCGGTCCATGGGCTAGCCGGCGGCGCGAAGAACTTCTCAAGCTGCTCGATCAACTCGATGCTCCCCTTGCGCAGTTGGATCGTGCGGTTCTGGAAGAAGCGAAACGTCGCGAAGATACGCTTCGTCTGATGACCCATCCGGGGATCGGTCCGGTCAACGCACTGGCGTTCGTGCTCACCATCGGTCCGGTGGCTCGCTTTCGTCGCAGCAAGCAGATCGCCAGTTACCTCGGATTAAATCCCAGCGAACACTCTTCCGGAGGCAAGCGACGGCTCGGAGCGATCAGCAAGCAGGGCAACACCATGGTGCGCTGGCTGCTGATCGAAGCCGCGCATCATACCGTGCGCTTCGACCCCGCACTCCGGCAGGACTATCAACGGTTGAAATCCCGCCGAGGAAACGCGGTGGCCAAAGTGGCTATCGCGCGCAAGTTGGCTGTGCGTATGTATTGGATGCTGCGGAGTGGAGCAGATTATGCGCAGCTGGTTCGCATGCAAGGCAGCCCGGGGGGCACCCTGGTGAACGCAAGTTCATCGCTAGTCTGATTGGGCGCCTTGCTCCCCCGAGAGATCGGGGCGTCTGAAGAACGAATCATGGTCGGAAGTTAGGTGACCGAATAGATGGTTGGTGGAACCAGAATCCACCGCACGATTCACGAACCGAGTCTTGGTCGAATGAAAGAAAGAGAAGAGCTTCCTTTTAAGTGAAAAACCGAGCACTCGTGCTCGCAAACTCGTGGTGTCTCTTGACAAAGCCGACAACGTCATAGAGGGTGTCCCTCGATAAGAGAGAAGGCGTTGTCAAGAGACACGTGTTCGGTGCAGTGCTGTGAAGCACCGCGTGGCTGCCAGAGTGGTTGAGGACCGAAACCCTGGAACTGTCACGGTGAATCATCCTGCGGTGAAGTCGTTCCACCAGCCATCGATACGGCCTGCACTTCGGCCATGATTCTTCTATCCGAATCCCGATTTTGCATCGGGACGAGAGCGCCCAATCAATCCTTCGGTCTAGCTTACGCTGACCAGGGGCACCCGCGAGCTGCTCTCGACATGAACGACCTCTGGATACCCTGTGTTGGTCCGCAGCATCCAGTAGAGTCGAATCGCCAACTTCCGCGCCGCCGCCACTTTGGCCACGCCCTTCGGTTTGCTGTGGCAGCGGTGCAAATATTCATTGCGAAATCCCGGATCGCAGCGCACCGCTCCCTGCGCCGCTTCGACCAGCAGCATGCGCATAAACCGGTTTCCCTGCTTGCTGATTGATCCCAGCCGCTGATGTCCGCCCGAACTGTACTCCCGCGGAATCAGTCCCAGATAACTGGCCACCTGGAGGGTGGGTCACCTTTTCGGCCAAATTTCTTTACCAAATGCGCGATTGAAAGACGATCCGCCGTTCTCAATCTCACAAAACTATGCGCGGGGTGCCCGACCCTTTGATTTTTAAGGGTGGGGCTTTTGACCTGCGCAACGGATCCGCACCTCGTCCGGGCCGATTGAAAAAAGAATCGCGCTCGAGCATGAAACGCCTGGTTTGCGCAGCCTCGTGCAAAGCGGGGAGTGCGGTTTCTTTGCGTGTGACCGTTCAGCCTGTCGTATTTTCTCCACAGCTCAACTCCCTTGCCTCGCGCTCGCAGGCGAGTTACCTTGCCGATTTTGGCACTCGAAGGTAATTGGGACGATCTGAAGTGACTGCAGCCATTGACTACCGGGGCGCGATACGTCTCTGGGGCTACCGGTCGGGTCGCAGGCGTTCTTGAATCCTCCGCGACGCCCGAGCGCACCAGCAAATTCATCGATTTCTAATCGGCGCAACAGGGATTAGAAACGACGCTAACTTACAGAAAACAAAGGACGGCGATTAAGTCTAATCGACAATTTTTAGGCTCTTCGCGACCGCTGCGGATCGTCGCTGGCCGTCGTTCCGAGCAACGCGAAGCGCGCCTTTTGTGCCCCGCGAATTCCGCGGGGAATCTCTCTTTACGAGAGCGCCATCGAAAGGAGAAAGCTCACTCATGCGCGCTCACTGGTTTTTCTCCAAGGCAGCGGCAGCGGACACACCCACAAAGACGGGACAGGATTGTCGGTGCCAGACCGAAACTGAGTTCGAGCTGGAATCGCGCTAACTATATGAAAACACACAGTCGCGATATCAACAGGTCGAAACTGGTTTGAGGCGCCCTCGCCCGTTTCTGCGCTATGACTCGGCTCGGCCTTATGCGAAAATGGTCGTCCGACACGGCGGAATCCATCATGGCGAGGCGCACACGATGACATCTCCAGCGACCACATTGCGACGCGGCGAGTTTCAGAACGAGCCGTTCACCGATTTCAGCAAGCCGGAAAATCGCAAAGCGATGGAAGACGCGCTGCGGAACGTTCGCGGCATGTTTGGCCGCGAGTATCCGCTGGTCATCGGCGGCCAAAATATCATCACGACCGACAAGATCGAATCGCGCAATCCCGGTAACCCCAAGGAAGTGATCGGCGTTTTTCAAAAGGCGACCGTCGAGATGGCGAATCAGGCCGTGGAAGCAGCGCACGCCGCGTTCGACCGCTGGAAACGCGTGCCGGCCGAAGAGCGCGTCGCGTGCCTGTATCGCACGGCCGACATTTTGCGCAAGCGGCGACTCGAGCTCGATGCGTGGCTGTGCTTCGAAATCGGGAAAACCTGGCCGGAAGCCGATGCGGACATCGCCGAGCTGATCGACTTCTGCGAATACTATGGCCGCGACGCGTTGCGGCTGGCCGAGCCGCAAAAGCTGACGCCAATGCGCGGCGAAAACAATTACATGAAGTACATCCCGCTGGGCGTGGGCATTGTGATTCCGCCGTGGAATTTTGCCGCGGCGATCATGGGCGGAATGACGCTGGCATCAATCGTCACAGGGAACACGGTGGTGGTGAAGCCGTCGAGCGATTCGCCAACGATTGCAGCTCTCTTCTGCGAAATTCTCTACGAAGCAGGCGTGCCGCGCGACGTGGTGAGCTTCTTCACCGGTCCCGGCGGAACGGCCGGCGAAGCGCTGGTGACGAATCCGAAGACGCGCTACATCGCATTTACCGGATCGAAGGAAGCAGGGCTGCGCATCAGCGAACAGGCTGCAAAGAAACAGCCGGGGCAAATGTGGATCAAGCGCACGGTGCTCGAAATGGGCGGCAAGGACGCGATCGTCGTTGATGACGAGGCAGACGTGGATGTGGCCGTCGAAGGCGTTGCGGTTTCCGCGTTCGGTTATCAAGGGCAGAAATGCTCGGCGTGCTCGCGCGCGATCGTGACGGAGAAAGTTTACGACGAATTTCTGCAAAAGCTTGTCGAGCGCGTAAAGAAAATCAAGGTTGGGTCAGTCGAGAATCCCGATAACTACATGGGCCCCGTGATTAACGAGCCGGCGATGAAAACGATTTTGGGATACATCGACCAGGGCGCGAAAGAGGGACGGCTGGTGACCGGCGGGAAGCGAGCGGGCACGGACGGATATTTCATCGAGCCAACCGTGATCGCGGACGTGAGCCCCAAGGCGCGGATTTTTCAGGAAGAAATTTTTGGTCCGGTGCTCGCGGTAACCAAGGCAAAGGATTTTGACGATGCGCTGGCGATGGCCAACGACACGGAATTCGGATTGACGGGCGCGGTCTATTCGCGAAACGCCAGGAAAATCGGACGCGCCGCGGAAGATTTTCACGTGGGAAACCTCTACTTGAACCGGAAGTGCACCGGTGCGATGGTCGGGGCGCATCCTTTCGGCGGATTCAATATGTCCGGAACGGATTCGAAATCGGGCGGGCAGGATTATTTGCTGCTGTTCGTGCAGGCGAAGACCGTCGCGGAAAAACTCGGCGCAGCGAAGTAAGAGCCCGTCGCGCCAAACTGAGCGCAGCAAGGCGCCCCTACAAAACCAGCCAATAGAGACCATCCGCAGTTCACCGCGACGGCGCGGGTTGCGGAGCTGCAGGTTTCATCTTGAATACCGAGCGCAGAATGAAATATGCCACGGGGCCGGTGGCGAGAAGCAGCGGCGCCCAGCGCCACACGAGCGGTTCGCTATAGTAAACCTTCACAACGCAGAGAATCACGGGGAAAATTAAAATGTACGCCATGCCCGTGGCGCCACCGGGAATGCGGAAGCTACGCGGCGCGTTCGGCGCTTTCTTGCGCATGCGCGAAGCGGCGAAGAGCGTGAGCACGGTGGTTGCGATTCGCGTCCAGATGTAAATGTTCACGAGATCTTCGACCGCGAATTTCGCCAGCACGCAATAAACAATTGTCGAGACCACGATCGCGCGAGCGGGTGTGCCATACCGCGGATGAATTCGCCCGAGCCACGCGGGAAGGTAGCCATCTTCGGACATGGTTGCGGGGATGCGAGTGGTGTAAAGAATGGTGCTGTTCGAAAGCGACGCAGTGCCAATCATCGCGGCAATCAGCATGGCGGCGGCGAGCCATTCGCCGCCAATCAGCCGCGACGCGGTGACGATGTAATCCGTCTTCCAAGCGTACCAGTTGCCGAGGACCGCAAGCGCGAGAGTGGTCGGCAGAATATAAGTGAGGATATTCATCGGCGTGTTCCACGCGAGGATGCGCACAAACATCTTTTGCGGATCTTTCATTTCGCCGGTCATGCTCGATAGCTGTTCGTACCCTGCGTAATTCCACATCGCGAGGGCGAGGCCTTCGCCAAACACGCTGCCGAAAGGTTTTCCGGGAGGCACGAACGGCAACATGGGGTTGTAATGCATGTGAAAGAGCGAAACGACGCAAAGCCACGTCACCGGAATCATTACGGCGAAGAGAAGCGTCACCGAGAGCCACCCGGCGACTTGTATTCCTCGTGCATTTAGGTACGCGAGAATGCAGAGCGCCAGGCACGCACCCGCCCACTTGATGTCTCCCGTGATCCACGGAAAATAATCGCCGAGGTAATCCATCAGCAGGACGCCGTATAGGCTGTTGAGCAGAAAGGTTCCAGTCCAGTTCCACCAGCCGCACTGGAATCCCCAAAAATCGCCGAAGGCCGCGCGCGTCCAGCGATAGAAGCCGCCCTCGACGGGAAGAATGCTGTTCAATTCCGCCGCGGCCAACGAGATCGGAATGCTCCAGAAGAGCGGGACAAATGCGAGGAAGACGAGCGCCATTCCCGGACCGGAGCTCGAGAAGATGGTTTCGTAGCCGAAGGGGCCGCCGGCCGTGTACCCATAGAAGAGCGCGAGCAGGGGCAAAAAACCGATCTGGCGCAGATGGGATGGGGAGCGTTGCGCGGTATTTTTTGCGTCGGAGGCGTTTTGCATCGGCCGCTTACGCGGAGTGCGGCATGATAGTGAACCGCGTGCGTGTTTTCAATGGCAAAGAAAACAGCCGGCGTGAGGCAACCGTTAGACCCTCAGACCCCAAGACGCGGTATTCTGTATTTGAACTTCGGAGTCCATGGAGTTACGAGATGCCAACGCGTGCGGTGCAAACGGCATTTGCTAAATGTGCGTGGCTGCTGATTTTCTTGCTGTGCGCAACTGGAACATTCGGCGCGCCGCAACAGGCGGCCAGCGACGCGGCCGACGTCGTGCACGTGGAGATGCGGAACGTGATGTACCACTTCACCGATCGAATTGCAGTCCACATCTTCTTTTTGCAAGGACTGCTCACTCCAACGAAACAGGGAGCGATTCCCACATTCGATGACAAAAATTCCTTCGAACTCTCTCTCGATTCCGGCAAAATTTCGATCGGCTGTGACGCGCTCGCGAATATCTTCAATGAAAACGTATTTTCAACTCCGGATTCTCCGATACATCACATCGCCATCTCGGCCGAGGGCGACCTGCTGAAGATTAAAGGAAGACTCCACTCCAAAGGCGACCTCCCATTTGAGTTGGACGGCTCGCTTTCGCTGACTCCCACGGGCGAAATCCTGATCCATACTCAGAGGATCAAAGCAGTTCACCTGCCGGTGAAAGGTCTCCTCGATCTCCTTGGAGTCAACTTCTCTGGCTTCATTAATACTAATAAAATTCGCGGTATCCGCACCGAAGGCAACGATCTGGCGCTAAATCCCGAAGAAATTCTTCCGCCGCCGCACATTCGAGGCCGCGTAACGTCCATCCACATCGAGGGAAATTACATCGTCGAATTCTACGGCACGGGCAAGCCTGGCAAAGCCACGCTGCAAAGCGGCAATTACATGCGATACGAAGGAGGGACTCTGCGCTTTGGGAAACTCACCATGAGCGACGCGGATCTTACTTTGATCGACATGGACCCGCAGGATCCTTTCGATTTCTCCATCGATCATTACAAAGAACAGCTCGTCGCCGGCTATTCCAAGACCACGCCATCTTTTGGCCTTCGCGTCTTTATGAAGGATTTCGATAAGCTGCCGAGACCATCCACCGCCTCGAAACATTCGCCTCACTGAGAGCCTCATCCGTCTGTAGAATCTTGCTGGTCAGTCTGTAGCCCGCCTCTTGATTGAGAGGGGAGGCCTTCCGGCATTTATTGACATCGAATGGGAGGATTCGGCATGACCGAAAAACATACCAGCAAGAAGTACAGCTTCCTTCGGGAGCATTCGCTGAGCATCGCCTCGACTGCCATTCTCGTTTTGTGGATTTGCCTGTATAGCGTTTCGAGCCCCAGCACTCACATTGGTTCGTTCTTTGGGAATGCCATCGCGGACTGGTCGGGCGTCGTCGTCACCGTATTCGCGACGAAATACCTGTATGAAAAGGGCTCGGCGGAAAGCAGGCAGCCGCCGAACACTTTCCTCGGCCCTACCCTCGACCGATTGCGCGACCATTCGCTCACCATCTTTCTGCTGGTCACCGGAATCGGCTGGATCGCGCTTTACGTCGTGATGGACTCCGAGGCCAAATGGGGACAAGTGGTGGGAAACATTGTTTCCGAATGGACGCAGATTTTCGGCCTCGTGCTGCTGACCAAGAGACTCATCGAGCGCCACTCAAGAGAAAGTCATCGTTAATTTTGCGCGCCGGAATTGCCGCTGCGCCCGTGCGCAATTTCCGGCGTGAGCTACAGAGATGTGCGATTAGGCCAGTTTTGCGTCAAGGCGCGGTTTCACAGCTTGCGGGAAAATACATGTAGCGCCGTCCTTCATGGCGGCATGCCGGGCTAAAGCGCTACAACAGCAAAATTCGTGACTCCCGAGAAAATTGTCTGCGAAAAAGGGCTGCTCCGCGTAAGAACAGCCCCTTCCAGAACGTGCCGCCTATTCTGCCGTTGCGTGCGCCTTCACAAGCTCGTCGAGATAATCGGGCTTGCTTTCATTTCGCACGAGGTGCGGGTAGCGCTCGCCGCCGTGATAGTCGATGGTACAGGTCCGGTAATAATCGTCGTCAAGCACCAGCAGCACGATGGGTTTCGATCCATCCTTGCTGGATTTGATCGCGTCATCGAGCAGATCCTTCGTGTAGACCCGGTCGTCCACTCCGACGACTTTCATTCCCGACGTGATTCCCGCCTTGTACGCCGGACTTCCGACGATCGAATCGTTCACGTTGCCATCGCCGTCGCCGGCCAATTCGAGCCCGATGGAATATGCGTCGCTGACTCTCCCCCTGCGTCCGGATAGTCGCGTCGGCTGATCGTTATACATCACGTTCCAGCCGCCGCTCTCGATTCCCCCGACGGGCGCTTCCGCCGACGTGGAAGTAAGCCGCTCGTGGAAGAAACTCGCCCAGTCATAGGGTGCGATTTGATTTAGCGCACGCACCAAATCGTCAAACGTGTAGGTTTTCAACTCCGGCCCGTTATTCGGTCCGCCGTGGAAGAGGTGGCAGAAATCGTCAATCGTCTTCTGCCCGTGACTCTCGGTGTGAATGATCGTCGCCACTTCGAGCCAGAGCAGATCGCCTTCGTCGTAATAATCCACGCCTCGCCGCCAATTCAGCCAGCCTCTTGCGAAACCGAGTCCGGGCTCGGCAACCGCCGTGTCGATCAGCGGACGCCACGTCCGGCCGGGACGGCCCGGACCAAGAGATGCGGCAATGCTGGCCAGATATTCGTGGTACTGATCCGTAGTCCACAGCCCACTGCGCGCGGCAAGCATCGGACCGAGATAATCCGTGAGACCCTCATAGACCCAGAGCAAGTCCGTCTTCATCGGCGCTTCGTAATAGGGCGTGCTCAAATCGGCCGGCCTGCGGAATTTGCCGTTCCACGAGTGAACGAACTCATGCGCGAGCAAGCCGCCGATTGCCATGCCGGCATCTGGCGAAAGCAAGGCCCGTTCGGGCAAACGGCTGTCGTTCGACTCGTGATGTTCGAGGCCGAAGTGCGCCACATGGTCGCTGAGCGTCAGCAGAAAATGGTAATCGCGGTAATGGCGCGCTCCGAACAGCTTGCCACTCTCGGCCACCAGGTTTACCAAACCCTTCCGCACTTGCGGGCTCATGTTGAGAGCCTCTTCGCTGTCCGCAACCATGTCGATTTCGTGGTGGATGGACTCGCCGGGCGGCGTGAGATCGATTGCGCGATAATATTCCCCCGCAATCACCGGCGAATCCACCAGGCGGTTCAGCGAAACCGGCTTGAATGACACTTCGTTGCGGGATTGGTTTTCGATCGGCAAAGGCGTGCCGAATTTCCAACCATCGGGCAGCACCAGCTTCGCGTCGTAAATAAGCTGCTGCGCGGGAATGCCGGCGGGATAGAGCACGTTCTGGTTCCAACTGATCACGACCAGCTTATCCGTAGCCGAAGCGCCAGCCGTGAAAGCGCCTGAGGCAGACGGCTCGATGTAATCGAACGAAATATCGAGATGGTCCGCCCCGCTGGGCACGTCAACGTGAAACGTGAACACATCCAGCAAATCGCGGTGCCATGGAATCGTCTTTCCATTCGCGCTGAATTTCAAGCCCGTCAAGTTCGCTATTGGGCCGTCGGGACCATGCTCGCCGGGTATCCATTTCGGATAATAAAGAGTCATAGGCCCGGGCTTCACCGGCATCACGATGTGAGTGCGCACGATTTTTTGCGGCACTTGCGTGGCATCCACGGTTAAGGAAATCGTCTCTCCCGACTGGGCTAGAACGGCGGGCGCGATCAGCGCGAAAATTACGGCAAAGCATAGGACGAAGCGAAAACGTATTTGAGCCACTGAAAACTCCTTTGTGAGAGTAAATTGTGTTCTCAACGCTGCGGAAAAATGCAGTGTTCCCGGAAAGCGATTGGGCGCCCCATCCCAGTTCGGCTCCAGTCGCGAATCATACCCTGGAAGCGGCGAGTTTGAACGGGCAATTTCGCAGAGTCCGCTGACGCGGAGCTTCCATTGCCCTGAAATACGAATGGCCACGACAATCCCGCCGCGCTGCCGCAAAATTGGATTAGAATGGGTCGGATCTGTTCTCGGAGAACCGAATCGTTCCCAGACGATTCAAAATATCCAAGGTTACGCATCTGGGGGACTATGTGATGGCCACGCTCCGCGCGTTCAGCAAAGCTGCTCTTTTTACTCTCGCCTTCTCGATACTTTTGCCGGCCGTGACGTACGCACAAAACCAGGTTATGGGCCAAGTGCAGATCACCGGCAAGACCAAGATCGACAAAACTTCAGGCGTGTGGGTTGACGGGCAATACGTCGGCTACGTGAAGGAATTGAAGGGCAACAAGAAAATCCTGCTGCTGCCCGGCGAACATGAGATTTCCGTGCGCCAGGCGGGCTACACCAACTTCACGCAGAAGGTCGTTGTCGAGCCGGGAAAGACGGTCGCAGTGGACGTTTCGATGCAAAAAGATCCCGGCTGGCATTTTCCCGCCGTGACGTCCGAGATTAAGCTCAAAGTCACGCCGGATCGAGCCGCTGTTTTTCTCGATGGCGGCTACGTCGGGACCGTCAAGGAATTTGGCGGCATGGGGCGAGCCATGCTCGTGAGCCCGGGAAAACATCGCATCAAGATTGCTCTTCCCGGCTACCAGCAGTTCGAGACCGACATCCAGCTATTGCCCAACCAGAAAATGACGGTGAAGACGGACCTGGTCGCAGGAAGCATCACCCAAGCGGGGCCGTCCATAAAGAAGGATTAAACACCACGCAGCTCGCGTCGTGTCCCGGAAGTGAGCTGCCTAGGCAGGGCCGGAGTTATTGACCTTTTTCTGGGACGGGACACTAGATTTGGATCGGAGCAACACGGCATCTCCGGATTCGGTCCAACTGGCCGGGGCTGCGCAAAGACCCGGTGTGATGACTCTTCTAATCGCGCCATTATTTCTTCGACGACAAATCGGCTTTGGCTGTGTCGATGTCCACGGGAACTGAAACGTGCTCCTGCACAATGAGCCATCCGGTCTTCATCTTGCGATACACGTCAGTGACCCGCACGGTCACGTTCACCCGCGAGCCATCTTTTCGCGTGAAAGACGCGGCCTGGATGTCGTGTCCGTACGCAACCGATCCCACGACCGTGAGGCTCTGTTCTGAAATCGCGTTGGAAGCCGGACCGGGGTAAGCCGCGAAGAGCGATTCCCAATCCCTTTTGTAGGCATCCCAGCTCGGATATTCGCGTGGAGGAACCGCATCGAACACGAACAACCCCTTGCCCGGCGCGTAGCAGGACATAATCTTATTTATGTTCTTGGAGTTGAATCCATCGTTGTAGCGAGTCTCGAGCGCCTCGATCTCCGCTTTTGCATCCGTGGCCGCGGCTGTTTTGGTTTGCGCGTAAATGCAAAACGCCGAGCCAGCGACGCAGAGTGCAATCAACGCCGTCCCCAGAGCAAATCGAAGCTTTTTCATCTTGTATCCCCCTTGGTAACTGAGTTCGGACTCTTCGACGATTCGGGACAAACTAACCCCGCAGCCGGAGAATTGTCAATCGGGCTTCCAAGGTTTTTCAAATATAATTGAAACGGATTGCAAGAGTTCGATTCTATTGAGAATCACATAATATAGTGACATTCTTAAGGATTTGTGCCATGGTTCCTGCATGGGAAATCCGGCAAGAGTACGAAGGAATTTTGACAAGCTTGAGGAACGCGATACTGCTTGCCTGCGGGATCTTTGCCGGAGTCCACCGCTTCCAGCATTCTGACTACTACCGGCGCGCCCGCCGCGGGAGCCTGCGCGTGCATTGGGGGCGTGAAGGCTCCCGAGGCCATGAGGAAGATTGAGAGGAACAGGGGCCCAAAGGACGCTGAAACTTTAGTTCGGCGCAAGGCATTCACCTCCGGTAGAGATAGGATGGGCCGTGATCTTGGCCGGCATCGTACGCCCTTCTCGGGCAGTTGTCGAAGGCTGTTTTGCTTGTCGCCGCAAAATGAGAATGTCCGGTTTGTGCAAAGTAGAAATGTCCGCTTTTCTACGAGTTTAGAAAACCCTGGCGAGGCGAAGCCTCCGACAGTTGGAAAGCTCCCGCAGCGAAGGCGATCCTGACACCTCGCGCCGGAATGCGGGATGCACGGCGATTGCTGTCTGACAAGCTGGCAGCGATCAACCAGGGCACACACAAGCCGGAATTGATGATGACCTTCGAGCGGTTTGTTGTGGAGCGTTGGGAGCCGAATATTCTCCGGTGCTTCGGTACTCGACCGCTCGCAATTATGGTTAAATGATCCGGCGGCATCTGACTCCGTTCTTCGGAACTCTACGATTGCCGGAGATCGGCCCCGCCGCAGTGCAGAAATTCCTTGCAGAGAAATCAAAGCGATTTGCACCGTGGACCGTGCATCAGCTTCGGAGCATTCTCTCCAAGATTTTCAGCACGGCTCAACGGCGGGAGTACCTGGAGCGAAATCCAACGCGCCATGTGCAGGTGCCTTCACTCGTAAACACGCGGGAAAAGAAAACACTCATTCCTGAGCAGGTTCGTGCGCTACTCGCAGAACTTGAGGAACCTTATCGCACGATGGTGTTACTCGCTGTGCTTTCTGGATTGCGACGCGGAGAGATTTTCGGACTGCGGTGGAAGTATGTGGACTTTAAAGAGGGTTCCGTCATCGTGGCGGAATGCTCCTACGAAGGTCACACAGCCGCTCCGAAAACACGGGCTTCGCGCCGCAAGGTTATTTGTGGATGCGCCCGCGATAGAAGCCCTGTTGCGGATTCGTCCGGCAGATGTCAATCCTGAAAACCTCGTTTTCTGCACGGATCGTGGCACGGCTTTCAATCCGAACAATATTCGGAACCGAGTGCTGGTGCCAGCGTGCAAGAGAGCAAAGATTCCCCAGGTGGCGTGGCACAACTTTCGTTACACATATTCCGCTTGGGCGAATCCATCCGGCGGGAGCATCAAGGCGATACAAGTGCAGTTGGGACATACGGATTCGCGACTCACGCTTTCGGTGTACACGCAACCGATGCCGGAAGCGCGGAAGCAGTTGGCGTGTAAAATCGCAAGCGTTTTGCTTCGATCTGCTCCCAATTCCGAAGCTCAACAGGCAGGGGCGGAAACGGTAATTCGATGACGGGCAAAGATTTGAAGTGGCGCGCCCGGGGAGACTCGAACTCCCGACCCTCTGCTTAGAAGGCCGTTGAAAAAACACTATGTGGTTGTCTCGTCTTGCTTTTTCCTGTGTCGCTGTTCACGTTTTCATACGGTGTTTGGCAGGTTTTGTTCCCAAAGTTGTTCCCAAG
>JBOGNE010000040.1:0-107919 GCA_050747005.1 Candidatus Acidiferrales bacterium
GGTCTCGCTCTACTACGGCGATACCCGCTTGGCACATACAAACACCCAAGGGGGGTGACATTTTTATGTTGCCGTTAGGGTGACAGAATTACGTTGCTACAACACGCGAGCTCGTCCGCTGTCGCCCGTTACATCCAATCGAGATTGCAGCCTCCGGCATCTGTGCTACCCTTTTGGTCTGAGATAAATCAAAGCACTCATGGGCACACACAAAGCGAATCCGGTTCAGCAGCACCCGCTTCCTTCGCAGGTGGTGAAGGAAGACGAACCCATCCTCGTCGCCGCGGCAAAGTCCGGCGACGTTTCCGCGTTCGAGACGCTGGTGGGCCGCTACGAGCGCAAGATTTTCCGCCTGGCAATGAACATCACCCAGAATCGCGAAGACGCCGAAGACGCCATGCAGGAGGCGTTCCTGAAGGCCTTCGAGCACTTGAAGGAATTTCAAGGCAATTCACGGTTTTACACATGGCTGGTCCGCATCGCCGTCAATCAGGCGCTGATGAAGCTTCGCAAGCGCCGCCCCAATCAGGTCTCGCTGGACGAAGAGATCGATACCGGCGAAGAGTTCATCCCCCGCGAAATCGAGGATTGGGGGCCGTCGCCCGAGCAACGTTATCAGCAATCGGAGATGGGCGGCATCCTGAGCGAAGCTATCGCGGACCTTGAACCCGGCTTCCGAATCGTTTTCCAGCTCCGCGACATCGAAGAATTATCGACGGAAGAAACCGCCGAAATGCTCGGACTGTCCGTCCCAGCCGTGAAGTCGCGGCTGTTGCGGGCTCGCTTGAAGTTGCGGCAGAAGCTGGACCGATATTTTCGGCGAGGTGACAATCAGTGAACTGCAAGACGATCGTTGTTGAACTTGAGAATTATCTCGACGAGGATCTCGGTCCCGCCCTTCGCGCGGAGATCGAACGGCACCTCGAAAAATGCAAGAAGTGCCGGCTCATCGTCGACACCACCAAGAAAACCATCCAAATCTACTGCAATTCCGAACCCGCTCCGCTCCCCGAAGACACGCGCGACCGCCTTCACGCGGCGCTAGAAAGGCATCTCCGCCGCGCGCGAGCCTGAACTTACACACCACGCCCTTCGACGGCGCGGGCTTCCTTCTCCCACATTTGCACCTGGCGGCCAATCTTTCGGTCGCGCGCCAACTCGTAGATTCGTCCCGCGGTCACGACATCTTCGGTCGCGATCCCGCTAGACTTAAAAAGCGTAATCTGTTTGGGAGATTCCCGGCCCGGAATCTTGCCCGCGACGATATCCGCGAGTTCCCGCACCGCCGCCCACCGCGATGCGTTTCCGCCGAGACCATGAATCAAATCGCCGGCCTCGATCCTTCCTTGCTCTCGCGAATCAACGGCGATAACGTCGGCGCGCCGCACGGCATCATCATCCAGCTCGCGCTTCTGCGGAAAATTCGCGCCAATCGCATTGATGTGCACTCCGGGCTTCAGCCACCGGCCCTCGACCATCGGCGCGGTCGACGTCGTCGACGTCACTAGAATATCGGCGTCACGAACGACCTCTTCGGCCGAACCTACTGCAATCACTGGCACGTTTAGCCGCGCAGCCATTTCCTTCGCAAATGCTTCTCGTTTCTCCGCGCTTCGGCTGAAGGCGTGAATCCTCTCGATCTTCCGCACCAGCGCGATCGCCTCCAGTTGCGTCCGCGCTTGCAGCCCCGTTCCAATGATCCCGACCCAGCGCGATTCCGGCCGCGCCATCGCACGCGTCGCAACGCCGCTTGCGGCTCCCGTGCGCATCTGTCCCAGGTAATCCGCTTCAATCAGCGCCAGCAATTCGCCCGATGCCGCATCAAATAGCGGCACGAGAAACCGAAGCCCTTCCTTCGCGCTCGTATAAATTTTCATACCCATGTACCCGCACGTTGCGTCGGCCGCCGCCATGTAATGCAGGTAGCTCTTTCCGGGAACGTGCAGCCTCTGCCTCGAATGTAGCAGCGCCGAACCATCCGCCAGCCGCCGAAACGAATCTTCCACCGCTTCGAGCGCCAGCGGCATCGTTAAAATCGATTTCACTTCCGCTTCCGTCAGCAGCAGCGGCATTTCGTGCCTCCTTGCGTGTAGCGCCGCCCTTCAGGGCGGCATGCCGGGGTAAATCTCGGCGCTGCAGGGCCAAACAGTCGGTAGGCTGCAGGAAAACTCATCGTTCGCCCCGCACCCGGCTTTGGGGCCGTTCGTAAGGGCGCTGCTTGCTGCGCCCTGCCTTCGCTGCGGTGCATTTTTCCGCAACGTGGTTGATTTTATCGGTCACGCATGAGATTGCCACAGTCGCCCCAACAACGAGATCAAAAATTTATGCGGTAGCGAAGGACTCGCGTTTCGGGCGCATCCAGAACGAGCAGTTCCTGGTGCGGGCTGATTGCCAGAGGAGGCGCCGGCCGCGAACCTTGCCCAAGTTCGGGCGCAAGATCGAGCTCATGCTTCACGCGATTCTCCGGCGTGTAAACGTGCAGCATCCGCCCGTCCGCATCCATCACAAATACTCCGGAGTTGGACACCGCGAATTGCCGGCTGAGTTTCGGACCCTTCCCGATTCCGGGTCCAATCGAAATAACGTACCGGCCCTCAGCCGTGTATCTCTCGATCCGGTTATTTGCGGGGTCGCTGATGTAAAGCGAGCCGTCCGGCGCAACGACGATCGGCCCTGGATTGCGGCCGCATCCGACCGGAAGCCACGCGCGCTGGAAGCGCCGCGGCGTGTAACTGAACACTTTGCCTGCGTCCGAATCAAGTATCTGAATCAGGCCGCTATCGCCAACCGCGGCGCTAACAAAATTCTCGGCGCTGCGCCGCCCCCGCAGCCGCAGTTCGCGATAGCGTTCGCCGTTTGGGAAAAATATGAATACGCTTCCGCGCGCCGGATCGGAGACGTACATCGCGCCGCCGCGATCAACCGTGATCCATTGCGGGTCGTCCAGCCCGTCCTGCTGGAATGCCAGCAGTGGCGTGCCTAACGGATCGTATTTGTGGATAAAAAGGCTGCCCGCATCCGCGATGTAAACATTTCCGATCGCGTCGGTGGCAATGCTGGCAGGGTCGTCGAGTTGCCCCGGCCCATTGCCCTTCGCGCCCCACGAGCCGATATATTCCAGTGGAGGTTTCGCCGACGCCCTCGTCTGCGCCAGTGTGGAATCTTGCATGCAACCAGTCATCGCAAATACGGCTGCAATGGTTGTCAGAAATACTGTTGGATAGGTGCGAGTATGCATCGAGAAAAAACATCGTACCCGCGCGCAAGCCCCTGCGCAATTCAGAGAAGCGCCTTCAGTTCCGATTCGATAGTACCCGTATATTCAAACCCGATGACCTTGTAGCGCAAGATTCCTTGCCGGTCGTAAATCATCGTCGTAGGCAGCCCTTCGATTCCTCCGAATTTGGCGCGAATGTCGTCCGTCGCCACCACGAGCGGATAGCGAACGCCAATCTTCCGGGCGAATGCGAGCGGGTCAATGGCGTCCACCATCGTGTCGAATTTGAACCCGACCACCACGAAGCCGTCCTTCCCATAACGTTCGAGCAGCTTCTGATATCCCGGCATTTCCTTCTTGCACGGCTGGCACCACGTCGCCCAGAAATCCACCAGCACAACTTTTCCGCGAAGATCCCCCGAGGATAAATCATGACCGTGCAAATCTTTCACTGCAAAATCGGGCAAGCGAGAACCAATCTCGCCCGCCCGAATCGCATTACCGCTTACCGGCCCGGCTGCGACTTTCTCCTGGCACAGAGCAAGCGCCGGCATTCCGATTACCATCACCGCCATGGCCAATCCGATTCGCAGTTTATTTTTCATCGGCTCACTGGCTCAACACCTCGAGTATCACGATCTTTAACGACGCCGGAACGGCGGCCTTTTTCTTCTTCGCCTTCTTTTCCGGTTTTTTGAACAATTGCGCGCGGACCGTAACTTCTGTCCCCGTGCCGGCCATTGCTTCGAGCCCCTTCGATAAGTCATTCGGCTCGATCGCGAACGACTGGTTCGGTTCCACCTGAAGCGCGATTTCTCCCGCCGCGTCTTTCACGATTCGCCCGCTCGCAGTCATATCCATTTCAGCCACCGTCACGCCGCTATCGTAAGTTGCCTTGAGCAGATGAGCCGGATCGATTTTCCCGTCGTCCTTCGGCGTGATATCGGCCGTACCCTTCAGCAAACTGACTTCCACTTTTTCGACGCCATCCTGGCGCCCAAGGTGCTGTTGCACCCCGTAGGCTCAAAAGTTTCAAGTCATGCCTTCGACGCGCATCTCGACGTGCTTGATCTGCGCCTGCACGACAGGCGCGATCGTCGAGCACAGCAGCAGCAAAAGCGTGAGTTTCCTCGTATTCATCATCGCGTTCACCTTCTCCTTATCTCTAAAGGTGCATCCGAAATTGTTGCGTAATCCCAATGCTGATGCGCCGCCGCACCGGCATGAATGTTGCACCATCCGTGTGCGCCACATCCCAATCCATCCCGAACCACACGTGCGTGCCGGGTCGCACGCCGACAAAGGTCGTCACGCCTGCGAGAAGCACGTCGCCGCCGCTTCCGCTCTGCGCGATTCCCGCAATCCTGTCATTTTGCGCGTGCGTCCAAATCAGTTCAGGGCCGATGAACCATTCCCGCCCAACTTGGCTCGACTCATACGGCCGGTATGAAAGCCAGAAGCGCGATTCACCATCGCTGCCGAGCCGCGTCTCTTGCGTTCCTTTCCCTCGCCACAGCCAGTGAAAATCCTCATCGGCCACCAGCCGTTTGTAATTGAACAATCCGGTATACGTCCAGTTCGCCGTCAGAAATAGATCCGTCGATCCCGAGCCCGTCTGCAATGAGGCGGGCAGCGTTTCTCCCATTCCATCAGTGAGGCTCGTCGAGCCTGTCGGAAACTTGGGCCCGAACGACACCGACGCCTGCGTCGTACCGCGCTCCGAATCCCGCCGGTAGAAGCGATACTTTACGAACACTACCGCGTCGCCCAAGCCGGTCCCTCCGACCGTTCCCGCGTTCAGCCCGGTCATCTGGAAGTGATTTGTCACCACAGGAACGAGAACCGTCAGGTCAAAATTCGTGTGAAAGCCCCACGTGAAGTTGAAAGTCCCTTGGTGAGAAAATGTTGGGCGCGCCGTCGCCGGGATCGTGCCCTCCTCGTCAGAGAACGGCCCTCGCGTCGTAAACGCCGAGTTATATGAGACGAGCGCGCCACCCGGAAATAGCGTCGGGGCTGATTCCGGCGCCGGACCTTGCGCACGCGCGGAAGAAACCGCACACAAGAGCAAGAGAGCGAGAGCAACGGGAGACAGAATCCACTCATGCGTCAATTTTATTAAACCCACCGGCACTCCTTCCTTTAAGCGAGCTTCACGCGAAAATCAGTACGAATGCGCTTCGCGCACTCACGTGCGAAGAGAC
The DNA here is from genome assembly GCA_050747005.1 of Candidatus Acidiferrales bacterium. GTDB lineage: Bacteria > Acidobacteriota > Terriglobia > Acidiferrales > UBA7541 > Palsa-295. The sequence goes on from JBOGNE010000040.1 coordinate 5,419, forward strand.
ATGCCCAATTGGAAGAGGGGTTAAATTCGAAGGGGTAAGGAAGGAGAAATCCAGGGTCCGGGCGGCGCGTGCGAATGGCCGCCAATCGGCATAATCGAAAATGCGATCACCGGCGTCCCATTCTGCTGTGGCAATATCGCGGTCACTGTCGATATAGGAGAAAACCCTTGCGCGGAGGGGGCTTGCACAAACGGCGCGTGCATTGCCGGCATCGTCTTGCAGCAATTCTGGCTATGGCCGGACGAACTCGAGCACGGCATGGACTTGCAGCATTGCATCGCGTCCGCCGGCGTAGTCATCGCGGAGCAATCCACCGCGTAGGCAGTCAGCGCCAGCGCGACGATCACCAATAGGATTGGCCGTGAAATTCGCATCTAATTGGAACTTATACTCGCCGGAAGTAAGTGTCAAGCGTAACAGCGACTCCGACTCTAACGGACGAACCGGGCCGCTCAGGGAATGTGCTTCCCATTGTACAAAAAGCTTATTAGACTTGGTTGTCATGAACGAGCTAAAAAAACTCCTCCACGCGCGAAAGCGCAGATTTTTTCTCGTGTTGATTGTGGGCTTTCTGGTGCTGCTTGCTGGGCATTTCTACCTCTACGGACAAGACAAATCGGGTTTTCCCGACGGCTACGATGCTGTGCAAGCCGCGCCTGAGAGCCATAAAGTGGTTTTCGAGAATGCATTGGTGCGTGTCCTCGAAGTCACCGTACCGCCGGCGGGCGAGACGGAACCGATGCATCACCATCGTTGGCCGAGTTTTTTTCTAAGTTGGGATACAGGAGGTAGGACGCCGCACGTTCGTTATCATCGCCCGGATGGTAGCGTTCGGGACGAACCCAGCAGGCAAGAACCAGTTCACGCCGGCGCTTGGAGCGTGCAGTGGATGAAGCCGGAACCAATGCACGCAATTGAGCGCGTGGCGGACCCCGGGGACGCTCCCGCCGTTCGCAGCAGCCCTCCCCTCCTTCGCGTCGAAATTAAATGTCGTCCATAAGACCGCCACGTTGTTGGGGGAGCGAGTCGTCGAGACCCTGAATACCCGACTGGCATTCAAGCGGCGAAGGTCCGGCGGACCGAGTTGGCGTGGCCTCGCATGCAAAACGGATCGCCGCCCAGGTGTTATCGAGCGTGATGTTTTGCTTCACGCGCGGGAACTCCTTCTGTTTCCCGCCTCACGATAGTGCCCCGGATGCGATAGGTCCTGTTCTCGGCTGCGCCATGGCTGAAATCTTCAAACGAAAATGTCACGTCGCCGCCCGCTGTCGCGGCCCGCGTCAACTTTACCGGCAGCTTCCCACAAACATCGCTCTCGACGAACGCCGTCTCGTATCGCGCCCGCTGCTTTCCCCAGGTGTACACGCGCAAAAGCGTGAAATCGCACGGCTGCCCTTCCGGACCTTTGGTTCCTACCACGAGATACTGCGGCTTCACGCCGCCCGAACCATCCGCAACGCGGTTCAGTTCAAACCACGCAACGATGCGCATGTCCGCCGACGAAGCGTAATCGGGCAGCGGCTCCGGAACATCGAGTTGCACGAAGCGCCCTAGAATCCATCCCGCCACAGGGCCGTCATCCGGCGTATTTGCTCGCACCAGCCACCAATCCTCTTTCTTGGCGCCGGTTGGCGCGCTCGCATCTTCGTCCTCTTGGCTAGCCGATCCCGCCGCCGGAATCGCCACAGCCCGGCGCTCGAAAAGGTCCACTGGCACATCTTTATTCAGTTGCCGAATTCGCACCGATTCACGCCCCGGGTCGAGATGCAAATTGCCAAGCACTCTGGTATGCCCGCGAGCCTCAATAGGCAGCGCCGCAGCCCGCTGCTCCAGGTCCTTCCCTTTCTGCCACAAGTCCGCCGAAAGCAAGTCGCGCTCATTCACCCATCCGGTGACGCCGCGCGTCGTGCGCACCCGCACTTGCTCTTGAAAGCGGCGCAGCACCTCCAGCCTATCGCCAAAATTCACGCTCCCAATCGGCTCGCGAACCTGCGCCGACGTGCTCCACAGCGTGACTTCGCGGTTCCCAGCGAAAGCAATTTCCACGGAAGGTTTCGGTTTACGAAAGTGCAGGTAGGCCGCGCCGCCAACAATCACGATCAGCACGAATCCAACGAAAATCTTGCGCATCAACCGCGATCCCCAGTCCCATGAATGTAACGGCAGATTTTACCTCGGAATTCCAAACGCTCGTCGCGCTCCTTAGCGCTTAAGTTTCCATCACAGTTCCATGGGACTTGTACGCGATTCTGCTACAATGCCCGAGCGTCCTCGCCGGGTCGGCAATCTTCGGCGGGAGGATAACGATGCGGAGCTTCGAAAGGCTACAACCACTTGCGCTGCTGCTCTTGCGCTTGGGGCTCGGCATCATCTTCATTTACCACGGCTATCCAAAGCTTTTCGCTGGCTCACATGCGCAAATGCATGGATTCGAGCAAATGGGCTTCCCGGGTTACTTCGTTTACGTGGCGGGGATACTTGAATTCTTCGGGGGCATTCTGCTGATCGCGGGACTCTTCACGCGAATTGCGGGCTTGCTCCTGGCGGGCGAGATGGCTATCGCCATCTGGCGGGTTCAACTGCCGATGGGGCCCATCACCGCGGTCAAGGACTACCAATTCCCTCTGGCGATGGCAATCGGAGCGTTCGCGCTGGCGGCGTTCGGCGCGGGGGTTCTTTCGTTCGACCACGCGATCTACGGCGCTCGCGCTCGTGGCGGCGCCGGCCGCTCCCCGCGCAAACCGAAATCTTAACTTAGACGGTCTGCGTCGAATGCGACGCTGGCGGCGCAACGAATGGCGCGGGCGTGACTATTGGGCCCGGCAGCGGAGCCTGCGGCATCACCAGCCATGCCACGAAATATCCGAGGACTGCGGGAACCAGCGGCACCGGGAAAATCACCAGCAACACCCAAATCAGCCGCACCACCGTCGAGTCCACGTTCAGGTATTCGGCCAATCCGCCGCAGACGCCCGCAATCTTGCAATCCGTTGCCGACCGCACCAATCGCCGCTGCCCGGGCGCGCCCGCAGCCGCAACATTCTGCCGCCCTCCGCAGAAATAACAGAAATTCGAGCATTCCGCGATTTCCCTATGGCACTTTGAGCAGACCATCTTCCACCTCCGTCGAGCAGACCTCAGCACCCCTGCGTCGCGCTACCTACAGATACGGATCAAGCTCCGAAAATGTTTCCCGCCATTTCGTATTTGCGCCACTAATGCTCCGTCAGCTCCCGCACCGCCCGGACGATGTCTTCCGTTTGCGGCAATATTGCATCTTCCAGCTTCGGCTGGTACGCACAGAAAGTGTCCGTTGCCGCCACGCGACGTACCGGGGCATCAAGCTGATCGAACAATTCGTCGGCAATGCGCGCGGCGATTTCCGCGCCATAGCCCCACGAAAGCGAATCCTCATACGCCACGATCACGCGATTCGTTTTCCGTACCGTCGCCCTGATAGCGTCCCAGTCGTACGGGCTGAGCGACCGCAAATCGACGATCTCCGCGGAAATTCCCTGCCTCGCCAGTTCCGCGGCCGCCACTTCCGCGCGATGCACCAGCGCACCATAGGTAATGACGCTCACATCCGTTCCCTCCCGCGCCACCCGGGCCTTGCCAAACGGAATCGTGAAATCGGCGCCCGGATACGCCGAGCGGTTGTACGGTTGCCGGTAAAGATGCTTGTGCTCGAGGAACATCACCGGATCGTCGCAGCGAATCGCCGTGCGCAGCAACCCGCATACATCGGCCGCCGTCGAAGGCATCACCACGCGCAGCCCCGGAATGTGCGTGAACGTCACTTCGCCGCACTGGCTGTGATAGATCGCGCCGCCCGTCAAATACCCGCCAATCGCCACCCGCACCACCACCGGCGATTTGAAATTCCCGCCCGATCGCCATCGCATTGTCGCCAGCTCGTTGCGAATCTGCATCATAGCCGGCCAGATGTAATCGAAAAACTGAATTTCCGGCACCGGCTTCAGCCCACGCGTCGCCATTCCAATCGCGCGCCCGACGATCGCGGCTTCCGCGAGCGGTGAATTAAACACGCGCGCCGCGCCGTACCTGCGTTGTAATCCGGACGTCGCCTTGAAAACTCCGCCCTTCCCTTTCACGCACTTCAAATTTTCCTCGCGGCTGCAATCCGCAACGTCCTCGCCGAACACCACCACTCGTTCGTCGCGCCCCATCTCATCCATCAACGTGGCCGACACGATCTCGACCATCGTCATCGGCGACCCCTGCTCCCTCGCCGCCGTTTCGAATCTCTTGTTCGTAGGATCGACGTCCGGCGAATACACAAACTGGTAAATCGACTCCTCCTCCGGCAGCGCCGCCGCAAGCGCCCGGTCGGTCGCCTCGGCAATCTCCTTCTCAACTTCCGACTCCAGCGCTTCGAGTTCGACCGCTTCGAGGATTCCTTCGCGGACTAAAAACAATCCGAACTTTGGAACCGGATCCCGCTGCGATTGCTCCTCGCGTTCCGGATCGGGCCGGTAAAGTTTCTCGTCGTCCGAAAGCGAGTGCGAGTACGGCCGCGTCACATGCGCATGCACCAGCGCTGGACCAGAGCGCGCGCGGCAATGCGCCGCCGCACGCGCCATCGCGCCGTAACTTTCCAGCGGCTCCGTCCCGTCGCATTCTTCCACGTGCAAATTCGGAAAATTCCTCACCAGTTTCGAAATACTGCCGCCCGCGGTCTGCACCTCGATCGGCACGGAAATCGCGTAGCCGTTGTCTTCGATCAGGTAAAGCACCGGCAGCCGCTTGTTGCACGCCGCATTCAGCGATTCGAAAAATTCACCCTCGCTCGTCGCTCCTTCACCCGCCGACGCGTATACAATCTCGTCGCTGCGATGATTCACGGCGTCGCCCAGCGGACCGCGCCGCGCCTGCTCGAACGCCTTCGGAAATTCGTCGTAATAAATCGACGCTTCCGCCGCGCCAACTGCCTGCAAAAACTGCGTGCCCGTCGGCGACGACCGCGAAACAATATTCCACTTCCGGTGCCCCCAGTGCGAAGGCATCTGCCGCCCGCCCGACGCAGGATCGTCTTTCGCGCCCACGCCTTCCAATAGCATTTCGTAAGGAGTCACGCCAAGCATCAGCATCAGCGCGCGGTCGCGGTAATAAGGGTAGAACCAATCGTAGGCGGGCTTCAGCGCCAGACCGGCGGCGGCCAACACGGCCTCGTGCCCCGCTCCGCTGATCTGGAAGTAAATCTTGTTCTGGCGCTTGAGCTGGATTTCTTTGTCGTCCAACTTCCGCGATAAATACATCACGCGGTAAATTCGAATCAGCGTCTCGCGGTCCAGGCCTTGATACTTCGCGGCATCGAATTTGGCCGACTTTACTTTCGTCTGAGAGGGCATCCGTTCCCTTTTGGGTGAAAAGTATGGTGAGCCAGCAACCTTAGCACCATTATAATAGCCAATCGCCCGCAAACCCGCTCTGCAACAAAACGCCGCATCGTCTCTCAATGTCCCGAGAACTCTTTGTAATTCCCTCTTAATGTCGCCTTTCATGCAACGGAAGGCCCGCGTTCTCATTCTGCCGTGAACGCCAGCGTCTCAATAAGGCCTTGCCATTAGCTGAAAAACTCGCGATCGTCATTCTGAGCGAAGCGAAGAATCTCTCTTCGTGTTAATGCCAAGAAAAAGAGAGATTCTTCGGGCCACGAAACGGCCCTCGGAATGACGGCGGTCTTTTTTCAGCAAGTTGTCAGCCGCTGAAGCCATGAATGCGCAGTTCTCTTTCAGACTCCCCCCCTTGAAACACACGCTCGGCCGCAAAACGGTCCCAGCACCCCTTTTTGCCCTCTTCTCAATCCAGCGACTCAAACAGCTCCGTCGTCTCGTCGAACTCCGGATCGCCCGTGCGGATGATTTCTCCTTCCGCCGACTTGAAGGGTTCCTCGTCGGGAATGCGGTCAAGCCAGCGCTGGTGCGAAATCTTTTCGTGGTCCGAAAAATCGAGGCGCACCAGCAGCCGCACGCGCCCGTCTCCCGTCGCCTCTTTGCCCCTCTTCGAAAATTTCTTCTTGCCAGACGCCGCCTTGTGCTCGTCCGGCGATTCATCTTCCGCTTCTTCCTTCTCTTCGCGTTCGAATTTCAAAAGGATCTTGTTTCCGAGCCGGAATCCCTGCTTCCAGCCGTCAATTTTATGACGGGCTTGCTGCGCCGCTTCTTCATCCTTGCCAAAATCGAATATCAGATAGGTATGAGCCATGCTTCTTCTATAGCGGCCCAAGGCCGATGGTGTCAAGTGCGCGTACCACTCCCGGCCGGTATAATTTTCTGTTGGCATAGAGCCGTCAAACAAATTGGCCTTCAGAATGGAAGGGCAGCGTTTCAGTCGTGCCGCAAGTGTCGAAAATACAGTGCGGCTTCAGCCGCTGAGGTCGGTTGCGCGAGTTTTCACCCAGACCCTTTAGTCCCGAGGTCGCGAAGCGAACGTTAGTTCCGATAAAACTCGGGCAATTGCTGGTGAAGATGGCTGATCTTTGGGAGATCGTTGATGACGATATAGGGGTAATGCGGATGGTGAAGGGCAAAATCCTGGTGATACGCTTCCGCGGGATAAAACGCCGACAGCGCCACAACCTGCGTGACGATCGGCCCGGAGTAAACCTTTGCTCGGTCAAGTTGTTCGATGTACGCCTGCGCGATGCGCTGCTGGTCTCCGTTGGCGTAGAAGATCGCTGATCGGTACTGAGTTCCTGAATCCGGCCCCTGGCGATCCAGCTCCGTCGGGTCGTGCGCGACTGCAAAGAACACCTTGAGAATCTGGCCATACGTGATTTCGGACGGGTCGTAGGTAATTTTCACGGATTCGGCGTGTCCGCTCGTGCCCGTGCTCACCGTTTCATAATCCGCGGTGTTCGCCGCCCCGCCCGAATAGCCCGCAGTCGCGCTCGTGATGCCCTTGACATGTTCAAATACGGCTTGTATCCCCCAAAAGCAGCCTCCCGCGAGCACGGCTGTCTGCTGGCCTTTCGCGGTGGCTCGGACATCGTCCACTGCTGGATTCGGTATCGCCGTGTTCGCACTCGTCGCGCCGCACGCGATGAGTACCGTAGCCGCCAGAAAAACCGCCGCGCCAGCGAATATTCTCGAAATTGAACGCCGCATCCCCTGCCTCCATTACAGCCAGCACTGTGCTACCGAGCTTATCGCATAATCGAAAACTGGCCACGCACCACTTCTTCAAAATAGTTGCGCCGCTCCTCGCGCCGTGGTAGCTTCAGCGAACAAAAGGCGAAGGAGCGTTCATGGGCGTTTTCGCATCGTCGGCACCGTTTGGCGCTGGTTTGGCCGTCCGGCCCCGCACCACCCTTGATACCGTGCAGGAAGCGCTCGGCGAGCTTGCGTCCCGCTATCGCTCAGACGAGGTGCTAACTGCAATCAAGCACATGCCCGCCCGGGAGGCTCAATATCGCCCCATGCCAGACTGGCTCCGCCCGGAATTAGCCGCTGCCTACCGCGCCAAAGGCATCGAGCAGCTTTATTCGCACCAGGCTTCCGCCGCGGAACTTGCTCGCCCCGCCAAGAATTTCGTAGTAGTCACGCCCACGGCCTCGGGTAAAACACTCTGTTACAACCTGCCGATCCTGAATGCAATCCTGGAGAATCCGGATACGCGCGCGCTCTATCTCTTCCCCACCAAAGCCCTCGCCCAGGACCAGCTTGCCGAGCTGCACGATCTTGCCAAGCGTCTCGACGATTGCTTTGGCGTCTTCACCTACGATGGCGACACGCCCGGAGACGCTCGAAAAGCCATTCGTGAGCGCGGCCACGTGATCCTCACCAATCCGGACATGCTGCACACCGGAATCCTCCCGCATCACACGAAATGGACGCGGCTTTTCGAGAATCTCCGCTACATCGTCATCGACGAGCTGCACACCTATCGCGGCGTTTTCGGCAGCCATCTCGCGAACGTTCTTCGCCGCCTCGCGCGCGTCGCTCGCTTTTACGGCTCGCAGCCGCAATTTATTTGCTGTTCCGCCACCATCGCCAATCCGGGCGAGCTCGCATCGCAACTCACCGAACAGCCGATGGAAGTGATCGAGGAAAACGGCGCGCCATCCGCCGAAAAATTATTCGTCTTCTACAACCCGCCGATTATGAACCGCAACCTCGGCATTCGCCGCAGCTATTTGAACGAAACCACGCGCGTCGCAAAGGAGTTTCTCTCGCGCAAGCTCCAAACCATCGTCTTCGCCAATAGCCGCTTGCATACCGAAGTCCTCTTGACCTATCTGCAACAAGCCAATCCTCCGCAGCCCGGACAATCGGACCCCATTCGCGGGTATCGCGGCGGCTATCTGCCGGGAGAACGGCGCGAAATCGAACGCGGATTGCGCGAAGGCCGCATTCGCGGCGTTGTTGCCACCAACGCTCTCGAACTCGGCATCGATATCGGCTCGCTCGACGCCTGCGTCATGGCCGGCTACGCGGGCTCGATCGCTTCCACCTGGCAGCGCGCGGGCCGCGCCGGCCGCCGCAGTGGCACCTCCTGCGCCGTCGTGGTTGCATCCTCCGCCCCGCTCGACCAATTCATCGTCCAGCATCCCGATTATTTTTTCGGCCGTTCGCCCGAGCATGCCTACGTTCAGCCCGACAATCTCGAAATCCTGGTAAATCATCTGAAGTGCGCTGCGTTCGAACTGCCGCTATCTCCCACGGAGAAATTCGGTAGCGTCGATCTTGCCCCGCTCTGCGAACGCCTCGCCGATGCCGGCTTCCTGCATCGCAGCGGGGAAAATTGGTACTGGGTGCAGGAAGCCTATCCCGCGGACGCCGTGAGCCTGCGTTCCGTCACCTCCGACAATTTCATCATCATCGATACGAGCGGCGGCACAAGCGGCGATCCAAGCGGCGCGAGAAACGGCTCTCCTGAAGTGATCGGCGAAGTGGATTTCTCCTCCGCGCTCACCACCGTCCATCCCAAGGCGATTTACATCCATCAGGGCCAGCAATATCACGTGGATCGCCTCGATTTCGACGAGCGCAAAGCGTACGTCAAGCCCGTCAACGTGGATTATTTCACCGACGCGATTCGCTACACGCAGGTCCGCGTGATCGAGATCGCCGGGGAAGAATCCATTGCAGGACCGGCTGCTCGCGCGCACGGCGATGTGCTCGTCCGCTCGCAGGTCGTCGGTTTCAAGAAGATCAAGTTTTTCACTAACGAGAATATCGGCGCTGGCAAACTGGAACTCCCCGAAAACGAAATGCACACCACTGCTTTTTGGATCACGCTCGGCCGCGAATTCCTCGAGTCGCTTCCCTTCGCGCTTTCCGACCGACAGAGTGGCATCTTCGGCTTGCTGCACGCGTTTGAATCCATCGCTGCGCTTTTGCTGATGTGCGACCGCCGCGATCTCGGCGCCGCCGTCGGCGAACGGCCCCCCAGCCCCGGCTGCGATGCTGCGTGGCGGGAGGCCACGACGGCAATCGCCGATCCAGCGCAGACGAAGGAATTCTTCGAGCCAAATCTGTATCTCTACGACGCGTATCCCGGCGGCATCGGCTTCAGCGAGCCGCTCTTCCGCGCCCACGACCTGCTCTTGCGACAAACGCGCGAGTTGATCGCGGCGTGCCCCTGCGAGAAAGGCTGCCCTTCCTGCGTCGGTCCGGCAGGCGAGAAAAGCGAGCGCACCAAGGAAGCCGCGGTGGCCATTTTGAGCTGCCTTTGCGTGACGCGGCCACCGAGTGAAGATATCTCCACATCCTTTCGCTGAACCATTGCCGAGGCGGCTGTGCTACGGTTTCTGCAGGCAGCGGCGCTAGCCGGAGGAAAAAGAATCAAGGAGGCGGGATGGCGAGTGCGATTCCCGGACGAGAATCGAGCGAATTCTAATCGGCGGTTCAGGGATTAGAAAGCTCCATAAGTCGTTGAAAAGAAAGTAGAGCGTAGCATTCTAATCGACAAAAAATCGACCCGTCCCGGACGTATTTTGCGGCGAAAACGGCTTCCGCCCGCGGATGTTATTGAACTCGAAACTCCAACGGCCAGGCTGATTTTCGGCGTGGAGCAAAGCTGATGGCAAACTCGATCGTCGACCGCTTCGCCCGCCTCAAGGCTCTCCAGCCAACGCCGCGGAAGCGCCCCGTGCAAGAACCCTGCGAATCTCGCGCCGCCTCGAGCGGTTTCACGACCGTGGTCCCCGAGGGTTCGCGTCGCCTTGCCCAAATCCTCGAAGCCAGAACCGTATCCAACACGCACGGTGAACATCTCGCCTTGCGCCGCTGGTTTTCCGAACCAGCCGAATGTAACCCGGATGCCGCCGCCCTTCGCCTCCTCGCTCCCGAGGCTCCGGAAGAAGTGGCGGACCCGCGCAAGTGGCTGTTCCTCGACACCGAAACGACCGGAATCATGGGCGGCACGGGTACCTACGCATTTCTGGTCGGCATCGCCTGGTGGGATGCGGGCGGCTTCGAAGTCGAGCAATTTTTCATGCGCGATCATAGCGAAGAGCATTCGGTGCTGGCGGCGCTGGCCGAACGAATGGCCGAGCGCCCGGTCCTCGTCACCTTCAACGGAAAATCCTTCGACTGGCCGCTGCTCGAAACGCGCTACCGCATGACGCGCTCCATCCGTCCGCCGGCATTCCGGGCTCACCTCGATTTTCTTCATCCGGCGCGCAATCTCTGGCGGCTGCGCATCGGATCGGTGCGCCTCGCCGAACTCGAACGCCACATTCTGGGCTGGAAGCGCGAAGGCGACGTGAATTCACAGATGATTCCGCAATTTTATTTCGACTTTCTTCGCGGAGATTCTCCGGAGCCGCTCGTGTCCGTCTTCTATCACAATCAAATGGATCTTCGCGGCCTTGCAGGGCTGTCCGTCCGCGTGCTCTCCCTGCTTGCCGACCCGGGCGCCGGCGAAACAACCGCTCTCGAACTTTTCGGCGTATCGCGAATCTGCGAGCGGCGCGGTGAATCCACCCGCGCGCGCAAGCTGTACGAACGATCGCTCGCCGGCGAGCTGCCTCCGGCAACCGACCGAGCCGCCCGGCATTCGCTCGCGCTCCTGGCAAAACGCGAAGGGGATTTTTCGCTCGCAGCCAAGCTATGGGAAAGCATTCTCGGAAATTCGCGCGAGGGATTTGAAGCCTACGAACAGCTCGCCATCCATTTCGAACGCCGCATGCACGAGCCGCATCGCGCGGCCGCGACTGCCCGTGCCGCACTTTCCGAGCTTCGCCGCGCCAGCAAACTCGGCACGATCGCGACGGCTGAGTACTGCCGCCGCCGCATGCGGTTTGAAAGCCGTCTGGCACGTCTCGAGCGCAAAGCCGGCCGCAGCCTCCTCGATACCGTGGACGCTGAATCGCGCCGCACCCTGCCCGAATCTAATCCGCAACGCTGAAAGAAGGAGTTCCCATGCCAGAACCGGATAGCGCCGCAGCGAAAACCGCGAGAATCTCCTCAGCGGAGGTGAATCATATGCCCGAGATCACCGATACGTATCTCCGCCGGCAACTTGAAAATCGCCGCAACACTTTGAACGCCGCGATTTCCTCCGGCGCGGCTCCTGCACCGTGCTGCGAAATCCTGCAGGAAGTGGATTCCGCCATCGAGCGCATGGACCGCGGGGCGTACGGAATCTGCGAAGTGTGTCACGACCCGGTCGAACAGGAGCGGCTGATCGCCGATCCGCTCGTCCGGCTCTGCCTGGACCATCTCTCGGCCGAAGAGCAGCGCGCCCTTGAACGCGATCTCGAGCTTGCTTCGCAAATTCAACGCGGCTTGTTGCCGCCGAAAAGCGCCCACGTAGGGGATTGGAGAGTTCACTATCATTACAAGCCGGCCGGCCTTGTCAGCGGGGACTACTGCGACCTAATCTGGCCGGCGGGTGACGACGGCAGGCTCATCTTCCTCCTCGGCGACGTCGCGGGCAAAGGAGTGGCCGCTTCCCTGCTGATGACGCATCTTCACGCCATGTTTCGCAGCCTTGCTGGCGCCGGCCTGGAACTGGACAAACTCTTCGAGGTAGCGAATCGCGTCTTCCGCGAAAGCACGTTCGCGGGGCAGTACGCAACTTTAATTTGCGGCCGCGCGGGAAATTCCGGAGAACTTGAATTCGTCAGCGCCGGACATCCGCCCGCGCTTCATTTGACGAAGGATGGCGTGCACGAAATCGCCGCCACGGGCCTGCCTCTCGGCATGTTTTCGAAGAGCCCATACGCAGTTCGGCGAATCCGGCTCGACCCCGGCGACAGTCTCGTGATCTTTACAGACGGAATTTCGGAGACGCGAAACGCGGGAGGCGTCGAGTACGGTGTGAACCGGCTCCGTTCAGCCACGGAGAGAAAACATGGCTCGCTTCCGGAGGATCTGATCTCAGCTTGCGTTGCGGATTATCAGGCCTTTGCTTCGGGAATGCGGCAATCGGACGATCAAACGCTGATGGCCGTCCACCGCGCAAATTGAGCGGGCCTGGATTATTACCGCCCGACGGCGACAGCATCCGGTCCTCGCGCTTGCCTGGGAGTCCGATTCAGGCGCGTTTCCGAGGGCGGCGGTGCGGTTTCCGCCGGGGCGGGCGCAAGGGGCCAGCCGATTGCGCGGTCGATTTTGTCGAACATCTGGCGTGTGGCGCCTTCCACCGTCAAGCATGTGGACGCGAGGCACCGTAAGTAGACTCCGCCGTTATCGGTTTGAAATTGGAAGAAATTCGGCCGCCTGAAAAGTTCCGCGCGCTTGTCGTATTTCAACTCGAGCGCTTCGCTGTATTGCCCGAAAAAACGCGCGGCATCGTCCGCATTGTCTAGCTCCACCCGGAACACCAGCCGCGTTTGCTTGGTTTTTGCGTCTTCAAACGAAGCGTACCGGTCGCCATCCCACGCCGCGGAGATGCCGTCGGCTTGTTCCTGCCCGATGAACTGCTTCAGCACTTCATCCAGGCCGAATTCGCCAAGAACATTTTCTTCGAGTAGCCTCCAACCCCCGGGTGCAAGGCCCTTCCACTTCGGCAGCGTCACCGTTTCCGGCTTCACGCCTTTCAGGTACAGATCCGGGTGCATAATCTGCTGGGTTGAAACAGGCGGATTCTCGAAAACCAGATGAAGGTCCTGCCATCCGGAGTGAGCTTTCAGGAATTCCTGTGCGAAGGAAGTTCCGGCCAAATACGGGAACAGCAGCTCGTCGCGAATGTACCCAGGAGCTTTCGAGAGCTTCGGATCTTTGTCCATTTCCGCCACCGCGCCCGAGCGGATCAGCGCCGTTACGTCGGGAAGATCGCGGACGCTCACCTTCCGGTCGATCAGTTCGTAATCCACCATCGCCGCCATCGCCGACCCTTCGCTGACGGCATCGCGCGCGAGCTCGGCATCGTCATTCGGCCGCGCCGCTTTTATCCACGGATCGATCTGGAACGACTGATCTTCAAGCGCGTGCGTCAGCTCGTGAGCCATCACGCTCTTCTGATCGTCGGCCGGAATCCAGGCGGCGATATAAAATTCCTGGGCCTTGGGATCGTAAAGTCCGGCAACCTGGTCGGTGAGAACGTCGAGCATGAAGGAATCGAGCGGAAAACCCTTGGGGATCAATCCGAATGCTTCGAGCGTCCTGTCATCCGCATAACGCTGCGCGTCGCTTCTATCTTCCTTTTCTTCGCGAATCAGATAGTCGCGGATTTCCGGCTTCGAGCGAAGACTCGTCTTCAGCGGTTCCTTGATGGGGAGATCCAGTATCTGGCTCATCTGATGCAGGACCTCATCGGCCGTCTTAATGAAATCCTGGTTTGCAGCGGGAACCTGCGCCGACGGAGCCGTGGGTGCGGGCGCGGGCTGCGGAGGGGTGCTCGCTTGCTGCGCGGCAGCTCCGCCGGCAAGCGCCATCACCGCGATAGAGAGCACAATAAGCCTCATTCGAGCCTCCGTTGGCATGAAGAAGAACAGTGATAGCTTTTCCTGCCGTCTAACCGCCGGCGGCAACCACGCCCCGCGAGAACCAGACCATGCCGCCCATGCGGCGTTCGAGAGTGACGTTCGAGAGGCCGGCTTTTGCCAGCAACCCGCGCAGCTCTGCTTCTTTGAATCGCCGGTTCATTTCCGCTGCAATGGCCCACGCCACCAGCTTTCGGGTGTCGCGGCTGCTCAATCGCTTTTCTCGAGCGTAGTTGCGCGCCATCGACAGGGACATGCTCTCGTGCGGATCGAGAGAAGCGATAAATCCCCCCGGCCGGATCACGCGTGCCATCTCCCGCAGGATCCTGAGCGGATATTCCACGAAGTAGATTACGCCCGTCGTGAATGCCCCGTCGAAGGTGTGGTCTGCAAACGGGAGCTTCTCCCCGGGCGATCGCTCAAAACGGATGGATAATCCCTCGCGTCTCGTCCAACGCTTCGCGATTCTCAAAAGCCGCGGGCTCCTATCCACTCCCGTCAAGGCATGGCCTTGGCGCGCGAGCGCGCGCGTCACGTGGCCCGGACCACAACCAACATCTAGAATGGAGCGAGCTAAACTGCTACGTGCGGAGCGCGGAAGATCGAGCCATTCCACGAAGTCCAGCCGGAGGTCCGCTTCGGGACCGACGGCCAATTTGCGAGTGTAATAACCGGCGCCGATTTCAAAAAGCGCCCACTTGATGGGATCGCGAACGAGTTGTAGGCCTGGTTTCACTCCTTAACGCCGCCGGTTCTTTCGATCCCGCTCCCGCGGGGGCCGAGGCGATGAACGGCAAAAATCAAGTGTTATTCCTCCAAGCCAGTCTACAAGAGGAAATGAGATTCCAAGCGCAGCCGGGTGGTTGCACCGCCCGCGGCAGCAAAAAAACGATTAGACGGCCGTCGCTGTTCTGATTACGGAACAAAAAAGTTACTTTCTGTCATAATCCGCGCGCTCGATCCCGGCATTTACCTGGCCGCTGGAGGCCCACCATGGTGCCAGGCACCTGTTTGAGACAGGCGCGTGAGCGGCTGGGGCTCACGTACCGCGACGTGGAACATTCCAGCTACGAAATCGCGCAGCGGCGCGGCCGCCCGGAATTCATCGTGCGAGTCAGCCGGCTTGCGGACATCGAAAACGGCGGCGTCACTCCTAGCCTTCATAAGCTCTACACTCTTTGCGCCGTTTACCACCTCGACGTGTCAAAAGTCTGCGGCTGGTACGATGTGCCTCTTCACGAACAACGGCGAGATGCATTGAACCAATCGGCGCCAAAAACGCATCCGTGGCCGATGGAGCGAACCGATTCCGTAGCCTGCGCCGGCGATTCAGGCTTCGCGCGTCGTCAGACGGAACTCGTCACGGAGAATAAAGAAACCCTGGGGCCGCTTGGCGCGGGGCTTGTCTACGATCGATCTCGATTTCAGCTAGCCTTCATCGGCACCGACGACCATTGGATGGAGCCGCTGCTGCGGCCCGGAGCGCTCGTGCTGGTCGATCCAAACCGCCGTCGCGTGGAAAATTCCGGCTGGCACAATCAATTCGAACGGCCAATATATTTCGTGGAAGTTCGCGATGGCTATCGCTGCTGCTGGTGCTCGCGCGAGCGCGAACGCTTGATACTTCAGCCGCATCCGCTTTCCCCATGCATACCCGAAACACCAAAGTTTCCGGACGAGGCTGAAATTGTGGGACAGGTAGCGGGCCTGGCTATGCGGCTGTTTGCAACTTAGATTGTTCCGCGCAGACCAACCCAAGCAGCACGCGAAGGTTGGAAAAAAACAAATCCCGCAAGTAAGACGGCGTGCCAAGCGGCGCCCACATTCGAAAAACTTCCACCTCGAGCCAGCGGCCGGCGATTTCGCTCGCGGGCGAGTCCATGCCTGCCAGGCAGCTTCGCAGATCCGCTTCCTCTCGTTCCAAGGGCAGCTCGAGAACTTTCGCGAAAAGTTCTTCGTGGCAATACAAAAGCGCGTGATGGATCGCCGGCTCAGAGAAGTCCTCTTCCAAAATCGGATGCCGATAGCGGCCAGAGGACACATCCCGAAGTTGCGAGACGTGCGCTAATCGCCCGAGATCGCTGGGTATCGCCGCCAGCCATCGGGACGCAAATTCCTCGATGACGCGCTGGTTCTGCGCGAACCGCTCCAGGGATTCCACAATCGCTCCTGTTCCGGTTTCAGAATTTCTTCGTTCGCATCCGCCAGAAACTTTCGTTCCGTGTGAAAACTCCCGCCCATAGGAGGTTCACCCATGAAACGAATTACCGCTCTTGGGATCCTGTTCGTTGCAGCATTGATGATACTACCGGGCGTGACCTTTGATGTCAACGGCCATTCAGTTAATACCACGACGCTTTCCGCCGAAGGAGTAGGCGCTCCGTCACCCCCGGAACCCTATCTCGCGGAGGGGGTTGGCGCTCCATCGCCTCCGGAACCCTATGCAATCGCTTAACCGTACGGTTGAGACATTCAGCGGATTATAACCGGATTAAACATTTAGCGGGCAAGTAACTGGTGCTATGATGCGAACCGGCGTTTATGCACCTCTCGTCCGTCGACATCTTGCGGTACGGAATCGGGATTGGCATTGAGGCGGGGTTGTGTCTGCTGGCATTGCACCGGGGCCTCCAGCGGCGGCTCCGCCTCTTTACAATCTATCTCTGCGCTGTTTTCGCGTGCGACGCAATTCGCTGGTTGCCAATCATTGCCTGGGGCTTGCCTTCGCGTGAAACACTTTGGACCTATTGGATCACGCAATCGATTATGATTCTGCTCCGCGGCGCCGCCGTGGTAGACCTCGCGAGATACGTGCTCAAGCCCTATACTGGAATCTGGATTCTGTGCAAGACTATTTTAGCGGCCGTGGGTGGCGCGCTTTCGGCGACGGCCGTGATCGGCGCATGGCAGGAAAGCTCGCGTGTGATTCGGATGATCGTGGCAGCTGATCGGGGTCTTGAGCTCGCCATTCTCGGCCTTCTGCTCTTTGCATTAGCGTTCTGCCGGTATTACCGGGTGCCAGTGAACCGCTTTGCCGGTCTGATAGCGATCGGTATTGGATTCTACGCCGCGATTCAGGTCGCCAACAACACCCTCGTAGGGCACTGGTTAGCATACCTTCAGACTTGGGAAGCCGTCCGCGACAATTCGTACTTCATTTCGATTCTTTTTTGGGTCGCGGCCCTTTGGCGACCACTTCCCGATGGGCTTGTCTCACCGGCGCTTCTCGACCAGCGCGTCTACGGCCAGATGATCCCGGTCGTCAGCACGAGACTTCGCGAACTCAACGCGCGAATTGCCGAGGCCCTGAAATGATTTGGGTCACATCCGCGATCGTGTTCGGATGTCTGGCGGCGCTGCTGGCGATTGCGTGGCTCGTCTGCAAGCCGCTGCCGGCGGAGACCGCGCGCGATGTTGACGGCCCGATCGAGGAACTCGCCGCCCTGCACAGCCGACGCCTACCGCAGTTGCGGCAATCGCTCGACCCCGCCGACGCGTCATACGTTCAAAGAAGGCTTTGCCCCGCGAAAGAGCGGCAATGGCGGCGCGAACGGCGAAAAATAGTTCGTGATTTTATCGAGGGGCTTGCGGAAGATTTTGCCCGGATTGACCGTCTGGCCCGAACGGTAGCCTCGCTGTCGCCCGCTCTTTCCCGCCGACAAGAAATTGAACGCATCGGCCTGAGCTTGCGCTTCCGAGTCGGATACCGGATCGTTTGCGTCCGTCTGGCGCTTGGCGAATTGGAATCCAGGCGTCAGATTACGGCTCTGGCGGAACTCATCGGAAACATGGCAGCCCAAACGGAAGCCGCGATGGCCCAACTGCAGGAGGCGTCTGACCGGCGGGCGGGAGCCAATTTTGGCGCGTGAGGAGCTTCGTCGCTGCCTGGCCTCTGGATTTGGCCGCATGCTAGTGTCCCATCCCCGAATGAGCTTGATAACTCCGGCCATGCAATTCAACTACGAGCTTCCAGCAGCGCAACGACAGCCGCTAATTCTCAGTTTTATAGCCCTCCTCTTGTAAACACTCTTTTTGCAAGCTTTACCCCCGCCGGATCGCCCGAGCCGTCTAGCTAGCCGTTGAATAAAACAGCACCACCAGCAGGATTTCGGCCTGCAAACGGCGTGAGGTCTGTATTCTTGACTCTGCCCCCCTGACAGGAGCCGTTCCTTGGATAAGGAAAGTATTCTCGTTGTAGACGACGAAGAAGCGATTCGGGAAGTCGTTTCTACGCTTCTTGAGGCGCAAGGTTATAGCTGCGGGGTTTGCTCGAACGGCCGTCTGGCGCTCGACGCTTTCCGGAAAGACTCGTTCGATCTGGTCTTGAGTGACATCGTGATGCCGGAGATGGACGGTCTGAAGTTGTTAGCCGCGCTTCGCCTGGAGGACCCCGACGTTCCCGTGATCATGGTGACAGCGATGCACGACATCGCGATCGCCCTCGAAGCGATCCGCGCGGGAGCCTACGATTACATCCTGAAGCCGTTCGAGAAGGATCAGCTTCATTTAAGCGTGCGCCGCGCACTGGAACATCGCCAGTTGGTGATGGAGAACCGGACGTACCAGAGCGACCTCGAGCATCTTGTGGCCGAGCGCACGCAACAGCTCTCGATCGCGCTACAGGATCTCGAACAATCCTACGACTACACCCTCGAGGCGCTGGGCGGCGCGCTTGACGCCAAGGACGCGGAGACGGAAGGCCACTGCCAGCGCGTCACCGCTTTCACGATTACGATCGCGCGAACCATGGGCGTGGATAAAGGGCTGCTTCGCCACATCGCGCGCGGCGCCTTTCTGCACGACATCGGCAAGATGGGAATTCCCGACAGCATCCTGCGCAAGCCTGGCCCGCTGACCGCCGAGGAACGCACGATCATGCGGCGTCATTGCGAGATCGGGCACACCGTTCTCGCGCGCATTCCCTTCCTGAAAGACGCTGCCGAAATTGTGCTCTCGCACCAGGAATGCTTTGACGGATCCGGCTACCCGCGCGGATTGAAGGGCGAGCAAATTCCGCTGGGCGCGCGAATTTTCGCGGTTGCCGACACACTGGACGCCATGATCTCCGACCGGCCGTATCGCAAAGCTCTGCCGATTTCGGCGGCGCGCGCGGAAATCGAGCGCTTTTCGGGCAAGCAATTCGATCCGAACGTCGTGAAAATATTTCTCGCGGAGCCCGACAGCCTTTGGCTCCAGCTGCACGAAAAGATCGGCGATCCTTTCCGGCTGGCAAAGCTCGACAGAGTTTAGCGGGCTGCGGAAAAATGACCGGTATTGTAGCGCCGAGCTTTAGCTCGGCATTTCGCCCTAAAGGGTCTTTGTGGCAACTCGGGATTTTGGAACGGCGGGGTTTCAACCCCGTCATGAATGCCAGCGGTTCAATTGGCTTCAGCCGCTGAAGCCACGAATCTGCAGTTCTCGCACAGCATCTAACAGCTTGTTGAAAAACTCGCTACGATCGTCATTCTGAGTGAAGCGAAGAATCCCTCTTCCCGAGAATGCCAAGAAAAGAGAGATTCTTCGGGCCACAGAATTGCCCTCAGAATGACGCCCGGCTTTTTTCAACAACCTGCTAAAAGGGCGGCGCTACATGCATTTTTCCGGAGCCCGCTAGGTGGTCAGTTCGTTCTCGCCGATTAAAAGAGCGCCAACATGCGTTTTATTCCTTCCGCGAAACCGGCTTCGGGCGTAATCAGGCTCACGATCAAATACCCGTCGGCGGGAAAATCGTAGAAGTGTCCGGGAAGCACGTAGACGCTCGCCGAAGACAGTATCTCAATGGCCAGATTCTCATCCGAACGGATGGCGGGCACGCGCAGCACCGCATACCATCCCCCTTCCAGTTCGAGGCGGCTGCACAATTTTTGATTAGTCAGATTCTCATCGAGCGTCGCCAGATTCCGCCGTACTCGCACCATTAGTTGTTTCTGGAACGCGTGCCGCTGGTCAAGGAACATCGGAATCGCCAGTTGCACCGGGGCGTTCATCGAGAGATAGGTGTCGGCGATCACTTCCAGGCGAGCGTTGGCTTGCGATCTCAATTCTCTCGGCCCGCTGACAATCAGCCACGCCGCTTTCATCTGTGGCAAGCCGGCAATTTTCGAGAGGCCGCTCATGATAAAAGTCAGCGCCCGGGTGCTTGCCACGAAGCTCGCGGGTTGATGGCCTCCAAGCCCAAAATCGAGGAATACTTCGTCAGCAATTAACGCAATCTGGCGCTCGACGCAAATCTCATTCAACTTTGCCATTTCGGCAGGCTTCGTGAAGTGTCCCGTGGGATTGTTCGGATGAACCACGATCGCGCCGCGAGTGCGGGCCGTAATGACACGTTCCAACGCATGAAAATCAATTTGCCAGCCGTGATCGTAAAGCAGCGGGTAACGAACTAGCTTAACGTCCTGGATTTCCGCGAGAAAATCGAATAGAGGATAGCTTGGCTGGGGAATGAGGATTTCATCGCCCGGATCGCACATCGCGCGAAAAACAAACGAATACGCTTCGCTGGTGCTGGTCGCCAGGAATACGTCCTCGATCGAAACGGCATCGCCCCGCGCGGAATAATACGCGGCGACCGCCTGCCGCGCTGACTCGAGTCCCCTGGGATCGGGATCGTAAGCGAGCGCGCCGGGATTCGAGAGAGCTCGCAGGATAGCGTCCGCATCGTAGGCGAAACCGCATTGCGTCGGGTTCGAAGCGGTCAAATCAAGCAAAGCTTTTCCGGTAGCGCGATGCTCGGCCAGCGCCTTGCTCAGCCGGTTCGCCTCGAGATTCCAGTTTGTGCGATTGGCAAATATTTCGTGCGTCATTTTGTTTCCGACACGGACGGCGGGCCACTTGCCCCGCTTGCGCAGACGCTTTCAGGATTTCAAACGTCGCAGATTAACATACCCGCGCGAGGTCGCGTGGTCTTCGAAGACGCGCCGCCGAGCATCCTAAGCCGCTCCGGGAATGTCCAAGATGGCGGCCGAGGCGTGTTGGAGTATAATGCGCGCGGGGCGGAAACCACGTTTCAAGGAGAAGCAAGTGAAGCGAACCGTCATGGGATTGGCCGGCGTGCTCCTGTTGCTGCTCGCGGCAGCGCCATTTGCCGCGAATGCGCAGGAAGACGCCATCGCCAAGACGAATTTGAAGGTCGGCGACGTCGCGCCCGATTTCACTCTGCTGAGCGATCAGTGGAAACCGGTGAAATTGAGCGATTACCAGGGAAAGAAAAACGTCATCTTGGCCTTCTACGTCCTGGCATTTACCAGTGGTTGAACGAAGGAACTCCAGGCCTATCAGTCTGATTTGGCCAAGATCGAAGCAAGCGACACTGCGGTTTTCGGAATCAGCATCGACAGTCCCGCAGCCAACGCCGCCTTTGCGAAACAAATCGGCGTAACTTTCCCCCTCCTGAGCGACATGAACAAGAAAGTCCTGACCGCTTACGGTATTTTGAAGCCGTACGACGTGCAGGGCGGCAAGTTCGAGTGGGCCCAGCGCACGACTTTCGTCATCGACAAGAACGGCAAAATCCAGCACGTTGAACAAGGGGATGGCGCTGTAAACCCGAATAGCGCCGTTTCCATCTGTACCGACCTGCACAAAAAGCACACTTAACACGCTGCGCGAGAATCATTCGGAATATTCCGGAGGGCGGTTCGTTTTCGCCGCCTTCTGGAAGTTTCTTGCCAGGCCCGCCCGTGGTTTTGCGACCCGAAGATTCTTCGCTGGAAAACCTTCACGGAACTATGCGGATCAGCGCGATGCGTTGCGCCGGCGGTAGATCAGAACGAAAACGCCAACGAAGAAGCTTGCAGCGGGCAGAAAAAGTATGAGGATGCCATGACGAAGAGCGGTGATGCCCTGCGAGCCCGAAGCTTCGGTATTTTGATAGCACATCGGGCAAGCTCGCGCGATCTGCGTGAAGAGCGAGAGAAAAGAGAGAACCCAAACAGGAATTAACGGCCCTCGCGCGCGCGCCAGGAAATCCAGGATTGCGCGCGGCTGCAGTTTGAGCGTTCTCATTGGCGATGCACTCTCATTTCCCCAGCACCAGCAGCATAAAGAGAAACACCCACAAGCCATCCATGAAGTGCCAATACATGGAAGCGACTTCGATTGCCGTGCCACGATTTAGATAGCGCGGAGCCCGCGCCCCGACAAATGCCAGCGCCGCAATGCCGCCGAGAAGATGCAGCCCGTGCGCCGCGGTAAAAACATAGAAAAAACTACTGCTGGGGTTTGACGCAAGGTACACTCCGGCCGCCGCAAGTTCCCGCCACGCGATCAACTGCCCCGCGAGGAAAAAACCACCCAGTACGGCGGTGACGCTCCACCAGTGACGAAAACCTTCTTTATCGCCGGCGACGAACCGATTCCGCGATCGCGCAATCGTGAAGCTGCTGGCGATTAGAATGAGCGTGTTCAGCCACAAAACCGGTGGAACGTCCAGCCCGCCCCAGCCACTATCTGGAAAGCCCTTTCGCACGATGTACGCGCTGACGAGCGCCATGAAGAACATCAGAATGCCGCCCAGCGCGATGGTCATGCCGGTGACGTAGGCGCGCTGCGGCGCTGCGTCCGAGCGTCCAAAGTCGCTTCCTCCGCCGGCGCTCCCGTCGTCCCCGGACGAACCGTCTCCGCCACCGAGCTTCTCGATTTCGATTCCGTCCGCTGTGGTGCTGCTTGCCATCGTCAACTTCCTCACCGTCCCAGCTGGTTTTTCGAGCCTATGCAACAAATCGGCATTTTGGAAGGGCGGGGTTTCAACCCCGCCGTACGTGCCAATTTCAATGCGGCTTTAGCCGCTGAAACCGCGAATGCGCAGTTCTCATAGAGATCTTTGTAGCGGACGATTCTGCGGAATAAAATCTTCCGCCGCGCCCGGAACGCTGAATTCGTATGGCCCACGGTAAACCGCCGGGAAACGCCCGCCGAAATTATCGGGCGGCGGAGGTGAATCCGTCGTCCATTCCAGAGTCGTGCTGTTCCAAGGATTCCTCGACGCGCGCTGCCCGTACTTCAAACTCCAGAAAAAGTTAAAGAGGAAAATAAGTTGCGCCGCGCCGGTCACGAATGCGGCGATAGTCACGAAGTGGTTCAGCGGCTCAAGCGGCGCGAGATAGTTTACGCCCGTAAAATCAGCGTAGCGCCGCGGCGCTCCCTCGATTCCCAAAAAATGCATGGGCATGAAGATGCAGTAGGCGCCGGCGAAAGTGATCCAGAAATGCAGCTTGCCCATCGTCTCATTCAGCATCCGGCCGAACATTTTCGGAAACCAGAAATACGTGGCCGAAAAAATGCCGAAGATCGCCGCCATGGCCATGATGATATGGAAATGAGCGACGACGTAGTAAGTCGCGTGCAGCACCATATCCAAAGCCGGCTGCGCGAGGAATAGTCCCGAAAGGCCTCCGGTCACGAACAGGGACACGAACCCCAGCGCGAAAAGCATCGCCGTGGTGAACTGGATTTTCCCGCCCCAAATCGTTCCGAGCCAGTTGAACGTCTTGATCGCCGACGGCACGCCGATCGCCAGCGTGAGCAGCGAAAACGCGAAACCCGAATAGGGACTCATCCCGCTGATGAACATGTGATGGCCCCAGACGGTGAAGCCGAGAAACCCGATCGCGCACGTCGCGACCACCATCACGCGATATCCAAAAACGGGCTTGCGCGAAAAATTCGAAAGCACGTGCGACACGACGCCCATGCCGGGAAGAATCGCGATGTATACCTCGGGATGGCCGAAGAACCAGAAAAGGTGCTGCCAGAGCAGGGGCGAGCCCCCGGCGTGATTTTGCAACTGGCTGTTCACGACAACTCCCGCGGGAATGAAGAAGCTCGTTCCCGCCGACCGGTCCAGCAGCAGTAAAATTCCCGCCGCCAGCAGCACGCTGAACGCCATCAAGATCAGAATCGCCGTGACGAACCACGACCACACCGTCAGCGGCAGGCGCATCAACTTCATCCCCGGTGCGCGCATATCGATCGTCGTGGCGATGAACGTCACCGCGCCAAAAAGCGACGCCACGCAGAAAATGGCGATGCTGACGATCCACATCGTCTGGCCGAGCCCCTCGCCGGGACCCGTGATGCTGCCCAGCGCGCTTAATGGTGGATACGCGGTCCACCCGCTGATCGGTCCGCCGCCGGGCACGAGAAATGCCGCGACCATCACGACGAACGCCGCGAACGTTCCCCAGAAGGAGAGCATGTTGAGCCGCGGAAAAGCCATCTCGGGCGCGCCGATTTGCAGCGGCAGAAAATAATTGCCGAAACCCGCCTGCGGCGCCGTGGTAAGCACGAAAAAAACCATGATCGTGCCGTGCATCGTCACGAGCGCGAGGTACTGTTCGGGCGTCATGATCCCGCCGCTCAAAAATGGAATGTGCGCTCCCGGCCACACCACGTGGAAGCGCATCAGCAGCGAGAGAACGATGCCGATTGTCACCGCGATCAGGGAGAGAAGAAAGTACTGGATGCCGACAACTTTGTGGTTCGTGCTGAAAATGTATCGGCGAACGATACTCTTCGGCGCTTCGGAAACGGATTGCGAGGATGAAGGAATCGCACTCATTCGAACGGTCCGGATGATTGTACCGTAAGCGCTCCGCTCACTGCGCATCCGCCTGCTGCTTCAAGAATTGTTCGTACGCCGATTCCGGAACGACGTTCAGGAAACTGCGCATCCGCGAATGCCCCAACCCGCACAGTTGCGTGCAAACGATCTCGTACCGGCCCGTTCGATTGGCGGTGAACTGCACGGGTATCGTCAGGCCAGGGACGGCATCCTGCTGGAGCCGCAGTTCCCGAACGAAAAAGTTGTGAACCACGTCCTGCGAACGTATCAGCAGTTCAACCGGCCGATCGACGGGAACCGTCAGTTCCGGCGCAACGATATCATCCTTGCCCGCCGGGTCGCTGGGATCAAGTCCGAGCGGGTTTCCCGTCGCGGCGTTGATCTGGTTGGGATCGATCCTGCCGAATTTTCCATCCGGCCCCGGGTACCGGAAGTTGTAAACGAACTGGCTTGTGGTGACCTCGATCCGAATCGCATTCGCGGCCGGCGGGGCCAATCGCGATTCCGCCCACACTTTACGCCCCAGAAACGAAAGCACGATGAAGACAATAATCGTGACCGAGGTCCAGAGAATTTCCGCGGCATTGTTGCCACGGGAAAAGCGAGCGCGCTGCCCGCGATCGCGGAATCGAAAAATGGCAATCGCCAGCGCGAGTTGCACGAGAATGAACACGATTCCCGTCACGTACAGAGTCAGGTTGTATTGGTGGTCGAGCGCCGCGCCCGGCGTTGTGATTGACCCCGGTCCTCGAAACGCACGCGAACCGAAACTGTAAAGGGAGAACGCCACCAGAATGACGATGAGCAGCGCGAACAAAATCGCTGGCCCTGCCGAGCCGCGTGCGGATTTTTGGTTTCGTTGCGGATGATTACGTGCAGACACCCGGCCCTCATGCCGACCGAAGGAGTAAATGTAACTGACCATCATAGCCGAGCGCGAGAAGAATTCAAGCCACCGGAGATGGGCCGCTCTTCACCCGGCTGTTCAGCAACCCGCGGAAAAATGGCCGAATGACGGGCGCTGCGTAATGCGATCGAGTCCCGATCCCGTCTGCTATCGGTTAGTTTACAGGATTGAATTTCGTTCCTGAAAGTCCGTGAGCGACCTCGTAATACGGCTCGTGTCGTCGCTCGTTGACTTGCTTCGTGCGGCAAATTAAGATGTGCGCCTAATGGAAAATCCCGGCTCCCTGATCGGACAGACGTTCTCGCATTACCAGATTCTCAAACAGCTTGGTGCCGGCGGCATGGGCGTGGTCTACGAAGCCCAGGATTCGCAACTCGGCCGTCGCGTGGCCCTGAAATTTCTTCCTC
This sequence comes from Candidatus Acidiferrales bacterium, assembly GCA_050747005.1. Classification (GTDB taxonomy): domain Bacteria; phylum Acidobacteriota; class Terriglobia; order Acidiferrales; family UBA7541; genus Palsa-295. Next base: position 31,194 of record JBOGNE010000040.1, read on the forward strand.
CCGAAATGGAGCAGGACAGCCAGTTGCTTGAGCGCTTTCAGCGCGAAGCTCGCGCCGCTTCTTCGCTCAATCATCCCAACATCTGCACCATCCATTCCATCGAGCAGCACGAAGGCCGCTATTTCATCGTCATGGAGCTGCTCGAGGGCGAGACGCTTGCGCAGAACATGAAACGCCAGAAAATGGACCTGGAGCAACTGGTGCCGCTCGCCACTCAGATCGCCGATGCGCTCGAGTCCGCCCACGCCAAAGGAATCGTGCACCGCGACATCAAGCCTGCAAACCTCTTCCTCACAGTTCGCGGTCAAGTGAAAATTCTGGACTTTGGACTCGCCAAGGTGAACCGGGATGAGATTTCACTGGGAGCTTCCGCAACGCAGGCGGAGACCTTGGATCCCGGACTCAACCTTACTTCCCCCGGCGCGGCTCTCGGCACGGTCGCCTACATGTCGCCGGAGCAGGCCCGCGGCCAGCTCGTCGACGCTCGCACCGATATCTTCTCCACCGGAACCGTTCTTTACCAGCTCGCCACCGGAGCGCTTCCCTTTCAGGGTGACACCTCCGCAGTCATTTTCGACGCGATCCTGAACCGCGATCCGAAGCCTGCCGGGGAGATGAATTCCTCTCTGCCCCCGGACTTTGTGCGCATCCTGGATAAAACTCTCGAAAAAGACCGCAACTTGCGCTGCCAGACGGCTACCGAACTGAAAACAGATCTCAGCCGCCTGAAGCGCGACCTCGAATCGGGGAAACGCCGCGCCAACGAGAAGAACGAGAAGAACGACTCCGATCATGGCGTCCCGAAGCACACAGGAACCGGAAAATCCGTCGCCGTTCTCTATTTCGAAAATTTAAGCGGCGCGAAGGAAGACGAGTACTTGCGCGACGGCATCACCGAGGACGTCATTACCGAGCTCTCCAAGATCCGGGGACTGAACACCTTTTCGCGCCCCACGGTTCTGGCTTTCAGAGATAAGCCGATAACCCCGGCGCAGATCGGACAGCAGCTGGGCGCGTCCTACGTCCTCACTGGCACCTTGCGCCGCTCCGGCGCGCGCCTGCGCATCAGCACTCAGCTCGTGGACACCCACACCGATTTTCCGCTGTGGTCGGAGCGCTTCGACCGCGAAATGAAGGACGTTTTCGAGATACAGGACGAAATGGCGCGCAAGATCGCCGAGGCACTGCGTGTCACCCTTTCCCCGCAGGAACTTGAGGCCTTGGCTGACAAGCCAACGGAAAATCCACAAGCATATGATCTCTACCTGCGCGGCAAGCGCTACGCCCGACGCCTCACCCGTCAGGACGTAGAGTTCGCGCTTCAGATGTTCGAGAACGCGGTATCGCTTGACCCCAGCTTCGCCCTGGCCTATGCCGCCTGCGCCAACGCCTGCGCGATGTACTACTCCTTTTTCAGCCGCGATCAGGCGTGGGTCGAACGCGCGCGCGAGGCTTCCGGCAAAGCCGTGGCTCTACGCTGGGACCTGCCCGAAACGCACGTCAGCCAGGCCTGGGTTCTCTACGCCGCTGGACTGTATGACGAGGCCGTGCGCATGGTCAAAAAGGCCATCGAACGCAACCGTGGCTGCGACGGCGCCTATTACTTGCTGGGCCGCGCCCTGTTTGCCGCGGGACGCTACCAGGAAGTTTTGGACATTGCGGAAGCCGCCATCGAAGCCAGCGGCGAGGACTACAACGTGTATGTGCCCGTGATGAATGCTCTCGGCGCCATGAGCAAAGAAGAAGCTTCTCGCAACATGTCCCACAGGTTCGTCGGCGCCATCGAGAACCACTTGAAACAAGTTCCCGAGGATGCACGGGCACGCGTCTTGCTGGCCACCAAATTCGCGGAATTGGGGCGCGAGGAAGACTCCCTGCGCGAACTCAATCTCGCCATTACCCTGCGCTCCAACGAAGCCTCGATTCTTTACAACGCGGCTTGCGCTTACTGCGTCCTGAAAAAAAAGCCGGAGGCTCTGGATGCTTTGCGCAAAGCCTGGGAAGCAGGCTCTAAGGATTCCGTCTGGGCGCGCCGCGACCCGGACCTGAATCTCCTTCATGGCGACCCCGAGTTTGAGCGCCTCTACCCGGAGCACGCCCCACCCCTCGCCTCCGCCTCCAACTAGCCACGCTGGTTCCGACCTACAGTAAGAGCGCCTCTCGCTGCAATGCGAGTAATTCCCAAACTGTCTGATATAGGTACAGCCGGATGCCCCACCCTTTGATTTTTAAGGGTGGGGCTTTTGACTTGGCTGTCCGGTGATCGGTTCCCCTCCTCGCGACCCCCTGTGACACTGCGGGCGGCTACCTGGAACCTCGTGAAATGCTCATCCTTCGAATCGCAGGTCAGCGCATAGCCTGCGGAGCCGGCGTGCCGTCGGACCATTCGCCGACCAAGACCATGAAAATAGTCACCCGTTCTTGAGGGTCATCCGCGGCTATAACGGGCGAGCCCGGCAGATTAGCTCCCCAGCTTTTCGTCGCGTTGCCCGGAATAAAAAACATCAGATGTGGATGCCAGCTCTTATCGTGGTCATTCAGGTACTGCTGCGCCGACATCATGTAGCACATCGCTCCAGGCTCCAGCGCGGGCAGTTCCTTTTTGTCCAGTGCCGATGCCGTCGCCTGAGCGATCTGCGTCTTCGATTTTCCTGCCAGCACCAGTTTGGTCTTCATCAGGAAGATGGGCGCAAAGGTTCTTGCGGATGCCGGATTGAAGCAATGGGGGGCACGCAGTTTGGGATTCCAGAAATCCGGCACATCGGTGGCGTTGGCCCAGGATCGTTCCACCAAACAGAGAAAGCCATTGCTGCCCTTCACTGCGGTTGTGTATCCCTCCCGCCCCAGCACCATCACTTCGGCGCCGTCCGAAATGGATGCTGGAGCAGCACTGCGAGCCAACGCGATTTCGGAATCCTCCGGCATCAAGTACTGACTCAGCGGAGCCATGACGGGATAGGGAGCCTTCTCCGACTGCGCTCCTGCCGGCCAGGCTGCGCCGAATAGGAAAACCTGCACAAGAAATGCTAAGGCGAGAAAGCTGATCGTCTTCTTCTGCATGGAACCCTCCTGCACGCGCACTCTCCACTCAGGTTTGGGAATACCTGGCCTCGAGATCGTCAGACGGTCTTGATGTCGATATTAAACCACAGAAAGGCGTCTTGAGACGTGACGGAGATGGAGGCACTCTCTCCGCGCAGCCCAAGGTCCTTCGAACCGCAGAAGTTGGACTCCCTGGGCGGGATTTGCGTTCCCATTCACGGTCAACTTCCGATAAGGCGGATAACTGGAAACTGACCACCTACCGACCCACTTCGACTACAAAGTGCGTTAGTCGTCACGTAAAGCATCCCGCTGACCGGATCGTAAACCGGCAGATGGGGCCGCACCCCGTGCCCAAAGTCAATCTTTCCAATCACTTTGCGCCCAGCGATATCAACCACGTCCATGTAAGCGCCGTCGCTTCCCGGCTTGCCCACCCCTGAATCGCCGTAGATTGGCACGTAGGCGGTCCGGCCATCCGGCGATGCCGCTACCTCGTGTCCGGTAACTCCGCTTTCAGGCACGATCGCAATCTGCCGTCCGGCCGCGGGATCGATGATGCTCAGGTCGTGGTCATCCTGATTTGCCACCAGCAGCAAGGACCTTGCTGCAGTTGCTGCACTAATTTTGGCTCCTTGAATCGGCAAAAAATAGCGCCGATACCGCAAAAAAAAGAAGGCACGGCAAGATTTTTCCATGCGCGGGAGTGTATCAAGTTTCGCGCGCCGTTTCGACCGCCCGCTACCTCCATCCGGCGGCATCGAGTGCCCGTTCTTCTGATATTCTGGGGTGTGGCGCCTGCGGCAATCGCATCCGTCGCCTCCACAAATCTTGCACGCGAGGAATCATTGCCCGTGAATCCATCCACGCACGCAGCACGAACCGGCGCAAAGCGCGCCTCGAATTTCAACGCCGGCCCGGGGGCATTGCCTTTGCCGGTCCTCGAACGGATTCGCGAAGAGCTCTTTGACTATCGCGGTACCGGCATGTCCGTGATGGAAATGAGCCACCGCTCGCCGGAATTCGAGGAAATAAATGCCGGCGTCGAAACCCGCCTTCGCAAACTGCTTGCGATACCGCATGAATACGCCGTGATCTTCGTGCAGGGCGGCGGCAGCATGCAATTCACCATGGTTCCCATGAATCTTTATTTGCCGGGCAAGCCCGTAGATGTGCTGCACACCGGCACCTGGACGGCGAAAGCCATCGCCGAATTAAAAAAAGGCACGCCGTACCGCCTCGCCGCCTCAACCGAGACGGGAAAATTCACGCGCCTTCCCCGCCCCGGCGAAATCTCGCTCGCACCGGATGCCAGCTACGTTTACATGGCCTCGAACAACACGATCGAAGGAACGCAGTGGACCGAGACGCCCCGCACCGGCGAAATCCCGCTGGTTGCAGACATGTCCTCGGACATTTTGTCGCGCCCCGTGGACGTCCCGCAGTTTGGGCTGATTTTCGCGGGCGCGCAAAAAAACCTCGGACCTTCCGGCGTCACCGTGGTGATCGTGCGCAAAGAACTCGCCGAGCGCGCCGACACAAATCTTCCGGCCCTCCTTCAATATCGAACGCACATCAAAGACCACTCTCTCTATCACACGCCGCCGACGTTCGCGCTCTACATCATGGGTCTGGTCCTCGAATGGGTCGAGCAGCAGGGCGGTGCGGCCGGAATGTCCGAACGCAACGATGCCAAGGCCGCGCTGCTTTACGACGCCATCGATTCGAGCGGCGGATTCTACAAATGTCCGGTTGAAAAGGCATCGCGCTCGAAGATGAATGTGGTGTTCCGCGTCGCTAGCGGAGATGAGGCGATCGAGAAGCAGTTCGTCGCCGAATCGGCCGCCTCTGGCTTGGTGGGCCTCGCCGGACATCGCTCGGTGGGCGGGATGCGCGCATCGCTTTACAACGCAGTGTCAATCGAGAGCGTCGAGGCCCTAGCCTCCTTCATGCGCGAGTTTCAGAAGAAACACAGCTAGCATCGATCCGAAAATAACCCGTCAGAAATAGTTGAGCTCTTGCGAACTACCGCACGCGAGTTTGCACCCGCGCCCGATAAGTCAAATGGAAAACGAGGAACATTAGGGAGATCACGACGAAGCACGCAGCGCTCGCTTCGGGACCTACTTTTCCACCGGTCAGCCAAGGTGCGCCGTGCAGCGACGAGTTGATCAAATGCCCCGGCGCGGCAAACCCGCTATCGGGAACGCCAAACACGAATGTTTCGCCGTAGTCCCAGGCCGCGTGCAGCCCCACCGAAAACCAGATGTTTCCCGTACGCCACAGCGTAAAGCAGAAAAACAAGCCAATATAGCCCGCCGCGAGTCCGCCGGCCCAGCTCTCGCCTGTGTTCCTCAGGTGCAACCCGCCGAAAAGCAGTGAAAGAAAAATCGCGGCGGGCCAGAAGCCCATTCCGCTTGCGAGTGTGAATTGGCTGTAGCCGCGAAAGAGAAATTCCTCCGCGAGACTGGTCAATAGGAATGCAATGGCCCAGATCAGCGCATAGCCCACGATCGCGCGGGCCGGCAGAGCCACGGAACCGAACGTGAACCCGCGGAGCGCCGCAATCAGCAGCATCATTGTGCTGACTGCGACCATGCCCCAACCGGCGCCGGTCCAGAACTGCCGCCCGAACGCCGCGCTCGCGGGAAGGCCGTATTCCCCCATCGGCCGCCGCTCGATTTTCGACATGGTGGCCGCAGCGAGGAACATGGCAATCACGAGAATCCCTTCCTGCATAAGAACTCTTGAAGCAGTGAATGACTGGGCTGACGGCTGCGGGCCGTGAAGACTAAAGAAATGCGCGGCGACCGCTGCAACGAGCAACCCTGCTGCACAAGCGACGAAAATGCCAAGGAAGATCAGCCATCGCCATCCGGCGCGGATTCCGTGCTGGCCGGCGAAAAACCGGGCGAACTGATTTTCGAGCCTCTCAGGGCCCGGAACCGAAGGCTGCGGTGTAGGAGAGGGTTGTTCGCCGAGCGGTGTTGGGGTATTCATCGTCCTTTCGAGACTGCTCCTCCGGCCCGGGGGCTCCTTCGCGAGCGTCGGCGCTTTAGAACAGGTTCCAGAGGAACTGGTTGTAGACTTCGTGGTGGTACTGCACTTCGGCCGGCTTGACGAACGTTCCCAGCGAACGCGAGCAACGGTCGGCAGACGCTTCTTTCAAATCCGCGTAACGAGCCTTCACATCTTCGCCCAGCAGCTTGGTGGTCCAGTCCGCTTTCCGGAAATGACTCATGCCGGTGTAGATGTTGTCGGGCAGAAAACGCTCGGCCTGGCGCAGGTTCTTGATCTTCGCGATATCGCCGTCGAGCCCCGTCCGGAAAATCGAATACATCACCAGGTAAGGATTGGCGTCTGGCGCAACGGAACGAACTTCCACACGCGAGCTCTTTTCGTTCCCGATGGGGATACGCACCATCGAGCCCCGATCGACAGCCGAGGCCTTAATCTGGTTCGGCGCTTCGAAGTGCGGATCGAGACGGCGGAAGGCGTTGACGCTGGAATTCAGCATCAGGCAAATGTCGTTCGCATGCGTGAGGATGCGGTCAACGAAAGTCCACGCAAACTTGCTCATCTTCTCATCGCCCTTGGGATCCCAGAACGTGTTCTTGCCGCTCTTGCTGACCGAAACGTTGGTGTGCATGCCGTTGCCGTTCACTCCAACCACGGGCTTGGGCAAAAATGACGCGGTCAAACCCATCCTGGTGGCGACTTGGCGGCAGATGAGTTTATAAAGCTGTATTTGATCGGCGGCTGCAACCACCTCCCCATAGCCGTAATTAATTTCAAATTGCGAGGGAGCAACTTCGGGATGGTCCTTCTCGTTCTGAAAACCCATGGAGCGCTGCACTTCCGCCGTCGTGTCGATGAACGTGCGTAGCGGATCGCCCGGCAGTGAATGGTAGTAGCCGCCGGTGTTGACGTATTCGAATTTTCCCGTTTCGTGATAATGCTGCTCCGCGTCGGCGCCGTTGAAAAGGAAACCCTCAATTTCATTGGCCGCGTTGAGCGTGTAGCCTTCCTTCTTGTGCAGCTCTTCCGCGAAGCCTTTCAAAACGCCGCGGATGTCCGCGCTGTACGACGACCCGTCCTTGTCAATCACCTCGCCGAATACAAGGACCTTGCCCGAGCCAAAAACGTCGGCGGGCGCCCAATAGAAAGCGCTCCAATCCATGGCCAGGCGCAAATCGCTTTCACGCTGCGCGGTGAAACCGCGGATCGAGGAGCCGTCGAACGTGAGATTGTCCCAGCTCCTGATTAGGAATTTCTTGTCGTAGTCGAGCATATGCAGCCGGCCCTCGAGGTCGCTGAAAAGTACCGTCACGGCCTTGATGCGCTTTTCGTCCGTGAGGTATTTGATGCGCTCTTCCTGGATCTTGTGGGCGGCAACGCGCTTGGCGCGCTGCTCCTTGGCATTCAAATTCAGTTCTTCGAGCTCGTCGTAGGAAAGCGCCAGGAAATTACGGAGTTCGGTCGGCATGAATCTCCTCGTGATTGGATAGACTTCGGCTCGGCGGCCACAATTCTGAAACGGGCATATGAGGTTGATCGTTGCGTAGAGTAAACGCGAATTTCGCGAGGGTCAAATCAAAAATCGAGCCGCGCCAATTTTTTTGAGAGACAATTTGTCGGTCCCGCGACAGGACACGAATCTGGTTCCATGTAGTCGCGGCAAGGATTCAGGCCTGTCCTTTTGAGCGGCTTGGCCGACGGCTTGAAACTTCGAATTTCTCCCATGAATCTTTTTCCGGCGGAACCCTATCACATGGTTCGGAAATGAAAGAACCGTCAAACGATGCGCATCGCGAGATGAACCCTGAAAGCGCGGTGGACGATTTGGAGTTGGTCGATCGAATCCTGGCGGGCGAAGTGCGCGCTTTTGAGCCACTGGTCCGGCGCCACGAGCGGCGTGTGTTCCGTGTGACGCTCGCCATTCTCGGCAATATTGAGGACGCGGAAGAAGCCATGCAGGACACATTCGTCAAGGCTTACCGGCACCTTGGCCAATTTCGAAGGGAATCTCGTTTCACAACCTGGCTGACGCGTATCGCGATTAACGAGGCTCTTCAGAGGCGGCACGCGCAACGGAACTTCGTCCCGATCGAGGACGCGGAGACGGCCGGTGCGGCCTTCACGCCACAGCGATACGAGTCCTGGCGGGCCGATCCTGAGAAGCTGCACGGAAAACAAGAGATTCGTCGAATGATCGAGGAGGCTATCGAATCTCTGGCGCCGATTTATCGCGAGGTGTTGGTGCTTCGGGACGTGGAGGGCTTGAGCGCCGAGGAAGCCGCGGATGTACTGGGGCTCAAGATACCGGCAATGAAATCCCGGCTGCTCCGCGCTCGTCTGATGGTGCGCGAGCAGCTTGCGGGCGCCCTCGAACATCCATCCACGCTGAAGAGGAAAATCGTGACGAGGGTCGTGGAGATTCGTGAGGCCGTGACAACGACATTGATACGAGTGGCCGGGCGATGAGGACATCATGAGACCGATTCTGAATTGCAGCGAAGTTCTGACAAACCTTTCCTGTTACGTGGATGGAGACGGCACGCCGGACACGCGGAAATCGATCGAAATGCACGCGGCCCGGTGCCGAAGGTGCCGCGTCATCGCGGATACAACGCGGCAAACGCTGGAGCTTGTCCGTGGTGCTGATGTTTTCGAGATTCCGCTCTCGGTCAGCGCGCGGTTGTACGAGCGGATCGAGGCCGTATTGTCGGGAGGGTGAGGCATCCGCCGAGCAGCTCTCGCAGGCGGCTTGCATTTCCGGAGCATCTAATATGCGAGTCGATTATAATGGTCCGCGCCGGCCGTCCACCCCTCCAGCCGGCCAGGGCCAATGAGAAAGGCTGTAAATCCTAGGAAAGCCGTAGATGTCACTTAAAGAAAGTAGCTAATCTCAAAGGAGAATATTTACATGAAGAAGCTGGGCATGGGGTTGATCACTGCACTGCTGGCTTGCGCCACGCTGGCGTACGCTGCTCCGAAGGACCACACGTTCACTGGCGAAATCATGGACAGCATGTGCGCCAAGAACGGCTCGCACGACGCGATGATGAAAAAGGAAAATATCGCCAATGCGAAAGACTGTACCAACGGATGCGTAAAGATGGGCGGCAAGTACGTTCTGTACAACAAGACCACGAAGCGAACCTATCAGCTCGACGATCAGACGAAGCCGGTGGATTACGCCGGCCAGGAAGTGAAGGTCATGGGCTCGTACGACAAAGCAACCCATACCATTCACGTCAGTAACATCGAAGCTGCTTCTGGGATGTAGCGTTTTTCGAAAGGGCTGGTGCAAGTGCGCTGGCCCTTTTTTTTCGCACGGTTCCCCGCTGGTGAGAGCGCAAGGATACGGGAATGATAAGGCGATGTGTCGCCGTTGTGCTTATCGCGGTCGTGATTATCGTTATCGCTGGAATCGTCGCGGCGTCGCGATTCAACCTGAGCGCTCTGCCTGAACCGGGGCGTGTGGAGACCTATGCAGCAAACCACGCCAGGCACTTCTTGGTGCGCACCAGCAGCCGCAACGGAATTCCCGCTGAACCGCCCGTCACTCCGGCAGCCATCGACGAAGGCGACACCCTGTTTGGAACGGAATGCGCCGCCTGCCATGGAGCAAATGCGCATACACCCACCGATGCGGGCCGCTGGATGTATCCCCGAGCCGCGGATTTGACTTCGCCTGAAGTGCAATCCTATTCGGATCGAGAATTATTCTGGATCGTGAAAAACGGCATTCGATTGAGCGGAATGCCCGCGTTTGGCAGAGTCGAGCCGGACGAGCACGTCTGGGACTTAGTACATTATCTGCGAACGCTGCATCGCGATGAGATATCCGCAAAACCCTGACCGCTTCCTGAAAAATGCACGAGAGCGGTCGTGCGGGATAATCTCTTTTTGTCCGATTCGTCGCGAAGAGAGATTCGCCGCTCCGCAAAATCACCCGGAGCATGAAACACGTGCTTCGCTCGGAATCACGATCGACAACCTGCGATGCGCGCGAGTTTATTTACGCGCACAACCGCTTGGGACCGCTCACGAAAGGGCTGCCGCGCTCGTAGAAGCGCAGAAGCCGGTGGGCTTCCTTGGTGATGCCAATGCGAACGCTTGTGCCGATGGCATCGGCATCGCGCACAGATGTGCCTAGCCACAGCGGACCCTGCGCGCAAAGATCGATTCCGTCGAGACGCGGTCCAATGCGAAGCGCTTCCGCCACACGGCCGGGTCCTCGCGCCAAATCAATCAAACGCTTCGTTCCGCGATGGCGTTCGATCAAGTCGACTCCCTCAATTGGCTCGAGCGCACGAATCAAAACTCCCGCGCCGATTCCCGCCGATTCAGCCGACATGTTGAGCATGTAGTGCATGCCGTAACAGAAATAAACGTAGGCGTGCCCTCGTTCGAGAAAAAGAGACCGATTACGCGGCGTGGGGCCGATGAAGGCATGCGCGGCCGCGTCGCCGGGAACGTATGCTTCGGTTTCGACGACGCGCCCCGCGATTCTGCGCGGAGCGGCGCCTCGACTAAGCTCGCGCACCACGCTCTTGCCGATTAAGTAGCGCGCGAGTTCCACAGCATCACTGGGAAGTTCGGTGCGGCGAAGCAGCCGAATCCGGTGCGCGACGCGATCGGTCGGCGCTTCGGCGGCGGATGATTCCAGGGGCATAGCCAGCAAAGTTTATCAACATTCGCGCCTTGGGCGCGTCTTAACAGTGGAGAAGCACCCGCCGCGTCGCTCTTCACGTTGGCATTCCTTGCTGCAGAGTCTACTTATACGACTACGACGGCTCTTGCAGGCGTGACCTCATCTCCGCGCCTGTTTTGTGGCACACTAATGTCAATGCGCAGGGAAAAAACCAGCGTTTCGCAGGAAGACTACCTCAAAGCCATCTGGGAGCTAGTGCAGGAAGAGCAGGCGCCGATCAGCGCGCGGCTGGCCGAGGACCTCGCCGTCACGCCCCCGGCCGTGACCGCTGCATTGAAACGAATGGCTCGCGGCGGGTATTTGCGCGTTCAGCGCGGCGGCCGCATCGAACTTTCCGCCAAAGGCAAAGAAATCGCGCAGCATCTTGTTCTGCGGCATCGTCTGGCTGAAAAACTGCTCATCGACGTCATTGGTCTTGAATGGGCGCGCGCGCACGAAGAAGCCGAGCGTCTCGAACATGGCATTTCGCCCGAGGTCGCGGGCCTTCTGCTGAAACGCTTCGGCCGCGATAGCCGCTGCCCGCACGGAGTTCCGCTGGTAGGAGGCATGTCGCGCCTGCGCCGCAAATTTGGCGCCGTGCGACTTTCCGACGTGGAACCGGGTTATTCCTACGAAGTCCTTCGCGTTTACGAAAAAGATCCAAAGTTTCTCGCGTTTCTATCGAGCCTCGACCTTCGCCCCGGTGCACGTTTCCGCATCCACGACCGCGAATATGACGAAACGATGTCGCTCTCCGTCGCGGGCCGGCGCACTCGCCGCGTGCATCTCGGGAAGCCGGCCACCGAGCGCATCTGGGTCCGTCAAGCGGCGGTCCGTTCAACGTCCGCCCGGGCTTGAGGAGGCGGAGTATAGCGACGCACGAGCATTCGGCATCCGCGCAGCTTTTTCAAGTCTCTGGGCGTATTCCGTGCATCTAATTTTCGATGGCGAAGAAAACAATTTCAGGTTTCTCGTACGAGCTTCTGCGCTCGTCAGTCGGCAGCGGACTCAACCGCGCCTACCGCCAGGTTCGCGTCGATCCTGATAAATATCTGCACCATCTTCGACGCGCGCATCGGCTTCCCATCGCGACGTGGGAAGATGCCATTCAGCTTTCGCCGGGAGCGATCCGTCCACACGCGGAGAAGATTATTCGCGGCTCGGCGCGCGCCGCGGCGCTCGAAGGAATGGGCCTTGGCTTCGGCGGAGTCTTTACCGCGGTTCCTGACATGGGGATCCTTTCGGCGATTACGATTCGTTTGCTGCAAAAGCTTAGCCTCCTTCACGGATTCCGGTACGCCACGGAAGACGAAGTCGTCGAACTATGGGTGGCTGCGGCAAGCGCCGCCGGTTTGGATCTCGGCCGGGATTTTCTCGAGAAACAGGCAATCGAGCGGCTCGTGCCGCGCATCATCGATTTGATTGCGACGAAAATCAGCGCGGACTTCGCCGAAAAATGGGCGGGCAGCCTCGTCCCGATTTTGAGCGCGGGCGCCGGTGGCGCGCTGAATTATTACTTCGTGCGCGCCTGGGGCCGCCGCGCCCAGCGCCATTTCGCCGAACGTCACAGCATCCTCCACGCCGACAGCCTCGCATACCCGGCGCTCTTGACATCGGGCGCGCACGCGAGCCACGCGCGTTGACCCCTGGGTCTTCTTGTCTCTCAGACCGTTGCTACCTGTTTCCCGGCGCGCATATACTGTGCGGGTTCATCTATATGGGAGCATCCATGGCCAGTTCGCCAGACAGGCTTGCAGAATTGAAACAGCGCGTCCGCGCCTGACCCGGCTTGGATTTAGTGAAAGACGGAGATGATCGCGAAAAAGGGAGAAAACAATGAAAACAGCGGCTCTCAACACGACGGCTAGGAGGCGGACGATTATTTCGAACGCGATTCAGGCGGCGTCCTCGCGGTTCTCCCGAAGGTTATTTCCGTTATTTGTTGCCATCGCGCTGGTCTTGGGCGTATTCGGGATGATTGCCGTGAATAGCGCTCGTGCATCCTCCGCTGACGATGCAAAAACTGTCGCCGCGCTCGATACCCAATACCAAGCGGCGGTAAAAAAGGGCGATACGGCGACTATGAATCGCATCCTGGCTGACGATTTCGTGCTCGTCACAGGTTCGGGCAAGGTCTACACCAAAGCCGATATGCTCGCGGACGAGCGACATTCAGCTTACGAACAGAACGAAGACACCGAACGGACCGTTCGCGTTTGGGGCGACACAGCGGTCGTCACAGCCAAGCTCTGGGAGAAAGGCACGGACAACGGAAAGCCGTTCGAACACCATGTTTGGTTTAGTGACACATACACGCGCACACCGGCGGGATGGCGATACGTCTTCGGCCAGTCCTCGTTGCCGCTACCCAAGTCCCAGTGAAGGGAGCCCGCCTAATCGGTTGCGATGAGTGTTGTTCGCGGCAACGCGGCGCGGCGGCGGGGATCGGGAATCGCGGCCGGATTCGGGTATTTTGCGTCGCGGTACGCCACAACGATGAATGCGGCGACCACGAACAGCAGCACGTAGCACAGATAGCTTCCTTCGGGACCGGCCGTGCCGCCCGTCAGCCACGCTGGTCCGCTGAATGTTGAATTCAAGAGATGCCCCGGCGCAATCTGCCCGCTATCGGGCACGCCGTACAAATACGTCTGGCCCCAATCCCACGCCGCGTGCATTCCGATCGGAAACCAGAGGCTGCCGGTGCGGCGCAGCGCCAGGCAGAAAAGCAATCCCCACGCGCCGGTGGAAATCACGCCGAGCAAATTTTCATGCGGGTTACTTGCGTGCCCGTAGGCGAAAAGCGCGGACATAATCAGCGCGGCGGGCCAGAATCCGACGCCGGTGGTCAGCGTGAAAAGCATGTATCCGCGAAACGCGAATTCCTCGAAGAACCCGACGAAAAGGAATCCGAGTCCCCAGATCGCGGCATATTTCCACGCGGCCGCACCATGCAACCCAACCATTCCGAACTGGAATGCTCCGAAGGCGCGCAAAACGCATAGTAGTAGCGTGAGCGCGAGGAACCCTACGGCGGCGCCCTCCCAGAATTTTCGGCCGAACGCCTCGCGCGCAGGCAATCCGTAATCGGCGATTTTACGGCCTTCGATTTTTGTCATGATCCAGCTTCCGATGAGAAACAACACGAAAAGCGAGACCTCGCCGATCAGAATTCCCACCGCACTGAACGCCATCCCTTGAGCACGCCGCCCGTGGTGGAAAGCGCGTCCGATCAGGTATCCTCCGCCACCCAGCGCAATCATGATCGCGATGAAAATCAGCAGCCGCCATCCGGCACGCGGGCCATTTGGTCCGGAAAATATTGCGTGAAGAGTGTCAGATTCGCGGCGCCGCGGCGCGGGCGGAATCGCCGGGATTGGGTCTGGTGCGGCGCTTATGTCATTCGGAGAGTCGGGCATGCGCTGGAATACTCCTTTTCGCCGCGTGAACCTCCGTCGGATGCTAGATCAGGCTCGCGGCTTTTCTTGATACGAAGGGAGTATCACAAATGTTTCGCCCGCGGCCACAACAATCCTCGTGTCACAGCGATGCAAATCACGAAGGGCTTGTCTTATTGCGCCGGGATCGAGTCGGCATGCCACCTTGAAGGGCCGCGCTATGCGCTCAGCGGACAAACGGATAAATCTCGTCGCCGATGCCAAGAGCATCGGGACCTGAAGTTGCACCAGGCACCGTCTTGCGAATTCGCCGCCGGCTCGTGCGATTGCGGCGACATCGACGTGAGCGTCATGTGCGGCTGAAACTTTTTGCGCGATTTGTCGTAGGTATAAGTAGGATGTGACGCGAGGGAGGCAATATGTCGAATGGACGCGGGTGCCGCCGGGGTTCGCTGTTCGTGCCGCTCGTGCTGATCGCGATTGGCGCGCTCTGGCTCTATGCGAATTTCCGGCCGGACGTGAACGCGTGGGACATCATCGCGCGCTACTGGCCTGTGCTGATTATCCTGCTCGGTTTCGGCAAGCTGGTCGATTACTTCGTGCAACGCAATTCCACGGGCGATCCGGGCCGGCCGCGCCACGCGGGCGAAATTGCCGCGGTCGCGATTCTGGTCATACTGTTCTTCGCGGCGCTGTCGCGTCCCTCGAAGGGCTCGCGCACGGTGCATGAAACGAAATCGGTGGACGCGCAGGGCGCTTCGTCGGTCGCCGTTTCGCTCGACATGCCTGCCGGAAACTTGAGCATCGAAGGCGGAGCAACCAAACTGCTCGAAGGGGATTTTTCCTACAGCCAAATGTACGGCGAGCCGAACGTGGATTACAGCGCGAACGGCGCGAATGGCTCGCTTTCCATCACACAGGACAACGCGTCGCACGTGCATTTCGGAACCAGCCACAATCGCTGGGACCTGCACCTCAACGACGACGAAACCACCGACCTTAAGGTCAACATGGGCGCGGGCGAAGGAAACTTCCACTTGAGCGGGCTGAACCTGAGCCATCTGGACATTCAAGTCGGCGCGGGCGAAGTGAATGCCGACCTCGGCGGCAATTGGAAGAAGAATGTTGACGTCAACATTCAAGGCGGCGTCGGAACGGCGAGCGTTCGGCTGCCGCGCGATGTAGGCGTGCAGGTGCACGCGTCGGGCGGAATCGGAACGATCAGCACCGACGGCCTGCGTCACGACGGCGATGATTACGTCAACAACGCCTTCGGCAAATCGCCAGTGACGATGCGCGTTGAAGTCACAGGCGGCGTCGGCTCGGTCCATCTCATTATCGAACCCTAGCGGCAGCGCGGCGCGCGCGCGCGCGGCAAATCCATGTAGCGCCACTCTTCAGTGAAACGTGCCACGACATCCTTTACACGTGGGCTTTACACTTTGGGATCCGCAGTGCAGCTTGTTTTGTCCGCCGAGGACGCGTAGGAAGGCCCGACGGCGACCGGAGCGTCTTCGGCGCCGCCTCGCTCTACCACCAGCGGCCGCTCCGTTTCCCGCTGCGGATCGATCTCGCGAATCTGTGTGTCCCGGTAACTGACCAGCGGCTTTCCATCGAATCGCTCCACGTGCGGCGCGCAATCGACAGCAGCTCGTCGTAAAGAGCACAATGAGAAATAGGAGAACACGACATGGCGGCATTCGACGAGCACCGCGAAGAGCTCGAGCATTACGAAACGATGATGGGACCGCATCGAGGACGCTTGGCGGTGACGCTCGATTTACTCACCAGCGCGCTGGTGCTCGTCGGCCAGCACGGCGTTTATTGCCACAGCAGCCGCGACCCGGAAATTCCGGTGATGGATATCCGCCTCATCACGCAAGAAATCCGCGAGGCCAAGGAATTAGTTCAGAGCGTGATGGAAGGCTTGCGGAAAGAGCGCGACGAACCGCGCGCATAACGGCCATCGCGCCGATGCCGTTGTATTTGCCGTTGTAGCGCCAGGCTTCAGCCTGGCATCCGCGGTCCTACCCACAGGGCAATGCGCCACCTATGCCGCCCTGAAGGGCGGCGCTACAAAAACAAGTCCACCACGCCCGACTGATTTACGTTCTAACGGCGCGCGATCTACTTCGCAAACCGGGATAAATCTGGCTCGCGCTGTAAGGCAGCAGAATCACCAGCGTGTAGGAACTCAGCGCAATGCCGAATGGAATCTCGGGAATCGACAAAAATGCCGCAAGAATCGCAAGCCATCGTCCGGCGCGGGCGCGCGCGAGAAGCGCCAGCCCCGCGATAATCCCCACCGCCCCGCATACAAAACACCACACGATGATCACCAAATAAAGAAGATGGAATTCGCTCATCATCGTAAACGGATCGGGTACGCGCGAGAGCAGCGCCCCAAACATCAGCGTAGCCTTCGGATTGAAGGCGATAAGCCACATAGCCCCAACGATCCGCAAGATTCCATAAATTACCCAGAGCGCGCCCATAACGCGAACGTGATGTGAGAGGTGCGCCGCGACAACGGCGCTTCCGGATTTAATGAGTTGTCCTGTGGCCGGGAAACCGCAAGCGGAACATTGCGCTGCATCGGCGTCGAGTTGCTTGCCGCAATTCTGGCAGAAAATGCCTCACCTCCGGCGGAGGAATCGCGCAACCTCAGTAAAGCAGCAAGAGGCGCGGACTGTCAACGATTGCTGAGCGAGGATACTGTGCTAATTCCAACTCAGGCGGTGGAAGGTGACTACCGCCCTCTAAGCCACTAGTGTCGCGTAACCGAAGAAAGTGACACAGGGATGCGTTTCCTCGGGTTGGTGTAAGTCCAGCGAAAGGGCTGGGCGGTGCGGTTGTACTGGCGGATGTAGGTGACGATTTTGTGCACCAGGTCCGGGACCGAATGGAAGACGCCCCGGCGGATGCAGTCGCGGGTGATCATCCCCAGCCAGATCTCCACCTGGTTCAACCAGGAGGCATAGGTAGGGGTGAAGTGAAAATGCACGTTCGGGTGTAGCTTCTGCCAAGCGCGCACCAGCAGAGTTTTATGCACCGCCAGATTGTCCAGGATGACGTGGACAGTTTTCCTCCGCTGACCCGCAACGGCTTGATTCAGGAACTGCACGAACTCCGCGCTGGCATGGCGCGGCGCGCAACGTCCGAGTACTTTCCCACTCGTGGTGAACATGAACCCTTTACCATAACAAAGCTTATGTGTCACTTATTTATGTTAAACAACACTAGCGGCCGAACAGCTCATTCGCATAATTCGCGCGATACTCCGATGTTTCGCGCAATGTCGGCGCGATGATCGCGGTTCGCGGACCCGAGTATTCCGGTTCCGTTCAGGATAAATTCCGCGACAATCTCCGTTCGTTAGAATCCCAAAGCAAAAAGGAGCTTTTCGGACCGAAGCATCTTATCGAGAGAGCGCGGACCGTTCGCCGGCAAGCCATCAGTCGAGCGTCCTGCGTTCCGTGCAGGGGAAATGCAGCGCGAAAGTGGGGGCGCTTTCCGATCGCACCGAAAAGAATGCCCGGCGATTACCTTGCACCTTGTGCGAGTTCAAACTTAATGAATCGCTCGATCGTGGCTTTATCGCCGCCGACAATCGGCCGGCCGTTTACGTAAACGGTCGGCGTGCTGTTGACTCCGACCGCGATTCCGTTGGCATGATCCGCGTCGACGGCTTTCTTCGCGTCCGGAGATGACATGCAGGCTTTGAACGCATCCGCAGCAAGCCCCGCTTGCGTGGCGTACCCAAGCAGCTTGTCCCAAACATTTTCGGCCGAAATGACATCTTGGTTCTCGAAAATCGAGGCTCGCATTTTCGGGAACGCGGCAGGTGACTGCATGTAAGCGCAGCGCGCAGCAATCGCGGCCGTTTCCGCCCAGGGGTGAATTTGAACGAGCGGAAAATCTTCGTACACGAAGCGCACCTGCGGAAATTCACGTTCCACACTTTGCATGATTTCAAAAAGTTCCCGGCAATGAGGGCATTCGAAATCGCTAAATTCCACGACTGTGACCCGCGCATCCGCCGGTCCCTTCGACGGATTGGCACCTGGTTGGAGCATCTCGCGACTCGCCGCGAACGGATCCGATGCGATGCTGTACATGTCGCCCCGGAAAAATGTCTTGCCATCTTTGCTTACGTACACGGCGCCGCTATCCGTTTGGCCACTGACCGTAACCTTCACCGGCACCGTATAAAACTCCGGCCCCGGCGCCGGACCGAGCGGGCCGAGCGTGACTTTGAACTCAGGACCCCACGCAAACAAATTGCGTAAAAACGCCTCCGTCGATTTGAGTAATTGGGATTCGTTGGAAGGCGCGCCAGCGCGTGCCGCCGATTGGGCAAAGGATGAAGATGCCGGCAAGAAGCTGATAAGTGCGATCAAAGCAATTGCAGTGCGCCGCATGAATCCTCCAAGTTACGCCGGGCAAGCTGTCGCCCGCCCTCATGGCGTCAATTGTCCCGATAAAGACAGGAGATTGTAATGCGACCCGTGAAAAGAGGCAAAGTGATGAGCGGCTACACGGCAAATTTTTGGGCGAGCGGAAAGCGCCGGCCGACGCTGAAGGCTTTCGTGGTCAGCTTCAAACCGGGCGCAGCCTGTTTGCGTTTGTACTCATTTCGGTCAACGCAACGAACCACGGACCGTACCAGATCAAGCGGGAACTCGTAATGACTCGCGATTTCTTCTGGGCTTTGCAAATCTTCCACGTAGCCCTTCAAAATGCGATCAAGGATATCGTACGGCGGAAGCGTGTCCTCATCCTTTTGATTTGCGCGCAATTCCGCTGAAGGAGGCTTGGTGAGCGTTTCTTCCGGAATGCGATGACGAATGCGATTCGCGTACTTCGAGAGTTCGTAGACCATGGTCTTCGGCACGTCGGAAATCACCGCCAAGCCCCCCGCCATGTCGCCATACAACGTGCAATAACCGATGGCCAACTCAGATTTATTTCCCGTGCTCAGCACCATCGAGCCGAATTTATTGGAAAGCGCCATCAGCAGATTGCCCCGAATGCGCGCTTGAAGATTTTCCTCGGTTGCATCCTGCGGCAAACCGGCGAACGGCGTCTCTAAGGTCTTGCCGTAACTCAGAAAGGTTTCGACGATTGGAAGCACAATAAATTTCACGCCCAGCTTTTCCGCCAGACATTTTGCGTCATGCAGGCTACCTTCGGACGAGTACGGTCCTGGCATGGAAACGCCCAAAACATTTTCCGGACCGAGTGCATCGACGGCAATCGTTGCAACCAGCGCTGAATCCACGCCGCCGCTTAGCCCGATCACAACTTTCTCGAAGCCGCACTTCCGTACGTAATCGCGAGTGCCGACCACAAGCGCGTGGTAGGCGCACGCGATTTCGTCATGAGGCTGCTGACGGATGTCCCCGGCTCCCGTTTTCGTGTCGAAAAGCACCAGGTCCTCATCGAACGCCTTGGCGAGCGTGGCGATCCGGCCGTCCGGCATGAACGCGACACTGGATCCGTCAAAAATCAAGCTGTCGTCGCCGCCAACTTGATTGACGTACACAACCGGAACGTTGTGCTCCTTGGCGATCGACCCGAGCATGTCGAGCCGAAGTTCGCGCTTGCCAATCGTGTAAGGAGACGCCGAAATATTGATGAGGATCGAACCTCCCTGCCCAATCAGTTCGACGACGGGATCGCGATCGTACAGCCGCTGAACCCAGAAACTTTTGTCGTTCCAGCAATCCTCGCAGATCGTGATCGCGAGTTTTTCGGACGACAATGGAAAGACGTGCTGCGAGTGCCCCGGCTGAAAGTAGCGCGACTCGTCGAATACGTCGTAGCTGGGCAGCAGCATCTTGCGCTGCTCGAAGCGAATTTTGCCGGAGGCAATCACCGCCGCGCAATTCGCAACGGGTTTGCCGGTATTGTCCTGAGCTTCTCCGACGTAGCCGACAATCGACGGAACCGGAATTTTCTTCGCAAGCCGCACAAGTTCCTTCATGTTCAGCTCGGCAAAATCGGGGCGCTCGGTGAGATCCTGGGGCGGATATCCGCACAGGCACAGCTCGGAAAATACCGCAAGATCAGCGCCCAAGGACTGAGCGTCGCAAGCCATATCGAGGATGCGCGCCGAATTGCCTTCAAAATCGCCTACGGTCGGATTGAATTGCGCGAGTGCGATTTTCATTGCGGCGAGTTTGGATCATTCGAGGGTTCGCAGTTGTGGCGCCGCCCGTCAGGGCGGCATACGAAGTAAAAGAGCCTGTGTGAGAACTGCACATTCGTAGCTTCGGCGGCTAAAGGCGTACTGAGTCGCTGGGATTCGCGACGGGGTTGAAACCCCGCCCTTCCAAAACGCCGAGTTGGCACACAGAGTCGCAATCTCGGCGCCACGAACCCCGTCTCTGAGCGTGGCGCGAAGCTGCTTTTCGTCAGGCTCAAGGGAAACGGCGGATTCCTCGTCACCTGCGGCTCCTCGGAATGACAACCGGAAGTGTTTTCAATAAGCTGCTAGACCGCCACAAAAAAGGCTCCCGAAGGAATCCTTCGGGAGCCAAAATCAAATCGCCAACGAAGCAAGGTGTCAACATTTAAGACGGGGCTGCCGAGGCCCGCTCGTTAGACGCTGAACGAACTGCCGCAGCCGCAGGTGGACTTGACGTTCGGGTTATTGAACTTGAAGCCCGAACCCTCGATCGTCTCGATGTAATCGATCTGCACGCCATCCAGATACATCGCGGACATCTGGTCCACCAGCACCTTCAGGCCATCGAACTCGTACACCGTGTCAGCGTCTTCATTCACTTGATTCTCAAAGGCCATGTGATAGCTGAAGCCCGAGCAGCCCCCGCCCACCACGGCTACTCGCAGGCCCGCCGGCGACGGCTTCTGCTGCGTCAAAATTTCTTTCACTTTCGTAACTGCTACCGGTGTCAATTCAACCATTCGCTGACCCTCCACAAATTGCGTGCCAACACTCCAAACTTACCCTAACAGTATATCAGATTCGCGCACTGCCGCCGAAGATGCAATAGCGATCAGTTTCCGGTTCCGCCCTCAGCTGGCAATTGAGCTACTAACAACCCTTGGAGGTCGTCTGGCTGTCTGAAGGCCGAACAATGACTTTCCTCAGATGCTAAAACCGGCGGTCGGAGCATCGCGCGAAGGGACCTAGCCTCGCTAAAGCAGAACCGGCTTGATACCCGTAAACTCGCAGAAATCCGCGAGCGCGGGGTACAGATCCGCGCCATAACCCAGGCATGCGTATTCGTTCGTCCAGTTCTGGACCAGCGCCTCCATATCGCAGTGGGCTGTGATGAACCCGTGCGGCCAGAAGGGTATGCCGCATTCGTGCAAGCGCCGGTCCAATTGGTCCTGTGGCGGCTCGAAAATACTGGCGCGCGTGATAGCCATCCGGAATTCGCCGTTCACGCGGCCCAGCCGCGCCAACACTCCTTCGCCTGCCTTGCAGACGAGTTTCACCGACACTCCCCCTGCCTCGCCTTCCGTCGGAATCCCATGCTCGGCGAATCCCGCCGGCCCGAGCTTCCCTGCCAACGATGGTGGGCACGCTCCATCGCCGATAATCTTGATCTCGTGCTTTTTTTTGTCGATGTGCTGAAGATCTCCGTAGTAAACGGGTTCCCGGCTCAACTTTGCGAGCAGCAGCACCGTGAGCGCGGTGTTGAAGTCGCCGAGCGTGGACGTGCCGTGGCCGTCTTCGAGCATCATGCTCTGCGCGAAACAAGTGGCTGCGTAATCATCGCCAAGCCCCGGAAACGACTGAATCGTGTAGAAATCGAATTTTTCTCTCTCTACGATCTCTTTCAGCGCCAGATAGAGACGGATCGAGTGATCGTTGACGACATTTTGTTCCGGCGCAGCGCCGAAAAGTTTTTGCAAGCGCGGCTTGAGCTCCTCGATTTTTTTCTCCGGCAGTCGTTCGGCGGCGCGAATCAGTTCGGTTGTATCTCTCGAATCGATGTCGACGCCGAACATGCGCATCCACTGCGACGGGTCGGCCACGCCGCAAGTCTGCCCCATGCCGCGCCCGCCAAAAGTTCCGATCGTGGACATATTGAGAAAATTCTTCAGATGGGCAGCCTTCGCGTAGCTGACGATCTTCGAGATCGTCTCGGCATCCTCCGCTTCCCCGTATACAAACTTGTGCGGCACGCCAATCTCGAGCAAACCGCCGTGTATTACGAGTCCGCCTACCGGGCGCCAGCCCTGCGATCCGGGATGCGTCCAGAGAAGCACGCCTTTGCCGGTAGCTGCATAATCGCGAATTGCGCCCACCAGGTGCGCCGCCCACACCCACGTGCCGGAAAACAACACGACGGCATCGACAGCGTCGTCCGACTTCATTTTCTTCATCGCGGCGCGAGCTTCTTCCTTCGTTGCCACCACCACGCCGTGCTCGATAAGTTTGATTCCTGCTGCCGACAGTGCTTTCTTCGCGCCCGCGACGATCGCGTCGTCGATGAACGGTGCCCCCATGGGATCTTTCAGCCCGTCTTTGTGAACACCGTAAACGATGAATCCGATGGTCGGTTGAATCACTGAGTCCCTCCTTATGATGTGCCAGCGACGAAGTCGCGAACCGGCGCCAACGCGGAGTAAAGCAGCCGGTATTGCATTTTTTGCCGGGTATACGCAGCCGCGAGTGCGGAGTCGGGTTCAACAACGCATTTCTCCCGCACAAGCTGGCTTACGGCGTCCGCGACGCTGCTGTAAACGCCGCACGCAACGCCGGCCAAGATTGCCGCTCCAAGGCAAACGGATTCCTGGCATTGCATCACGTGCAAGCGCCGTCCGGTAAGAGCCGCGCGCACTCTCAACCCCACCTCCGACCGCGAGCCGCCGCCTGTCACGTAAATGTCGTTGAAATTGCCGGCCGCCGCGGCAATTGAACCGGCCACTTGCGCGAGTTCGCAGGCAAGCCCCTCCAGAATCGCCTTGTAAATATCGCCACGATTCGTGTTCGGGCGCAGTCCGAAAATGATTCCGCGTGCACGAGGATTGAAGTCCGGATTGCACGTTCCGATCAGGTGCGGCGCGATGCACAGCCCCGTCGCGCCCGCCGGGCATTCCGATTCGAGGCGATCGTATGCGCCGTTATCCGCGCCGAAAAGCAGTTCGGCAAACCATTTCACCATCATGCCCGACGGAAAATAAGCCAGCGTCACGAATTGCCCAGGTACGACGTGGCAATACGAATTCAAACATGCGGCCAGAGCTTCGTCCCCCAGACTCGGTGCATCGGACGCCGCCAACACGCATTCGTAGGTTCCCATCGAATCCGAGACGCGCCCTTTTTCAATCACGCCCAGTCCCAAAGCGCCGCATGCCTGATCGTGCCCGCCGACTACGACTTCAGTTCCTCCCGCCACTCCCAGGTTTCTCGCGGCGTCCTCGGAAAGTTTGCCCGCCAGGGTTCCGGCCGGCACCGGTATCGGCAGCCGCTCTGCGCCAAGATTCACGGCATCGAGAATTTCCTGGGACCACTTCTGTCGCTGGACATCGAACGCCAAAAATCGTGATGCGAGAGAGTAGTCAACGTACGGCGGCAGCCCGAGCCGGCGCAGCACGTAATCCGCCACGCTCAGAAATCGGTTGGTCGCTGCATAAACATCCGGCTGATGCTCGCGCAGCCACAGAATCTTTGGAACTGGATACGTCGGATGGACGATCAGACCGGTAGTCTCGAACAGCTTCTTTCGCCCCAGCGTTTGTTCGCACCACGCGGCCTGCGATGCCGCGCGATTGTCCATGTTGAGAATCGCCGGTGCGAGTGCGACTCCCTCTCGATCCACTGGAATGAATGTCTCGCCGTGCGAGCTCAGGCAAACCGCTTGAACGGGATCGCGCCCGGCCTCGCGCGTCACCGCTCGCGAAGCGCCGCAGGCAGCTTGCCAGAATTTTTCTGGATCGATCTCCGCATGCGCGGGCCGCGGAAAATCCGCCGCATACGATTGCGTGCTCCGGGCAATCACATCGCCGTTCGCGCGAAACACCACGGCCTTGCATTGGCTGGAGCCGAGATCTATCGCGAGTAAGCTCATCAGGTCAGAGAAATGGGCGCGCCGGCAAAATGATTCTGCGAGGACGAACTCCCGCTTCTGTCACGCGCGCGACGCCGCTTGTAAGCGACACGCTCCGTACTCCCCGAAAATCATTCGGAACCGCGAACAGCAAAATCATGAATCGAATCCTTGCTTTCGACTTCGCCGGGAGCCACCGGCAAACGGTCTCGCCGAACAGCCGGTTCTGGTCCACCGTCTCGCGGCGAGGAACCGCGAAGGGCGTGGTACTGAATTCCATGCCGCGACAAAATGTGCTGCTTCGCCATGGCGCGTGCGATTGTTGGAAGCGTTCGATCCAACTGCCGACCCACGGAAAATCGGCGCGGCGAAACGCATACACGACACCCAGGCCGAGGCGAGGATTGCACGCTGACGTAAATGCGATTTCGAGTTTCGGCTCGAGCAACTGCGCCGTGTAATGCTCGAACCGATCTTCCGGAATCGTCCGCAGGTCTAAGCTCCCGCCTCCGATCGCGGGAGCTCGCGGCCATTTGAATTCCGCGTTCGGCTTAATCAGTGGCCGCGAACTATAGCTTGGCGGGCAAGCCTTGGCGTGAGTCCCCGGCATATCGAAGAGCGTCACTTTCGGCTCCACAAACGGCGGCCCAAACGTCACATGCTCGTTCCACGAGATCGGCCGGTCGAACGTGCTCAGGTTTACGGCTGTTTCTTCGCAGTAGATCACGGGGTGGCGGCGATCGGCGGAAAGCTCGCGCGTGAATTGAATTTGCGCTTCCGGAAGCCGCGCGCCGTACGTCAGCGACGGCCGCGAGCCGTTCGAGACTGTTTGCAGATTCCACTTCAGCGAAGGCGCTTCGCCGTGCGTGCTATGTCCCGCTGCGATTTCATCCTTCGACGGTGGGCCGAAATAATCAAAACTCAAATTGTGCCCGGCGATTCCCGCAAGCAATCTTCCATCGGGCAGCGGACCATACGTGCGTGAATGTTTGCCGGTGCGATACTTCTGCGGATCGATCGTCTTCCACGGCGGAACCCACAGCGGATTTACTCCGGCGCACGCGTTCAACATCAATTCGCTGATGTGTCCGCCGCCTTCGAGCACCGAAACGCGGCCCCACTCGCATTCGATTCGGTAGCCTGCGCGCCCGTGCAACACACCCTCAACACGATAAACTGACGGTTCTCTCGATTGGCGATTCGCCGCCTTCATTTCCTGACCGCGCGAGTGGTTCCGGAACCGTCCAACACTGCGCGCGCTTTCTGCAGGAAAGATTCCATATCGTCCGCCTGGAACACGTTTCTGCCGAAGAACACTCCCGCCGCGCCAGCCGTAACCACGCCGCGCACAAGATCGAGAGCCTCGTCGTCCGACGAGTAGCGGCTGCCGCCCAGCACGAGAATTGGAATCGGACAGCCTTCGACCACCCGCCGCATCGTCGCGGCGTCGCCCGCGTAATCCGTCTTCACCATGTCCGCGCCCAATTCCGCCGCCATCCGTGTATGCAGATTCAGCCATTTCGGATCGGCTGGATTTTCAACGTTCTTGCCTCGCGCCAGCGTTTCGACAATGAACGGAATTCCAATCCGCTCGCATTCGCGAGCCACTTCCGCATTGCGCGCAACTTCTTTCGCCTCGAAGTCCGTGTCGCCTGTGCCGACCGCGAGATACGTCAGCACTGCGTCCGCGCCGTGCCGCAACGCATCTTCAGGACGCGCCAGCAGGCAACTCCGCAGTGGGCCGCTCCCGTCTTGCCCGGGCGTGCCCCAAAGCGTTGTCCAATCAATTCTCGCGATGATGCCGGGCGTGGCACCGCCCAGAAGCGAATCGACGCATCCGCGCAGCAGTCCGATGTTCAGCAACAGCGCGTCCACGCCCGCGCGCGTAAAGCGCTGAATCTGTTCCGCTGGATTTTCCGTCCCCGGAATCGGACCAAGCACCAACGCATGGTCGAACGCCACGACCAGAGCTTTTTGTTTTGGTCCGCGTGAGATCCGGCTCAGCCGGATCGCTTTACCGCTTTCGCTCAATGCAGTCCCCTCTTTCCCTGCTCCAAACACAAATCTTCGTGCCTTTCATCGCCGAGGCATTCTGCAACAGTCTCTCTTTTGCGTTCGCATCTCGCGAGGAGAGATTCCTGGCTTGGCTCAAACCGACAGCCAAAACAATTTCCCAGCGCGCCGCCAAACGAGGCCGTGCGGCGCTCCAGGCGAACCGGCTGTCCCCGCTGCTCGTTCGGTTCCCCAGAGCGCTGCCGATATTCGCGAAACGTACCGGAGCTACTGCTCGTACGCACCGATATCGATCAAACCGCCTTTCGTCCGTGGATTCCCCGCGTAATCCACCGTTCCCACGATTCCCGGGCCGAGATTTACGCCAGCGTTCACCGCAGGCGAGCTCGACTGGATATCCAGGTTGGGCGGTGTGCCCAGGCTCACGAACTGCGGATCGAGAAACGGCGGTGAATGCGGATCGTTGCCGGTCTTCGAGAGATACGTCGAGTATCCGGTGTACGTCTTGTTCTGCCAGGTCCATAGCCCGTTCGACGCGCCAATCGTCGAGTAATACAAATTGTAATCCAGAGTCGCGGGATCGGACTCGGACGTGGTGTAACTGTAGAGAAATATTCCCTGCGTCCCTGCGTAGAGGATGTTGTTTTCGAAAATGTTGTTGGTGGCGTAATACTGAATCTGAAACTCGCCTTCGCCCGTTTTCGCCGTGTCATTCTTGAATAGCGTGTTGTTGACGATCGAGCAGTGATCGGTCCCGCCTCTTCTGCTGTCGTAGCCACCGATCGTGATTCCAACTGAGTTGCTGTTGTAGACTAGATTGTTGCGCGTGATGATGTAATCCGCTTTTTCCAGGCCCGGAGTCTGCCCGCCGGGATTTTCGCTCGACATCTCGATTCCGATGTCAGTGTTGTGAACGAGGTTCCGTTCAATCGTGATTTGCGTCCCGCCATCCACGTAGATTCCGTCCGCCCCATAGCTGTGGTTGTTGCTGCCGGAACCGTAGGCCGGATTGTGATTGGACGTGATGTTGTAAACGGTGTTGCCGCTGATCTCGCCATACCGCGCGCGATCGCACAACTCCGATCCGCACATCGATCCCTTCGGTGCGACACCTTCATAACCAATTGCTCCGATCGCGATATTGTTGTCGTCGTGAATCAGATTGTTGGTGATGCTGAAATTCTCCACGTTGCCATCCACCGAAAGCGTCTCGCTGCATCCTGTGGTTGTGTTATTGATTTCGTTTCCGCTGATCGTCAGGTTGTCGATCGAAGCGGGCGCTTGCGTGCCGTATACGGTCATGCCAAACGCGTTAGCCCCGCATCCCGTGGCCGTCGTCGCGATGTTGTGAATGTGATTGTTGAGCACCTGATCGTTGGTGCCGGCGCCCAGGATGTAGACGCCAATCGGCACATCGGCGCGTTTCGAAGTCTTGTAATTCCGAATTTCGAATCCGTTGATGATGATGTAGCTCTGGTTCTCGATCGTCACCAAGCCCCACTGCCCGCCGGGAATCGCGAGTCCCGTTCCGTCGATCGTTGCCAATTCGCCCGGATAACTCGAGAAGGTAATGGAACCGCCAGAGGCCGAGCCCGAGGCGGGGATACTGACCACTTCGTTGTAAACGCCGGCGCGGACGTACACCGTGTCGCCCGCCGCAACCGAATTAGCCGCATGCTGGATTGTCCTCCACGGGGACGAGATGCTTCCGGAATTGGTATCGTTTCCGGATGTCGACACGTAATACGTCGTGGCCGACGCCGCCTGCGCAAAAGCGAGAGCAGCCCCGGCTATGCATAGCAAGAGCGCTGTTAGTTTGAACAGCTGTCGGGAAAATGCGGATGCTGCAAGACCGATCCGTCGTTCCATACGTGCGCTGCGAAATTCCATGTTGTCTGTCCTCCTTTGCTCTCGTGGGCCCTGAGTATAATTCCAGCGCGAATGAGATGAGCCAGAAGTAACGTCCGCAGGTCGAACCTAACAGGCGTTCGGCCATCGCCCCTACAGTATGCTAAGATTGCTACCAATTGTTACTGCAAACGAACAGATAATTGTCCTCCAATGATCGTTTGTCAACTATTTTTAACCTCGCTCCCCTGGGATCGGGGCGGGATCGGTGCCAAGACTGACCGATGAGCGCCGCTTCTACTATCGCTCGTCCTGAGGAATATCGAAGTTCACAAGGTCACCTCGGAACCCTCGCGTGCGGTACGCTCCGTAGGCCAAGCCAGCGGCCATCCAAACGGAACCGGCGATCTTGGCTGTAGAATTCAGATTCCACCACAAGAGAAAACACACCAGGAATCCGAGGACGGGAGGCACAAAATCGCTCCAGCCTCTATCGCGGGCACGGATGAAATAGTGAACGAGCGACGCGGCATTCACTCCCATGAACGCAATTAGCGCGCCAAAATTCAGAAGGTCCACTCCTCGCGCAAAACTAATCGTTAAGGCTCCTGCCAGCGCTAGCGCTCCCGAAAATAGGATGTTGTTGCGCGGAATGCGCCGCTTGGGATCGATCGCGCCGAAGAACGAGCGCGGAATCGCGTTCCCCCGCCCCATCGCATAGAGCAGGCGCGCGGCGCCGAGTTGCGATCCCATCCCCGACCCAACGGTCGCCACGAGCAGCGTCGCGTTCACCAGCTGCAGCAGCCACGCTCCGCCGGCCAAGCCCGCAACGTGGACGTAGGCCGTAACCACGTCAGGAAAGGGTCTGTGAGGGGGCCAGACCAACTGTGCAGCGTACACTTCGCAGGCAGCCAGGGCGCCGGTGACCAAGCAGACCAGCACGGTGGCCCATAGGATGTCTCGGCGCGGATTCTTTGCCTCTTCCGAAAGCGTCGAGATGCCGTCGAATCCGATGTACGTCAGCACCGCAAGGGACGTTCCCCCCAGCACGGACCTCGTCTGAAATGTGCTGCGGTCGTAAAAAGGACGGGTGAAAAACCCCGCGGGATTGTGCGGATGGCCGAAAATATATCTCGCGGCGACCACGAAGAAAATTGCGATCACAACTCCCATGCCGATCGCCAGGCCGTCGTTGATCCGCGCGGTTGTGCGAATGCCAAACAGGTTCATCCCGGTGAATAGCGCGGCAAAAAAAATCGCCCAGACCACGTACGGGACGCCTGAAGCCAGATTTAAAGCCAGTTGTGCGCACAGAATCGTGCAGATCAAAGGATTGAGGAGGTAATCCATCACCATTCCCCACCCCGTCACGAATCCCAGCGCCGGGTGAATTTCTCTCCCCACGTACGTGAACGCCGAGCCCGCGCTGGGATAGACGCGCGCCATTCGGCCGTAACTGATGGCCGTGAAAAGCATTGCCACCATGGCAATCAACACCGCAGTGACGACGTGCCCGTGAGCCCGCTCGCTCACAACACCATACACCGGCATGGGAGCGGTCGGCTGAATCACCACGATCCCGTAAAGCACGAGATCCCAAAGCCCGAGAACCCGACGCAATTTCGGGCCCGCGTCCGATACACCAGTGGTTCCACCCGCCATGATTCTCCCTAAGTGTTGCTCTTGCAGCGCCGGGCTTCATGCCGGCATCTCTCGAAAGGCCACGCCGCCTATCTGTTTCCGCCGACTACTCAGCCGCACGCACGCCTTGTAACTACACCTCCGCGCCCAGCCAATTCCCGCCGCTATATAGTCCACTGGTGTTTGAACGTCAACTGTTTTTGGCGCTTTGTGAGCGATTGTGTTCGCGCAGCATCACGCCTATGCCCGCATCCGGCCAGAAGACGGGCAGTCGACCGTTGACGCTTGTCCTGCGGCTGTATATAAACGCAGTCCTATGCTGAAAACCAGGAGCGTCAAGAACACAAATCGAGCCCGCCTCGCGGCGGTGTTACTTCTGTTCGTCTTCGGTGCGACTCCATCGTTTGCGCAAGCCGCCAAGGCCAGCGCGGTTCAAAATCCTCCGTCTCCAGATTTCTCGGCGCTTGATGCCATCCTCGAGCAGGCGTCCAGCCGCGACGAGATTCCCGGCGCGGTTCTGCTCGTGAACCATAATGGCCGGACGATCTATCGGAAGGCCTTCGGCTATCGCTCGCTTATCCCCAATCGCGAACGCATGACTACCGGCACAATTTTCGATTTGGCCTCACTCACCAAGCTCTTCGCCACAACGCCTTCCATCATGAAGCTGCTCGAAGAAGGTAAGATTCGACTGAATGATCCTATCGTGCGTTACATGCCGGAGTTCGCTCCCAACGGCAAGGACCAGATCACGATCCGCATGCTGCTCACGCACACTTCCGGCCTCGCGCCCGATCCTCCGCTTGAAGCAGCGCTCGGGGGAGAATCCGCATTGATGCAGGAAATCGACAACGAGTCTCCCATCTCTCCGCCGGGCGACCGCTTCATTTACAGCGATACGAATTTCATTCTGCTGGGTGAGTTGGTGAAGCGTCTTACGGGAAAGCGCCTTGACGAATTCGCCGCCGAGAATTTCTACGGCCCACTCGGAATGCAGCACACGCGTTTCCTTCCTCCCGCTTCGTGGATTCCCGATATTGCTCCCACCGAGGAAGTTGATTTGCCGCCCGGCGCGAAGCCAGGCTCCGGCCTGGGCCACGTTCTCCGCGGCGTCGTGCATGATCCGCGCTCCCGCGCTATCGGTGGCGTCGCTGGTCACGCCGGGCTTTTTTCAACCGCCGACGATCTCGCCATTTTCTGTCAGATGCTTCTCGAAGACGGCCGCGTGCCTAACGCGGCGACGCGCATTTTCTCCGCCGCCACGGTCCATAAAATGACCACGCCGCAAACTCCGCCTTGGAGTCCCAACGTTCGCGGTCTCGGTTGGGACATCGATACCGAGTACTCGTCGCCACGCGGCGATCTCTTCCCTCTTGGTTCCTACGGGCACACCGGCTTCACCGGCACTTCCGTCTGGATCGATCCGGCCAGCCAAACGTTCATCATATTACTCACGAATTCCGTTCATCCCTGCCAGCGCCCGTCAATTTCAAGCCTTCGCGCCAAAGTCGCCACTGTCGTCGCCGCCTCGCTCAATATCGGTGATACCGCGGGTTTCACTTCGAAGATCGAACGCAGTATTTACGCCGACCGGCCGTACGGACTCGATGGCGTTTATCATCGCAGCGACGACACGCTCGCGGGCATCGACGTCCTCGAACAGGAACATTTCGCTCCGCTGCGCGGCAAGCGCATCGGGCTGATCACCAATCAGACGGGCACGGATCGCGAAGGCCGCCGCACGATCGATGTTCTCGCTCACGCGCCGGACGTGAAACTCGCGGCAATTTTCAGTCCCGAGCATGGCATCTTCGGCAAAGAAGATGCGAAAGTCGCGTCCACCACTGACGCCGCAACCGGCTTGCCTATTTACAGCCTGTACGGCCAGACCTCGCGGCCCACTCCCGAAATGCTGCAAGGTATCGATGCGCTGGTCTACGACATTCAGGACGCCGGCGTCCGCTTCTACACCTTCATCACCACCATGGCGTATTCGATGGAGTCCGCCGCACCGCGGCACATTTCATTTTACGTTTTGGACCGGCCCGATCCGCTGGATGGAATTACGATTGATGGCCCCATGCTCGATCGCGACAAACTCAACTTCGTCGGCTACTTCCCGATGCCCGTGCGCTACGCCATGACGCTCGGAGAGCTCGCGCAAATGTTCAACGCGGAAAATAAAATCGGAGCCGATTTGCACGTCATCCAGATGAAAAACTGGCATCGCGAGGACCCATTCGAGGCCACCGGCCTTGCGTGGATTGCTCCTTCGCCGAATCTGCGGTCGCTCAATGCCGCCCTGCTTTACCCAGGCATCGAAATTCTTCAATCGGCTGGCGTTTCCGTCGGCCGCGGCACGGACACGCCTTTCGAGCTGTTCGGCGCGCCGTGGATCAGCGGTTCTCAACTCGCCGCTGAACTCAATCGACGATTCGTGCCGGGCGTGCGTTTCGTTCCGACGCGATTCGTACCCGATTCTGGCCTTTACAGCGGCGCATCTTGCCAGGGCATCTCTCTCGTCATCACCGATCGTGCGTCACTAAATCCAATGCTCATGGGCCTGGAAATTGCCTCGGCGCTGCAAAAACTCTACCCCGCCAATTTTGCGGCCGACAAAATGATCGAACTCGTGGGCAATGCGGGCACCATTGCGAAATTGAAGGCGGCCGAATCTCCCACGCGCATCGTCGGGGACTGGCAGGACGATCTCAAAAGCTTCCGCAAAGTCCGCGCGAAATATTTGATTTATCCCGAGTAGGGCTGAAGATGCGGCAGCGTTTGCGTTGTTGTCGATTTGAGCGGCCATTCACCCGCTTGCGTGTGCTCGAACAGAATCGGTAGCACAACCCGGGAGCCGCAAACGAAGTGTCCTCATACTTGACAGGAGTGTGCAGATTTCTAAAAATCATTCGTATAAATCTTTTGAAATTTATCTCACCGAAACGTCGCGGCAATCCGACCCTTACAATTGAGGAAACCTTGCGACCCCTCGATGAACCATTCCGCGAAGCGCTCGCCTCGATGTATCGAAATGAAATCATCGCCTGGACGATGTGTTAGTGGACTTCGCTCTGTATGCCAGACTGTGCGCCCTCGGCGGATACATCGTCTTCGACGATACGTGGATGCCAAGCGTCCGAACGGTGGTGTCGTTTATTCGCGCCAACCGTGCAGACTTTGTCCAGGAGTATAGAGATGTCGCAAATATTGCTGCTTTTAGGAAAATTGGCGAGGACTCTCGCGAGTGGCATCATTTCGCCGAGTTCAGGATAGGCTGAGAGTGAATGCATAATCGTTGCAAAGACTACAACAAGCTTCCTCGCAAGCCGCGAATTGCCGGTGTTGTAGGCTTTAAGCTGGCATGCGGCCTGCTCCTTCGCAGATACTCAGGGCGAGAGGGTGCCGCTACATGCTTTTTTTCCGCAAGCTGTGGACCCCGAAGACTTCAGATTATTGCCTGCAGGGCGTAGGAGTCACGGTCGCGGTCCCGCCCGCTGCCGTGCGAACATACACGTGCTCGCGAATTCTCCTTGCAAAATCAAACCAGTTTAACGTGTCAAGTTGACATGTTCCGCCTGCGCCTTTAGGCTACGCCCAGTGATCTCAGCGATGAAGCGCGATGAACTTATAAGGCTTTTCGAGCAGGTGGGCGCGATCCGCACCGGCCATTTCGAGCTTTCGAGCGGCCGTCATAGCGCCACTTATATCCAGTGCGCGCTGCTCCTCGCGCATCCTCCTCTTGCTGAACAACTCGGCCGTGCACTCGCCGAGCTGTTCAAGGATCATTCCGCCCGATGCGTCGTCTCACCCGCCCTTGGCGGCGTCATCATCGGCCACGAAGTCGCTCACGCACTTGGCGTCCGCGCGCTATTCGTTGAGCGCGACCGCTCCGGCCACATGGCGCTCCGCAGGGGCT
Source organism: Candidatus Acidiferrales bacterium (assembly GCA_050747005.1). Taxonomy (GTDB): domain Bacteria; phylum Acidobacteriota; class Terriglobia; order Acidiferrales; family UBA7541; genus Palsa-295. The sequence continues at coordinate 64,782 of JBOGNE010000040.1, forward strand.
TCGAACTCGCGCCCGGTGAGCGAGTGCTGGTGATCGAAGATGTGTGGACCACGGGCGGCTCGACGCGTGAGACCATCGGCGTCGTCGAAGAATCGGGCGGCATGGTCGTTGCGGCCGGCGCGCTCATCGACCGCAGTAGCGGTCGCCTCGATCTGAACGTGCGCGCGCACGCGCTGCTTGAAATGGACGTTCCCAGTTACGAGCCGCACGAATGCCCACTGTGCCGCGCCGGGGCCGCAGCCACACGCCCCGGTTCCCGCTTTTCCCGGACCGTCTCGTGACGCGAGGGTGCCAAAGGTCGTGACGGAATCGCGGCAAAATCCTGATCGTTTGCCATTACGGAGCCTGCTCGCGTGGTTTTTTGTCGTATTCGCGGCGATTGGCGCGATCCTGCCATTGGCAGTCGTGCTGTACGAGCACCGCGTAAAATGGCTCCCGATCGATCTCATCCTCGCACTGTGGCCCTCTTCGATTGTTCTTCTTCCGGTTCCTTCGGGGCCTTCCGCGATTCTATGGAACGCGCTCTCGCTGGCATTAAATGCCTTCGTGTATGGCATCCTGGGGCTCATCATCGGCTCCGTGATTCGAGTCATCAGCGCCGCGCCGAAAGGCCCTTCCACCGAAGTTAAAATGTAGGCCGGCCTCTCGCTAGCTTCCCATCGTGCGATAATTCGTCTTGCGCCATGCGAAATATCAAACTCACCATCGCCTACGACGGCGCCGATTTCCACGGCTGGCAAAATCAGCCCGGTATGGCGACGATTCAAGGCGCCATTGGCGACGCGGCCCGGACCATCGCGCAGGAGAACATCGTGATTCACGGCGCGAGCCGAACCGACGCCGGCGTTCACGCCCTCGCGCAAGTCGCGCATTTCAAGACGCAGTCCGTGCTCGCGGCCCTCGAATTTCAGCGCGCGCTGAACGCGCTCCTCCCGCCCGCGATTCGCATTGTTGCCGCCGAAGAAGTCGGACCGGATTTTCATTCCCGCTGGCTCGCGCAGGCGAAGACCTATCGCTACCGCATCCATCGGGGTCGCGTTCTTCCGCCCTTCGAGCATCGCCGCGCCCTTCATTACCCAGGGCCGCTCGACGAGCAAGCGATGGCTTCTGCCGCGCGTCAATTCGAAGGCGAGCACGACTTCACGTCGTTCGCCGCGTCTTCCGGCTCCGAAGATGAAGACCGCGAACGCGATTCGGTCCGCCTGATTTATTCGTCGGAAATTATTTGCGAGCCCGAACGCGAGGAGATTGTCTACGTCGTCCGCGGCCGCTCGTTCCTGCGCTATATGGTGCGCAAAATCGTGGGCACGCTCATCGAAGTGGGGAAGGGAAGGCTAGCGCCTGCCGACATCTCGTCGTTATTCGAACTTCGCGATCGTTCCCGTTGCGGCCCAACCGTTCCGCCCGAGGGCCTCTACCTAGTAGCAATCGAGTATCCCGACCCAACCGATTCGCTCGCTTTTTTCGCGCGTACCCGCGGCGCACGTGCTCGTGCTTCACGTCGGGCCTAAGGGATCGGAGGGCGTCTAGTCTCGAAGCCATTTCGCGTCTTCGTCTGTCGCGTGTAAAATCAGCTACGGTTACTCCCCGAATGAAACACGACCTCATTTACGACTGGAACGCTTACACAGGCGATGAAATCCCGTCTGGCCGCCGGGTGATGCTCAATGACGAGACCCTGCGCGACGGTTTGCAGAATCCGTCCGTTCGCGACCCGTCGATTAGCGAAAAAATCGAAATTCTGCATCTGATGGAATCGCTCGGGATCGACACGGTGAACATCGGCCTTCCCGGCGCGGGCCCGCGGGCCTACAAGGACACGGAGGCTCTCGCGCGCGAAATTGTCAATTCGCGCATGAAAATTCGTCCCAACTGCGCCGCTCGCACGCACAAGAACGACATCAAGCCCATCATCGAAATTTCCGAGCGCGTTGGATTCGCGATAGAAGCGGCCACGTTTCTCGGATCAAGCCCGATCCGCCGCCTTGTCGAAGATTGGACCGTCGACCATCTGCAACGCACCACGGAAGAGGCTGTCCAATTTGCCGTTTCCGCCGGTCTGCCCGTGATGTACGTCACCGAGGACACGATTCGCACCGACCCCTCGACTGTCATCGCTCTTTATTCTACGGCGATTCGTTCCGGCGCTCGCGCCATCGTGCTTTGCGACACGGTCGGTCACGCGACGCCTCGCGGCGCATACAATCTGGTGAAATTCGCGATCGATGAGGTTGTCAAGCCATCGGGCGAAAAGATTCGCGTGGATTGGCATGGCCACAACGATCGCGGCCTTTCGATCGCGAATTCTCTCGCCGCCATCGCCGCCGGAGCCGATCAAGTTCACGCCGCCGCGATTTCTCTCGGCGAGCGCGTCGGTAATACGCCGATGGAATTAATGCTAGTGAATCTGAAATTGCTCGGCCTGATTGAACACGATCTCGCCAATCTCAAGAAATATTCCGAAGCCGTGTCGAAGGCGACGCAGACTCCGATTCCCGCGAATTATCCCGTCGTCGGACGTGACGCGTTCCGCACGGCCACTGGCGTTCACGCCGCCGCGATCATCAAGGCTTACAAGAAAAATGACCCCGAGCTTGCAAACGCGATTTACAGCGGCGTGCCGGCGCATCTTTTCGGTCTCGAGCAGGTAATCGAGGTCGGTCCGCTGAGCGGCAAATCCAACGTGCTCTTCTGGCTCGACCGCCACGGCATCGCCGCAACTGCCGAGATCGTTGACCGCATTTATACCGCCGCGAAACAATCCGACCGCGTGCTCACGGAGGAAGCGATTACGATCCTTGTCCGCGCGACCCCGGAGTCGCCCTTGCCGTAATTGAATTTGAGACCATTTTAGGAGGTCGAAACGTGACCGGATGGGAACCGCACTGCCAAATCAGCATTCGGCCGCTCGTGGAAAACGATTTGGCCGAAGCGGAGCTCATCGTTCGGCTCGCCTTCGGCACATTCCTTGGGCTGCCCGACCCCACAAGCTTTATGGGAGACGCTGAATTTGTCCGTACGCGCTGGAAAGCCGATCCTGCCGCAGCCCTTGCGGCGGAAAGCGCCGGTCATCTGCTCGGCTCGAATTTCCTGGCAAATTGGGGAAGCTTTGCGTTTTTCGGCCCGCTTACCATCCTTCCGGAGTACTGGAATCGAGGGATGGCTCAGCAGCTTCTCGCTCCGACGATGGACATCTTCAAACGATGGGGTAGCCGCCATCTTGGTCTCTACACGTTCCCCAATAGCCCGAAACACGTGGCTCTTTACCAGAAATTCGGGTTCTGGCCGCGCGATCTGATCGCTGTCATGGCCAAGGAAATAACCGCAGGGGGGTCCGCGACCCAGCCGCCGGGAACTCTACGATTGTCGGGAGCGAACCAGCAAGATCGGGACATTCTTCTCAAAAGCTGCCGCGAAGTAACATCGACCATTTTTGACGGACTCGATGTTTCGTGCGAAATCCGATCTGTTGCGAACCAGAGCCTTGGCGACACAATTCTGGTCAGCGATGGCTCGAAGCTGGGTGCATTTGGGGTGTGTCACGTCGGTGCGAGAACGGAGGCAGGCAGCGATATCTGCTATATCAAGTTCGCGGCGGCGCGGCCGGGTCCCCATGCGCCCGAGGATTTCGAGCGCCTTCTCGCTTCATGTGAAGCGTACGCTGTATCGCACGGCGCGCGAAAGCTCACCGCCGGCGTGAATCTCGGTTGTCGCGAGGCCTTTCGTAAAATGCGCGCCCGGAAATTCCAGACCGAAATGCTCGGCCTCGCAATGGAATCGGGCGACTCAGAGTCTGGTTACAATCGCGCCAGCGTGCATGTCTTGGGCGACTGGCGGTAGCACGGCTACGCCCGCGTACCGCAATGCCATTTCTTCCCGCGCGTTGCACGAATTCCCCGAGCGCTGCAAATCTCAACCCGAGAGCCGAGCGTCACTAACCATGTGAACGAGTACACAGGATGGCTCGTTAAGCAAAACGTGTTAGGCTAGGCGCGGGAGGCGGTCGAGTGGACATCGTCAAGGGCAATATGGGATGGATCGAGGTCGTAGTCGGCCCGATGTTTTCCGGCAAGAGCGAGGAGCTGATTCGCCGGTTGCGGCGCGCGGAAATTGCCAAGCAGCGCGTGCAGATTTTCAAGCCGGTGATTGACCAGCGATACAAAAAGAACGGAATCGTCTCGCACTCGGGCCTGGAAATCGATTCGGAACTGGTAATGCAGGGCGAGGACATCCTTACAAAAGTTGCCGCGCGCACTGAAGTCGTCGGGATCGATGAAGCGCAATTTCTGGGCGAAACGGTCGTTGAAGCGTGCGTGAAACTTGCGGACCTTGGCAAGCGCGTGATCGTTGCCGGGTTGGACACGGATTTCATGGGACGCCCGTTCGAGCCTATCCCGCGCCTGCTTGCCGTTGCCGAGGAGATCACGAAGCTGCTGGCGATTTGCATGCGTTGCGGCAACCCGGCGGTGCACACGCAGCGCTTGGTGGCGTCTGAAGAACTCGTGGTCGTGGGCGCCGGGGAAATGTACGAAGCGCGCTGCCGCCGGTGCTTTGAACCGTTCCTCGCCCAGCAAAAGGTGGAGGAAGAAAAAGCGGCCGGCATCGAGCAGTCCCGCGTGGCGCGCTAGCTCAACAGAGGTGTCCTCTCAAATCGTCGGTGAACGCTGAATCTGTATTCAACTCCGGCGCGAAAAGTTCTAAAATGGCACTGGCATCCCGTTAATGAACATCCGACTTACTCTCACTCTTGCCGCCGCGTTCGCGTTGTGCGCGGATGTTCCGGACACTCATTTCCGGATGCCGCTGCCCGGGGCGCCCGATTTGACAATCCTTTCGGAATCGCCATCGCTTCCAAACGCTTTCGTCAGCATCCTGCAGGGTAACTCGCAGAAAAAATCCGACATGCAACTGCAATCGCGGCTCGCGATCGTCCGGTTCGTGGACGGCGAGTTCGCGAAGGCGGTGAAGCCTCTGCCCGGAGGGAAGCAGGGTTATAAATTTGACGTTGGGAAGCCGCTGAACAGCGAAGACCTTCAATCGGCGTTGAGGCATCATCGCGCCGCGGTCAATCCGGGCGATACGGTGCAGATTACCGACATTGAATTTCGGTCCAAGGAGATCGTTCTGCAGATCAATGGCGGGGGGAAAAAGCATTTTCATCTCCTCGAACACTTGCAAATCGGGATGGGCGATGCCGCCAATTCTGCTCCCATTGACGATCGCCACCCGAATGAAGGAACCGGCGCGACCTTGATTCTCGATTACGGCCGGCCGCTGCCGGACATGAGTCCAGACGATTTAAAGGCGCAGCTTTCGCCAATCCTGGATTTTTCGAAGCATTCGGCGGCGGTCAACTGGATCGATACGCTTCCGCCGCAGTTCCAGCAGGCCATCAAGGACCGGCACGCCATCGTTGGAATGAACCGCGAAATGGTGCTGGCCGCGATGGGCCGCGCCGACCACAAAGTCCGCGAGCGCGATGCGAATGGCGTGCAAACCGAGGACTGGATCTACGGAGGTCCTCCCGCCAAAACCATATTCGTCACGTTCGTCGCCGATAAAGTGATTCGAGTGGAAGAATTCGACTGACCTGCGTTGACTTTTTTTTAACCGCACCCTAGCATCAACAATTCAACACACGCCGCCAAGAAATTTGCGCAGGCTTGCAGTTGACGCGGCGCATCGGAGGAAGAATGTCGGTAAAGGTTGGCATCAACGGTTTTGGGCGCATCGGCCGCAACATTTTCCGCGCGGCTTTGGGCGATCCGGCGATCGAGATCGTTGCGGTGAACGACGTGACCGACTCGAAGACTCTTGCGCATCTTCTGAAGTACGACTCCATTCTCGGCAATCTCACCAACAAAGTGACGAACACGGACGATTCGATTTCCGTGGATGGCAAGAGCTTCAAAGTGTTCCGCGTGAAGGACCCGGCGGAACTCGACTGGCCTTCGGTGGGCGCGGCGATTGTGGTTGAATCAACGGGGCTGTTCACGAAAGGAGCCGACGCGCGGAAGCATGTTCGCGGGTCGGTGAAGAAAGTGCTGATTTCAGCCCCCGCCACTGATGCAGACCACACCATCGTGCTTGGCGTGAACGACAAGACCTACGATCCGGCGAAGCATCATGTTGTCTCGAACGCTTCCTGCACGACGAATTGCCTCGCACCGGTTGCGAAGGTGCTGAACGACACGTTTGGGATCACCATCGGAACAATGACCACGATCCATTCCTACACGAACGACCAAAAGCTGCTCGATCTGCCGCACAAGGACCTGCGACGCTCGCGCGCCGCGGCGCTTTCCATGATTCCCACGTCCACGGGCGCTGCCAAGGCGCTGCACCTGGTGATTCCGGCGCTGAAGGGCAAGCTCGACGGCTATGCGATGCGCGTTCCCACGCCGAACGTCAGCGTGGTCGATTTGACCGTCATTACGGAAAAGCCCGCGACCGTCGAGAGCGTCAACGCGGCGCTGAAGAGCGCGGCGCAGGGACCGATGAAGGGAATCCTCGATTACACGGAAGAGGAATTAGTGTCGATCGATTTTCGAGGCGACCCGCATTCGTCGATCGTTGACGCCGGAAACACGCGCGTCGTGGGTTCCAATTGCGTGAAAGTTCTCGCCTGGTACGACAATGAGTGGGGCTATTCCTGCCGTTGCCGCGACCTCATCAAGTTCTTCGCCGAGCGGTTGTAACGCGGAACAGTTCGCACACGCGATCATGGACAAGCTATCGATTCGCGATCTCGAAATGTCGGGCAAGCGGGTTTTCATTCGCGTGGATTTCAACGTTCCGCTCTCGGACGGCAAAGTGTCCGAAGATACGCGAATGCGTGAGACGCTCCCCACGCTGCAACTGGCCATAAAGCGCGGCGCCCGGCTGGTGCTGGCGTCGCATCTGGGCCGGCCAAAAGGGAAACGCGACCCGAAATATAGTCTCGCGCCGGTGGCCGCGCACCTGCGTGAGTTGCTCGGCCAGCCCGTCGAGTTCGCGGCGGATTGCGTTGGCTCGGATGCCGAGGCGAAAAGCAAAGCGCTGCGCGATGGGCAAGTCCTTCTTCTCGAAAATGTTCGCTACCATCCGGAGGAAGAGGCAAACGATCCCGAATTTTCGCGGCAACTCGCGGCGCTTTGCGACGGACTTTTCGTTTGTGACGCTTTCGGATCCGCTCATCGCGCTCATGCATCCGTTGTCGGCATCACGAAATTCGTGCGGCAATCCGCGGCGGGGCTGCTGATGGAACGGGAACTTGCGTACCTCGGCAAGGCGATTTCGAATCCTGACCGTCCGTTCATCGCGGTACTCGGCGGCGCGAAAGTTTCAGACAAAATCGAAGTCGTGCAAAACCTGATGAAGCTTGCCGACGCCATGCTGATCGGCGGCGCGATGGCGTATACGTTTCTGAAGTCGCAGGGGCTGCCGGTCGGGAAGTCGTTGGTCGAAAACGACAAGCTCGAGCTCGCGCGCAGTTTGCTCGATGAAGCCAAGAAGCTGAAATTCCGTCTACTGCTGCCCATCGATCACGTGCTGGCGGAATCGCCTGATTCGACGGCGACGAAAATCACCGATATCGCGGAAACGCCTGAGGGCTGGATGGGCCTCGACATTGGTCCGAAAACAATCGAGGAGTTTCGCAAGGAAATTTCCGCCGCTCGAACGATCGTATGGAATGGCCCTCTCGGAATGTTCGAGAAGCCTGCATTCGCACGAGGGACGCTCGATATCGCGCGCGCGATTGCAGCAGCCACGAAAGCGGGCGCGACGTCAATTATCGGCGGCGGCGATTCGGTGGCGGCCGTGGAGCAGGCCGGAGTCGCTTCGGATATTTCGCATATTTCCACCGGCGGCGGCGCTTCGCTCGAATTTCTGGCGGGGGAGAAACTTCCCGGCGTCGAAGCCCTATCGAATAAATAATTCCCACGGAATCGCAGGATCAGGAGACTTAATTGCGCCGTCCCGTGATGGCTGGCAACTGGAAGATGTTCAAGACGCAGGGTGAAACGCGAGCGTTCTTCGACGCGTTCAAGCCGCTGGTCTCGAACGCGACGCATTGCGAAATCGCAGTCGCTCCGCCATTCACGGCAATCGCGGCGGCGGTCGAAGCCGCGCGCGGAAGCGCCATCGCAATCGCGGGTCAAAACGCGCACTGGGAGCGCGAAGGCGCGTTCACCGGCGAAATTTCCATGCCCATGCTGGTCGACGCCGGCTGCCGCTACGTCATCATCGGACATTCGGAGTGCAGGCAATACTGCGGCGAAACGGACGAATCCGTAAACCGCAAGGTGAAGGCGGCCCTGCTAAGCGGGATCACGCCGATCGTTTGCGTCGGCGAAAGCCTGAAAGAGCGGGAGAGCAACCTCACGGAAGCGATTCTCAAGCGCCAATTTGAAGGCGCTTTCGCCGGATTGACCGGTGCCGACTTCTCGCGTATTCTCTTAGCTTACGAACCTGTCTGGGCGATAGGCACGGGGCGGACGGCCACACCAGAGATAGCGTCGGAATCGCACCGGTGTCTCAGGGAACTTGCGGCGGTCCGGTTTACGCCCGAGCGGGCTTCCGCACTTCGTATCCTCTACGGCGGCAGCGTCAAACCCGACAACATACGGGGATTGATGGCGCAGGTTGAGATCGATGGTGCGCTTGTGGGCGGAGCGAGCCTCGACCCGCGGTCGTTCGCACAAATCGTGAATTTTTGAGTGCGCTGGCGCGGCATGAATCGCCGGCTGCGCAACGCAGGAGCAGGAAATGCCATCTTGGGCAAAATGGGGCATCTCGATTGCGGTAGGGGTGCTCCTCGTTTGGATTGGCTGGAAGATTTCATCCATTCTGGTGACGCTGCACATCCTCGTTTGCTTCATTCTTATTGTGGTCATCATGCTGCAGAGCGGCAATGCGGCGGACCTTGCCGGCGCGTTCGGTGGAGCGGGAAGCCAGACGGCATTCGGCCCGCGCGGCGCTGCCACGTTTCTCTCCAAGGCCACTACCTGGTGCGCCATCGTCTTCATGCTGACTTCACTCGCGCTTTCGTTTAAGCGCTCTCCCGGCGAAGCCTCGGCTTCCACCGGCTCGATCCTCGAACAAACACAGAAATCCGGCACAGCGCCCGCAGTTCCCAAGCCGCCCGTACAGCTTCCGGTCCCGGGTCCAGGTTCGCCTGCCAAACCTGCTCCAAGCCAGAGCCAGCCTCCCAAGCAATAACGCGGTCAATTTCGATTTCCGGGCACGCGGGTTGCACAATCTTGCTTGGGGCTGTTACTTGATGCTAACGTATGCGGCACTTCATGCGACTTATACTCGTTGCGGCTGCCGGGTTCTCATTCTTAGCGGCGATGCCTCTCGCTACCGCGCAGTCACTTCCCTCGAAGAAGGATGCCTCCGACCTTCTTATAAAAGCAGAGAATCACAAGCGGCTGACGGAGCCGGGCCGTCCTCCGTTTCACTTTGTTGCGAAGATTCATTACAAGTCTGGCGCAGATTCGCTCGACGGTACGTATGAGGTATTTTGGGCGGCCCCGGATCGGTTCCGCGAGGAGTTCCGGTTGGGCTCGATCAGCGAAACGGAAGTGGCGCTAGAAGACAAAATCTATATCCATCGGACCATTCCGGTCGTGACCTACCCTCAGTGGAGGTTGCGCATGCTTACTGGTCTCCCGAACCGTGATTTCACACCAATCAAGCCCAGGGTAAGCAAAGTTTACGCAAGCCGGGGCGGCGCCGAGAATTTGACCTGTCTCGAGTTGGCTGCTCCTATGAAAGGGAACACGTATTGCCTGAGTTCGTTGACGGGTGAGCTTGTCTCCGAAGATTATAACCTCGCAAAAATCGGAACGAGGCTCATCGAAGACAGCTTTATAGACATTGGCACGGCTCGCTATCCGGGGCACACGCTTTCGACAATTGGCAACGAGACGCTTGAGGTTCACGTTGAAGAGCTCGCATCGGTGCCCCGCTTTAATAGCTATGTCTTCGTGCCACCCGTCGGTGCATCTTCACACGATTGGTGTGTCCGACCAGACGTGAAGAAACGGCAGGGAGAGTTCCCTGATTGGCTCCTGTACAGCGGTCTACTTGCCCCAGAGTCAGCGAACATGGCCGGCTCTTACGTGCAGGTAGCACCCGATGGTCACATCGAAGAACTTGCTACCCTCTACCGAGACGGCACGGCGAGGGCTGTCTCCCCCTTATCCGTAAGCCATGACCGCCTTGCCATTTACGCTTGTAATGGCCGTCCAATCGAATATGAAGCCGTTTTCGGAGTGCATCGGACGAAGTAATCCTGGCAAACAACGCCTAATATTAGCTCTATACTCCCCCGCCAACGCGACCGCCAACGCGACCCACTTGCAGCAATTCGGCTTCCGTTTTATAGTAGACAACATGCGTCACCGTTTTCCATCGCGCTGTTGTTGTTGCCGCTCCGGCAAGCAGGCGATGGCATGAACGCTCTCTGACGCGCTTCGAACAACCCATCGCCGGCACTGAATGCACGCTCTCGGCGATGGCGTCCCTGAAACGTTCAAACAGGTGCTGGCGGAGTGTTAATGGCGGACGCTATTAACCCCAAAAGGAGCATCACCCATGACCATTACTGACGAAGTTGTACTGGCAAACCAGAAGTATGCCGCGACGTTTAATTTGGGCAGCCTGGCAATGCCGCCAGCCCGCAAATTAGCCGTGCTGGCATGTATGGATGCACGCCTCACGGTCGAGCAATTCCTCGGGCTCAAAACCGGAGAAGCTCACATCATCCGCAACGCCGGGGGCATCGCCACGGAGGACGCCTTGCGCTCGCTGATCATCTCGCACGAGTTGCTCGGCACCCAGGAGTTCATTGTCATCAACCACACGGACTGCGGCATGCTTACCTTCAAGGACGATGAGCTGCTGCAAAAGTTGGAGGAGCGGACCGGGACGGCGACGATTGCGCCCGTCCACTTCCACGCCTTCAAGAACGTTGAGGACAATGTGCGCCGGCAGGTAGCGCGCATCAAGAGCCACCCTTACGTGCGTGAAGTGCCGGTGCGGGGCTTCGTGTACGACGTGAAGACGGGCAAACTTGCGGAGGTGACTGAGGCGCATCCACGAGCAGCGCAGCAGAATGCGTGAAGACAGAGACGAGGCGAATGCCTTGCGCACGTAGGCGGTGAGGCGTCTCGGCCACAGAGTTCACAGGCAAACACGGAGGCTGGCCATAAATCGGCCTCCGCGCTTGTCCGATTGGCCGAGTTGTTTGACAAATCAAATCTCTGCGGCTTAGGATTGCGATGGCACACCACGATGCGGTCGTGGCGGAACTGGCAGACGCACCAGCTTGAGGGGCTGGCGGTAGCAATACCGTGGTGGTTCGAATCCACTCGACCGCACCATTTTCGATGTCTTTCGGCTTGGCGCCTATTTTAGCGGCGCGTTTTTCCTTCTTTGTAGCACCGCCCTTCAGGGCGGCATGCTGGTCTGATGCAAGCGCCAAGCGACTGGCAATTCGCATCCTATGAGCGAACTTAGTATTCGACCATTCGTCCGCAATCTGTTTAGCCGCTGAAGCCGCTAGCGCGCACTTCTCTCGCGGCTCTCAAGCCCCAGCCGCAGTGCGAAGGAGATGTGAAGATGAGCAAGCCCTGCGCGCATGTGAAAGAGATTCGAGACGTGAAGCCGAGTGGCTCGGGGTGCGAAGAGTGCCTGAAAATGGGCGACACCTGGGTTCATTTGAGGGAATGTCTAATCTGCGGGCACGTTGGCTGCTGCGATTCTTCGAAGAACAAACACGCCACAAAGCATTTCCATCAGACTCATCATCCGATTATGCGGTCATTCGAACCGGGAGAGAATTGGCGCTGGTGCTATGTAGATGAAATCGCCTTCGACTAGGCGAGCGAGCGGCCAGCAATTCGCGGTGAACGAAGGAGAAGCAAATGAGCGCGGGGAAGAGTGCCGTGGCTTCGGCGTGGCCCGATCCGTGGCCGGCATTGCCGGTGAAGGAATGGCAGGCCACGCTGGATACGCTGCACATGTGGACGCAGATCGTGGGCAAGGTGCGGCTGGCCGATTGCCCGGTGGTCAATCATTGGTGGGAGGTCGCGCTGTACGTCACCGCGCGAGGATTGACGACTTCCTCGATTCCATACGAGACCGGGATTTTTGAAATTTATTTCGATTTCATCGATCATCGCCTGGTGATTCAAACCAGCGCTGGCGCCGTTAAGACCCTGCAGCTCGCGCCGCGCTCCGTTGCGGATTTTTACGCTGAATTCATCTCAGCGCTGGAATCCATGGGGATTCACGTAAAAATCTGGCCGATGCCGGTGGAAGTGCCGAATCCGATTCGCTTCGATCAGGACAAGGTTCACGCGTCGTACGATCGTGAATACGCGAACCGTTTTTGGCGCGCGCTGGTTTCCGCCGACACGATCCTCAAGGAATTTCGTGGCGGCTTTATCGGGAAATCGAGCCCCGTGCATTTCTTTTGGGGGAGCTTCGATCTTGCAGTGACGCGCTTTTCGGGCCGGCGTGCGCCAGCACGTGCGGGCGCGGATCGCGTGACAAGGGAAGCGTACTCGCACGAAGCAATCAGCGTAGGTTTTTGGCCCGGCGGAGGCGAGATGGACGCGGCCTTCTACGCTTACGCCGCTCCTGAGCCAGCGGGATTCGCGGGCGCGCCGGTTCGTCCGAAAGCCGCGTTCTACAGCAAACAGCTTTCAGAGTTTCTGCTGATGTACGAGGATGTGCGGAAGGCTGAATCGCCGCGCGAAATGCTGTTGCAATTTGCGCAAAGCACTTACGAAGCTGGCGCCACGCTCGGAAAATGGAATCGTGAAGAGCTCGAGCGTTCCGCGTCGAACTCTTAACAGGCTGCGAAAGCCCATGTAGTACCGCGCTTCACGTCTGAAGTCCGGAGCCACAACGGCCGTAAGCTTGTCTGTCAGCGTGTATTCCCGCTATCGTCCTTCCGTTGCGCATAATCACCGTGGCTACCTGCCTGCGGTTCCAGCGACCGCCTTACAGGTCTTCGACTTGGTCGTTTACTCTTAGCACGCGGGCGACAAGAGAGCTTGCTCGTCCGGCCTGCAATTCGGGGTTAAGCTGATGTTTGCCCCAATGCGTAGGGCGGCGCGCACGTGCGCCCAAAAAAAGCCGCATTAGGGACCTTCTCAAACCGGGAGACTTGAATGGCAGACATCAAACCACTCAGCCATGGCGCTCCAACCGATACCGGCGCCGACAAGCGGCGAACGCAGAGAGTTCAGATTGCCATGCCCGTGATCGCGCGCGGGAAGAGCGCCGGTCAGAATTTCGACGAAACCACCACTACGGTCACGGTAAACGCCCACGGAGCAATGCTTCTGTTGCAAGCCAGAGTCGCGCGAGGCGACAAGGTGACGATTCTCAATCCAAAGACCACCGAAGAGATGCCCTGCACCGTCGTTTTTATCGGTCAGCGAGAAGGCACTCGCACGCAGGTCGGCGTTGAATTCGCCGAGCCCTCGCGCATCTTCTGGCGGATCAACTTTCCCCCCGAGGATTGGAATCCTTCGCAACGAAAAAAGGCCGGTCCACTGCCGTCTTCCGCGACGTCGCAGCCCAAGAAGCCTGCTTAGCCTCCGAATGTTAACGTGCCGCGATGTGTTCGCCTGGTAACTTACACTCGCGGGATTCTTCGGCGTCGAGAACGCTCGCAATTCACTGAATTAAAAGCTGCTTACGTCCTCAGCACGCGGCCCATGAACTTTGGTCCCGCAGCATCTAGTACGCCCGGGCTATAGGCACGTGCGAGCTGCCTCTTTATATTGAATTTCGTCAGGAGATGCGTTTCAACGGAGCCAAATATGAGCCCAGTTGCACAGGCCCATCCGGAAGAAGCGAAAGCACAGCGCAAGAAGTCGCCCGGCGACGGCCGCCGCAGGCAACGCCTCAAAGTATCGCTACCGGTCCAGGTGCAGCCCTTTGACGCTCGGTTCGCGGATATCGTGGACGTCGGCGAAGTGACGGATTTCACCCGCCATGGCCTGTATTTCGCCACCTGCATGCCTCACTATTTCCTAGGAATGCGGCTGATGCTGAAGTTCCCGTATGGCGACCGGATCGAGGCGCACAAAAAGTTTCTCGGCACGATCGTGCGGCTGGAAGACAGGCCGGATGGCAATCGCGGCGTCGCGGTTCAGTTTGTTATTTAAGGGAACGCGTCCAATCCCAACCCGATAACACCCCGGGGGCGTATCGAAGCAGGCGTGAGTATCTAACTTGGAAGTCGTGGTCCACACAGGAATGGGGAAAACGAACATGCACGACCCGAAGCTCAATAAGAACTCGAACGGCAGTACGCACAGCGCCGTCGGAAAATCCTCAAGCACGCTCGAAGCGGATCGCCGCAGCGCCAATCGCCAGATGTTCACGGCCACCGCCGAAGTGGTCGAATTCCTCTCGGGCGCGCGGTTCTCCACGCGAACCATGGATCTAGGGCCGGGCGGATGTTTCGTCGACACCACCAATCCGTTTCCGGTGGGGTCGAAGGTCCACGTAAAGCTCAGCAATGCGAAGTCGTCGTTCGAAACGAGCGGGCTCGTCGTTTACTCCCAGCACGGCCTGGGAATGGGAATCTCGTTTACAAACCTAAGCGCGGACCAGGAAGTGGCGCTGACCGCCTGGCTTTCCGGCCGTACGGGCGACCGGGAAGCAGCGCCCGAAATGCCGGCCAAGCCCAGGAATACGGCGCCCAATCAGGGACCGGACCGCGCCACGATTGTCCGCCTTGTCCGTATGCTGATCGGCAAGGGCCTGCTGACCGAGTCCGAGGGTACATCTGTACTGCATGAGCCTGTGATGTAACTCGAACCCGGGATTTACGAGATGCGCATTTCGTCGTTTCGAGCGTGCCGAAGCCTTTCGTCCTCGGCTGGCGCTTTTACCACGCTTTTGCCATCTACTCTGCATCTATTTCCCACACCTGGAAAATTTTCCACGAAACCTGTCAATTTGACAGGTAGTAGTACTAGCTAAGCCATTTGTTTCCAATAAATCTTCATTCTGATCGTGGTAACGCTCTTGCATTAGTAAAATAGGGAGATTTGATGGGCGAGCGTCGCAAGGCCCGAAGATATGAGGTGTACCTGCCTCTCCAAGTTTGTGTTTCCGGACTTCACCCGGCTGAGTTCCATACCGCGCAACTTCGAGACATTTCGCGCACAGGGATATTCTTCCACTCCGACGTCGAGTTAGGACAGGGCGAGGGCTTGGAATTGACCTTTGCATTGCCTACGGAAAAGGATTGCGGCGCGTCCGTTCTAGTTCGAGCTAGCGCCAAGGCGTTGCGCGTTTCCGAACTCGAAGGCGAAATCACGCCGCTTTACGGCGTGGCAGCCGCCATCGATCGTATCGATTTCGTCCGTCCTGTTGTGTCTTCGGCCGCCTAACGCTGCCGCCAGACACCGTCCGCTCACCAGAGCAATTGCTACAGGCTTTCCTTCCCTTGATTGCCTTCAATCATCGTTAAACCTTTTGCAAAAGCCCGCGCGCGAAGTATCCTCGTGCCTTCATGAATGACTCTCACGGCACGCGACTTCAAAAGAACGAGCGGACGATACTCGCACGGCTCTGCGGGGGCTCGCTAACGCATCAGGCGCGGGAGGCGGTCGTGCGCACCCTCGCCGGGTATGCATGGAATATCGCCGAGCATCGAATCGTCTACGATGCGATTCGCCGCATCGGCGGCGAGTCCCCGGAAAGACTTCGGGAGCGTTTACCGGCCGAAGCGACGCGCATGGGCTTCCCGGACGTCGAATGGGACAATTATTTTCATCGCGACGAAGCGGAGACGGCGCAAACCAAAGCGCTCGCCAAGCTTGCCGATGAATTGCTCTCGATAGCACGGGGGGATTTGCGCGACTCCTAGTGTCCGGCCAGAAATAAGCTCAATGACTCCGGCCATGCAACTCATCGTAGAGGCGCCGCTTGTTCTCCCTGACGCAGGAAGGGCTGCGCCCTGCTTTCCGGGGCACGACACTAGTGTCGCGTAACCGAAGAAAGTGACACAGGGATGCGTTTCCTCGGGTTGGTGTAAGTCCAGCGAAAGGACTGGGCGGTGCGGTTGTACTGGCGGATGTAGGTCACGATTTTGTACACCAGGTCCGGGACCGAATGGAAGACGCCGCGGCGGATGTGTCTTAGCTCCATAATTCTGTCACCCCTGAACGGCAACGTGAAAATGTCACCCTATGAGACAGGAGACATTTCCGTTGAGTCAGGAACACGATGAATGGTGCAATTGAGACGATTGCCGAAGCAGAAATTGTAAGAACCTTCGTTCGACAGTATTGGGTTTCTCACTATGGAGTAGTGAGAACTGCCGAGTTTTTCAACGCGCTGAAAGAAAAGAAACAGTCCGAACTTGAGGTAGTGTCATTTTCGGACGAGCTGGTTGCAGCGGCAGGAAGATATGTACCACTACTTAACTCGACGCACGCATTTTGGAATGAATATCCGCAAGAAGCGAGGAAGGCAATCGCCACGCTCGACATTCTCGGCCTGATTCAAACGCGACCATTATTACTTGCCGTAATGGACAAATTCCTGCCAGATCAGATCGCGCTAGTGTTGACGGCAATGATTTCATGGGCTATCCGCTTGCTCATCTCGGGGGAAGCAAGGCAGCGGGGCGCTTGACACGGTCTATGGTACTGCCGCAAAGGAAGTAACAGACGGAAAAATCAAGGATGCTGCGGCCGTCGCAAGCAAAATACGTCCCAGCATACCGACAGATGCACAATTTGAATTCGATTTCGCCGTTGCAAAAGTCTCAAGAGTGGCTGTAGCTCGCTATTACTTGCGGGCAATGGAGCATCAAAAGCGGAACGAAAAGGAAGCATACCTGGTTCCGAGCGATACTAGTTACACGAAAAATTGGCCCATGTGGCGGAATTTATCGTAGCGCAGCGCGACGAGTTGCTCGGACGACAGGCGGGAGAGTTCGTCGAGCGATTTAGCGAGAAATGGTTCCAGAAGCTTAGCCGCTGCGGCGGGATCCAGGTGCGCGCCGCCTTCCGGCTCGGGAACGATTTCGTCGATTAGCTTCAGCTCCAGAAGATCCTTGGCGGTAATTTTCAGCGCGTCGGCGGCTGCTTCCGCTTTGGTCGGATCGCGCCAGGTGATCGAAGCGCAGCCTTCCGGCGAAATTACCGAATACACGGTATTTTCGAGCATGAAGATGCGGTCTCCGACAGCAATCGCGAGCGCGCCACCGGAGCCGCCTTCGCCCGTGATCGTAACCACGATGGGCACAGGCAGGCGCGACATTTCGCGGAGATTATGCGCGATGGCTTCCGCCTGGCCGCGCTCCTCCGCTCCAATTCCGGGATACGCGCCGGGAGTATCGATAAATATCACGACAGGCCGTTTATATTTCGCGGCGAGCTGCATCGCTCGAAGAGCTTTGCGGTAACCTTCGGGTTTGGCTTGCCCGAAATTGCGCGAGAGCCGCTGCTTGGTATCGCGGCCCTTCTGACTGCCGATAATCATCACGGGTTTGCCACGGAACCATGCCATTCCCGTTATCAGCGCGAGATCGTCGGCGAAGTGACGATCGCCATGGATCTCGCTGAAATTCTCGAAGAGAAGACGAATGTAATCGTCGGTGTAGGGCCGCTGGGGATGACGGGCAAGCTGAAGGCGCTGCCAGGGGCCGAGATGCGTGTAAAACTCGCGCTTCAGCTCGGCCACCTCCCCACGAATGCGCTCGATATCGGCCGCATTCTGGTCGGTGGGATTGGAGAGACGGCGGAGCTCGTCGACATCCCGTTCGAGTGAGTCGATGGCGCGCTGGCGTTCCCGATTCCGTTCGTCTTGTTCCGCAGCCATCGTATCTTTGGAATCCCGGCCGGCAGCGAGCACCCTTTCCGCTCGCGCCGATCCTTTCCGCAACGCTCCCGCGGGCTTATTCGATTGAAGTTCCGCGGCGTTCAAGCGCGGCGCGCCGGGCTCCACAGCCAAACGGGCTGTTTTGGGCGATTCCTTGCTCTTCTTTAATGCCTGAATGCGTTTCAGACGCTCGCGGCTCGCATGGCGCTTGCGGAGCCGGTCGCGAAGGCGCTGGCGTTTGGTCATTCCGACGGTCCTGACCGTTCGTCGTCATCGGCAAGCGGATTCCGTAGTGGAATGCTGGCGATTATTGCACGACGGCAACGGATTCCGTGCCGCAAATCGCGCGGACCCGCTCGACAAGTTCCCTGTCTGCGCGCACGCAGTTCGATGCATCGAGCGTGGCCTCGCTGCCGTCCTCTTTCACTAGCTCGAAGGATACGCGGCAACGGCCGGGGCGGCTCGAAAAAAGCTCCTGTAGCCGATCGAGCGCGATCGGGTCAAGCGCGCCAAGATCGACGCGCACCCTGAGCATGCTCGGCGGACGATCCGCCACCTGATCGAGCGCGCGAGCGTCGGCCACGATCAGACGGGTACCGACGTCTTCGATAGCAACGCGTCCTTTCACCAAAAGCGGCGTGGCGGCTTTCAAAACCGGCTCGAGCTTTTGAAATGCTTCCGGAAACACCAGCGATTCGACTACGCCGGTTCGGTCTTGCAACGTGAGCACCGCCCAGCGGGCGCCCCGGCGCGAGCGCATCGGGCGCGTTTGCACGATGATCCCGGCGACCACGATATCTTCGCCGTTGCGGCGGCTTTCAATCGTTGCAAGATCGATGGCATTCAGATCCTCGAGCCGGCCCGCATACTTATCGAGCGGATGGCCGGAAATGTAAAAGCCCAGCGTGGCATATTCAGCGGCAAGCAATTCGTGTTCCGGCCATTCGTCCACATCGGGAAGCAACTCAGGCAACGGAGGCGGCGATTGCGGCGAGGATCCACCACCGAAAAGCCCGTGCTGTCCGGTTTCCCTGGCACGCTGAAGCTTTTGCGCGCGTTCGATGGCGCGGTCGATCACGGCAATCATCTGCGCGCGATGAGCGCCAAGACCATCGAGCGCGCCGGCCCGAACCAGACTTTCAAAAACGCGCTTGTTGAGAAGCCGACTGTCAACCGATTCGCAAAACTGGAAAAAAGCGGCGAAGCGCCCAAGCGCCTCGCGAGCAGCCAGGATTCCTTTGACGGTATTTTCCCCTACATTCTTGATCGCCGCGAGACCGAAACGAATGTCGTTTCCAACCGGCGTGAAGCTCAGATCGCTGGAATTCACGTCGGGCGGAAGCACCGTGATGCCCATGCTGCGGGCTTCGTTGATATACTTCACGACTTTTTCGGTATTGCCGGTTTCTGATGTAAGCATCGCCGCGACGAATTCAACGGGATAGTGCGTCTTGAGCCACGCGGTTTGATACGCGAGATAGGCGTACGCGCAGGAGTGAGACTTGTTGAAACCGTAGCCGGCAAATTCGGCCATCAGATCGAAAATCTTCTCCGCCTTCTTCAGCGGAATTTTGCGGACGGCGCAGCCGGCGAGGAATTTCTCGCGTTGCGCAACCATTTCTTCGGGCTTCTTTTTCCCCATCGCGCGGCGAAGGATGTCCGCATCGCCCAGCGAGAATCCCGCGAGCCGGTTGGCAATCTGCATCACCTGCTCCTGATACAGAATCACGCCCCAGGTTTCGGAAAGAATTACCTCGAGTTCGGGCAAGTCGTATGCGACTTTTTTCCTACCATGTTTGCGCGCGATGAAATCGTCGATCATGCCGCCCTGAATCGGCCCGGGGCGATAGAGTGCATTGAGCGCCGTGAGGTCTTCGAGCCGAGTGGGCTGATAGCGCTTCAGGATGTCGCGCATTCCGTGCGATTCAAACTGAAAGATGCCGGTGGTGTCGCCGCGACCGAAGATCGCGTACGTGGCGGCGTCGTCGAGCGGAAGCGTGGTCAGGTCAACGTCAACCCCGCGATTGTGCTTGATCATGCGAACCGCATCGTCCAGAACGGTGAGCGTCGTAAGACCGAGAAAATCCATCTTGAGCAGGCCGATGCGCTCGAGTGCGTTCATGTCATACTGCGTCGTGATTTCATCCTTGCTTGACTTGTAGAGCGGAACGATCTCTGTGAGCGGCTGCGGCGAGATCACCACGCCGGCTGCATGCGTGGAAGCGTGGCGCGCGAGGCCTTCGAGGCGCAAAGCGACTTCCACGAGCTGTTTTACGCGCTCGTCCGTTTTGCGCAACGAATCGAGCTGTGGAGTCTGCTTGATCGCATCTTCCAGCTCGATGTTGAGGGTTGTGGGAATCATCTTGACGATCTTGTCCACTTCGCCGTAGGGCATGTCGAGCGCGCGACCGGCATCCTTCAGCACGGCTTTCGCGGCCATCGTGCCGAAGGTGATGATTTGCGCGACGTTCTTGTCGCCGTACTTCCCGCGAACGTAGTCGATCACTTCGCCGCGGCGCCGCATGCAAAAGTCGATGTCGATATCCGGCATGGAGATGCGTTCGGGATTCAGAAAACGTTCAAAAAGCAAATCGTATTGGAGCGGATCGACGTCCGTGATTTGAAGAGCGTAGCTGACCAGGCTTCCCGCGGCCGAGCCCCGGCCGGGACCGACGGGAACGCCCTGCGCGCGAGCGTAATGAATGAAGTCCCAGACGATCAGGAAATAGCCCGCGAAGCGCATTTTCTTGATCATCTCGAGTTCGTCCGTCAGGCGGCGCTCGTATTCAGCCAGAGGATGGCGCAGGCGATTCTCTTTCGCGAGGCGATCGAGCTGCATCATGCGCAACTCGAAGCCTTCCCTGACAACTTTTTCGAAATAACTGTCGGTAGTGTGGCCCTCGGGGACGCGAAATTCCGGAAACGGATTGCTCACGCGCTGTATCTTTACGTTGCAGCGTTCGGCGATCGCAACCGTGCGCGTGACGGCGTCAGGCACTTCGCGGAAAACCGCAGCCATCTCCTCGGCGGTCTTAAAATAAAATTGATCGGTCGGAAATTTCATCCGCTGCGTATCGGACATCGTCTTGCCCGTTTGAATGCACATCAGCACTTCTTGCGCGTGGGCGTCGGATTGCGTGAGGTAGTGGCAGTCGTTCGTAGCGACCAGCGGAATGCCGGTCTCGCGTGCGAGCGTAACGAGGTCGCGGTTGATGCGGCCCTCGATTTCAAGTCCCTGGTCTTGAATCTCGAGAAAGAAATTCCCTTTGCCGAAAATGTCGCGCAGCCGATAGGCGTTGGAGCGCGCCTGGTCCATCTTTTCGTCCATGAGCGCGCTGGCCACTTCGCCGCGGAGACACGCGGAGAGCGCGATCAGCCCCTTGCCGTGCTGCGCGAGAAGGTCGTGATCCACGCGTGGCTTGTAATAAAAGCCATCAAGGAAACCGGTGGAGACCAACTGAATGAGGTTGTGGTAACCCTCGTCGTTTTCAGCCAGCAAAATCAGGTGATTCGAGCGTTCGGCGTCCGAACCGCGATTTTTGTGATTGTCGGGCGCAACGTACACTTCGCAACCGATGATCGGCTTTACGCCGTGGGTGGTCGCTTTGTGGAAAAAATTCGCGGCGGCGAAGAGGTTGCCGTGGTCAGTGACCGCGACGGCAGGCATCCCTCGGCGCGCGGCCTCTGCTGTAAGTTCGCCAATCTCGCAGGCGCCATCGAGCAGGGAATAATCCGTGTGCAGATGCAGGTGTACGAAATTCTGAGGAGCGGGAGGCATGCCGGAACTATTTTAGGCAGGCGTGGAGGCAATAGCAAACCAAAACGGGGAAGATTCCGCGCGGCGCGGGATTGTTTTGCATTGACCCTGGCGACATTCTCTTGAATGAAATCGTCTGAAAATTTGGATACAATCGGCGGGCTCTGAGATCGCAACGAAAAGGAGCCAGCCTTGAATTCAACGAGAGAAGGAAACTCGAATTTTACCCGCCGGAAATTCCTGGGATCGAGCGCCAAAATTAGCGCAGCAACTGCGGCATGGTCCTTGCTCCAGAACGCTGGGGGCGCTGTAGCCGTGGCCGGGGAGGTGAAACCATTCGAACTGGATGAAATCACGGTGGCGGAACTACAGGAAGGGATGAAATCCGGCAAGTTCACGGCGCACGCGATCGCCGAAAGGTACCTCGACCGGATTGCCGAAATCGACAAGCGCGGCCCCGCGATCAACGCCGTGATCGAGCCGAACCCCGACGCTCCTTTGATTGCCGTGTCGCTGGACGTGGAGCGAAAAGCCAAAGGTCCGCGCGGTCCGATGCACGGGATTCCCGTGCTCATCAAGGACAACATTGGCACCGCGGACCACATGATGACGACAGCCGGATCGCTCGCGCTGCAAGGCTTTACGCCGCCGGTGGATTCCGGCGTGGCGAAGCGGCTGCGGGACGCGGGAATGGTGATCCTCGGCAAGACGAATCTTAGCGAGTGGGCGAATTTCCGGTCATCGCATTCCTCGAGCGGATGGAGCGGCCGGGGCGGGCAAACGCATAATCCTTATGCACTTGACCGCAATCCCTGCGGATCGAGTTCCGGATCGGGAGCGGGCGCATCCGCAAATCTTTGTGCCGTGACGATTGGCAGCGAAACCGACGGTTCGATCGTCTGCCCTTCCTCGGCGAACGGAGTGGTGGGAATCAAGCCGACCGTTGGGCTCGTGAGCCGCGCCGGCATAATTCCCATTTCGCACAGCCAGGATACCGCCGGGCCGATCTGCCGCACGGTTGCCGACGCGGCCGCCCTGCTCAGCGTGCTGGCGGGCATCGATCCCGATGACGCGGCGACGGCGGCTTCGAGCGGGAAATCGTCCCCGGACTACACGAAATTTCTCGACCGTGGCGGATTGCGGGGCGCACGAATCGGCGTGGTGCGAAAGCTTTTTGATTTCAGCGAGAAGCTGGCGCCGGTGATGAATGCGGCGCTCGATGCGCTGAAGAGCGAAGGAGCGGCGCTGGTGGATCCCGTCGAGATTGAAACTCTTGAGAAATTTGGCGATTCGGAAAATATCGTGCTGCAATACGAATTCAAGGCCGATTTGAACGCCTACCTCGCGAAATTCTCCGCGCCGGTGAAGTCACTCCAGGAAATCATCGAATTCAACGACCGCAACCACGATAAGGAATTGCAGTATTTCGGGCAGGACATCATGGTGAAATCGCAGGCGAGGGGACCGCTGACGGACAAGGCGTACCAGGACGCGCTCGCGAAGAATCACCGTCTGGCGCGGGCGGAAGGAATCGACGCGGTGATGGACAAGTATCATCTGGACGCCCTGGTCGCCCCGACGGCGGGGCCTTCCTGGCTCACCGATCTCGTCGATGGGGACCACGACACAGGTGGAAGCTCGTCGCTTGCGGCGGTTGCCGGTTATCCGAATATTAACGTTCCGGCGGGATTTATTTTCGGCCTGCCGGTGGGAATTTCGTTTTTCGGACGCGCCTGGAGCGAGCCGACCCTCATCAAGATTGCGTACGCGTTCGAGCAGGCGACGCGAGCGCGCAGGGTGCCGCGTTTTTTGGCGACCGTGGATATTCACACGAATGGCTAACGCATAATTCGCGACGAACAGCGTGCAAACCCAAGCGCTGGAGGGACGCCGAGTGGCAACGTTTTGCGAAGGACGCGGCGTGAGATGGGATGCCGCCCTGAAGGGCGGCGCTACGACGGCAAGAACAGACCAAGGGTGCAGCAAGCGACCCTTGACTAAAGTTCTTGACAAACGATTCTGGTTATTATAACAGCGCAAACACAGGCCCCATAACCCTGCAGAAAAGGAGGACACCCGTGTAGCTGACTCGATTTCGCCCTTGGTTAACCGTCTGTTGCGTCGCCCTGTTCGCAGCCTTCTCCCAGGCGGCCAAGGCTTCGACGCTTTGCGTCAACCCCCACGGTTCGCATGGTTGCTACTCAACGATCCAAGCGGCCGTTAATCATGCCTCGCCTAACGAAGTGATTAACGTTGAACATGGCACCTACACGGAAGACGTGGTCATCGGCATTCCGCTTTCACTGATTGGCGCCGGCGCCGATCCGTCCGTCATCGACGCCACCGGCCTTGCACACGGCATCTTTGTGGATGGTTTCGATCATCCGGGCCTCGACAATGTGACCATTGCTGGCTTCACGGTGGAAAACGCCCAGTTTGAGGGAATTCTGGTGGTGAGCGCGACGGATGTCACAATTCGAGATAACCGCATGGTGGAAAATGACAAATCGTCGGGCCTGAGTTTCACGGGTGCCACTACAGGTTGCCCCGAGCAACCCGGCAATGGGGTTTACGAGACCGACGAAACCGGAGACTGCGGTGGGGCGCTACATCTTATAGGCACCGTCCATTCGATCGTGTCTGGCAACTTTATCGCAGGCAATGCCGATGGCATCCTCATTAGCGACGAGACTGGGGAGAGCCAGGGCAATCTGCTCATCCACAACACGATTAAGGACAACCCCCTCGAGTGCGGCATCGTTCTCGCGTCCCATCCGCGGACCGGCACTCCTCCTTTTGCTCGCCACTTTGGAGTTGACCACAATACCGTGGCCGAGAACGTCTCTTCCCGCAACGGCGTGCAAATTGGAGGTGCGGGAGTGGGCATGTTTTCCGACGGCAACGGTCCTGGCCGGGTCTCAGATAATGTGATCATCCACAACAGGCTGACCGACAACGGACTAGGGGGAGTGGATATCCATACGCACGTGGGTCCGGTCTTTGGTGCGCCCGCCGACGACATGAATGGAAACATGATCGTCGGCAACTACATTGCGGGAAACCTCGCGGACCTGGCCGACACGGCCACGCCCGGAACCGTGGGCATTAACATCAATAGCGGCGGTGGCGGCTCTCCGATTGAGGGCACCATCATTTCACGGAACGTGATCCGCGATGAGGACGTGGACATTGCGATCAACACGCCGGCCGGGGTCGACGTCCATCTCAACGATCTGCTTGGAGGCAAAATCGGTGTCGCTGATGTTTGCGTCTTCGACCACGCCACTGCATGTACCGGCAGGATCGACGCGACGCAGAACTATTGGGGATGTCCCGCTGGCCCTGGCGGCAAAGCATGCACGACAGCCAGCGGATCCGATATTCGTTTCATCCCTTGGCTTCGCGAAGCCATCGGTGACGATGACGATCACGGCGACGGGTACGAGTAACGAAGGCACATCGTGTTTGGCGGTGCGATAGCGCCGCACCTGGCATGCCGCCCTGAAGTGGGATCAAGACAAAACCAGAGGAGCCGGCGAGGCGCGGTTCGGCAGGGCGCTCAGGGCAGGACAGCGCTAAAACGGCGAACCGCCGGCGCGTGAAGCGTTACGAAGATGGCGCGGCGGCGGAGGCCGTGAGGGGGAGGCGGACTTCGACGGTGGTGCCGGCGCTGCTGGAGCGCACGGTAAACTTTCCGCCTTTGTCCCTTACGCGTTCGCGCATGCCAGCCATTCCCACGCCAACCAGGTAAGTGCCGCCATTGATTTTGTCCAGGGCCTCCGCGGGGATTCCCTGGCCTTCGTCGCAGACTTGCGCGATCACCTCTTCGTGAGACGCGGCAATGATGATCCTGGCAACGTGGCTGCCGGAATGGCGATGAACGTTTGCCAGGCTCTGCTGAACGACGCGAAAGATGATGGTCTCCGCATCGCTATCCATCCGGCCGAAATTTTGCGCGATGTCCAGATCGATTCGTATCCCGCTGCGGTGCGCAAAGCCGTCCGCGTACCAGGCCAGGGCGCTGGCCAGTCCTATTTCATCGAGCAACGGCGGATGGAGCAAATAGGACATCGTGCGAATCTCCGTGTTGCAACGCTCCGCGACTGCCATCGAGTCTGAAATGCGAGCCTGCTGGGCGTCCGTAAGGCCCAAAGCCTCGCGGCGGAGCGCGCCAAGATTCATTTGCAAAGCGGCGAGATACTGCCCCGCGCTATCATGCAACTCGCGAGCAATCCGGCGACGTTCGTCATCCTGCGAAGCCATCAATCGTGAGGAGAGCCGCTGCAATTGTTGCGTGCGGGCCTCGACCTCGCTTTCCAGTTCGGCCTTCATCTGACGAAGCATGTCCTCCGTACGATGGTGAGCCGCGATTTCGGATTCCCTGTCCCGCCTGGCTTTCCGTTCGGCTTCGCGGGATCGAATCAGGTTAAGGCCGCAACTGGTAAACTCGGCAAGCCCGGCCATCAGCCGGACGTCTTCGGAATCGAATTTCACGTCCTCGGATTGAGAAACAATCCACATCGTCCCAATGGTCTGCTCGCCCGCGCGAAGCGGGATGACCAGAGCCTCCACGATGGGGGGATCAACCTCTGCAAAATAGTCGAAGTAGTGCGCGGGATGCCTGAATAGCTGCGGCGAGTCGCGGTCGAGCGTTACGCCGCAAGGACTGAAATCCCGCGGAGTGGTCCCGCCCGCGTACTTAGCAAAAGTCCCGGCCAGATTCGTCCAGCGGAACACCTGCCCGTGCCCGTCCGCGGCTTCCAGGAGGCTGACTCCCGCGGCGTTGGCGCGACAAAGGTCCAAGGCAGCCGTGACGAGAGTGTCCAATAGCCGATCCGGCGCGGTAGCCATTGCGGCGGCAATGTTGTGGAGCGAGAGGCTTTCGGGATTTAGATTCGCGTCGCGTTGCGGCCGGGTTTTGAGGTCATCGGTGACTAGAACGTCTTCTAATCGAGCTGCGGGCGGGTGGTTCAAACCGCCGGGAATGCGGGACAATGCGGGTGAAGTATCGGCCACGAAGGCCTCCATGGGCGCTCGCCGTGCGACGCGGACTGAATGCTCCTGCCGCGGTCTCACGGCGCAACCAGCGCGCGTGTTCTACCATTCGCGTTAGACGACCCTAGTCTAGGCGGCGGATACAAGAAATTCAAGCGTTCTCTTGAGTAGTGGAGGTTTCGGGCCAGCCCCGCCGAATATAGGGTAAACGCCTGATGGACCGGTGGCACGAATCTTGCCAAGATGAACTCCCCTCCCATTGTAGGCACAGATGCCCCGAATCCTCATCGCCGACGACAGCGCAGATGTTCGCCGTAGCTTGCGCGCCTTGATCGAGTGCCGAGGGGACTGGGAAGTATGCGGAGAAGCCGTGGATGGCGCGGAGGCGGTGATCAGGGCGAAGGAACTTCATCCGGATTTGATCGTCCTGGATTTTTCGATGCCGGTGATGGACGGGATTCACGCGGCGCGAGAAATCGGCAAGATTGCGCCGGACGTGCCCATATTGCTGTACACGGCGCATCTTTCGATATGGCTTATAGCGGAAGCGCAAAAGGCGGGAATCGAGGGCGCGGTTTCAAAGATTCAGACTCGCGCGCTCGTTGAGGCGATCGGCGCGCTGCTTCGCTCAGAAAGCTATTTCGACGTGACGGAATTGAACTGAAGGCGGCGAAGGGCACGGCATGCCGTGCCTGCGGTCGTTACGGCTCCGGTTGCCCTCTAGGTACGCTATTTGTACGGCGGATCCGAGGAGAGCCGGCGGCGCGGCGGGCTACGGAAATCCGGGCCGGACTGGGAAACGTGACCGTCTAGCAGCTTGTTGAAAAACTCATTTCGGACGTCATTCTGAGCGAAGCGAAGAATCTCTCTTCCCGAGAATGCCAAGAAAAGAGAGATTCTTCGGGCCACAGAACGGCCCTCAGGATGACGCCCAGCTTTTTTCAACAACCTGCTAGAGTTCGTCTTCGTCCCCGGGACGATCCCGCACATGGACTTCAGATTCATCCGCGTCGGGCGCATTCTCGACGCCGCTCACCACTTCCGCTTCGAGCGCCTGCCCTTCCTCGAGGAGCTCCTCGACGCTTTCCGAATCCACGTCTTCCATTTCGGACAAACCTTGCGTATCGCCCGACTGTCCTCCTGACGCCGAGCCAAGTCCACGCCGTACTGGCCCTGTCGTTTCCGGCGGCGGCACGCCGGTTCCCATCTTGCTCACGCGGCGTCTGGGACTTCCCCGCCACGCAGCAGCCCGGCCAGCCGGACTCTTCGCCGGGAGCGTTCGTCTCGCGCTCGAAGCCCCGCGCGCCGATACTTTCTTTTTCGATGATGTTTTTGCACGGGGCGCTCGCGGCGCGCGATTGGTCTTGTTGTTCTTTTTTGTTGCCGGTTTTTTCTTTGCGGAGGATTTTTTCTTGGCCATGGCCAGAGTCTACCGCAAACGCGCGAACAATACATCGCCGACGCGCCGAACGACGCAAATTTGCTCATGAATCCGCCGCGTCGCTCTCGAACGCCAAATGGCCTCTTGCACTGCGCGGGAACCGACAGCCCCCTTGAATTACGCCCTTTTTGCAAGCAAAACCTTCGGCCCAAAACGGAGTTTTCCATCTTTTCCTAAGAAAATTCACATACAGACGGCTCCCTGAGCCAAATACAGGAAACCCTGTAGATATAGCTCGCTCATTAAACCACTGCTCCGTTTTGCTGCATTTCGCCGGGCTTTTCCGCTGCGGAACCCGGGCGGGCATAAGTATGCAAATATATCGGTTAGAAGTATTTAATCAAGCAGTAAATAGTCTGTTTGCAGGAAAAGTGAAGGGCCTGGCAGCAGCCCTCTACGTGCATTCACCCGAGTGGGGTTGTCCTTAGATCCGCCATTCTCTCGGGCGATGGGAGGGCAGCAGCGTAGGCAAGAGCCAGCGAGCCAGGTTTGCGAAGCTGATCTGCTGGCACATGCCTTGATCGATCGCAGTTCGTTGCTACGAGAGGGAGTAAGCAAACATGAAAAACAGCCTATGGGCGGTTTTGATCGCAGGGGTGCTGTTCGTTGCAGTGAGCACGCCGGCGGATTCGATTCGCGCCAATAAAACCAGCCGCAATTTGCAGATGAATTCGCTGTCCGCAAAGGCAATCCACGCCGATTTTGACGGTGGCTCCGGCGAGTTGACGGCCGTGAAGAGCCTTCGTAATTTCGACTTCGGGCGCTTCGATTCCCCGGTGAGTACGGACCTGGTATTCGGCCCGAAACTCAAGGACGGCAGCGCCCGAACTGGCTCGCCGCGAATGATTTTCGATTTCGCGACGGTCAAGACGAACGACAGCTCCAACATCACCGCTGCACCCGAACCAGCGTCGCTCGGCCTGCTGGCAATCGGTCTCGCGTTTCTCGGAATAGTGGGAATTCGCAGACGCGATCTCGCCTAAGCAGGACCAATTCTGTTTCCTGCCAATGTAAGCAATTGAGCCTTGCGGAACGGCGAGCCAATGGAAAGGCGGAATCGGAAGCGGAAGGGCGGCGTTAAAGCCCCGCTCTTCCATTACCCAGCGCTACAGGCGCGGATCCCGTGCTTGCGTAGCGCCGCCCTTCAGGGCGGCATGGGTGCGCGTCTCCACGGGATGCGCGGAGTGGAAATGCCGGGCTGAAAACCCGGCGCTACAACGGCAAAACCCGAGCCGCGCAACCAGTCACGAGCGGGGCAGCGGCGGTCCCTGGTTGATCAACAGCCAATACATCCCGAGTTGGCGAACCGCTTCGGAGAACTGGATGAAGTCAACCGGCTTCCGGACGTAGCTATTGCAGCCGAGCCCGTAGCCCTTCATGCGGTCCTCTTCCTCGTTCGATGAAGTGAGAATCACGACGGGCAGCAACTTGGTGCGTTCGTCGCGGCGCATCCGGCGAAGAACTTCCAGCCCATCGACCTTGGGCAATTTCAGATCCAGCAGAACAACTTCGGGCGGGTCGTTCGGAGAGCGATCCTTATGAGTCCCGGTGCAGAAGAGGTAATCGAGCGCTTCGACGCCATCGCGCGCGACGACAACGCGGTTGCTGATCTTGTTCTTCTCCAAAGCGCGCAAGGCGAGCGCCTGGTCATCAGGATTGTCTTCCACCAGCAGAATCACTTTTTCCTGCGTCGGCATCGGCGGGCTTCTCCTTTCCGGATGGTTGCGGTTCGAGCGTGAAATAAAACGTGGCGCCTTTGTCCACCGCGGCTTCGGCCCAGACACGCCCTCCATGCCGCCGGATAATTCGCTTGACGCTCGCAAGGCCCACGCCCGTTCCGGGGAATTCTTCCATGCGATGAAGCCGCTGAAACGCGCCGAAAAGGCGGTTGGAGTAAGCCGGATCGAACCCGGCGCCATTGTCGCGAACGAAATACGCGGGAACTTCGCCGCGATGGCACCCGAACTCAATGCGGGCGCGATCGCGTTTGGAAGTGAACTTCCAGGCGTTGCCGATCAGGTTTTCGAGCGCGATGCGCAGAAGTTGCGGATCCGCGCCGGCTTCGATTCCCGGCTCGACCAGAACCTCGACTTCCCGCCGAGGACTGATGCTGCGAAGCTCCTCGGCGATGGTGCGCGCGGTCGCGCTCAAATCCACGGTTTCGCGGCTGATGGGAGCGCGGGTGACGCGCGACAGGTTGAGAAGATCGTCGATAAGCTGAGCCATTCGCTGCGCTCCCGCGCGCACGCGAGAAAGATGGCCCTTGGCGGTCTCGTCCATTTTGCCGCCGTAATCTTCGAGCAAGGCCTGGCTGAAACCGTCGATCCCGCGAAGCGGGGCGCGCAAATCGTGGGACACGGAATACGAGAACGCTTCGAGCTCCTGATTCGCCGCTTCGAGTTGCGCGTTGCGAATGTCCATTTCTTCTTCCAATTTCTTGCTGGCCGTCAAGTCGCGAGTGACCTTGCCGAACCCATGCAGCCGCCCCGCGTCGTCGCGCATCGCCGTAATCACCACGCTGGCCCAGAAACGCGAACCATTCTTGCGGACGCGCCAGCCTTCGTCTTCGTAGCGGCCTTCGTTCGCCGCGGATGTCAGTTCGTCGAGGGGCTTGCCGCGCTCGACGTCTTCGGAAGGGTGGAAAACCGAAAAATGCTTCCCGATAATTTCTTCCGCGCGGTAGCCGTTGATGCGCTCGGCGCCACGATTCCAGCTCGCCACGCGGCCTTCCGGGTCGAGCATGAAAATGGCGTAATCTCGCACGCCTGATACCAGCAAGCGCAGGCGTTGCTCGCTCAGGCGCAGCGATTCTTCCGCCATTTCGCGCTTCCGCATCTCCTGGTGGATGAAAACGCCGGCCAGCGCCAGAAAAAGAAATCCCAGCGCGTTTCCGACTACGATCAGCACCCGTATTCTTCGAGAGGCCGCGTTCATCGCCCGCAACCGGTTGTCCAGAAGCTGCTGTTCCTGCCGGTCCATGCTCGCGATCGCCGCACGGATTGCATCCGCCGGTTGCTTTTCAGAGTTCAATTCCGCGGAGGACTCCGCGGGAGTGAAACCCGCGCGCCCGCGAGCCGCGGAACCGGCGTCAAAAGGCGCGAACCGCGCGGCGACGAGCGGTTCGAGCCGATCGAGCGACGCTTGTTGTTCGGCGTTGTCTTCCGTCAATGCACGCAGCGAACGCAGATCACCGCGAATGCGCGCACGCGCGCTTCCGTAGAAGCTCAGATGCAATGAATCGCCGGTCGCGAGATATCCCCGTTCGTCCGTTTCCGCATCCATCGTGTCCAACAGCGTGGCGTCAAGCGTCTCGCGCACCAGATGGGAATGCGCCACCCATCTCTGATCGGCGCCGCGCTGGATCGACCGCCGGTACGTGAGCGCGCCGACGCAGAGCAGGATAATGAGTCCCCCGCCGCAGCCTGCGATCATCTTTGCTCGGAATTTCATCTCAACGCACCGCCGGAATAATCGGAGATCGCCAGCTCTAACAGCTCGTTGAACAAGCCGCTCCGATCGTCATTCCGAGCGAAGCGAGGAATCTCTCTTCGCAAAAATCGCAAGCAAAAGAGAGGTTCCTCCGGCTAAAAAAACGCACCTCGGAATGACGCCCGGCTTTTTTCAACAAACTGCCAAATGCAATCATCGCTCATGTGTCGATAAAATGGAATTTGCGTGTCCGGCGATTTAACGACGGCCTTCAAGGTGCGATCGCAACCGCCAATCCGCGGCGGAAGCGAATGAAAGAGTGCGTCATCACCGGTGCTCTCGTTCTCCATTGGTGCCGAGACTAACACTTTGGCGGAACTCTTGGCGGACTTTGCTCCGGTGGCTACGACTCTTGCCAAAGCCAGGTGCCGTCAATTTTGCGAAGGATGCGTTCGCCGAGCGAAACTGCGTCGGAAATGGCGCACTCCGATGCGGGAGAAGGCCGGCCATCCCAATGAGCGAGCCTGCGCGCGGCCAGAATTGCCACGGCGATAAGCAGCACCCGTTTGCGTCCCTCGTCCACGGCTCCTCCAGCGATCCCGGAAAACGACAGTCTAGCAGCCACGTTTCGCTTTTTCGTTCCTACGCCGCGGCGATTCTCTTCATCCCGCTGAAATGTCCGCTTGACTGTCCTGTGAACCGGGCCTACTATCCTGCCCAAGCTCCCCTCGTATTGCCAATGTGAGGATACGAGCATGATTTCCAGATACGACATTTTCAGAACATTCCCCGACGCAGGACCGGTGTGGCTGGAGACCGTGAAGGATCTCGACGACGCAAAAAAGCGCCTGCTCAAGCTGAGCTCGAATGAGCCCGGCGACTATTTCGTGTACGACCACGAAACGCAGGCCATCGTCGAGAAGCTAAAGAAGTCCGCCTAGGCATTCCTTCTCACGCATGGGTCAATTCAGTAAGTGTCGCAGCGTGTTGCGCGTCGAATAATGCGGGTTTTCCTTGCCGCTGTACGCGCTCCCCATACGCTGCCATTCCTCGCTCACGATTGCCTGCACCGAGGTGCAGGCGTAATATGCAGCGGAAGTGACTGAGTCTCCCCTAACAGCCAATAGCATCATTTCGCATTACCGCATCGTCGAAATCGTCGGCGCGGGCGGAATGGGTGTGGTTTACCGGGCTCACGACACTCAACTCGATCGCGACGTTGCCCATGCGGACCGAATATTGAACGGGTACTCGTCCCAGCGAATCACACGATCCCGCAACAAGGAGACTCTCTTGAGACGCATCATCGTTTTCAATCTCCTGGGACAATTACGCCCCGCCTAATTCTAGGCTAATCAAACGGATTCTAATCCTGCCATTCCGACATCGCCAAACTGTCCAATGCCTATCTGTCGGTACCTCGACTTGAATTTTCAAGCTGCGGGGAGTAACGTTTGGCTTTACCGGGTGGCCATTCCGGGGACGGATCGTGGCCGTGCCGCCCGCACGGGTCGCCGATGATAGTCCGCTTTGTTTCTCGCGTGAGTTCGCACCTATCTCGCCCGCGTTTGCAAACAGGTTTCTGCATTTCTCGAAAATAAGGAGGACACATGGCAACAGCAGCAGCCACCCCATCAATCGATCACAATGTTTCCAGCTTCGTCGCCAAGACTCACAAGCTTCTCATCAACGGAAAATGGACCGCGGCCGCATCGGGGAAAACGTTCGCTTCCTACAATCCCGCAACCGGCGAGGTCCTCGCGAATGTCGCCGAGGGCGACCGCGAGGACATCGACCGCGCCGTCAAAGCCGCCCGCGCGGCATTTGAAACCGGCCCGTGGTCTAAGATGTCGCCATCCGAGCGCGGCCGCCTGATGTGGAAGCTCGGCGATCTGGTTGAAAAGTACCTCGAGGAATTTGCCCAGATTGAATCGCTGGACAATGGCAAGCCGCTCAAGGTCGCGCGCGCCGCGGACGTTCCGCTCGCCGCCGATCATTTCCGCTACTACGCTGGCTGGGCCACCAAAATCGAAGGCAACACGATCCCGCTCGGCCTCGCGCCGAGGGGTAAATTCCTTGCTTACACCCTTCGCGAACCCGTGGGCGTCGTCGGGCAGATCATTCCGTGGAATTTTCCGCTGCTGATGGCCGCATGGAAAATCGCGCCGGCTCTCGCCGCCGGATGCGCCATCGTCTTGAAGCCAGCCGAACAAACTCCGCTCACCGCGCTTCGCCTCGGCGAACTGATTCAGGAAGCCGGGTTCCCGGATGGAGTCGTGAACATCGTTCCAGGCTACGGCGAAACAGCCGGCGCCGCGCTCGCGGCGCATCCAGACGTGGACAAAGTAGCGTTTACCGGTTCGACCGAAGTCGGCAAGCTGATCCTGCAAGCCGCCGCGGGTAACTTGAAGAAAGTCTCGCTCGAGCTCGGCGGAAAATCCCCCAACGTGGTCCTCGACGACGCGGATATGGACAAGGCAATCGCCGGGGCAGCCAGCGCCATCTTTTTCAATCAGGGCCAGACCTGCTGCGCGGGTTCTCGTCTCTTTATCGAGAAGGGCAGCTTCGACAAAGTCGTGGACGGAATCTCGAAGGAAGCTGACAAAATCCGTGTCCGGCCCGGCTTCGATCCCGAAAGCGATATGGGTCCGCTCGTTTCCGAAGAGCAGCTCAATCGCGTCTGCGGGTATCTCGAATCCGGATTGAAGGAAGGCGCTAAGGCCACCACGGGCGGTGCACGCGTTGGCGACAAAGGCTATTTCGTGAAGCCGACCGTGCTCGTCAACACTAACGACAAAATGAAAGTAGTGCGCGAGGAAATCTTCGGACCGGTCGTCACAGCGACTCCGTTCAGCGATCCGAACGACATCGCCGTCGCGGCGAACGACACCATCTACGGCCTTGCCGCCGGAATCTGGACCCGCGACATCAAGAAGGCGCACACGCTCGCGGCCAAGATCAAGGCAGGAACCGTTTGGATCAATTGCTACAACGTGTTCGACGCGGCGCTCCCGTTTGGCGGCTACAAGCAATCCGGATGGGGCCGCGAAATGGGCCACGAAGTTCTCGAACACTACACCGAGGTTAAGTCCGTCTGCGCCGCGTTGTAGTCACGCGCCGCAGTTCTTGTAGCGCCGCCTTTCGCGTCGGAATGACGAACGGAACGTTCTTCCGCACGCTGATCGCGCGTTCATTTCGGGGCCGAGTCATTCCCGCTCGGCCCCTTTTTTATTGTCCGTGGGAAATAGCCGGTGTCATTCCACGCCGCAACAAATCGCGATGCTCTTCGTAGCGCCGGCTTGCCCTGAGGACTACGAAGGGCGTCTGGCCTCCTCTTTTGAGGAGCGCCCCTTGCTGCGCCCGAAGTTCCTATGCGCCTTCTTTGCTCTTTTGCTCGCGAAGCTGTTGCTTCCAGCCGAGAATGCGTGCTTTGTTGCCGGCTTCTTCGGCTTCGGGGACCATGCCCTTGCGCTGATACGCGCGAGAAATCGTGGTCCACGCGAGAATGTCGTCGGGATCGAGCGCCAGGATGAGTTGCGCGGCTTCAATGGTGCGGTCAAAATCCTGCTTCGCGTGATACGCTTGCGCCAAGCCATGCAACGCGTCGGAAAATTTCGGATCGAGCTCGATGGCGCGGCGATATTCCGCAATGGCTTCGTCGAGTTTGCCCTCGCTGAAAAAATCAACTCCCGCATAGTAATGGTCTTCGGCGTTCATGCGTTCAGTCATCGTTGCGTGTCTGTTTTCGCTTCGATTCTATCATCGCGTCGCCATCGCTCTCTGTCCGACGGTTTTGTAGCGCCGCGCTTCAGCGGGGCATTTTTTGATGTGCGCAACAAGTGCCGGCCTGAAGGCCGGCGCTACAAGAAAGCAAACTGCCGTGCCGCGCGTCACGGGCTCGCCAACCTCGGGTTTGCGCCGTGCTGAACGCGATTCGCTATTACTGGATCACCGCGAAAGGCTATCGTTTCCGGCCGTGGGCATCGCCGTACATCCAGTGGCGGCTCGAAACGTTTTTCGGCGCGGAAGCAGTTGACCTCGATTCGCGCAAATTCTTTCGACTGATGTGGCGCGAGCGAGCTCGCACGCGGCGCTTTCTCGCATGGGTGGCGCTTCGCCGCCGCGCGCAAACGAAACACAACTAATCTTTCGCGCGCGATGTTTTCTTGCGTTTCGCCGGGTGGCGCAATTTGTCCTGAAGTTTCTTTGGCAATTTTGCAAACACCAAGGCATGCGCTTCGCCGAGAAGACGCTCGATTTCCGCGCGCGGCAACGCGTCGTCGGATTCGAGAGAGACCCAATGCGCTCGCGAGAGGTAGGGCGCAGGTATGATTTTCGGCCGCTCGATGAGGTCCGCAAACACCTCCGGCGCGCACTTGAACGACAAAAACACCGGAGCGGCGGGTTCCAGCGGCAGCGTTGCAAACATTTTCCCGCCGATCTTGAAGATGAGGTTGTCGCCCCACTGGATCTGCTCCGTCGCGTTCGGCAGCGAGAGGCAGTGCTGCCGTACCCACTCGATTTCCATGGCCGAAAGAGTACACGAACTCCGGCTTCTTGGGCACGGGCGTATAATGGTTGCAGCGGCGTCTCATCATGCAAGAGCTGAAAGTTCTCGAGAAATCCGAAACACTCCACGAAGCGCGTTGGTGGGAACCTGAACCCGGCGGCAAAGTGCATTGCTATCTTTGCCCGCGGCATTGCCACATCGGCGAGGGACAGGCCGGATTCTGCTTCATCCGCGCGAACGAGGGCGGCAAACTTTACAGCCTCGGCTACGCGCATCCCGCGGCACTGCAAATCGATCCCATCGAGAAAAAGCCGCTGAACCATTTTCTTCCTGGGACGCGCGTGTTTTCAATGGGCACGGCCGGCTGCAACATGGGCTGCTTCTTCTGCCAGAATTGGGACATTTCGAAATCGCGCTCCGATCAGGTGCATTCGTCGTACATTCCTCCTGAAGACGTCGTGTTGCTGGCGATTCGCAACGGGTGCCCTTCGATCGCGTTCACTTACAACGAGCCGACCATCTGGGGCGAGTACGTGATCGACATCTGCGCCGCAGCAAAAGAACGCGGCCTGAAAACCGTGATGGTCTCGAATGGATACATCACGCGCGAGGCGTTTCACGATATTTACGACCACATCGACGCGGCGAATATCGACCTGAAAGCGTTTACCGAGAATTTCTACGGCAAGATCACGCTCACGCATTTGAAGCCCGTGCTGGACACGCTGCAATGGCTGAAGAACGAAACGAGCGTGTGGTTCGAGATCACCAACCTGATGATTCCGACGCTCAACGATTCGCGCGACGAAACGCGCCGGCTTGCCGACTGGATTCTGGAAAATCTCGGCCCTGACGTTCCGCTGCACTTCACCGCGTTTCATCCCGATTTCAAATTGCGCGATAAGCCGCGCACTCCGCCGGAGACTCTGCACGGTGCGCGGGCGGCGGCGATTGCGTCCGGTCTGCATTACGTCTACGAAGGGAATATTTACAGCGACGGCGCGCATACGTCCTGTCCCGGGTGCGGCTCGGTGCTGATTCGCCGGTCGTGGCACGACGTCCAGGAAAATCATCTGAAGGATGGACGCTGCCCCCGTTGCGGGATGGCGATCCCCGGCCGGTGGTCGAATTCCGGGTGCCGCGCGTCTACAAAAAATGCCGCAAAATCGGGCGCGAATCTTACTGCAAAATACGATCATTTCAACCTCGGGAACCCCCTAAAAATTGTCGATTAGACTCTATCGCGATCCTGTGTTTTCTTTGATTTACGCCGATTTCTAATCCCTGTTGTGCCGATTAGAATTCGGCGGAATTTCGGCAGCGATTTCAGCCTGCGACATCCCCGTGCTTTTTGTTCCCGCGAGCTAGGGCCGTTTTTAATCGCGCTGTCGTAGCGCCGGGCTTCAGCCCGGCATCTTGCAGTCCATGCACACGAAGGCCTCGCCCGACCGAGACGCACTATCGATGCCACCCTGAAGGGTGGCGCTACAAAACCAGGCCCAAAGGCCTTTTCGCAGCCCCTGGAATCGTGCTGGAGCCCCGTCCATCATTGCCAGCCGCCATTTCCGTCCATTCTCCGCGTCCACGCTAACGTGAGTCGGAAGCCGATGCAAACGGCGGGAGCTGTGGATGTTTTCCGTGGCGTAGTTCGCGCAACATATGTGGATTCACAGAAATTCCGGGCGCCAAAACTGTGCCACGACTGGCACGCTCCTTTCCTTGACAACTTAGGAGAGATTGGTATAGCTTCCTAACCGACTTGGGAGGCCCATCATGTCCGGCACGCCCGGCCAAGCTCAGCTTCTTCCTGGCACTCTCGATCTCCTCATACTGAAAGCAGCCTCTCTCGGCCCTCTGCATGGCTACGGCATTCTTCTGCGCATAGAGCAAATTTCCCGGCGGGCGTTGTTGATCGAACAAGGCGCGCTCTATCCGGCTTTGTTCCGACTCGTGAAGCAGGAGCTGCTCAAAGCAAGCTGGGGCACGTCGGACAACAATCGCCGCGCCAAGTTCTACGAACTCACCCCTGCAGGACGTAAGCGCTTGCGCGAGGAAGCGGAGGGCTGGAACCGCCTGGTCGCCGCCATTGCCTCCGTCCTCGGAGCGCAGCCGGAGGAAATATGAAACTCCTGGCGTGGCTTCGTTCGTTCGCATCCGCTCTCTTTCATCGCTCCGATATGGAGGACGAGATGGACGAGGAGCTTCGCTCGCATATCGAACAGCGCGCGGATGATCTCGAGCGCTCCGGCCTGCCGCGCGCCGAAGCCGGGCGCCGCGCGCGCCTGGAATTCGGCGGCCACCAGAAATTCAAGGAGGAATGCCGCGAGACTCGGAGTACTCATTTCATCGAAACCATCCTTCAAGACATGCGCTTCGGCGCTCGGATGCTGCGGAAGTCTCCAGGTTTCACGGCGGTTGCCGTACTCACTCTGGCGCTGGGCATTGGAGCGACAACCGCGATTTTCAGCGTCGTAGATGCGGCGCTGCTTCGCTCGTTACCCTACGCTCACGACGAGCAGTTGGTTATGGTCCGCGAAAGCTCACATGGAGTGAACCAGCACTCTCCCTCCTACCCGGATTTTCTCGATTGGAGGGCGGAGAGCCGCACCTTCGCACAGATGGCTGCCGTGAACAACAGAGAGTTCAATCTGTCCGGCATTGCGCAGCCTGAAAGCATCTCCGGGTACGCTGTCTCGCCGAACCTGTTGTCGCTGCTTGGCGTTCGTCCGATTTTAGGGCGAGACTTTTTGCCGGAAGAAGAAAAACCCGGAACCGCGCCGGTAGTTTTGTTGAGCTACCGGCTGTGGGTATCGCACTTTGGTGGTGATCCAGACGCCATAGGGCGGAGCATTTCGCTTGATGGCCGCAGCTTCACGATCGTCGGAGTTCTGCCGCCATCATTTCACCTGCCTGAGAAAACGGACGTGCTGGCACCCATCGGCGTTTGGGCTGGTGAAGATACATTCAAGGATCGAGGCGAACGCGGCGACATGGCTGCACTAGGGCGCCTCGCCCCGGGCGCAACGTTGACGCAAGCCAGGGCGGAAATGGAGGGAATCGCGGCGCGGCTGGCCCAGGAGTATCCAATCACCAATAGCGATGTGAGTGCGACGTTGACGCCCCTTCGCGATGAATTTTTGGGAGACATGCGCGCGGAGATTCTAGTTCTTTTCGGCGCAGCCGTGTTCGTACTCTTGATTGCCTGCGTCAACGTGGCGAATCTCTTTCTGGCGAGGGCCGCGACACGCACGCGCGAGATCGCTCTCCGCCAGACGTTCGGCGCAAGCCGCGGACGCCTGGTGCGCCAGATGTTGACTGAAAGTTTTCTTCTGAGCGCGCTGGGCGGCCTGCTTGGGATTCTTTTGGGCATCCTGGGAATCGCGGGCCTTGGACGCTTGCTACCTGCCGATCAATTCCAGAACTTGAACATCACGATGGACCGCACCGTGCTGATCTTTACGGCGGCTGCGATCGGATTCGTGACATTTGCCTTCGGGCTGGTCCCAGCCTGGCAAGCTTCTCGCACGGAGGTGCAAGAAACGCTGAAGCAGGGCGGACCCACCGCTACTTCCAGCTTCTCGCACGTACGTTTGCGGAGTGCACTTGCCATTGCCGAAATCGCCCTCGCACTCGTGCTTCTGGTTGGCGCAGGACTAATGATGCAGAGCCTATACCGCCTGCTCAAAGTGAATCCCGGCTTTCGGCCGGACCGGGTGCTAACCATGGAAATGAACCTACGCACCGCTCAGTATTCGAAACCAGCGGCGATTTTGAATTTCTGGCAGCAAACCCTGGAGCGGGTTCGCGCGATTCCAGGCGTGGAGCGGGCCGCGCTCGGCACCGTGATTCCGCTTTCCGGCAATCACGATCGCGACGATATCACGGTCGAAGGCATGCCCGATCCCGGTCTCGGAAAATACCCGCATCCGGACTATCACGCCGTAAGTCGAGGTTACGTCGACGCGCTTGGTGTTCCGCTGCTGCTGGGACGCGATTTCTCCGAGGCCGATAACGAGACCGCTCCGCAGGTTGCGCTGATCAACGCCACGATGGCTCGCCGGTTTTGGCCAAACGGGGAGGCGATCGGTAAACGGTTCCACTGGGGAGACCCGGGACCGCATGTCCAATGGGTGAACATCATCGGAGTCGTGGGAGACACAAAACTATACGGCCTGGCGAATCCCGCGCGGCTGGAGGTTTACGTTCCCTACCGGCAGAGCGCCACGAACGACATGTCTCTGGTCCTTCGGTCCTCGATCGATCCGGCAAGTCTCACGTCGGCGGTCCGCGCAGCGGTGGCTGGAATCGACAAAGACCAGCCTGTTTTCGGGGTCACTACCATGAAACAACTGATCGACGATTCGGTTTCGACGCGCCGCGCCACGCTGATTCTGCTGGGACTGTTTAGCGCACTTGCGCTGATCCTGGCGAGCATTGGCATCTACGGCGTGATCTCCTATTCAGTGGAACAGCGCACGAACGAAATCGGAATTCGCGTGGCTTTGGGCGCGCAGAGGCGGGATATCCTGCGGATGATTCTCGTCCAGGGCGGGCAGATGGCGCTCCTCGGAATCGGGATTGGGATTGTGGCGGGGCAGGCGCTTACAGGGATCATGGCAAGCTTGCTATATGGAGTCAGCGCGAGGGATCCGCTGACCTTCGGCGGAGTAGCGATTCTAATCGCTCTGGTGGCGCTGGCGGCGTGTTACGTCCCTGCGCGGCGGGCGATGCGCGTCGATCCGATGGTCGCGCTGCGCTACGAATAATTCCTCTCTGCAACTTTAAGGAGACACACCCTCGTATCGAGATTCAACTCGCGAGCCACAGAATATTCACTTTCCCCGCAAACTGCCAGGGCGCTAGCTGCTGGCCGAGGCGGCTTTGGCCTGGTCGGCGCGGACTGCGGGAACGTCAACCAGATGTTCGGCGAGGAACCAGACTTGCAGTTCGTTGGTTCGCAGAACGCTGCTGACGAGCAAGTCGTTGGTGCCGTCGTCGCCGGAATCGCCGGCCTGCTTGGCCATCGCGCGCGTTTCCTTGATGATTATTTCGTGCGCTTCGAGCAGCCGGGAAAGCTGAACGGGTACCTCTTCTCGACCGCGCGGCGGACGAGGGATAAGCGTGGTTTCGGCAACATCTGGCGCCACGGCGAGGCTGATGCCGCCCAGCGTTTGAATGCGTTCGGCGATTTCGTCCACTAACTCAACCTGTTCGCCGAAGTGCTTATCGAAGAGCAGATGGATTTGATAGAACGTATGGCCCGCCGCCTGCCAATGGTGCTTCTTGTAAAGATCGCGAAGCGTCATCGTGTCGGCCAATAGCTGATTCAGATTTTCGACGCTTTCGGCGCAGACTTTTTCGTCAAGAGCGATCGGAAGCCGGGCGATCTTTCCGTAAGGTTGAATTTCCCGCGCGTGCTGGTGAAGGATCGGGCGGGACTGCTTTGTGCCTTCCGCGAGCTGATTGTATCCGGGGGAGCGCTTGTCGTTTTTCGTGGCCATGGACGACCTCCTGTCCTAATACCTAATCACAATTTCGTCTCAATATCCAGATTCTCGGGCGGGCCGTAAATCGCAGCATTGGCGCCAGACTGTGCGACGCGCCGTTCCATCGTGCGAGGTGGGGCGCCCAGATGCGGGCGCTTCGGCGTATCGTCTGGCAGCACGATCCAATGCCGCGTCCCGAAAGTAAGCTGTACAAGCAGGACGCAGTGCATCAGTGCAAACAATCAACACGGAGTTGCGCGGCGGAATAATTGAGTTTATTTCCGGGACCAGACGCTAGCGCGGCACGCCGTAGTAGCCGGGGCCGACGCGCAAGTGATGATGCCACGCCATCGGAAAAGCCCAGAAAACAAGCGAGCCCAGGATGGCCTGCCCGATTGCCAGAGGGATAATATTGCGCGCGCGGCCGAATATCCATGCCATCACAGCGCCGCCAACAAAAGTTAGCGGCACGAGCACCGGGTTCGGCCAATGGCACGCCGCGAAGATTGCTCCGGTCAGCGTTGCAGCGAGCCATTCGCGTTTTACAAGCGACAGCATGCGATTTTGTATGAGGGAATCGAGGGCCACCTGCTGCAGCAGGCAGAAAGCCGCGTAACTGCCGAGGCGCTTCCACGAAAACAAATGAGCCGGCAAATGGCCTGGTGCGCCAAGCGCGATTCCGATGGCGAGGAGCCCGGCTGCCATGGCCGCAAAAGCGATTATTGCGAGCTTTGTGACGAGCCAGAGATTGTCCGCACGCCAGCCCAGCGTCGCTGGCGTGTCGTGATGCAGCAAAAAGCTCGCCACGAGCCACACGACGAGAATGGTCCACGTCCATCGCGCTGTGAATTGCAATTGCCAGATAAACCAGAGAATGAAGGCGGGTAGCAGCGTCACATCGGCGAGCGCGAGCCACCACGGCGTCTTACTCCGCAGAGAGACGGGCTGGTCTGGGAATGGGGCCGGCATCTCATTCTCCGATATCGCACCGCAACACTTTGAGATGCTCAGCGGGCGGCATGTGGCGGCGTTCTAGTGTTGTGTAACATAAATAAGCGACACATAAACTTTGTTATGGTGCAAGGGTTCATGTTCACCACCCATGAACCCTTTCGTTTGCCGTCGCCGGAGCGCGCCCGGCTGGAGCAGTTGGCGCGCTGCACCCAAGGTCCCGCTGGATTGGCGCGCCGCGCCCGTGTTTTGCTGCTGCTCGCCGAGGGTTTGTCGCTGCGCCGCATTCAAGCGCAAACCGGAATGAGTCCGCGTCGCATTCGCGCCTGGAGGCAGAACTGGCAGAAGCAGGGGCTCGACGGCCTGCTCGACGCCCCCGCCGGGGACGTCCGAAGAAGCTGACGGCCGTTCGGGAAGCGTCCATTCTGGCGGCCACCGAGCAGCCTCCCTCCAGCGCCGTGACGGGCCAGCCGGCGCGTCGACCAGGCGGCGCGCGGGTGTGAGTCACATGACCGTCATGCGTCTGTGGCACAAGACAGGATTGCAGCCCCATGGCCTGCAGGGCTACATGGCGAGTCCCGATCCCCAGTTTGAGGCCCAGGCCAAAGACATTGTGGGTCTGTATCTGGATCCTCCGAAGAACACAGCGGTTTTCTGCATCGATGAGAAGACCGCCATTCAGGCGCTGGATCGTAGTCAGCCCGCTTTGCCGCTGCGGCCCG